>JAKFWA010000025.1 GCA_021732995.1 Planctomycetaceae bacterium | reverse complement strand
CCCCAACCCCTCTCCCCGGCGAGACCGGGGCGAGGGGAGCAATGAAGTTCGCTTGTGAGTCGATCGCAGCTATTTGTTGCGATCTGTATTGTGGGATTCGCACACGGCTCCTGACCGCGAAGCGGACGCAGCCATTAGCCGGTCGTGTTGCTGTCGCCGAAGGCTGGCACAGCATCGACGATCCGTAGCATGGACGCCTCACCCATCGCCAATGGGTGCAGCACGGACGAGGCGTCCATGCCACAGGCGCTCCATTGAAATAGATCGAACTACAGCAGCCCGGCGATGGGTTCGCCCATGTGGCCGAAGTAGACGGGGCGTTTGGTGGGGGTATAAAGCGGTACGTCGCGGTTGATACCTAATTTCTCATAGACCGTCGCGGCGTAATCTTCAGGTGTATAACCCTGAGTTGCCACATACCCGCCGTCAGCATCGGTGGCGCCGATCACCTGACCGCCGCGGACACCGGCTCCTGCGAAGACCATTGTATAAGCATGCGGCCAATGGTCACGGCCCTGATGTTTGTTGATGCGCGGCGTGCGACCGAACTCGGTCACCCAGCACACCAGGGTTTCAGCCAGTAGTCCGCGTTCATCGAGATCATCAATCAAGGCCGCATAAGCCTGATCAAGGCTGCCCATCATCACCCAGTGAGCGAACCCGTAGCGGCCGGCTCCGGCGCCACTGGCTCCGGGGAGTTCACAGGTCTCGGACGCGTAAATGAAATCGTGATGATCCCAGTTCAGATTACCGCCGCCGGGTTTGCCGGGCATGTGCGGCCAGCGGACGTCGACTGTGACGAAACGCACTCCCGCTTCGATCAACTTGCGACCAACCAGATAGCAGGCGCCGCGATGTCCGGCTCCGTAGCGTTCTCGCACGCCAGCGGGTTCTGACTGCACGTCGAAGGCGCGCGTCACAGCCGAACTGGTCAGCATCGAGAACGCCTGATCGTAGAAGCGATTCATGCCTTCGGTGGTCGGAGCCGGATTACCCGCGCGACCGAAGCTCTGATCCAGATTGGTCAGCAAGGACTGCCGTCCGGCGAAGCGGTTTGACTGGTTCTCTGGACGCGGCAGCAGGTCGTTGACCTTCCAGCCGGGATGAGACACATCGCCGCCGCCGGTCTTGAAGACCTTGAAACCTTCAGGCAGGAATCCGGTGCGAGTCTCGGCAGCTTGCTCGTGATTGCCGGGCACCATCACGTAGGACGGCAGATCGGGGCACGCGGTGCCGCAGGTCTTGGAGACAATGCAGCCGATGTCCGGCATGGTCTGCGGGCTGCTGGGGTGAGCTCCCGACAGGATGTACTGCGTGCCGTTGGGGTGCGCGTCGGCCCCGGCTTTGGTGTGATGGAACGAGCGCACGACGGACAGCTTGTGAGCAATCGCGGCCGTTTTCGGCAGAACGCTCGTGAAGAACAGCCCCGGCACGGTCGTCGCGACCGGTTGATAGGGGCTGCGGTGCTCGCTGACGACATCCGGTTTTGGATCCCAGGAATCGATGTGTGAAACGCCGCCCTGTTCCAGAATAACCAGTACGTTCTTGGCTCGCGCCGTTTTCTCTCCGGCCTGAGCCAACCGCGACAGCCAGTGCGGCGTGGACGCTCCCAATGCGGCAAACGCACCCGCTTGCAACCAGCGGCGACGGGTCCAATCGGCAGCTTCCGAGGCAGAGAGCATGGCGACTCCAGGCAGGTGGCTTGAGGCGTAGTAAGGCGGGACTGACGGGCAACGCGAACGGGCGGGAACTTGCGGTGTCTGACTGCAGATCCAGGATCTTCGGCGGGAACCTGGCCGCGTTTCAAGCTGTCTCAGCGGAAGTTCGCTGATTTGAACCTGTCTCAGCGACCGGGGTGTCGATTTGTAGGTTTCCACCAAGTCTAATGCGATGGCTCCGGCGCCACGCGTCAGACCGCACCCTGTCCACCACCAGCACTGCAACTTCGAGGTACCCACAGCGGATGAAAGCCATCGTCATTACGTTCGACAGGTTGCCCGCTGAGTTCCTGAGTTGTTACGGCAATGAGTGGATCGAAACTCCCGCTCTGGATCGGCTGGCCGCGCGAGCTGCAGTGTTTGAACAGCACTTCGCCGAAATCCCGAGTCCCGCCGGCCCGAATCATCCGTGGTGGACGGGCCGCTTTGAGTTTTTCAGTTCCGGAATGACGAGTAACCCGGCCGCGCTCACTCAACTGCGAGCTGCGGGAGTGAAGTGTCACCTGATCGCCGAGTCGCTCGAAGGTCTGCCCGCTGAGCTGTTTGACCACGCTGAGGCGGTTTCGGGAGCAGATGGTCTCGACGCGGCGTCTGAAGACGTCCCGTTTGCGCGCGCCGTGCAACGAGCCTGCGAAGTCTGGCAAAAGCTAAAGGCTGATGAGAACGCGTTGGTGTGGGTTCATTCGCGTGGCATCCCGACGCCGTGGATGCCACCGCAGTTTTTCGCGGAGCTGTATCTCGAAGAACTCATCCCGCTGGAAGAAGATGAGGATTCCGAAGAACCCGACGAGCAAACTCCGGCGGCTCGACGAGCCCGCCAGATCCGTCAGGCCGCTCGCGACATGCTGGAACAACTCGGGTCCGATGAGGAACTGAGAGACATCGTGCTGTCTGCGGACTTGTTCGCGCCGGATGTTGAAGAAGACGAAGAGGCGGAACCGGCAGCGATCACCGATGACCCCGAAGTGCTGGACCTGCTGCATCGGATGTCTCGCCTGCTGTTTGGCAGCTACGTGACGTTGATCGATCATTGGCTCGGCAGGCTGCTGGACGCGTGCTGGCCGAAGAGCAGCGAAACGTTGTTGATGCTTTCAGCGGCATGCGGCCAAAGCCTGAATGAGCGAGCTGACTTTCTGCCACCGGATCTCATCGAGGATCATACGTCGGAACTCGTGCATGCCGGGCTGCGGACGCCGCTGCTGGTGTTACGTGGCGACTCCGCGACGCTGGGCACTCGGCATCATGACCTCGTTCAAACGCCAGACCTGGCTGCAACGCTGCTCGACTGGTTCCAGGCGACTGGTGGTTCTAACTCGGATGGCGCGAGCCTGCTGAGGTGCCTCGATGCCAACTCCGATCCGGAACGTGTGGCGTGGCACTTCAGCCCGCTGGGCGAAATCGGACTTCGTACGTCCGATCGTCTCTTGCGCGGGCTGTCGAGCGAAGAGGCAGATGGCAATGACTTCGCCGAACGCCCGGACCTGCCCGGCTTGATGTTCGTCAAACCGGAAGACATCTGGGACCTGTGCAACGTCGCCGCTCAAGAACCTGCCGAACACCGCCGGTTGCTGGTTCGACTGGCTGAACGCCTGCGGGCAAACGCGGTGCGTTGAATCTCAACAAGATGCGGCTTGCGACCTCGCCCTGCGCCGGGTTGCATGTCGATCGGGTGCTCAACCGGCTGGCGAATTGTTATGATCTGAGTCTTCCGCGTTCTGGTCGGACTTTTGCGGAGTCGGGACAATGTCAGTCGATCGTCGCCATTTTCTGAAGCTGTTAACCCTGCTGGCGTGCGGGGGGCGGCCATTGACCGTACAGGCGCAGGACAAAGCGCCGCCCGAGTGGGAAATCACTTCCTCGAGCGAACTTGCCTTGAAGCGCGGACTGGAATGGCTGGCCCGCAATCAGGGTCCGCAGGGCAATTGGGAATCTAATGATCTCGGCTTGGTGAGTCTGGGCGCCTTGGCATTTCTGGCTGATGGTCATCTGCCCGGTCGCGGCAAGTACGGCGACACCGTGCAGCGTGCGCTCGACTATGTGATGAAGAACTCAAAGCCGTCTGGCTTGCTGAATATCGCTGACCCGCAGCGCGACATGTACAATCACGGCTTGGCGACGTTTGTGCTGGGGCAGGCGCACGGGATGACCCACGATCAGCGCATTTCGAAGGTGCTGGAACAGGCGCTGCGGCTGATCGCGAACACTCAGGCCCGCGACGGGGGCTGGGATTACCGGGCTCACCGTCAGAGTTACGGCCACGACTTGAGCCTGGTCGTCATGCAGGCGAAGGCCTTGCGCAGTGCCGTCGATAGCGGGCTGGAAGTCCGCGGCGACGTGATTCAGATGGCGATTCAGAGCGTGCGTGAAAAGTACCGGGCGGGTAACGGGGCCCGGGCGCTCGACGACCCCCGGCTGAAGGAAGGGCCTGGCCAGTTCACCTACGACGGGCACAACGGCACCACCGCGATGGCTGCGGCTGGGGTGGTCTGTATGCAGGAATTCGGGCAGTACGACGATTGGCGGATCGCCAAGAACATGGAAACGATCCAGGAGACTGTCAAGAAGTTGCGCGAGCCGAAACAAGGTGAGGGGACCGTTACGCTCGATGCCTACACGCTCTATTACGTTGGACAGGCGCTGTACCAGGTCGGCGGTAAATACTGGGAGGACTGCTACCCGATCCTCCGCAACAACCTTGTGATCTCGCAGACGCGCAAGGCCAATGACACAGGGGAAGATGGAGCCTGGCGGGACACCCGTTATGTCACTGGAGGCCGTCCGGGTCACTTGTTCGGAACATCGGTGGCGTGCTTCATCCTCGCGATTCCGAACCGCTATCTGCCCATCCTGCAGGAAGGCAAGATCGAGAGCTTGAAGAAGAACGTCTGATCTTGAGAGTTCTGCCCCGACGATCTGACGCCGCAGGTCAGAGCCTGGGTTGAGGATAAGCACACTGGATTCGGGAGCTTGGTTGCGAGTGGGCTAACTGGACAACGGCCGCTTTCCGTCTTCCATGTGCTGAGCGGATTTCGTGTGGTGCCTGAAGCCCGAACAGTTGGCGGCTGCGCTCGACCCAAAAGACTCTGGAAGATTTTCGGGAAGATAGATCTGACGCCCGCGTTCTCTTAAATGGAAGCTGCTGCGACCGAACTATCGACACACGATGCAACTCATATAACGGTGCTGTTCCGGATCCGGCCGAGGGACGGCGGAGATGAACATGACCAGCTACCGTCATCTTGCGCCTGCCTTCGGCTCGTTCGCATTGGGCCATTAGTCGTGTGAACTCGTTCTACGTTTAACATCACCGTGAGCGGAAGACGTCAACTGACTGTCCTTCGAGGCCAGGTTCGCTGCCGTTTTTACCGCCCGCGCATTTGCGAACTTCCGTTGCGGATTTGCTACTGTTTTGCGTCATCTGTGTGCCTTCACGTCCAGTCGGGAAACCAATTATGTCCCATCGCCGATTCGCTATTGGACTGTTCCTGTGTCTGTTCTGGCTGTGTCCGCAGCAAGCCCGGTGCTCGCAAGACCTGCGTCGCGAACTGGGTGAACTGGCCAAGTCGATCAAAGGCTTCCTGGATGGCCGCTCGGCGGAATCCATCGCGATTGGCCAGTTCTCAGGGCCTGCGAATTTTCCGACGTCCACCGGCCCCGGCTTGGTGCAGGTGCTGACCGAAGAGCTTCAGAAGCTCAAAGTGACCGTGAAGACGCGGGCCGAGTTGGGCCTCAAAGGTCAGTATCGTCTGGCCGAAGTTCCTGCTGATAATCCCGACGATGCCCGATTGGGACGCAAGGTGCTGGCTCTCAAGGTTCAGGCCACAATTGAGGACAGCTTCGGGAACTCGCTGCTGGACGTGGATTTTCAGCGGACCGTTCGTGGATCGGATGGTGTGGCCAGCATGATCGGTCTGACGGCTTCGCTGGATCCGAAGGGCACGGAACTCGAACGCGACCGCGAACTGCGCAAACAACTCGTCGACCCCAAGCCAAGCATCAGCAAGTCCGTCGTCCGCAGCCGCCTGGACGGCTTGTGCGGAGTGGAACTCATCGTTGACGGCCAACCGCGTGTGGCGGGGGAAAAGGAAGGCCTGGCCTACGTGGCGATCAATCGCGGTGAGACTTACGCCGTGCGGCTCGTCAATGACTCGGACTTGGAAATGGCCGTGCAGCTCAAGATTGACGGCTTGAGCATGTATGCCTTCAGTGAACTGCGGCAGATCGAAGGCCCTCGTAACGGTGAGCCGCGCTACACGGCGGTTATCGTCGGACCTCATAAGTCAGTGACCATTCCCGGCTGGCACGTGACCAACGAGAAAACCGACAAGTTCCTCGTCACCGAATACGCGAAGAGTGCTGCAGGCGGTTTGAATCACACCGCCGGCTTGGGAACGATCACCGCGTCGTTCCAGGCATCATGGCCAGAGGGTGAGCCCGCTCCCGCCGACGAACCCGGCCGCGCCCGCAGTATCGGCAGCGGCGACGCCACCGGCTTCGGCCCGCGCATCGACCAGAAGTATCAAGAAGTCAAACGCAACATGGGTGTGATCCGGGAAGTCATCAGCGTGCGATACACCAAATAGACGAGCGGAGAAGGAAAGTCTCCGGTGAATCGCGAGTCCGTTCGAGTGATAGCGTTCGAGTAAACCGGAAGGTCCATCATGCGTATTTTCCTCTGGCTCGTAGGTCTGCTGGCGTGCGTGATGGCTGCTGGAGCGGAGAAACCGGTATTGGTGCTGGACGCGGGTGGGCATACCGCGACGGTGAGGGACGTGCTGTTCACGCCAGACGAGCGAGAACTCATCACCGTGTCGGAGGACAAGACGATCCGAGTGTGGGACACGCTCAGTGGTGAACCGCTGCGCGTAATTCGACCGCCCGTCGGAACAGGCGACGAAGGCAGGCTGTTCGCGGCGGCTCTGTCGCCCGATGGGCAGTGGTTGGCGGTCGGAGGGTACCGAGCACTGACGCCATCTCGAGATCATCGCATCTACCTCATTTCGCTCCCCAAGAACCGGATCGAGCGCGTGCTGAAGGGGCACACGAATGTGATTCACGCCCTGGCGTTCTCGCAGGACGGCAAGTGTCTCGCGTCGGGCAGTAGTGACAGAACCGCCCGAGTTTGGAACGTAGCGGACGGCAGGTGCGAGGCGACGCTGGAAGGACACTCGAAGCAAGTGTTCGGCGTGGCCTTCTCACCCGATGCACGGCATTTAGCCACAGCGTCCTACGACAAGACTGGACGGATCTGGGATATCGCCGCAATTGGGAAGACGTCCTCACTTTCGGCTGCCAATCCTGAAGCACCGAACCAAAAGTGGGAGTTTGTCGAACTCGGCGGCCATGATGAAATCGTTCGTTGCGTTGTGTGGAGTGGCGATGGTCGAACTGTGGCCACCGGCAGCGATGACGAGTCGGTGCGGTTATGGAACGCGGACGGCTCGCTCCGAAAAGAGTTTACTAAACTGGGAAACCACGTCACGACACTCGCCTTCTCTGCTGATTCGCGAGAATTGCTCGTGACTCGAGGCGGCCCCTATGTCGGGTCGCCACTTGATGATTGTTCCCTCATTACGTTGGCCACCGGACAGGAGCGGCTGCGGTTCACGCGGCACACGAACACGGTACTGGCAGCAACCTTGGCGCCAAAGCGCGGCTGGGCGGCGACCAGCGGTGGCAATGACAAGGAAACGTTCCTGTGGAATACGTCGGACGGCGCCGTGCTGCAATTGCTGGCTAGTCTTGGGCGGGCAGTGTGCTCCGCAGCCTGGTCGTCCGATGGCAGCTCCGTCGCGTGGGGGCATAGCAACGATCCGGGCAGCTTTCTTGAGGCGACAACTCCGCTCGAACGTTCCTTCAATCTGGTCGAGCTGGAATTCGGGCCGAGTCTGAATCCTCAAGTCCCAGACTCGAAGTGGCGTCGTGCTCAAACCTCGCGGGGCGCACTCTCCTTGGAACAGACCGGACGCGTTACGGCCAACGTCATGCGGGGCAATCGGGCCGTGACTGAACTGAAGCAGACTCAAGATGACGACAATATCCGCTGCTTCACGCTGGTTCACGGCGACCGAGTCGCCATCGGGGCCAACTACGGCATGTATGTGTTCGACGCGAACACCGGCGAGCAACTCCGCAAATTCCAGGGACACACCGGTGAGGTATGGGCGGTGTCGCCGTCACCGGACAATCGGTACCTGCTCTCGGCATCTGGCGATCAAACGCTGCGAGTGTGGACGCTCGACCGCGATGAGCCGCTCTTATCGCTGTTCTTCACGAAGGACGACTGGATCGCGTGGACGCCCGAAGGCTACTACGCCGCGTCTCCGGGGGGTGAGAAACTGATGGGCTGGCACGTCAACAACGGGCCAGATCAACTGGCCTCGTTCTATCCTGCCAGCCAATTTCGCTCGACGCTCTATCGTCCGGATGTCATCAAGCTGTTGCTCAAGACGGGCAGCGTCGCGCGGGCGCTGGAGATCGCCGACACCGCGCGCGGCCGCATGACTCAGAAGACCGAAGTCGCCCAGGTGCTGCCGCCGCAAGTGCGCATTACGTCGCCCGTCGCCGATCACAAAGCGCCGCAGAACACGGTCGCCATCCGCGCAACAGCTACGAGCGTTGGCAAACATCCCGTTACTGTGTTGCGGCTGTTACTCGACGGTCGGCCGTATCAAGGCCAGCGCGGCGTGCAGACCATCGCGTCACCGAAGCTCGGTGAAGTGGACGGCGAATGGACCATCGTACTCGAACCGGGCAAGCACAAACTGAAAGTGCTGGCCGACAGCGCCGTCAGTCAGGGGATTTCCGAAGAGGTCGAGGTCGTCTATGTCGGCGGAGGAGAACTTGCCGATCAGGTCCGCTTGCCGAAGCTGTACGTCGTTGCGGTTGGGATCAGCGATTATCCGGGCGATCTGAAACTGAGCTATGCCGCCAAGGATGCCGAAGCACTGACCGTGGCTTTGAAATCGCACAGCAAGTCGCTGTTCCGTGAGATCGAAGCGCAGACGATCACCAACGCGCAGGCGACGCGCGCCGCGGTTCTCAAAGGACTCGGCTGGTTGCGGTCGAACATGACGCAGAACGACTACGGCATCTTCTTCTTCGCGGGACATCGCGAGTTTGATAACGATGGCAGCGTCTACTTTCTGCCGGTTGATGTCGATCCCCTGGACTTGCTTACCACCGCGATTGGCGACGATCAGTTCAAAAAGGCCCTGGCCGGGATCCCCGGCAAGATGATGACGATGCTGGACTCCTGCAACTCGGGAGCGGTGGCCGGCAGCCAGACTGGCAAACGCCGTGCGGCAGGTTCATCGCTCACCGACGATCTGGTCCGCGATCTCGTCACCGACGAAAACGGCGTAGTGGCCATGTGCTCGTCGACGGGCCGCGAGTTCTCGCTGGAGAACAACGAATTTCGCCAAGGCAATTTCACGCTGGCGCTCGTTGAAGGTCTCTCGGGCAAAGCCGACTTTAACAAGGATGGTGTCGTTTATCTCAATGAACTCGACACGTACGTCACTGATCGCGTGAAGGAATTGACGAAGGGTCAGCAACATCCCGTCACCGGCAAGCCCGGCAGCATTCGGTCCTTCCCATTGGCAAAGCCGTGAGAAAGCCTGGGCATACCTCGGTCACTAAGGTCATTTCGCATGAGTTCATACCGCTTTGTAATTCGCATCACCTGGTTGATGTGCGTGCTGCTCATGACCTGGGAGTCGAAGGGGCAAGAGAAGCCGTTGCTGGTGCTCAATGCGCGAGGGCATACGTCGCTGGTCAGGAAGGTTTTGTTTACTCCCGACAGTCGTCAACTGATCTCGATCGCCGAAGACAAGACCATTCGCCAGTGGGATGTGACTACCGGAGAGCAGCTGCGAGTATTGCGTCTGCCGGTCGGAACCAGCCTGGAAGGGAAGCACTTTGCCGCTGCGTTGACACCCGACGGAACCACTTTAGCGGTCGGAGGCTTGCCGCTCGTCCTGGGGTATGAAGGAGTTCCGATCTATTTGGTGTCGCTGAAAACCGGGCAAGTCGAACGCGTGCTGATTGGTCATGTGGATGCGACAACAAGCCTGGCGTTCTCGCATGATGGGACGCGTTTGGCCTCAGGCAACCTGGACCAGACCGTACGGATCTGGAACGTCGCCACCGGGAATACAGAGCGTGTGCTGAAAGGGCATACGAATCTGATCTGGGACGTCACGTTCTCGCCTGATGGTCGTCGCTGTGCGACTGCTTCTTATGACCAAACGGCGGCTGTCTGGGATGTGACGAGCGGTCAGCGTCTAGCCGTGCTCAATGGGCACTCGGCCGAAGTTCGCAGCATCACTTGGCGTGGAGATGGCTTGGTGATTGCCACGGGGAGTAACGATCAGACGATTCGCTTGTGGTCTCCCGAGGGCAAGGCATTTCAGGCGTTTGATCGACCCAACAAGGAGGGTCAAATCTCGACCGTAAAGTTCACCAGCGACCGCAAGCGGCTGATGTATACAACGCCAACCATGGGTTATGTGCTTGACGTGAGTACGGGGCAGGAGGTGGTTCGATTCGGCCAGTCAGCAGGTACTCTGATGAACGGAACAATATCGCGCGATGGAAAGTTGGCGGCGACGGGCGATGGGCTCGGCTACATCGATGTTTGGAGGGTCTCCGACGGGATGCGGGTGAATCGACTTGTTGCCGGGGGACGTCAGCCATTCGTTGCGGCTTGGAGTTCCGACGGTGCAAGAATCGCCTGGGGCACTAAAGATGACGGTAACTTCAAGCTGAAGCCGACAGGCGCGGTCGAACAAATGTTTGACACCGCTGATTTTGAACTCAGCTCGGCCACCACCTCCCGCTTTGTAAGTGCACGCTTGGAACTCGGTAGCCTGACGGTAGCCAAGGGGCCTACAGATTCATTTGGGAATCCTTCTTCAATCCTCGTTCAGCAGGGTACCCAAACGCTGGCTACGCTGCAGCCGGCCAATCCTGCTGACCGCATTGGCTGCGTGACATTTCTCGACGGTGATCGAGTCGCTGCAGGAACATTGGGAGGTGACCTCTTGTTGTTTGAGGCTCGGACTGGCAAGCAACTTTGCAGCCTTGTCGGACATGAATCCGGGATTGTTGCCGTTAGCCCATCGCCTGACGGCCGCTATTTGCTGTCAGCCGCCGTGGATATGACCTTGCGTATCTGGTCGATCGAAGCCAACCGCAAGAAAGCGCCCCTGGTCCGGATTGGGTTCGATACGATCTTCCGCGATGGGTCGCCCGTCGTAACAAGGATTGCTCCGGGTGGAGCGGCCGAGGCAGACGGACGCCTGAAAGTGGGTGATCGAATTGTCGCGGTTGCAGAGGAGCGCGGAGATTTCGTTGCCCCGGTCAGTGATCGTCATTTCATTCAGATGGGGCGGGGTCCTGAAGGAACCAAAGTGCGACTGAAGGCGCTCTCTCATGGAATGGCTGAAACGACTGAAATCACTTTGGTCCGCCAGCGAATGGAGCAGGATGCGACTGTGGAGTTACGCGAGCCGCTGCTCTCTTGCTTCTTTACTGATGGCGACTGGGTAGTCTGGACTCCAGAAGGCTACTACGCGGCCTCGCCGGGTGGCGAAAACTTGATGGGTTGGCACGTCAATAATGCCCGTGAGCAAATGGCGTCGTTCTATCCTGCCAGTCAGTTTCGTTCGACGTTCTACCGCCCTGACGTGATCAAGCGGCTGCTTAAGACAGGGAGCGTCGAACGAGCTTTGGAAGAAGCCGATAAGGCTCGCGGTTATGTCACAGTCAAGACGGAAACAACCGCCGTTCTGCCGCCGAAGGTCAGGATCACATCACCCGCCTCTGGTTACCGAGCGTCACAGAATATGCTGGAAGTTCGAGCAGCCGCGACCAGCACCGGCACGCATGCCGTCACAGCATTACGACTACTGCTCGATGGTCGTCCCTATCAAGGGCTGAAGGGTGTGCAGACCATTACTGATCCCATGCTTGGCGAGGTTGAAAAGGTCTGGCAGGTAGAACTTGAACCTGGCAGACACAAGCTGAAGGTGCTGGCCGACAGCGCGGTCAGCCAGGGCGTGTCTGAGGATATTGAAGTGGTCTATGTGGGCGGTGAGTCGGAATCCGTCCGACTGCCGAAGCTCTATATCGTCGCCGTCGGCATCAGTGAGTACCCCGGCGAACTGAAACTGAACTATGCAGCCAAGGATGCGCAAGCTCTTGGTGCAGCCATGAAATTGCATAGCAAGTCGCTGTTCCGCGCCATCGAAGTGCAAACCATTACGGACGCAACGGCGTCACGCGCCGGGGTGTTGAAGGGGCTTTCCTGGCTGCGCAGTCAGATGACTCAGAACGACTACGGCATCTTCTTCTTTGCCGGTCACGGAGAACTCGACAACGATGGGGCGCTCTACTTCCTGCCAGCCGACGCGGATTCCAGCGACCTGGTGACTTCCGCCATTCCCGCTGACCACGTGAAGCGCTTGCTGAGTGGCATCCCCGGCAAGCTGATCACGATTCTCGACACATGCCACTCAGCGGGGATTGCTGGCGGTTCAACTGGCAAACGTCGCGCGGGTCAGACTTCACTGACGGATGATCTCGTGCGCGATCTCGTGACGGATGAGAACGGAGTCGTCGCCATGTGCTCATCAACCGGTCGTGAGTTCTCGCTGGAGAATAACCAGTTCCGGCAGGGCACCTTTACGCTCTCGATTGTTGAAGGTCTTTCCGGCAAAGCCGACTTCAACAAGGACGGAGTCGTCTATTTGAACGAGCTTGATACCTACGTGACAGACCGCGTGAAAGAACTGACGCGCGGCCAGCAACATCCGGTGACTGCCAAGCCCGGCAGCATTCGCTCGTTCCCGCTAGCCAAGCCGTGAAACTTGCGAGCGGGAGACCTCAGCTCTCGATTCAGTGACATCAGACATCCTGGAAGACACGTTCATTCCAACCATCCACAACGAGTGGACAGCATCATGAGTAACAAACGCAGCTTGGATGACAGACTCGGGGGATTGATATCCCCTGCTTGCCTGGCGTGGCTTCTGATCCTGCTGAGTCTGGCAGTGAGTACGCAGGCGGCGGAGAAGCCGGTGCTGGTACTGGATGCGGGCGGGCATACGGCGAAGGTGTGGAGAGTGCTCTTTTCGCGGGACGGGAAGGAACTGATCAGCGTCTCGGACGATAAGACGATCCGCATTTGGGACGTGCAGACGGGCGACCCGCTCCGCGTGCTTCGGCCGCCGATCGGTAACGACAATGAAGGGAGGCTCTACGCCGCCGCGCTGGCCCCCGATGGGAACACGCTGGCCGTGTCGGGATACACACTGGCGGACGACGGTTCTGCCACGATCCACATCCTCTCGCTCAAGACGGGCCAGATCGAGCGCATGTTGAGCGGGCACGAGAATGTGATCTACAGCCTGGCCTTCGACGCCGAAGGGCGGCGGCTGATTTCGGGGAGTGGCGATAAGACGGCCCGGATCTGGAACGTCCGAACGGGGCAGATGGAGCAGGTACTGAAGGGACACTCCCTGGACATCTACGGCGTCACTTTTTCGCCCGACGGTCGCCGCTGTGCCACAGCGTCGCTCGACACGACGGCCGCCGTGTGGGACGTCGCCACGGGCCAGCGCCAGGCTACGCTGAGCGGACACACGGCGGAACTATACTGCGTTGCCTGGCGTCGGGACGGAGCTGTCATTGCGACGGGAAGCGTCGATCACACGATTCGACAGTGGTCACCCGAAGGTAAAGTTTATCAAGGCTTCTACACCCTGGGTGAGTGCCAGATCACGTCCGTCGCGTTCACCGCCGATGGCCAGCGGCTGTTATACACTTCGGCCATTGATAATAGTTTGAACCAAGTCGCAGCGGTCCTGGATGTTGCTACGGGGCGCGAAGTTGCTCGGTTCAATCAGCACGCGAACACGATCATGCACGGGGCGCTCTCGCCCGACGGTACTCGGGCGGCCACGGGGGATTTCCAGGGTGAAATCTTCCTCTGGAGCTCGACGGGCGGCAGGCGGTTGCAGAAGCTTGCCAGCCCGGGCCGCGTCCCCTGGTCCGCCGCCTGGAATCCCAACGGGACGGGCATCGCGTGGGGGAATACGAACAATGGTGATAGCGATGTCAACAGAATGGCGCCCATCGAACGCACGTTCGACCTCGCTACGCTCGAATTCGGTTCTGCGCCGGACAACCGATTCACACGTGCGCGACCTCAGCTCGGCGGCCTGTCGCTCGAACCCGGACAGCCCAACCAGAGTGGCGTCGTCTCGTCCGTCCTCGTGCGTCCGTCTGGCCGCACGCTGGAGATGGACGATCCGAACGAGCTGGTCCGCAGTTTCACGCTGCTGCCCGGAGATCGCGCCGCCGTGGGAACGGACCACCGCTTGCTTCTTTACGACGCCCGCGCGGGGACGCTGCTTCGCGAGTGCCAGGGGCATATGGGTACCACCTGGGCCGTCAGCCCGTCATCCGATGGGAAATATCTGCTTTCCGCCGGTAGCGACATGACGTTGCGGGTCTGGGACCCCGCCGCACTGGGGCCGGCGCGTAAACCTCGGGAGGTGCTTTCAAGTGACTGGATCGAGTTCATTGAAGGACGCGATGACTTGAAGAGATTCCTGGATCAGCCGAATGGTCTTCAGCTTCTCAAACCTGAAATCGCCAAAATCGAAGACGGTAAGTACACCGCCTCATTCGATTTGCCCAACGAGCCTCTACTGTCCTGCTTTTTCGCCGGGAACGACTGGATCGTCTGGACGCCTGAGGGTTACTACGCCGCGTCGCCCGGCGGCGAGAAGCTGATGGGCTGGCACGTCAACAATGGCTACAACCAGATGGCGTCGTTTTATCCCGCCAGCCAGTTTCGTTCGACGCTCTATCGTCCCGACGTGATCAAGCTGGTGCTGAAGACCGGCAGTGTCGCGCGAGCACTGGAGATCGCCGACACTGCGCGCGGTCGCATGACCGAAAAGACCGATGTCGCCGCAGTCCTGCCACCGCAAGTACGCATCACGTCGCCCAACGCCGGTTACAAAGCGTCACAGACGACGCTGGATGTGCGAGCCGTTGCCACGAGCGCGGGCAGACATCCGGTTACTGCGCTGCGGCTGCTGCTCGATGGGCGGCCCTATCAGGGCCTGAAGGGAGTCCAGGCCATCACAAATCCGCAACTCGGCGAAGTGACCAAGGTGTGGCAGATCGAACTCGAACTAGGCAAACACAAATTGAAGGTGCTGGCCGACAGCGCGGTCAGTCAGGGGACCTCGGAAGAAGTCGAAGTCGTGTATGTCGGCGGCAGCGAGCTGGCCGATCAGGTGCGTCTACCCAAGCTATATGTCGTGGCAATCGGTATCAGCGAATACCCCGGCGACTTGAAACTCAACTACGCCGCCAAGGACGCGCAAACTTTCGTGGACTCACTGAAACGGCATAGTCGGACGCTGTTTCGTGAGATTGAAGTGCAAGTGGTGAAAGACAAAGAAGCCACGCGCGGCACCATCTTGAAAGGGCTGGGTTGGTTGCGCAGCAGCATGACCCAGAACGATTACGGCATCTTCTTCTACGCGGGACATCGCGATCTCGATAACGATGGCAGCGTCTACTTCCTACCGGTGGAAGCCGATCCGAAAGATCTGCTGAGCACTGCCATTCCGGACGACCAGTTCAAACGCGCGCTGACCGGGATTCCGGGCAAGCTGATGACCGTGTTGGATGCCTGCCACGCGGGAGCAGTGGCTGGAAGCACGACCGGCAAGCGACGCTCGGGATCGTCCTCGCTGACCGATGATCTGGTGCGCGACCTGGTCACGGACGAGAACGGTGTCGTGGCCATGTGCTCGTCAACCGGGCGTGAGTTCTCGCTGGAGAACAACGAATTCCGCCAAGGTACCTTCACACTGGCCATCGTTGAAGGTCTATCAGGCAAAGCCGACTTCAACAAAGACGGCGTCGTCTATCTCAACGAACTCGACGCCTATGTGACTGATCGTGTGAAAGAACTGACGCGCGGCCAGCAACATCCCGTGACCGGCAAGCCCGGCAGCATTCGCTCGTTCCCACTGGCGAAGCCATGACACAGGCGAGCGGGGGACGTGAGTCCCTCGAGTCTCGGTATATAGACAGAATTCTCGTTCAAACCATCCCCGACTCGCGGACGGCATCATGAATATCAAACGCACCTTGGTAGACCGACTCGGGGGATTGGCATCCCCCGCTCGCCTGGTTTGGCTGTGGTTTCTGATTGTTCTCGGCGGATTTGAGCAGAGCGGCTGTTTTGCTCAGAACAAGCCGGATAAGCCCGTGCTGGTGATTAACTCGGGCGGTCACTCGTCAGATATTCATGGATTGGCATTTACGGCTGATGGAAGCGAATTGATATCGACTTCCAACGATCACACCATCCGTTTCTGGGATGTGAAATCCGGCACGCCCACTCGGATCCTGCGACTGCCGATCTACGCCGAAAGGAACTCCGGTAAGCAGGCTCTTTCCCCGGATGGAAGCTTGCTGGCGGCTTCGATGTACGGCCCCAGTGGCGATAACTGGATCGCTCTGATCACGCTGCCTGAAGGTCGTATCCGACAACAGCTCAAAGCCGACAAAAGTCAGATTTACAACCTTGCATTCTCGCCGGATGGAAAGTTATTGGCGTCGGGCACGAAGGATGCCGTGACGCGCATCTGGAACGTCTCCAGTGGCAAAATCGAACGCGTCCTCCTTGAGCATCGAGCTGCTATTGCCGGCGTCGCATTCTCGCCGGACAGTCGCCGTGTTGTTACGGCATCGAGTGATGAGACCGCTCGCGTCTGGTCGCTTGCAACCGGGCAAACGGAAGCGATTCTGCGGGATCAGGAAGAACGCATTTACTCAATGAGCGCAGTCGCCTGGAGCCCTGATGGTCGCAGTATCGCGACTGGGAGTCTGGGAACGCCCATTCGTATCTGGAATCCGGACGGCACCTTACTCAAGAAACTCCCCTCATCTCCGACCGGCCGTTCCATTCGATTTGCCAAGGACTCTAATTCGCTGCTCTATGCGGGTACTCACGGCGGTTATCTCTTTGATCTGAAGCGTGGGTTCCATCAATCCCAATGTTCGCCGATGAGTGAGTTTGCCTGGTCGGCCGCATTCTCTCCGGATGAAACGCTGGCGGCTGTTGGTGGTCGCGGTGGTGAAGAACTGTATGTGTGGAGAACGGCAAATGGCGCTCCAGTACATCGCCTGAAAGGTCCGGGACTAACAACTTGGGGAGTCGGTTGGAGTGCGGATGGAACTCGGATCGGGTGGGGAAACACCCGTCGTAATTTTGAGATCAACCAACCAGACAGCCTGTATGTACTGCATCCTCTCGAACACTCATTCAGCGTCGCCGAACTCGATCTCGGCTCCGTCCCGGATGCCAGCTTTCTGAGGTTGAAGTCGACACTGGGGTCACTGAGTCTCAACCGCAACAACAACAATGGCTGGGTCGAGGTGAAAGAAGGCAACCAGACGCTGCATACCTTGCAGACCGGGCATTCGAATACAGCCACATTCCTGCCGGGTGGTCTGCTCATGATCGCAGGGTTTAACGGCATGGAGTTGTTTGATCCTCGCACTGGCAAGTTGATTCGAAAACTGGTCGGACACACCAGTGTCATCAATTCCGTCGCGCCATCAGCAGATGGTCGTTACCTGTTGTCATCAGCGGGAGATCAGACGGTTCGCGTGTGGAGTGTCGACCAGGATGAGCCGTTGCTATCGCTCTTCTTTGCCAATAACGACTGGATTGCCTGGACGCCGGAAGGCTACTACGCCGCGTCACCCGGTGGAGAGAAGCTGATGGGTTGGCACGTCAACAACGGAGCGGATCAGTGGGCTTCGTTCTACCCCGCCAGCCAGTTCCGCTCGACGTACTATCGGCCTGATGTGATCAAGTTGCTGCTGAAGACGGGTAACGTCGCACGAGCTCTCGAGGCAGCTGACAAAGCTCGTGGTCGTATGACCGAGAAGGCGGCGATTACGGAAGTGCTACCGCCGAAAGTTCGCATCACGTCGCCGACGTCGGGCCATAATGCTCCACAGAATACGGTGGAAGTTCGGGCGTCAGCGACCAGCGTGGGAGCACATCCCGTGACAGCTCTGCGGCTCTTGGTAGACGGCCGACCGTACCAGGGACAGAAGGGTGTTCAAGCTGTTACGGAACCGAAGCTGGGTGAGGTCACCAAAACATGGCAAGTTGAGCTTGAGCCGGGCAAACACAAACTGAAAGTGCTGGCCGACAGTTCGGTCAGCCAAGGCGTCTCTGATGAAGTCGATGTCTTGTATGTCGGCGGCCAAGCCGAAACGCCGCGCTTACCCAAACTCTATGTGGTCGCAGTCGGAATCACGGACTATCCCGGTGACCTGAAACTGAACTACGCCACGAAGGACGCCGAGGCATTGGCCAGTGCCTTGAAGTCTCACTGCAAGCCATTGTTCCGAGACATCGAAGTTCAGACGATCACGGACGCGAAGGCGACTCGCGCGGGCATCTTGAAGGGGTTGTCCTGGCTGCGCGGACAGATGACACAAAGTGACTACGGCATCTTCTTCTTCGCGGGTCACGGTGAATTGGATAACGACGGGTCGCTCTATTTTCTGTCGATTGATGCTGACACAACAGACCTGGTGAGTTCCGCAGTTCCGGCCGATCAAGTGAAACGAGTCTTAAGCGGCATCCCCGGCAAGGTGATCACGATTCTTGATGCCTGTCATTCCGCGAGCATTGCTGGCAGTAACGCAGGCAAGCGTCGAGCCGCCCAAGGCTCGCTGACCGACGACTTAGTCCGCGATTTGGTGACTGATGAAAACGGCGTCGTCGCCATGTGCTCGTCGACTGGTCGCGAGTTCTCGCTGGAGAACAATCAGTTCCGCCAAGGGACGTTTACGCTATCAATTATCGAAGGTCTTTCAGGCAAAGCCGACTTCAATAAAGACGGCGTCGTCTATCTGAATGAACTCGACACGTATGTAACGGACCGCGTGAAAGAACTGACTCGCGGGCAACAACATCCGGTCACTGCCAAGCCTGGCAGCATTCGCTCATTTCCATTGGCGAAGCCATGACATAGGCGAGCGGGGGATGTCAGTCCCCCGAGGTCATGAGTCTCAACGGCATTCAGATCTTAGTAAGTAATCCACAATTAGCAGACGGAATCATGAATAACGAACGCACCTTGGTGAACCGACTCGGGAGATTGACATCCCCCGCTCGCCTGGCGTGGCTTCTGATCCTGTTGAGCCTAACAGCGAACACTCAAGCTCAGGAGAAGCCGACTCTGATACTCGACCCGGGCGGGCATATCCACATGCTGCAAATGGTCGCGTTCACTCCGGACGGTCGGCAACTGGTCTCGTGGGGCAACAAGACTATCCGCGTCTGGGACGTCTCGTCGGGAGACATACTTCGCACGATGCGGCTACCAATCTATCCCGGTGCTACAGGCGCCACGGCACTTGCTCCTGATGGGCAAGTCCTCGCCCTCGGCTGGCCGATGCCACCTTCAGGTAACAGCAAGACCGAATATTGCATCTACCTGGTGGACCTGCGGTCTGGTCGAGTCACTCGTAGTCAGAAAGTGCAATCCGAAGGCTTTTCCACGTTGGCGTATTCTCGCGATGGGAAGAGTGTGGCGACCGGGAGTACTGATGGCACTGTGCGAGTTTATCGGCTTTCGTCGAATGACTGGGGGCCGACCCTGCGAGGTCACAATCAGACAGTCACAGCCGCCGCATTTTCCCCTGGTGGCAATCGCCTGCTCACGGCTTCGATGGATAACTCGGCACGCATTTGGAACTTGGAAACCGGCAACGCCGAAACCGTGCTCCGCGACGCAGAGGGCCAGCGTTTGTACGCCGTCACTGGTGCTGATTGGAGCATGGACGGAAAACTCTTGGTGACAGGGGGATTTGATGCCCAAGTTCATCTCTGGTCGCCGAGCGGCAAGCATATTCGGGCCGCTCGACAACTTGATATCCTGAGAAAGGTGCGGTTCAGTCGCGATGGCGAGAAGGTGATCTTCACAGGCCAGGAGTGCGGCATTCTGGATACGATGACCGGGCGCACGCTGACCACTTTCCGCCGTTTGCCCTACGGGCAGTTCGTGAACGCGGTGGCCTTCTCGCCTGATGGAACTCTGGCGGTGACGGGTGGAATTGGCGACCTGTGGTTATGGAAGACGGCCAACGGCGAATTGGTGCGTCGCTTCGGAACTCCGGGAGAACCGAATCGCGGTGTGGCCTGGGGACCTGACGGTCAGACGATCGCTTGGGGAACGACAGCTCATTCCTCAACAGACACCACTACAGCGGTGAGTGCTACCGCGCGCGAAGCCGTGATGAATGCTCCGCATCCACTGGAGCGGACATTCAATCTTTCACGCCTGGAGTTTGCGGGACCGCCGGACAATACCTTCGTTCGATTCACGCCTCCTCCCGGACGCATGACCGTCCACAAGATCCTCGAAAACGCCTACGTCAACACTGTCATTCGCGACGGTGGTAAGGAGCTCTGCAAGCTGTCTGATGCCGGGTACGGAAACAACTACACGTTTCTTCCCAATGACAAGATCGCCGTGGGGGATGTGTCGGCGCTGATGCTTTTTGAGGCTCGTACTGGGAAACTGATTCGTCGATTTCAGGGTGGCGACGGCAAGATTCACTCCGTGTCCACGTCGCCGGGAAACCGCTACCTCTTGACCGCAGGCAGCCAACTCCGAATCTGGAAACCGGACGAAGAACTGCCGCTGCTGTCGCTGTTCTTTGCGGGTGAGGAATGGGTTGTATGGACGCCGGAAGGCTATTACGCCACATCGCCTGGCGGTGAGCGACTGATGGGCTGGCACGTCAATAATGGGCCGGACGAACTGGCTTCGTTCTACCCAGCCAGCCAATTCCGTGCGACGCTTTATCGACCGGATGTGATCAAGTTGCTTCTGACGACGGGCAGTGTCAAAGCTGCATTGGAAGAAGCTGATAAAGCTCGCGGTCGCATGACGGTCAAGACGGAGGCTGCGGCGGTACTGCCTCCGAGTATCAAGATCACCTCACCGAAGGCTGGCTATAGCGCTTCACGCAGCACGCTCGAAGTTCGAGCCACCGCAACCAGCACTGGTGCGAACCCAGTCACTTCGTTGCGACTGCTGCTCGACGGTCGGCCCTATCAAGGTCTTAAGGGCGTGCAGACCATCGCCGATCCCAAACTCGGTGCTGTCGAGAAGGTTTGGCAGGTGGACCTCGAACCCGGCAGGCACAAGCTGAAGGTACTGGCCGATAGCGCGGTCAGCCAGGGTGTGTCCGAAGACATTGAAGTGGTCTACGTCGGTGGCGAGTCGGAGCCTGTCCAACTGCCGAAGCTGTACATTGTTGCGATCGGTATCAGCGAATATCCCGGAGAGCTGAAGCTGAATTACGCCGCGAAGGATGCACAGGCCCTGGCCTCAGCAATGAAGTCGCACAGCAAGTCGCTATTCCGCGACATCGAAGTGCAGACAATTACGGACGCGACCGCCACGCGTGCCGGAGTGCTGAAGGGACTATCCTGGCTGCGCGGCCAGATGACTCAGAACGACTACGGCATCTTCTTCTTTGCGGGCCATGGAGAACTCGACAACGACGGCTCGCTGTATTTCCTGCCGGTCGATGCGGACACCCAAGACCTGGTCAGTTCCGCGGTGCCTGCGGATCAAGTGAAGCGGGTGCTGAGCGGCATCCCCGGCAAGCTGATCACCATCTTTGATGCCTGCCACTCGGCGGGTGCTGCGGGTAGCACGACGGGAAAACGTCGCGCGGGTTCAACCTCACTCACTGATGACCTCGTCCGCGATCTGGTGACTGACGAGAACGGCGTTATCGCGATGTGCTCATCCACCGGTCGCGAGTTTTCGCTGGAGAACAACGAACACCGCCAAGGCTCGTTCACACTCTCAATTATTGAAGGGCTCTCCGGCAAAGCTGACTTCAACAAAGATGGCGTTGTCTATCTGAATGAACTTGATACCTACGTCACTGATCGCGTGAAGGAACTGACCAAGGGCCAACAGCACCCCGTCACCGCCAAGCCCGGCAGCATTCGCTCATTCCCATTGGCCAAGCCGTGACAATGGAACCATGGAGGATTTACATGCACCGCTCGCCTGCCCCGAGTCAGCGAGTCGCACTACCCATAAGCGTTCCGAGTTTTCCATCAAGCCATCAAGAGTTTCGGGCCAGCGCGGAGATCACATCATGCAGTTCATGAGATTTGCCAGAATCGTGGGGACAATCAGTCTTCTAAGTGTCGGCATGACTGTCAGTCTTCATGCGCAGCAAGCTCTGGAACCTGTGATTCAGAAAGGACATTCTAAACAAATTTCCTGCGTCAGCATCTCGTCCAACGGAGCACTGTTGGCGACCTGCGGACGCGATTTCACAGCCATGTTATGGGATGTCGCAACGGGGACGAAGCTGCGCGAATTCGTCGGACACAGAGCCGGCGTTTGGACGGTTTCGATCAGTCACGATGGACAGCAGTTATTGACTGGATCCGAAGACCATACAGCCATCATTTGGGACACTTTAACTGGAGAAAAGCGGCACATTCTCAAGGGACATGACGATGTTGTCAGGCATTGTGAGTTTTCATCGGATGGTAAGTCGTCGCTCACTTCGGATGGTCGGAAAGCCATTTTGTGGGCGAGCAGCTCAGGGGAAATCCTTCAGTCCAAGGATGTGAACAGCCCTGTCACCATTTCAGAGGATGGCAAACGAATTGCCACTCGCCGGTTTTCTGATAGCTCCAGCGCTTACGCTGTGAATGACCGAATGTACTACGACTCAGACCGAGAGGGCCCGTACTTGAGAACATTCGGGCCGAAATCAATTGTCATGAAATTTGAGAAGCATTCGCACCCCATCGCTCCTGGTTGGATGTCAGGGATTGACTCGGTCTCTCTGACCCCCGATGGAAGGTTTGTGGCAACAGCCGGGGGGCGATCGGCCATCGTCTACGACGTTGAATCGAAATCTCGGCGAAGGACCATTGAATCTGGAATTGCCCCCGTCACCGACCTTGACCTTTTGGGACCGTTGCTCGCCATTGGCACAGCGAGTCCACAACAGACAGCCAGTGTGTGGGATCTCGCAGTCGGGAAAAGGACGCGTGCGGTTGCGGGAGTGTCTGTTGCATTGTCCCGCGATGGAACCACGCTGTTTACGACATCTCGATCCAGAGATCCGAGCGACTGGGAGGATCGTATTCCGACCGCTGTCTTGAATAGATGGTTAATCGAATCGGGCACGAAGCGTGCGATTAACACAAGGCACGAAAGTCCTCGATTCGTTTTTTCCAATGACCGAACCCCCTTATTCCTGGCCTCTGGTACATTGGAATTGAAACTTGATGTGTTTGACCCTGCACAGCAAACGTTGACTCCGTCGCGCTCGGTAGGGGGAAGTGACGTGTCGTCAACAATCGCACTATCACATGACGGAGCCTCGTTGGTCACAATGGGGTTGCATGGGTCTAAGGCACAACTTTGGACCACAGCCAACATGAAAGCTGTTCGTGAAACGTCCCTGCCATCGTTTAGTGAGAACTCGGGTGTTATCGCGCTTTCACCGGACTCGCGGCTCTTAGTGACCGACTACAAAGGCGGCATCTACGAGGGCAATCGAGAGGTCCGAGCTTCCCCGGCCGGTGCAGCCAATGAAGTCGTGCATGTCTTGGTCTGGGACATTTTTGCGCAGAAGCCTATTCACCGATTGGATGGGCATACGAGTCTGATTTCAACAGCGAGATTCCTTTCGGATGGAAAGCGTTTCATCACAGGTGGCACTGACGGATTGCTCATTCTGTGGGAGACCCAAACCGGGCGGCTCATCAAATCGTTTCGCGGCCATAGCGATTCCATTTCAAAGATCGCTTTTGGCGACAAGGAAACTCAGATGTGGACGGCCTCGGCTGACGGGACGACACGACTCTGGGATGTGGCCAGCGGTAAAGAACTCTGCAAGCTGATGACTTTCAAAGAGAACGACTGGCTGGTCGTGACTCCCGAAGGATTGTTCGACGGTTCGGTCGATGGGCCTCGGTATCTGGCGTATCGGATTTCCGGCACTCTGGAGTTCGTGCCGCTCGAACGGTATCAGCAGAAGTTCTATCAGCCGGGCCTGCTGGCTAGCTTGACGCGCGGGACTCGACTGACGCCAAAGGTGGACATCACCAAAAGCATCCCTCCCAAGGTGCGAATTACGTCGCCTGCCTTGGCTGCAGAACTGAAGCAGTCCTCGGTCGATGTTCGTGTCGAAGCTGAGACGCGCGGTGAGCATCCCATCAAGTCGTTGCGACTGCTGTTGGACGGTCGGCCATTTGGCGGTCAGAACGGCATTCACAAAATCGCCGAGCCAAAGTTGGGACTGGTATCCGCAGCCTGGAACATTGAGCTGGATCCTGGTCGCCACACGTTGAAAGTGCTCGCTGATACCGAGTACGTGCAAGGAGCCTCAGAAGAGCTTGAGGTTCGATACGTCGGTGGAGACACCGGGACTCCCTCCGATCTGGCATCCGTCGAGCTACCTTCACTGTATGTGCTGTCGATTGGGATCTCGAAGTATCCGGGAACTCGCAAGCTGGACTATGCGGCGGCAGATGCGGACGCGATCGCCAAATCGTTCGATCAATACAGCCGCGGTCTGTTCAAGAATCTGGAAGTGAAAGCCATCCTGGATGAGCAAGCCGACCGCAAGGGGTTCTTCTCCGGAATGCAGTGGCTACGCGAGAAAATGACTCAGAAGTCCGTCGGCGTGGTGTTCTTCGCAGGTCATGGCGAAAAGGATAAAGACGGGACGTTGTACTTTCTGCCGGTCGATTTCGAGGAAAACAATCTGGCTGGCTCGGCGATTGACGCGGATGTCTTGAAACGGCAGCTCATGGGCGTCCCTGGCCGCCTCACGCTGATGTTGGATGCTTGCCACTCAGGCGAGATCGGCAAAGGGAAAACTCGCGGCGTGGGCGGCTTGACGGATCAGCTCATTCGAGATCTGACTGCCGAGGAGAACGGTCTGGTCATGATGTGCTCGGCACTCGGCAATGAGTTGGCTCAGGAGAGCAACGAGCATCGTCATGGATTGTTCACGGTTGCGTTGCTGGAGGGCCTGAAGGGGCAGGCCGAGAAGACTAAGGACGGAGCGGTCTATTTGACCTCGCTCGACGCCTACGTCACTAAACGAGTCCGCGAGCTCAGCAAGGGCCAGCAGAATCCGGTTACCGGCAAGCCTACCAGCGTCAGAGACTTTCCAATGAGTCGCCCATGACACCGACGAACGCCTGTGGTGAGCGCTAACTGTCGGTTGCGTAGCCGCGTCGCGACGCGAAGTGTTTCAATCAGAGAATTGGTTAGTGACCTAAGGTCGAGGAACGCGCCCTCGGATTTCAATGAGGCTGGTGTGAAGGAACTGGCCTGAGGCCAAAAATGCCTCGGGATCGCCAAGTCCGGCATGCAATCGCTCGTTCCCTCGGGCCAAGCCGTAGGGAATTTGCCCGAGGCTGATTTCTGCGTGTTGTGCAAATTCTCGGGAAGATCTCACGGCGCATCTCGTTCTCTTCGCAGATGGCTGCCGACAGAGTGTAGGCAGCCCAATTCAAGCGAGTTTTCTGGCCGATTTGCCACACCGCGATGCGCGAGCAGTCAAGCAAATTTCCGTTGAAAACAACTCAGGTAAGGCCGCGTTCGCTTGCAAAACAAGTGTGCTCGCAAAGATTCTGTTTGCCTGATGCGTTAACGGAAATGTAAACCTGACGTCCTGTCCCGCTAAATCGAGCTCGTCGCCTGGCTGTATCTCGCCAGTTTCTCGCTATTTCACATCTAAAGCTCGTTACGAAAAGGGTCTGCCATGTTGAGTCGACGACTTGCGATTCGGGCAGCGATTGGTTCGCTGGCTCTTGGTTCTGGTGCCTTCGTATTTGATGCCGGGAATCCGGCGTTCGCTGGACCTCCCGGGCATGGTGGAGGTGGTGGATTCGGCGCGGGTGACTGGATCAATTTCGGTATCGGCGCAGCCAATGCCATCAACCGCGCTCAGCAGCAGGAGCAGTATCAGCAACAGCAGCAATATCCTCAGTACCAGCAACCGCAGTACGTGCCTCAGCCAGTGGCGCCGCAGGTCAATGTCATTCCAGAGAAGAAGGTGGAGCCAGTTAAGAATGCCGTTCCGCTGAAGGACAAGATCCTGCCGCTGCGCAAGCGTGAAGCGAAGTGCTATCTCTACGGCCTGTCCGACAACATCGGCAAGGCGCGTGATACTGCAGACGCCGCCTGGAAGGACCATAAGAAGGTCATCGGCGATCAGATTGCGAAATCACTGGCCAAAGCAGGAGCTGACGAAGCCACCTTAAAAGCCGTTACTGAACTGCTGAAGAACGGAGACTTCGAAAAGGCTCGCGAACAGGTCGACGGACTCAAGCTGTCCAAAGAAGCTCAGGACGTGTTCGTCAACAGGTTGGATGCCAGCCAGAGAATTGATCAGCAGATGGCTGATCTGCAGAAACGCATGGAAGACGAACTGGTCTGGAAAGAAACTCAGAAGTCGCTCGAAAGCATCGCCGCAGCGATTACTCAACTGTCTCAGCAGGCTGCCGTGAATCCACGAACTCCGCCGCGTATGGACCGAGTCGTCACGGGGATCGGTGAACTCGCCAACCTGCTCATCATTCGAGACATCCTGGTTGAAGCCGCAAATACCAACGGCCCAACGCGGTTTACTCCGATCAACGGGGCTCAGATTCCACGCGGTATCGTGCGAGTCATCTACGATCCGGATCTGCCAGTCGGCACCGGTTTGCTCGTCAACGAAACGACCATGATCGCGGGTTCGGGTGGACGTGGTGAACTGCAGACGGGCATCGCTTCCGCTGCGGAAGCTTTAGGGCTGCCGGTCGCACCTGGTGTTCCAGTCGCCGACTTGGGTAAGGACGAGAATCCTCCCAAGGGCGGAATCCTGATCACCAACCCGGAAGATAACTCGGGCACCATCAAGTACGTCCTGGCCAGTGCACATTCTTACGAGTTGAAGAATGGCTACCGCCAG
The DNA here is from genome assembly GCA_021732995.1 of Planctomycetaceae bacterium. GTDB lineage: Bacteria > Planctomycetota > Planctomycetia > Planctomycetales > Planctomycetaceae > AM-0621. The sequence goes on along the minus strand of JAKFWA010000025.1, from coordinate 154,934 downwards.
CTCTTGCCGGGCGACCAGAAGTGGTTGATCGAGTTTGATCGTGGCGGCAGCTACGGATCTGCCCGCTACACGCTGGCGGAAGGCATTTATGACTTCAAAGTCGGTAACAAAGGTTGGGACATGGTGTCTCGGCCATTGAAGGCAGTCATTGATAACAGCGATGGCGTGGATGACTTCCACTATGTGCAGGACAACGAACGCAAGGTTGTGAAAGCTGGCGAGTCGCTCACTATCGAGAACAAGTCGCCGGTGGTGATCTCGTTCGATCGTGGCGGCGAGGCAGCCTCCCGCAAGCTGCTCAACAAGAGCGGTACCTACAAGGTTGCGGTGAACATCGAGAGTAATCGCTACGACTTGTTCGCTCCGGTTGAGCCGGAAAAGCAGCCGAAAGTGGAAGCAGTCGCCGGCAGTGGCGATTGATTGGCAACAGCAAACTTCCGCGATAACGCCGAGGTCGGAAGTCTCCTTGAGGTGGATCACATGTCGACGCGAAGTCTGGTAACAGGCCGTTTCCCCAGTGAACTCCACCACCTCAAGCAAGACTTCCGACCTCTTGTTTTATGGGCAGTGCTGATCAGCAGCCTGTGGTGCCGAAGCGTTTTCGCCCAGCAAGCTGAGAATGCTCCGATCCTGGTGCTGGATGCCGGAGGGCATACGGCCACAGTCAACCGCGTGGTGTGGACTCAGGATAGCCGCCGTCTGATCTCCGTCGCGAACGACAAGACGATTCGCATCTGGGACGTTGCCACTGGTGAAACCGTACGCGTCCTGAGACCGCCGATTGGTTCCGGCCCCGCCGGCATGTTAAACGCGGCGGCACTTTCAACCGATGGCGCCTGGCTGGCAGTCGCGGGGTACGAACGAGTCGGTCAGAATCACGGCATCTTCGTGATCTCGCTGGCGACGGGCGAAGTGAAGTATGTGCTGCGCGGGCACACCAACGTGGTCCTGGACCTGCAGTTCTCGCGGAACGGACAATGGTTGGCATCGGCCAGCAACGACAACTCCGCCCGCGTCTGGCCGATTCCCCCTGCGAATGGAAACGCGTCGACAATCCTGCAAGGGCACAAGGCTCCCGTTTACGGGGTAGCGTTCTCACCCGAAGGTCGACGACTGGTAACCGCTTCTCTCGATGGCACAGCTCGTATCTGGACCTTGCCCGATGGAGTTACTCAGCGAGTACTTCGCGGTCATGACGGCGCTATTCAGTGCGTTAGCTGGAGCCCGGATGGTCAAACTCTGGCGACTGGTGGTGTCGATCAGTCACTCAGGCTGTGGCAGCCGAATGGAGAGCTGAATCGCCGCTTTGAGAAGCTTGGCAACGCAGTAACTTCCGTGTCCTTCTCGAAAGACTCAGAGAGTCTGTTGCTGACCACTGGTGGTTCTGACGCCGTGGACGGCGGCCTGCTGGTGGATCTGAAAACCAACCGCGAACGCGCTCGCATGCAGCATGATAACTCGGTGTTGCATGGCTCTCTCTCTCCGGATGGTCAACTGGCCGCCACGGCGGGCGGCAACCATCGCGAGATTCTGGTCTGGCGAACTAGCGGCGGCGAATTGAAGCATCGGCTCGAAGGCCGGGGCCGAACCCCGTGGGCCGTGGCTTGGGGAGCGAATGACAACACGCTGGTCTGGGGACATATCAGCCGCGAAGTTTCCACGAATGATCGTGGACCACTGGAGCAGACGTTTGATCTGTCGCGCCTGGAGTTCACTTCAGCCCCAGCCTCTGCTCAGCGGGCACGAGTGAAGAACGCGTCATGGGCGCTGGAACAGAAAGGCGATGCGACTGTGATCGCGCGACGCGATGGCCGTATTCAGCACACGTTCAAGCTCGCGCGGGCGAATGAACTCGTGCGGTGTTACACGTTGCTCTCCGAGCATCAGGTGGCGATCGGCGGCGACTACGGATTGTATCTCTACAGTCTGGTCACGGGCGGGTTGGTTCGCGAATGGCGCGGTCACACAGGCACCGTGTGGGCTGTTGCTCCTTCGCATGAAGGGCAGTTCCTCGCGTCGGCTGCTGAAGATCAAACCTTGCGCGTCTGGTCGCCCGAGCGTGATGATCCGGTGCTGTCGTTGTTTATCGCGTCGGGTGACTGGATCGCCTGGACGCCGGAAGGCTACTACGCCGCCAGTCCGGGCGGTGAGCGGCTGATGGGTTGGCAGATCAACAACGGCTCTGAAAAGCTGGGCTCGTTTCATCCGGCGGCTCAGTTTCGAGCTTCGCTCTACCGGCCCGAGTTCATCAAGAACCTGCTGTCAAAGAATGGCTCCGGTGGTGCGAAGCCTCCGGGGATGCAGAAGGTCGATGTCGCCGAGTTGTTGCCGCCGCGCGTGAAGATCACGTCGCCGACCAGTGGTCATCGCGCTGCGCAGAATGAAATCGAACTGCGAGCGACCGCGAGTAGTGCTGGTGAGCATCCTGTGACCTCGTTGCGTCTGCTGTTGGATGGCCGCCCGTATCAGGGGCTGCGCGGCATCCAGAAGATCGCCGATCCCAAGCTTGGTGAGGTGACAGGTTCGTGGTCGATCGAGCTTGATCCGGGACGGCACAAGCTGGCCGTGCTGGCCAGCAGTGCTGTCAGTCAGGGAACGTCAGAAGAGATTGAAATCGTCTACGGGGGCTCTGATTCGAGTGATCAGGTGCGCCTGCCGAAGCTGTACGTCGTCGCGATCGGCATTTCGCAATACCCCGGCGATTTGAAGCTGAACTACGCGGCTAAAGACGCGGAGTCGCTCAGCACCGCGTTGAAGTCGCATGGCAAGCCGCTGTTTCGCGAGGTTGAAATGCAGGTGATCTCCGACCAGCAGGCGACTCGGTCTGCAGTCCTGAAGGGATTGAGTTGGTTGCGCGAGCAGATGACTCAGAACGACTACGGCATCTTCTTCTTCGCCGGGCATGGGGAACTGGACAACGATGGCTCGCTGTACTTTCTGCCGGTTGATGCGGACACGAAGGATCTGCTCAGTTCCGCCGTACCCGCCGAGCAGGTCAAACGCGCGCTCAGCGGAATTCCCGGCAAGCTGATCACCATCATTGATGCGTGCCATTCAGCTGGTATCGCGGGCAGCAAGATTGGCAAACGCCGCGGCGATACTCCGTTAACCGACGACCTCATCCGCGATCTGGTCACCGACGAAAGCGGTGTTGTCGCGATGTGCTCATCTACGGGTCGTGAGTTCTCGCTGGAGAACAACGAACATCGCCAGGGCACGTTCACACTGGCAATCGTCGAAGGCCTGTCGGGCAAGGCCGACTTCAACAAGGACGGCATTGTCTATCTGAATGAGCTGGATACCTACGTCACTGACCGCGTGAAAGAGCTGACTCGCGGGCAGCAGCATCCGGTTACCGCCAAACCGGGCAACGTCCGCTCGTTCCCACTGTCCAAGCCATAGGCGGCAGGGCAACGAAAAAAAGGCCAGCCGATCTGTGTTTGATCGACTGGCCTTAGTTCTTGTCCGTTAAGGACTTATTGAGTGCCCCGGCTCCGACTCGAACGGAGAACCTAATGATTAAGAGTCTGATGGCATGGCGACCTGTCGAAGCGGTGCAAGCTGGCCTGTGAGCAGCAGCCCACCGCGCCCCAAATCGGCGGCGGTATGTAGCGACGGTGCCTATGGACGGCGGCGCCCCAAAACGACGGCGCCTATGCGCGACGGCGCCCCATCGCGGCGACTTTGGGGCGCGGCGGGGCAGGCAGGCGACCAGGGGTGCGAGGGGCCACGGGTCCTTTCCGGGCTCGCGCGCTTGTTGCCCCGTAGGGAAGTATCACAAAACACCACACACTTTCTTTCGCGCGCGGCGTATGGCCGAACTGTGAGCGTGCCAGGGGCGGAATCGGCTCAGTAGAGGTCGGGCTCCTCAACAAGCAGCCGCTCAAGCGCTCCCTTCACCTGGCGCAGGTGGTAGCCGATCGCGCCGCGTTCAAGGCCAAGCTCTTCGGCGCATTCACGCCAGGTTCGGCCGTACCCTTTGATGAGGATGTAGGTGGTGACGAAACGCAGAGGCACGCGACCCAGCTCCATCAGCCTTTTGAGCGCGAGGGTGCCTCGATTATCGCGCGCGGCATCGGTGGTTTCTCCTTCTTCGGGAAAATCCATTTGAGCGCAGGCCGTATAGGTGCAGGGCGAACAAAAACGGCAGCACGGACGCTGCCGGGCTGCCTCACTACAGAGCAGGATGATTCTGTGAGGGGCGGCATTGTTCGCTGTACGCCGATTTATGGGAAGTGCGATGCCCGAAGTGAGCCCGGTCGGGACGATCCAGGTGTTGATGACGATCGCCGAGCACGAGGCGTGGCTGGCGGAGCGATTCGGACCGGCCACGGTCGCGACGAACCTGCCCACATGGAAGCAGCGGCTTCTGTCTTGGGAGCATCAGGGGCTCACGGTCAACGTGCTAGTCTGGACCGTGCTGGGCTGCTTGATGCAGCAAGTCATCGGCACCGTGAATCGTGAGCAGTTGCTCGAATCGCTCACGACGTTTGCCACGGCCTGCGGTTACGCCTCGCCTGGTGCGCTGTGCGTCGGTGCCTGGTGTGCGTTCAAGGCTGGACGGGAGAAGACCCAATGAGGTACCGCCACGCGTTACTGTTGCTGCTCTTCGCCGTTGCCGTCATCGGCTGCAAAGCCATGGCGCTCGAACCGGGCACGCAGCTTCAGAGTTCGACCTTCGGTTTGAAGGTGTCGCCTGCAGCTCCGGACGGGACACCGATCGTGATTGGGTCTCACACCACGATCATCACCACGCCCCAACCGGCGGCTGCAGGTCCGAACTTGAACCGCTTCGAGGGCAAGGCGGGCATCAGCGGCGCGACCGTCAAATCAACCGTGGCGTCCGGCCCGGTTGGCGACCAACTCAAAGCAGCCGGTGGAGCCGCTGCTGTTCTCTACCCTCCCGACGCGCCCGCCAGCACACAGGCGGGCGCTCCCCCGAGCCCGGCGCTCCCATCGTCCACTGCACCGGTGCCAACGCAGCTCGGTGAACCTAGTGAAAACGATTGACCGGGCTCGGGGTGGGTTTCATGTCACCGCAACGCGAAAGGAATCGCATGCGTACGTTCTGTTTCTTGTGGCCGCTGGCCATGATCATCTTCGGCTTGATCTTGCTCACCGGCTGCTCTGGCCCGCGACCGTGTTACGGTCCTCACTGCTGCATGCCACCGACCTACGTTGTGCCGCCTCCAAGCGTCATCACGTGCCCCCAGCGACGGTACGCCGAAGAGCAGTGGCAGTACCTCGACAAAGAGGGTTCGCCGCGCCAGATGGGCGATGCCGCTTTTCGGGAGCATCTTGGTTTGCAGAAACCGGCTGTCACGGAATGAGCGGCGTCACGCGGCAGATCAGTCTTCGCCTTCTCGCGGGCATCATTCGTGGAGTGGAGAGCGCGACGGTCGCGACGATCTTCACCGAGACCATTCCGGCCATGCGTAAGACCGACAACCCCTGGTGGGATGCCGCGACCGACGTTTGGCACATCCGGAAGCGGGCTCATACCACGGTGATGATTGGCGGTACCTATCAGGGTGCCGTCAACAACCGCCGAGCGAAGCAGGACGGCGCGAGCTACCAGAACTTCGAGTCTTCCGGACGTCGCTGGGGCCAGCGTCTCACACGTCTCGGAGCTGCTCGCGCCAAGGGCAAGCGGGCGTCGATCGTTGAGCACAGTGGTCAGCTCTATCTCGACGTGCAGAAGGTTCGCGCTCTGTCGGTGACCTACGTCGATCTCCGCACGAACCATCTCATCCCGACGCGGGAAGTCGTTCCGTTCCTGATACAGGAACGCGAATCGAACACTCAGCAGCTCGCCAAGCAGGTGCAATGGCGGGACTACGCGTTGAACAACATCCGCGAACTGCGGATGCAAGGCGACGTCTACCAGGTGCGTTTAGACGCCGTCGCCTCACAGCAACGGAAGGCTGCCTGATGCTCGACAACGTCTTGGCCTTAGTGCTTTCCGTGTTACTCGCTTTTGAGAAGGATCGACCATGACCAAATCCGAAGACCGCATCAGCCTCAGCACGAGCAACTGGATTGCACTCCTCGGCATCTTGGTCGTTGTGTCTGGTGCGTTTTTTAGTGGCTGGGCAGACATCAAAGCGGACGCGGCGGTCACGCGCTCCCGCATTGATCAGCTCAGCAAGGAGGTCGGCGAGTTACGCGTTTCGATTCACCATTGAGCTTCATCACTGACTTACACCTGGATTCGCATCTTGTTGACCGCACCGTTTCCCTACTTCGGCGGCAAGAGCCGCATTGCGCCACTGATCTGGTCTCGCTTCGGAGTTGTGTCGAATTACGTCGAGCCGTTTTGCGGCTCAGCGGCAGTGCTGCTCGCGCGGCCTGAACCGTTCGCCGAGTCCGAAACGATCAATGATCGCTGTGGCTTCATCAGCAACTTCTGGAGGGCAACCTCAGCCGACTCGGCCGAGGTCGCCAAGTTCGCGGACTGGCCGGTCAACGAGAATGACCATCATGCACGCCATGCGTGGATTGTGGCTCAAACTCAAGACCTGCAGCAGCGTCTTGAAGGTAACCCCAACTTCTTCGACGCACGGATTGCGGGCTATTGGCTCAATGGAATCTCAGCGGCGATCGGTCGCTACGGAGCTGGTGACGGCCCGTGGCGATCGGTCGCGGGTAAGTTGTCGAAGATGGACCGGAAGTGCTCGCCAAAGCAACCGGGTATCTCGCGACAAATCCCCAAGGCTGGTTGGGGTGGAATTCACGCGCGAGGTCCATCAAGTCAGACGGTTCGCGGATCGTGCGACCGATGGGCCACGCACATCAGCGAAACCATGCAGACCCTGCGCGATCGACTTCGACGCGTGAAGGTCTGCAGCGGCGATTGGCAACGCGTTCTGACGCCTGTCTTCACGACGGGGAAGGCCAAGCGTGGTGTCACCGCCGTGTTTCTCGACCCGCCTTACAACGCTTCGACCGACTGCGATCAACACATTTACGCGGTGAACGATGGCGACGTTTCGAACGACGTAAGGGCATGGGCCATCGCCCACGGCGATGACCCGCGTTTCAGGCTTTGTCTGGCCGGTTACGAGGGCGAGCACGAGTTGCCGGACAACTGGACCTGCGAAAGCTGGTCGGCTTCCGGCGGGTACTCCAACAAGACGGGTAAGAATCAGAACCGCCATCGTGAGCGGTTGTGGTTCAGCCCGCACTGTCTCACCGGCTGAGCATGACGCACGGCCATCAGACGAAGGATCGTCATGTCAGCCACAAAGCTCGCGACCATCAGCCCTGAACCAACGCGTGAGTCACTCCGTTTGTTGGCTACGCTGGCTCTCGATGCTTACGACCGCCAGAACAACTGGCCTGGCTGCGTCGTGCAAAGTGTCGACAACCACGTCAGCGGAATGTCCGCGACGATCGTGGCCGATGTTTCACGCATCGTTGTGTCGTTCCGTGGAACCGAACCGCGTGACTGGCGCGACTGGAAACGCGACGCCAATCTCCGGCTGGTGCCGTACCGCCTGGGAGGGTTGGTGCATGCCGGTTTCTTGAGCGGCTGGGTGTCCCTTTGGACTCACGTGCTGGATGCCCTGGATGAAGTCCGCGAACTGCTCAACTGCCAGGCCCAGGAGCGTGGCAAGGATCCTCCGAAGCCGCTCCTGGTGGTCAACGGTCATTCGCTCGGCGGGGCAACGGCGACGCTGGCAGCGGAAGCTCTGGACGCAGATCTGTGCGTGACGTTCGGCAGCCCGCGAGTCGGTTGCGACTTCTTCGCCAAAGGCTTCGACCGACGTCGTCGCCATCGGCATTTGCGCGTGGTTCACGGCAACGACATCGTCCCGCGTTGCCCATTTCCAATGCCTTATCGGCACTGCGGTGAGCTGGTCTATCTGGACCGCAAGAGCCGCATCTTGATTGACCCCAGCTTCTACACGGTCGGCGTCGATCGCGTGCTTGGGTTCCGCTTTGACCTCATCCGCGACCACCTGCTGGGTCGTTATCTGGAGGCACTTTCATGATCAGGGCGTCTTACGGTCTCAGACTCTTCGACATTGGCCAGCGACTGGATTTCTGCGGTGTCGATAAGACTTCGCAGCCAGGTTCCGCGAACTTCAACTTTGTCATGGTTCCAGTGAGCAAAGTTCGCTTCACGGGCATTCTCGGTGGTGTCGACGTCACCGTTGATTTCGAGAACTCTGGTACCAGTCATGAGGACGCACTTACTTTCGCAACGAGATGTGCCGCAGCACTTCGCGACGAGCTGGCACCATCCGCCCAGCAGCTCCAAGACACGGAACGGGCTGTTAACGACGCCATCGCCGCTGAAGCCGCTCGGCTGGAGCGCGTGACGGCTGAGACCAACCAGGCTTACGGCCACGTCTGCAACCAACTGGCGCTGGCATACGACCGCATCGCCGATTTAGAGCTGAAGCTGGCTCAACTGGTCGTAACGCTCGAACCTGAGATCGCCGACATTCGACAGTTCGGCACTCTCTTGCTCAACGGTTTCGAAGAACGCACGAGCAGGCTCAATGCGTGTCAGGTCGCCACGGCCAGATCGGTGGACACGCTCGTAGCGATGGTCAACAGCTTCTCGCGGTTCCAAACCGGTGCGGATTCCGTGCTCTTATCGATTCAGAAACGCCTCGCGGATCTGGAGACGCCAAAACCGGCGGCGAAGTCTCGAGCCAAAAAGGCCGCGACGAAGAAGGTGGTTCGAGCATCACGCAAGAAACGGGGTGCATGATGCTGCCCGTCTGCATCACTGGCCACGCCGTTGACCGGCTGCGCGAGCGGTTTCCGCAAGGGACTGCCGAAGACTGGAACCAATCCAAGGAACGTCTGCGGAGTCTGTACTACCACTCCGAACCGTTCGGCGTGCAGCTCGGCAAAGACCAGATCCGCGCGTGTGGTGATGTCTTCATCGCGACCACGATGGACGCAGGCATGGTCGTGATCAAGACGGTCCTGACCCGAGACCAGGCTATCCGGTCAGCGGCCATCACGGCCCAACTCAATCGCGTGCCGACGAAGCGGCAGAAAGCGAGACGACGTCATGCCCGCGATGAACGTGCTGGCTCTGGTCAAGGATCGGGAGAGGTACCTGTTCCTGTACGACGACGACAGCGCCGCGACGCTGCTTAAGACGCTCGGCAAGTTCGCTGCTGATCCGGAGTGCAGCTTCACGTGGTACGACGCCGCGGTCCTGAGCCAGAAGGTTCGGAAGCTGCGCCAGCAAGCGGAGAGCGAACGCTCGTGACTTGCCGCGGCGTGATTGCACCAGGCACGGACACGCCGGCGGCGTCACACGAGAGATTGAATCGGCCTGTTCTCGGAGCCACGGATGGCGAAGAAGAAAGCGGCTGCGAAGAAGGCATCGGCCAAGCCGCGCCGCGATCGCGGAGTCACACCGACGGAACCGCCGCCACAAAAGGCGTCGCGAGCTGCTGCTGCAGAGTCGCCACAAACGGCGGCATCGGCAGCCGCTCGCCCCAAGGCCTCCGCCGCCGGAAATGGCGTCGGTCGATCGACTCGGCCGAAGACGCCAAAAGTGGCGGCGGTGCCGGCATCCACGCCGCAACCCGAACGACGTGACCCGCCGGCTGCCAAGAAGCCGCGTGTGATGTCCCCCGAAAGTTATGCGCGGCACAAGGAACGCACGGCTGCGAATCAGTCCGAGTCGTCACGCGCAGGCCGCGACATCGGCGAGCTACCCGATGTCTTCAATCCTGAACGTCGCGAACTGTGCCGGTTCAACCTGGAGTTGTTCCTGGTCACGTTCTTCCCGGAACTGTTCTGCCTGGAGCTGAGCCCGGATCACAGAGACCTGATCGCGGCCATCCAGCACAACATTCTTCACGGTGGCCTGGAGGCTTACGCGCTACCCCGTGGCTCCGGCAAAACCACGATCTCCGAGTGTGCTGTGATCTGGGCGATGTGCTACGGCCAACGTCGGTTCATTGCTTTGATTGGTTCATCGGCTGACGGTGCCAAAGAGTCTTTGTTGTCCATCAAGACGCAGTTCGAAACGAACGAACTGCTGCTGCAGGACTTCCCGGAGATCTGCTACCCGATCGTCTGCATGGAAGGCATCACGAACCGTTGCCGTGGCCAACTCCACCACGGCGAACGCACCCGCATGATGTGGAAGGAAGACCGCATCATCCTGCCAACGATCGAAGGCAGCGTGGCCAGCGGTGCCGTCGTGATGGCACGTGGAATCACGGGCCGCATCCGAGGCATGAAACACACCCTCGTTGATGGTTCGTCGATCCGCCCTGACTTCGTGATGATCGATGACCCGCAGACCGAAGAGTCGGCAGCATCGCCGAAGGAGAACGCCAAACGCATCAAGGTTCTCAAGAAAGCCATCGTTGGCCTGGCGGGACCGGGCAAGAAGATCGCGGGCATCATGCCGTGCACCGTGATCGAGCCCGACGATATGGCGGACGTGATCTTGGACCGTACCAAGCATCCCGAATGGAACGGGCGGCGTGTGCCTGGCTTGAAGTCGTTCCCGACGCGGTTGGATCTGTGGGAGAAATACGGCGAACTGCGCGACGAGTGTTTCCGCAACGGTGACAAGTCAGCGGCGGCGGCAACCAAATTCTATGCCGACAACCGGGCTGAAATGGATGCCGGTGGGCACGCCTATTGGGAAGCTCGCTTCAACGCGGATGAACTGTCAGCCCTCCAGAACTTGATGAACTGGTGGCTCACCGATCCGGAAGGCTTCGCCGCCGAAGTTCAGCAGCAGCCGATCGCTCTCAACGCGGATGACACGGACTTACTGTCGGTCGAGGAAATCACCCTCAAGCAACACACGCAACTGCGCGACATCGTGCCCCTGGCTGCCGATCGCATCACGTCCATGATCGACGTCGGCGAAAAGCTGCTGTGGTATTGCGTGACGGCATGGTCGCCTCACTTCAGCGGGTACGTATTGCGCTATGGGACCTGGCCTGAACAAGGCGTGCTGAAGTTCAACAAGAGGAAGCCGAAGAAAAGCCTGGTCGAGTTCTATACCAAGGGTAAACGCAAGCCCTCGGTTGATACCGCGACGCGCATGGGGCTCGATGACCTGACCGACCATCTGCTGGGCATGAAGTTTCAAAGCGAGTCCGGCATTCCGCTCGGCATCCGGCGGCTGTTGGTGGACGCTGGCGACCGCGACACATTGGTCAAGCGGTTCGTCCGCGAACGTGCTGACGAGCGGATTTACGCGTCATTCGGTCGCACACCGAAGATCGGTGGCAAGAAGCTGCACGAGGGCAAGAAAGAGAAAGACAGCGACCGCATCGGCGATCACTGGCGTGTGAAGACAGACACCGAAGCCAAGATCCGGGTCGTCACGTTTGATACCAACGTCTGGAAGAGCCGAGCCCATCAACGATTGGCCACGGGCATTGAAGAACGCGGTTCGGTCAGCTTGTATCAACTCGATGCCTGGAAGCACGAACTCTTCGCCGAGCACTTGCGCGCCGAAACACGCCGCCGCCTGGAAGTGAATGGTGAAGAGTGCAACGTGTGGGAAGAGACCGCTTCCAAGGACAACGACTACTTCGACACCTTCGTAGGCTGTCACGTCGGCGCATCGATCGAGGGTTGTTCGATCTGGTCAAAGCCCAAGCCGAGTGCCAACGGCAAGCCCCGCAAGAAGCGTCGCGGCCCGATAAAATCGAGGCCGCTATGAGTCGAGGCCGAAAGCCCAACTCAGCCAACCGCGACTATCAAGACAACGTGGTGCGCTTCTCAGCGTGTCCCGAGTGTGGTTGTACCGATCGCAGCTCCTACGAGCAGCCACAACTGGTCGAACGGCAGAGCGACCATAGCGCCGCCCTGGTGGAAGTCATTGTGCTGCGTCGTTGTCAGTGCCTGGCGTGCGGAACGTATCGAGTGGACCGTTGTCTTGAAGTGCGGCGGAGATCTCCCGCCGCTGCGAAGCCACGTCACCCCGCGAAGCCACGCTCGTCGACGCCGCTTTGAGTACGCACCCGATCAAGTATCTTCGCGCTGCTGAGAAGCCGTTGACGGAACCAACATCGCAATCAGAATACTAGCGAGGAAGCAGATGATCCGATTTCGCCACGTCTGCGGTTGAGGCTTTGGTTGGAGCTTTCTGACTTCCGCAGACATCTCTGCCAGAGATGATTTTCCTTCGGCGTACTTCGAGAGAACATGTTGCAGTCGCAGGGCGTCGCCAGTTTCGCCATTAGAAGCAGTTGCGGTTGCATTCATGATTGGCTCCCGGTCGATTCGCTAGTTACGTCGTCACTGAGAAGCACTTTAACCATCCTCCATCGTGGATTGCCAACGAGCAACTCTAGAGTAAGTACGATTAGTTGAGTGTACGGCAAGAGGCTGATTTGCATGTCGTTCTCAATCTTTCCCGGAGAAAACGAGTCAAAAAAGTACGGGAATGTGCAATCTATGCTCAAGACACCGTAGGTTTCGGAGTCGTCGCTGGAAATGATCGGAATGGCCAGAATGCTTCGATAAGGCTTGTTTTTGGGACCTTCCGGGTACGCCTCAACGAGTTCGGACAGAGTCAGCGTTTTGTTGCTTGAAAGTACTCTGGAGCAAAACAAATCAACTTTCTTGTAGGTTTGCGGGACTTCTCTGCGGTATTGAGGGGTTAGCGCATCTGGATTGCGTGCGACAACGATGAGACTCTCTTTTTCATCATCGATCAGAATGTTCGCAAACACATCGACACCGACTTTGGAACAGCCTCGATGATCCCGCACGTGCTTCACGATGACCCCAAGGATGTCAGATAGAAGTGTTCTCACCTCTGTGGGTGAGGGAGACTTCTTACTGCGGGCTAAGACTGTGATGCGTTTCAGGATGGCCCCAGTTTCAGCCTTGCGATCGCTTCGCCAAACTTGACCCGCACCAGGGCTGAGGAGCTTTTTCCCCTGTGGGCTAGCTTCAAGGAGGTTGAGGGTCAGATTCGAAAGCGTGAGAGTGAGGGTGGCCACTAAGAAAACCTGAAGGTCGAACTTGCCCGATGCGCTGTACTTCAGGATGGCGGTCGACAGTCCCAAGATCACGCTATTCACAAAGAATCGAAACAGGCCACCGAAGCCGATTTCGACCCAGAATGTCCGACTGACGATACGACAGTTCTTAACTACCGTTTTCTTGCCGTCAGGCGTGACCACAAGCAACACCAGCCCAAGTGCAGCCAGACTAGCCACAGTGATGAGCGCCTTGCCGACAAACCCTATCGACGACACTTCTGCAGGTTTGTTCGATTCAACTGCAGGCTCGCTAGCCGCTTGGGATGACTCCTGATTTTTCGCGGGCTTATCACCGTCAGCAAACGCGAATGCTGACCACAGCAAGGCAGCACAAATAAAAGCGAAGAATCGAACGGATCGCGTTGTGCTCATTTGGCCCTATGAGAGTCGAGAAAGACAGGCAAAAAAAAGTGGGGGAATCGTTGGCGTTCACAACAGCTTCGCGCGTCTGGTTGTATCGGAACGAAAGTGCAGTCTGCTCGTCAACTTAGAATTCAACGCCTCTTCGCTTGGGTGAGTAGAATCCGGTGATATTCAAGAATCGAATATCCGCTCATCCGTGGTTTCGGGAAGCCTCGTAACTTCCCGCCCGCTATGGCAGACCACTCAGCAGAAATCGCAGAAATCGAAGCCACGCTCAACGCGGGCGTGAACCGGACGGCCAATGACGGCGAAGTCATTGAGGTCGATCTGGAGCAGCTCCGGAAGCGACTCAAAGAGCTGCGCGCTGAGGACCGGTCTCAAAGGCCAAGACGGCCGCGAGTCTCTCGGATGAACCTGGGGGGCTTCTAATGTTTGATACCGCTCGCCACTTGATTGGCAAAGGGTTCCATCATGTAGCCACACAGTTTGGTTACGACGCCACCGAACCAAAGCAGAAGCGTCGAGCCCCGTCCGGCATTATCTCGTCCGAAGACTTGATGCTGCAGCAGACCGGGCGCAACCAGGTCACCTCCGATGTGCATGACCTTTACCGCAACTTCAGCGTTGCGGCCTGGGCGATTCGTCGGCACTTGGACTACGTCGCGACGTTCTCCTTCAAGGCCAGCACCAAAGACGAAGGCTTCAACAGCGCCCTCGAAGAGATGATGGGGATCTGGCAGCGTCCCTACAACTGCGACGTTGCGGGCGTGCATCCCTTCTATCGGCAGCTCCGGCTGCTCGAAGCGTGTTCGGTCTACGCCGGTGATACTGGCTTTTACAAACTCGACTGGGGTGCGTTGCAGGGAATTGAAGGCGACTGCATCCGCAATCCACCCGAAGCGACAGCCGGTTGGTACGGTGCCGAGAACAAGCGCCGCTGGGTACACGGCATCGAGGTCAACGGCTACGGCAAGCGGTTGAACTACGCCCTCTGGTCGCGCAACGGCAACGGATACGAGTTTGACCAGACTGTGGGCTCGCGGGACTTCATCCATCACGGTTTCTACCACCGCTTCAACCAGGTGCGTGGTGTGAGCCCGATGACTTCGGCCATCAACTCGCTCAAGGATGTGTACGAGGGCAGTGATTATGCCCTGGCCAAAATCAAGGTCTCGCAGCTCTTCGCCCTGGCGATCTACTCCGACACTGAGGATGCCAGCGGTGAGCTGTATCGTCAGGAACCGACGCCCACGGATCTCGATGGCGACGGTGAAGTCGAAGAAGGTGACGAAGAAGAAGCCGAGCGTTACTCGGTGGATCTGCACAACGGGCCGATCAAGCTGGAGCTGGCGGGCAAAGACCGGGCGGAGTTCCTGGAGTCCCGCACGCCATCAACTGAGACGGTGAACTTCCTGAAGATGTGTTTGTCGATCGCTCTGAAGAGCCTCGATATCCCGTTCAACTTCTGGGACGAAGCCTACACAAATTTCTTCGGGTCCAGAGCCGCTTGGCTTGTTTACAACCGCTCGGCTCTGACCCGCCGCCTCGACCTGCAAGAGGTGTTGCGCCAGATCACGGTCTGGTTGCTCACCGTCTGGCAGAAGAACGCCGCCCTGAAACGGGGCAACTTGCGGCTCGCGTTGCCGCGCGGCTGGACGATGGAAGACGTCAAGTTCGAGTGGGTGCCGTTGGGCATGCCCTGGTGGAAGCCGAGCGAAGAGCTTGACGCCGAATTGAAGGCCGTGGCCGCTGGCCTCAAAGACCCGTACCAGGTGTGCAAAGAGCACGGCTTTGGCGATTGGGAGGACAACGTCCGCGCCATTGCCAAGGCTCGCAAGTTCGCCGCCTCGCTGGACGTCCCGATCTTCTTCGGAGCGCCGCAACAGAAGCCTGAGAAGGCTGAGAAGCCGAAACGAGGAGCCGCTGCATGACCACAACGACGCGTGAAGTTCCTGCGAACGCCTTGCGGTTCTCGGTGCCGTGTCAGTTCGCCAAAGACGCCTCGACCGATCCGATGCGCCATCGCATCACGGGTCTGGCCCGTTCGTCTGAAGCGATTTACCACTGGTATTGGGGGCGTGTCGTGCATGACTTCGCAGGCATGAAGCCGCGCGGGGAAAAGCTGCACCTGGACTACTGCCACTGGGAACTGATCGGCGTTGTCGACCAGCTCTCCGTTCAAACGGACGGCCTGCACATCGGTGGCGAAGTGCAATCGATCAAACCTGACGATCAGGCGTTGACGGTCATCACACGCGGGAAGCTCGGTTCGCCTTACGAACTTTCCATCGACTTCACCGACCCTGCCATGCGGATTGAGGAAGTCGCCGAAGGCGTGCCTGTCGTTGTCAACGGCCAGCAGTTCACGGGGCCGCTTACTGTCATTCGCGAATGGGAGCTGCGATCGGTCGCCGTGTGCGAATACGGACGCGACTCCAACACCGAAGCCAAGTTCTCAGAAGGGCAGGCGAAGCCGCCCGTCACCATCACCGTCCTGTCCCAGGAGAAACCGATGAAACTCGACACGGCAACCACTCCCGCCGCTGCCACCCCGCCAACTGATGCCGCCCAACTGGGTGGGAACACCACTCCAGGTGCGCCCGCAGCTCCTGCAGCGACGCCACAACCGGCGGCGGTACCAGGTGCCAACACGTTCTCGATGGACCAGCTCAAGAAGTACACCGAAGCCTTCGGTGCGGAGAAGGGCCTGGCTCACTTCACGGCGGGCACTCCGTTCGAGACGGCTCTGGCCACGGAGTACAAGGCTCTGCAGACCAAGCTCAGCGCCAAGGATGGTGAGCTTGAGCAGACGAAGACGGCTCTCGAATCCACCAAGCTCGGTGGCGAAAAGCCCGTTGGTGCGTCCGACACGGCACCGGGTGCGGGAACCGCTCCATCGACCAGCCAGTTCGCCTATCTGGGCGGTGCCGGATCGGCCTTTGCCACTGAGATCCAAAATCAGATGGCCAAGAAGTAGTGCTCACGTGGCGGACGTGCCTCGCGTCCGTCCTCTGATCTCGACCAGTGACGCAGCGACGGTAAGCCGCGTCTGACGAACCCCGTTCAACTTCATTCGCAAGGACGCGCAATGACCACACCTCTGCTCACACTGTTGGATCTCGCCAAGCAACGGAACTCCGCGGGCTCCGCATACGTCGAGATTCTCGACGAAACCTTCAAGATGACCCCGGAAGTTTCGGGCATGGTCTACGACCCGAACACGGGCAACTATCGCAAGGTTCCCAACGTCGGTGCTGTGCGTCCAATCCCAGGACGCACCTACGAAGCCAAGGTCTGGAACAACCTGCCGACTGTCCCGTTCCGCAACTTCAACGAAGGCGTTGACTTCTCCAAGGGCGACGGCGTGTCCCGCACGTTCCAGACGCGTCTGATCAACCCGAAATGGGGTGCAGATAACGCGATGTCCTTCGAACAGGATTTCGCGAGCCGCATGACCGACGAAGCCATGCTGCAAACGAACTCGGCGAAGCAAACCTTGGGCAACCAGTTCTATTACGGTGCGGTCGCAGACACCAACAAGGGTTTCCCCGGCTTGATCAGCTTCTACGACGACACGAACTTCTCCGTGGATGCGACAGGCACCCTGGTGAAGACTTCGGTTTGGTTCGTGAAGTTTGGCTTCGGCGGTGTCGAGTGGCTCTACGGGAACAACCTGGCTGGCATCACACCTCAGCCGCCCCGACTCGGTGACTATACCGATGGGAACGGTAAGACCTTCACGGCCATGATCCAGGAATCGTACCTCTTCCCCGGCGTGAAAGTGTCTTCGCCTTGGGGTGTGGTGCGAATCAAAAACATCGGCACTGCCAACGGCAAGAAGCTCACGTGGGCTCACATGCGCGAGGCTTGGTTCAAGATGGCGAACAAGGGTGTTGTTCCGGACGCCATCTTCATGAGCCCTCGCTCTCAGGCTCAACTGCAGGACGCCAACGTCACCACGGAGAACCCGAATCCCACTCTGCCGACGCAGTTCAACGGCGTGCCGATCTGCCCATCCAATTCGATCTCCGACGCCGAGACCGTTTAGTCGGTCGCTGTTTGCTCTCCCCCTTCACAAGGGGGAGTCGGAGGGGGTCCGCCTCTCTGCTCTGTTCAATCACGGCGGGCAACATTGTCCGCCGTTCATCTCACTCATTCAGGCAAGGAAGCCCAATGAACCAACGACTGCTCATTCTGCTCGGCTTGGTGGTAACGGTCTGTGTCGCGCTCATCGTGTCTGGTATCGAGATCCCGCTCGAATTCCTGTTCGGCGGCGGCACCTGCTGCGCGATGGCTTACTCTCGCGGACTCAACATCGTGGATGCCGGTCTGCAGGTCTCCAAAGCCTTGCCCAACGGCGCGGCGACTGTCGCCACCGATGGCATCAAGTTGAACAACGGCGACCGTGACACGTTCACCGTTCCCTGCGAGTTGCTCATTCAAGCGCCTGCCCTGGTTGTTGGCGACCTCGCTGACACCAAGACGATGACCTACGACATCTATCACGACGATGCGGCTGGGTTCGGCACCGAGACGCTCCTGGCCGGTGCTGTCATCGTACAAACAGGGGCGGGCGGTGCGGGTGCTGCTGCTGCCGAGTACCGCTTCGCGATCCCTTCCACCGTGAAGAGCTACGTTCGCGTCAAAGCCACGAACAACCACAGCGGCGATGCGTCCGACAAGAGCATGACCGTCTCGCTGTTGTTCTAGGAGCTGCCGTGTCTCTCAGTGACGCCGCCCAGCGTCTGCGATCCCGCAACCGCACCTTGCGGGGGCAACGTGTGACGCTGGTCATCAACGGTACTGAGCGAGCGAACGTGCTCGCTCAGCGAACCAAGTGCATGGTGCGGGCGCAGGCCGAGGGATCGACCGGGCTTCCGCCCGTGCAATTTGTGACCGACGGATGCGACTGGTTGATTGCTGTCGGCGACTACTACGTCGAGACCGATGACGATGAGCCAGTGCTCCTGGAGCCAGCCAGCGGGCATCAGATCGTTGATGCCCAGGGGAGACGGCACGAAGTGCTGCCGATGGGCCTCAACGAAGAATGCTTTTACTACCGCGACTCTGCTGACGCCGAGTTCCGCGTTCATTCCAAGCAGGTAGGCAACTGATGGAAAGTCACCAAGATCCCGCCGTGGTTACTGCTGAAGAGCTGAAGGATGCCCTGGTAGCAGCCGACCAGCTCGCCGAGCGACCGTTTGCGGTGGTCATCACTTCCATCGAACGCGCCTACCTGCCCAGGACAGAACTCAAGAATCTGCCTGCGGGAATTCACATCACCGTCATGCCCGGTCTGGACGGTGATTCGGATGTTCTGCACCGCTCAGCGAAATGGGCCAACTTCCATATCGGCGTTTGCGTCGAATCGAAGATTGACCCCGAAGATATGAACAACACCACGCTCGACGCCCTGGCCGGTTTGATGGAGTCCATCGAGACCTTCCTGGAGTCCGTCGAGTTACCCAGCCATGCCGAGTATCAGGGCGCGGCGAAGGTCGCGCCCCGATACTCGTTCCGTCACCTCCGGCATGCCAACACCTGGGTCGGTTTGAGGAAGTTCGAATTCAAGATCGGGCTCAAGGCTGGCACATGACTTCACTGATCAAGTTCCGCACGAACCTCTACTTCGACCGCAAAGAGGTAGTGCGGCACTTCGGTCGAGTGAAGGCCAATGCCCTGAGCAAGATCGGCTCGTACACGCGGACGCGTGCCCGCCGATCAATTCGCAAACCACGGCGGAAGTCTCTCGGTGAGATGACTCCCGAAGAGCGTGCTGACTTCAAACGTCAGCAACGCATTGCAAAACAAGAAGGGCGTCCCGCTCCGAAGCGGCCCTTCGTGAGCTCGAAGCCAGGTACGGCTCCGAGCGATGTGACCGGCGTCCTCAAACGCGGCATCGAGTTCGCGGCAGACCTCAGCCATGACAGCATGGTTGCTGGCCCGGCCATCGCGGACACGAAGAACCGCGAAGCACCCAGCGTGCTGGAGTACGGCGGACGCACCGAACTGACCTACGGCCCGGACATTGGCGACACCGTCACTGTCGCGCCGAGGCCCACAACCCATCCGGCATTTGCTTCGGCCCTGGCCGATCTGCCGGAGCTGATGCAGCTCCTGTGAGCCATGCCTGGCGTGGCTCTTCACATGCCAACCGTCCATCAAGCAAGGATGCGCGATGCCAGACGTCAGTATCAAAGTCAAACGCGGCGATCAGAAGTTTCTGTACCGTTCGACGTCGCAGGATTACGCCAGCGTCGTCTGGAACCTGGTCGACTCGTTGTCCAGCAACAAGATCAGCCGCGACGCGGGCGCGAAGGAGTACATGCTCCGCAAGTCCGCGTACATCGGCACGGTGCCAGGCAAAACGAAGCTCGGTCTGACGATCGAATTCGCGGACATCACCGGCGACGCGGACCTCGAAGCCTTCATCGCCGCCGTCGAGAACAAGACGCCGATGATCCTGGCCTACGCGAACGGCGACATCACCGTCGACGGCACGAAGTTCACGCAAGCCGTGTACTCGATCACGAAGCAGGAAAGCGACGAACCGGAAGACGACGTCGCCAAAATCACCTTCGAAGCCTCGGTCACCGGCATCGAGAGCTACGAACCGATCATCGAAGTCGTCAGCTAGTTCGTGTCCGCCTCCCCCCTTCGCAAGGGGGGATCAGAGGGGGGACGACTGCCTGCGATTCACAGCGAATGACCCCCTCCAACTCCCCCTTGCGAAGGGGGAGAGCCGCATTCACCAGGGCGGGCTCAGGCCCGCCCCTTTCGGAGTTTCTCCATGTCCAACCCATCGTTCGAAACGCTGGCCAACTCAACGCAGACCTTCGTCAATGTGAGCCGCGATCGTTTGATTGCCGCCACCAAAGGCCGCAAAGAGCCACAGGCCAAACTGCTGCACGATGCCGCCGTCGCCAGTGATTGCAAGCTGGTACAGATCCGGCCTCGCGTGCTCCTGGCCGCGTTGCCGTTCTTCAATCCCGAACCTGCTCCCACGCCGGCCCCGCCGCCACAAACGGCGACGGTCGACAAGACTCAGAGCGATCGCACGCCGCCAGTTCCGGCGGCGGTGACGTCGGGACCAGCCGGCAATCAATCCGCCGCTTCGAGCCACACCACAGATCTCGCGACGCCAGTTCCGGCGGCGGGATCCACAACCGTCGCGAGTGACGCCGCGATCGTGAACGACGGCAGCTCCGTCACGAGTGACGCGGCAGCCGCCGATGCACCTGGTGCGGTCACAGATCTGGCGTGACCCATCGATGGCGTGCGCTGCCGAGTCGGTCACGCAACTCTTGTAGGACGGACAATCTTGTCCGTCGCCTCGCATCATCACACGCCAGGGAGGGCGTCATGCACAGCTTCAAGGACTTCAGAGGCGACCAGTGGGACATCGAGCTGCTTCGCTCGTCACTGCGCACCATCAAAGCCCGCACGGGCATTGACCTGCTCTGCATCTATGAAGTCGATGCCGAGAACCAGCTCAAGAACATGGAGTTGGTTCTGGGTGACGAAGACAAGCTCATTGAGATTCTGACGGTGGCCTGCGCCACGCAGATCTGCGAACGCAAGCTGACACCGGTGGAGTTCGGTGACCGCCTGAAGGCTGAGTCACTCGATGCCGCCGCCGATGCGCTGGCACGTGAGGGCGCAAGTTTTTTCCCAGCAGCGCGACGCTCCGCGATTATCTCGGTCCTGGACACGGCGCAGCTCGTCGCGAAGAACTTAGAGAGCATGTCACACGTAAACTTCAACGCCTCGGAAGAAGCGGAGCGGATCTCGAAGCTGCTCTTCGAGAGCTTGGTTTCGGGGACGAAGACGACGACTCCCGTTGTCGAACAATCGACGAACTCTGCTGGTGGATCGCAGGCAGGCTCGGCGGAAACGTCCACCCTGACGGATACCGCCTTTCTGAGCTTTGCCAACTCCACGCCGCCGCAGACCGACAACGCTGGGACCACACCGCCGCGTTCGTGATGTCGATCACCGGTGCCAAACGCCACCAGGTTCATCCCTACGCCGCGCCACCGCCGGAGCGGGATGACTTCGAAGAGTTCTGCAGTGAGCTGGAAGCGCTCAAGTCGCAGCGCAAACCAGGCCGTCTCTGACCCTCTGAAAGTGGTCGGCACTCTCCGTGTGCCGACATGCCTTCTCACAAGGATGTGACCAGTGGCATCAGCCGGAGCCATTCGCGCCGCTCGCGCCTACGTTGAGCTGTCCGTCAAGGACATGCTCGACCAGGGATTGTCGCGCGGTGAGAAGCGGCTCCGCGTGTTTGCCAGGACGGCCGGCGCGATCGGTGGCAAGATCTTCGGCATGTCGGCGGCTGGTGCCCTGCCGATGGGCTACCTGCTGCGCGACTACGCGGCCTTCTCTGATCGCGTCGCTGAACTCCGCACGGTCTCGCAAGCCACCGCCGAGCAGATGGAACGCCTCGTCAAACAGGCGAACTCGCTCGGCACGAAGCTGGGCATTGCACCCATCGAAACCGTGCAGGTGCAGATTGAGCTGGCCAAAGGTGGCGTCAAAGCCGACGCCATCGCACGCATCACGCGCGACGTGCTGGCGCTCAAGACTGCCGCCGGTCAGGACGTTGATACCGGCCTGGCCACTCAGATCGGTCTCGACACGCTGGCACAGTTCAAGCTCCCGACTGATCAGTTCAGTCGCGTGGGCGACGCGTACGTTGCCGCTGCCAACGCTTCAACAACGTCGGTCGTTGAGCTGGCCGAGGGCATGAAGTACGCGGCTCCGGCTGCCAACCTGGTTGGTGAATCCGTTGAGCGCACCGCAGCAGCTCTGGCCGTGCTGGCATCGCAAGGCATCAAGGGCGAGCAAGGTGGAACCGCGCTCCGCAATGCGTACCTAAAGCTCGCCGATCCCAAGGTTCGCAAAGAGCTGCAGTCGTTGACGGGAGTGATGTCCACAGACGCCACCGGCAACATGAAGCCCATCGCGTCGCTGCTGGTCGAGATCGGTAACGCCATCAAGGGCATGCCCAACGCGAAGCGGCTCGGCATCCTCGACAAGATCTTCGGCGAGCGTGCTCTCTTCGCCGCCACGGGCTTGGGCCAGGGGGGTGCCGACTTCAAAGACATGCTGTCGGAGATCGAAGGCGCGACGGGCATCGCGGCTCGAACTGCCGAGGGCATGGCGGATTCCCTGGGAGGATCCTTCCGGGAAACCACCGCTCAAGCCCGTGTGCTGGGCAACACGGTCGGCAAGATCCTTGACCCCGCTTTACGTGGTCTGCTGCGCGATGCGACCGCCGTCGCCTCACAGATGACGCAGTTCGCGGAAGCCAATCCCGATCTGGTGCGTCAGATCGTGGCCAGCGGCGCCGCTGTCAGCTCTCTGAGCTTTGGATTGATGGCTTTGGGAGCAGCCTCACGGTTGGGAGCTGTTGGGCTGGGACTCTCTCGAGCTGGCGTAGGTGCGATGATCTCGCCGCTGTTGGTGACACTTCGCACCCTGCAGGCCATTCAGTCGCTCACAGGTGGCAGCGGTAGCGGAAAAGCTCCTGTAGCGGCGTCAAAAGTGACGTCCAAGCCAGGTGCCGGAGCGGCGCGAGCATCGAACGCATTGCTCGCAGGGCGTGCTGTCGGTGGGACGGGCCGCGTGCTCGCGTCTCCGTTCGTCACCGCCGCAGGGCTCATTAAAGCCGCCTGGCAGCCCCTCAGAGCGACGGGGAGCGCTGCGCCCGGCGTCGGCATGGCCATCGGCCTGCAAGCAGCTGGCGCTACGGCTGGTCGAGTTTCGGCAGTGTTCGGGTTCGGGGCCAAGATCGCGGGCACGCTGGCTTACGCACTGACGCGCACGGCGTCGTCAACCGCGTTGATTGTCGGTACCGCGACACGGTTGCCCGGTGTCTTCAATCCGGCGGCTCGTGTGGCTCAAGGCTTGGCGAACACGCTGTTTGGTGTGTCGGTCCAAGCCGATTTCAGCCGTCGACGGCTCACGCAGCTGGCGGCCACCAAAATGCCGCAGATGTCCCTTCGCGGCATCGCTGGTGGCGCGGCGAACGCGCTGGGCGGTGGTATCAAGGCGGTCGCCTGGACCGGTCCACGCCTGGCTGTTCAAGGTCTCGCTCAAGGTCTCACTGGCGTCGTCCCGTTGATGGGTCGCGTGCTCAGCCTGGGCGGTTTGTTGTTCTCTCCGACTGGGCTCCTGATTGGTGGCTTGGCTCTGGCAACTGCTGGAGTTGTTGCAGCGTCGGGAGGCGTGAGCGGTCTCTCCACAAACTTCGGTGCGTTGCTTTCGGTCGGGCAACAAGCCTTCTCCGGCCTGGCCAGCGGCGCGTCTCGCACCTGGTCGATGCTCGGCCCCGATGCCGGTTCCGCGATCAACCTGGTGACCCAGCGCATCGCGTCGGGCGATTGGTCGGGAGCACTGAGCGCGGGAGTGGCTGGCCTCAAGCTGGTGTGGGCGGATGTCGTCGCGGGCTTCAGTGCTCAATGGGCTCCGTTGATGCCGGCGCTCACCGACATCTGGACCGCGACTGTCGGAGTTCTCACGACGGTATGGGACGGCTTCAAAGCAGCCTTCACGTTCGGGATCGACACGCTCAAGGGCGCGTGGCAAGCCGTCATGGCTTACTTCGGCGAAGACACCACGGCGAGCACGGTGGGGATCACCTGGGCGGACATGCTGTTCGGTGTGCAAGCCACGCTCGCGACCTGGAAGGCGTCGCTGGCGTCTGCCTGGGACTCGATCGGCACCAAGGCCAGCAACATCGCGCTCACGATCAAAGACCTGTGGGGCCGAGTTGTCTCTCAGATCGCGAAGTGGCTGCTGAAGATTCCTGGCATGGCGAAGCTGCTGGGTGGATCAGCCGAAGACATCGTCAGTGAGATCGATGCCGACCAGAAACGCTCTGAGGCTGCGCGGCAGAAACAGCGTGAAGCCAACAACGAAGCCTCGGCACAACGACAAGCGGACATCGAAGCGGAGAAGAACGCCACCATCCAGCAGCTCGACGCGAACCGCGAAGAGAAGCGGGCTGCGGATGCTGAGCAGGTTCAACAGGCTCAAGCCGACGCGGAATACGATCGGCTGATGGCCTTGCAGGATCTGCAGGACGAACAGGCGAAGAAGTCTCCGGAGCAGATCGAAGCCGAGCGGAAGAAGGTCAACGACGACTGGGCCAAGTCACAGCAACAGGCCAATCAGAAGCTGGCTTCGGAGCAGAACCTCGCGTCACTCCGCACTTCGACCGGGCAGATGGGTTTGTCACCCGACATTGCGATGATGCTGCAGCAGGCCGGAGTCCAGGCCGGTGAACTCAAGACGAAGGGCACGTCGGTCGGCACCTTCAGCGGGCGAGCTGCTCAAGGTCTCGGCGCGTCGACCGGCTTCTTCGTGAGGATCGCCAAAGCCACCGAGAAGACCGCGGACAACACCAAGCCGGAATCGTCGGAGCGGCCTCGCACTTCCTCCAGTCCAGTGATGGGGGATTGAGCGATGCCGATCATTGTTGAGCCAGGTCAACGCATCGAACAGCAGTTCGGCGACACTCCCACGATCACTGAAGACTGGTATGTGTTCGGGACCGACGACCGAATTCTCGCGCGGCAGGCGCTGATTGCGGGGTCACCCGACGTATCCATCGAAGGGCTGCTGCGCACCTCAGTCCGCATCGTGGACTTCACCGACGACTGCTGGTTGTGCGAGATCGTCTACGGAATCAAGCGGATGCCCAAAGAGGGCGAAGTCCGCATCATGGTCGACGGCGAAGGTGGCCGCGAAAAGATCTATCAGGCTCTCGCCGTCGTCGACGCCGTGGGCATCGCGGGCCGCGTGATTCCCGACACAATGGGAGTCATCGGTTACGAGTCCGATGGCACCATCAATGGCGTGGAGATCGAGGTCAGTGGCGCCACGATCCTGATGGAGTTCCACGTCTCGCGGGACGTCATTTCCAACGCGTACCTGGCCAAGATTGCCAGGATGTCGAAGAAGGTGAACCTGAAGAAGTTCAAGGGGTACGACCCCGGCGAGCTCAGGTTCAAGAAGTACACCTTCGAAGACACGATCAAGCTCGATGAAGAAGCGAACCCGCTCTCCAAGCTCACACTGGAATTCGTGGTCGAAGAGAACGTCACCGCCCTCCAGATCGGTGGCCTGCCACCCATCAACAAACGCGGTCACGACTACCTCTGGGTTTACTCGGAAGAGATGTCTGCCGACCCGATGCCTGTGCCTGGCGGCGGTGGCAGTCCCCCACCACCCAAGATGGTCATCAAGCGACCCGTCTTCGCGTTCGTCAATCAGGTTTACCACTACGCCGACTTCAAGGTGTTCGGAATCGGCTCTTAAACAACTCCCCCAAAGTACAAGGAAGTACGATGGCCGACGGATTTTCAAACAAGTATCTGGCCGAATCCGCGAAGCCCAGCGGGTTCCCTCTTAACAACCACGTCGAAGCCGTGCTCTGCATGGCCGACAACGACTGCGCGACGACCATCCAGGACGCCGACGACAGCGGCGATATGGCCATCGACATCATGGGCGGATCAGGCTACGTCGACAAAGCGGTGTATCTCGATGTGGTCAAAGACAACACGAACAACCGCGCGAACGTGATCAGCAAGAACAGCGACTTGAGCGCCGCTGTAAGCCAGCTTGTCTGGTCAGCCCTCGGCGCGGGTGCTCGCAACGTGAAGGGCATCCTGTACCGCACGACGGCCAGCCATGCGATCCCCGATTGCCCGATTTACTACACCGACTTCGCGGAAGCCAAGGCGGCAAATGGCGAAGACTTCAAAGTGAATCTGGACGCGACCGGCATCTGGAAGATCCGCAAAGCCGCCTGATTCGTGGTCGGCACTCTCCGTGTGCCGACATGCCCGTTGTAGGCCGGACAATCCTGTCCGGCTCAAACGGCTACCGTCCTGA
Source organism: Planctomycetaceae bacterium (assembly GCA_021732995.1). Taxonomy (GTDB): domain Bacteria; phylum Planctomycetota; class Planctomycetia; order Planctomycetales; family Planctomycetaceae; genus AM-0621. Next base: position 128,670 of record JAKFWA010000025.1, on the reverse strand, counting down.
GGTTCCGAAATGCCGACATACAGCGAACCCGCCGAAGATTACGAATGGGGCTACAGCGGTCTCTGGAACACCGCTCAATCGTCCGTCGATGTGCAATACACCGCCGACAGCGGGCTCGCGTTCATCAAGTTCGGCGACCTCACGGATATCCTGTCGGGCGTCACCGTAACGTCCGCCACGCTCCACCTGTCTTTCAGCCTGGTGAGTGGCACCGCTGTGGTGCACGTCTATGGGGGGAAGACCGATCCGCCGGCGCTGCCTGGTGGCAGTGGCTGGTCCGGAGCCTACACGATCTGGCAAGACTACAGATCGTCCGCAAATCCCAGTTTCGACGCGGACGGCCTGACATCCTATGACCTCGACGTGGGGGACCTGATTGCCGAACTGGTGAGCGGCACCGAAGGCGACGACATCGTGCTGATGTTAGTTCAGCCAATGTACTCCGGAGCGTCTGTCGTCGGGGTGACAGCCACTCTGGAAATCGTCTACGCGGGCGACGATGCGTTTATCACCGTCGATCAGCCGGAAGGCGCCATTGAACTTGAAGGTGCGGCCTGCTCTGCCGAAGTGCACGTCAACGCGACTCAGCCGGCCGGAGCGATCGAACTTCAAGGATCAACACCGACAGCGGTGACAGTCGTTCTGGTCGATCAGCCAGCCGGAACGATTGAGCTTGCAGGTTCAACGCCGACCGCCATCACCAATCTCGCGGTGACGCAGCCCACTGGATTCATCGAACTGGAGGGAGCTGCCTGCAGCGCTGAAACGGCGGTCAACGTCACTCAGCCCGCCGGAAGCATCGAGCTGGTCGGATCGACTTCCAACGCAGTGACTGTCGTCTTTGCTGATCAGCCCGCCGGAAGCATTGAGCTGGTCGGCGGCTCGTGCTCTGCGGTCACGACCGTGATTGTCTCACAGCCGCAAGCGACCATCGAACTCGCGGGATCAACACACACAGCCGTCGTTCCACCGATCGCCACTCAGCCAGCGGGCGCGATCGAACTGGTTGGCGGACGTCATTGGGTCACACCGAGCTGGAAGACAGTCACGCTCGGTTCCGTCACATTCGCAACCGGAGGCGCTAAGTAGTGGCATTCAAAGCCTTCGAAAAAACCAACGCGATCGTTACCGCCAAGATCCGCGACGAAAGCGGCGCACTGATCAACGGCGGCAGCCTCGACGTGGTGTTACTCACGATCTTCGTGAAGGGCGAGCGATCTCAAACCCTGCGCGTCTCAGACGACGTCCTGGCCGATCCGTTCTTTACGTTCGACGCCCAGGGCGGCATGGTCTGGCTGATGCAGCCGTTCGAAAACCAGATCGTCGATGACACCATTGAGAGCGGCGATAACGAAGTCCATTCGTGCTACTTCCGCTTTGGCTGGGCGGCTGAAGATGTTGGCGAGATCGAAGACCCGTTCAGCACGGTCGACGATTCGCGGGAAGTCACGGTGCACCATCCGGGCCATGGACTGGTGGAACGCGACAACGTGATGTTCCACGCCGAGGGCCAGTCGATCGGTGGCCTCGACATGGACTCGTGCTGGGTCGTCAAAGAGGTGGTCGATGCTGACCACTACACGATCGAGACTCAGGCGGCTGCCACCGCTACCGCATCCGACGTCGGTGGGACCGTACGCTACTGGTCCAAGGGCAAGAGCAGCTCCGGGACGATCGATGTCACCGTCATCCGCAACGATCCGATTTAGAGTGGTCGGCACTCTCCGTGTGCCGACATTCCCGCACACGGAGAGTGCGGGCCACGACTCAGGGAAGAAGGCGGGGCATCAATGATAATTCCAAAAGCCGAAGCGGGCGGGCCGCAAGTCTTCAAGTCGGCAGCCGGTTGGAACGCGCTCCGCGGAGCCGCGTTGAATCAACAGACGCTGGGCAATCGCACCGAGCCACATCGGCCTGGCTTTGTCTTCCGCTGCTTGAACACCACGGGCGAAGTCGTGCCAAAGGGTGGCGTGCTCGGCATCGATCGCAGCCAGGCGTTGATCGACTTCGACGGCCCGACCGTTGAAAGCCGCTTTCTCGCGCAGCCTGGATGCGTCGGCGTCGTGCCACAGATCACGACCAGTTGCGACGACTCCGAGATTGACCACCGGCTGGATTGGGTCATCGCACTGCGCGACATGCACCCCGACTCCGTGGCGCCCGTGTGCGTCGCGGGCTTCGCCTGGGTGAAGGTCGACGTGCTCGACGAGCATCACATGTTCGTCAGCCCGGCTCACGACGAATACGAGTTCGCTCAGACGTGCTCTGGTGGCCTGGCTCGCATCCTGCAGCTCGCCCCGGCCGGCGCCGCCGATGGCGCCGGCAAACGCTGGGCAAAAGTCGTCCTTGACCCGACCGCGACGATCGAACTTGAAGGCTACATGGAAGACGGCGTGACGGCTTCAGGCAACGCGCTGGCTCTTACAGCGGGCAGTGCCCGCGTGCGGTTGCGCGAGCGACGTGGAAACCAGTGGGTACGGCTCGACGAGTACGTGCGCGTCGTGAACCCCGACACGAACCTGGTGCTCGGCCCCAAGACCTTTGTTGCCGTGCGCTCCTGGGACCGCTCCGGGTGGCGCATCAACCGGGCGAGCTGCAACGTCAGCATTGTCGCCGATCAGACCACGACCTACGCAGAGGTGTCGTCGTGACCATCCTGCGCACCAAGTGTTGCCCCGGCGGCGGGGCAACGGAGCCGGGAACCGACTGCGACGGCACCGACTTCATACCGCCGCATTCCTCGGTCGGCTCGCGCCGTCAGGCTCGGATCACCAGCGGCATGTTCAACTTGGATCTGCTGACGGCGGGTGCCACGCTGACGCACGGCCTGGGCTACAGCCCGGTCGGGCGGTATCCGCTGACACTCGACGTCACCAGTGCGCAACCGCTCTGGACGGCGCTCGTCATCGTGTGGTTTGACCAGCCCGCCAACATCGATCCGCGTATTGTCGGTGCGATCAACTCCTGGCAAGCGGGCACACAGCTCAAGATCGCACGCGTCAGTGGCTGGCCGATCGAAGAAATACTGACCCCGATTCCTGAGCGTTCCGGCCCGTGGCTCGTTGCCGGCGCTGTCGTCGAACAGGCGGGCCAAATCTTCGTGTCGCAGCGACTCATCCAGACCGATCTCCTGGTGCCGAATCCCTGCTGCTGGATGGGTGCCGGTGGCGGTGGAGCGGATTCGTTGCACGAGCCTTGCCGCGCGACTCGTCGAGCGTTTCAGAGTGATCTCTCGTCACCCACGGAAGACGTCGTCGGCGGATCGGGCGTGCTCTCGCAGGACTGGTTCGGAAGGGTGTTGGCCGATGGCACGTTCGATCGCGACCAGCGTCCCGATTTCAACCTCGGGCAGTCGTCGCATCCCATCACACGCTTCGGCTGGTGTATCGGCCTGACGTCGTGTCCCTGGGAGATGCCGAGTGCTAGTCACGGCGCGGCGGGCTCCTGGTCTGTGCTCGGACAACTCGGCCCGATCTGTGGCACGCTGTTGGCGCACGGTGCGGAGCCCTATACCGGCGGCACTTCGCCCCCGGAGCCGCTGGGCACTCTGGAGATCAACGAACCGCTCGACACGTTGCCCGCTGGATGGTTTCCGAACGGCCTCTATTTCGACGATGACGCTTTCCACGGTTCTGAGGCGTCCGGCCCCGCCACCTGGTCAAACCGCGACGGAGCGACCTTTGTCGAGAGTCTCTTCGGCGGCGAGTACAACGGCGGCACTCTGTCGACAACGTTGCCGATCGCGCGGTCTGACTGGCAGCACGGGGCACGGCTCACGATCGAATGGACGCACCGCCGCGTCCGCGATGCCGACCGTCGATTCGCACTGCCCGGCGATCCCGATCCGGGCGAGTACCGGGATCAAACCAACGGGATTTTCGTCGGTGGCCTCTTCCGCTGGATGTTGCGTCACGAAAACGCCGGTCGGCTTGATGACGCGCTGGGCGGCGGCGGAACGCAGCCGCGCTACGGTTGGCTCGCCACCGGCCCCGTGCATCCGTTTGGCGGTCAGGTTCTTGAAGTGCCTCAATACACATCGTGGCCGTTCGAATGGGATTACGACACCGATGAAGAACCGAACCTGCCCAGCCCGATCAGTTGGCAGCTCGCGGGCGAAGGTACCTTCGATGCGCGGCAACTCAGTTGCGTGCTGGTCGCCCCGAACGACGGCGATCGAGTGACGTTGACGGTCGACCTGGCGATTGTGACTCAGCCCAACAATTACACGTTCGACAACCTGACCGACACGATCAACGTCTGGCGCTGGACCGTGCGGAGCTGGATCAACGGCAGACTGATCACGCCCAGCCTGGCCGTCAGCGATAATGCCGGAGTCTTCTTCGCCCCACCCCCATTGACCTCGTTACGCCTCGGCCTCTGCGCCTACCGAGGCGGCGGATGGCAGGACCTCAAAGTATGGCTGCACAACCCGACTCCGTAACGATGCCCGACCGCTCAAGCTCTTCGGGGCAAATTACCGAATTACGTAATTCAGTAATTCTGCCCGAATCGAGCTGCCCGCTTCGTCCCGATGGCCGCTGCGAACTCACAGGCCTGGCTCCGCTGCTCTGCCCCGGCCACGGCGGCGAATTATCGACTTCCGATAAAGCGATAAACCCGCAGCCGTGCCCCCCATGCCAGGAACGCGGCTGGGACTGGATCAATGCCGTGCTCGGTGGCTACCAGGCTCCGCCGCCATAAATGGCGGCGAGGTACCGCGACTCCCTACCGCGAGCCCATCACCCCCCAGCTCGACGACAAAGCCGCGTGACGTCAACGACGATTGCGCGTCTCTTCAACCAGCCGGATGGCATCCTGGCTCGGAATAGCAATCGACGACTTCAGTACTTTGCCGACGACACGCGACTTCTCGTAGAGGTCGATCAAACGCCGTTTGGTGTCGCCAATGGTGGGATAGCCAGCCTCTCGGCGTTTGTCCCATTCGGCCTGAAGTAACAAAGGCTTGCCGATGAGTTCCATTCTCTTCACCTTCCGGGATTCCATAGTCTGATCTCCGTGAGGCCGATGCATACGTCAACAAATCAAACCACCAGCCGCCGGAAATTTCCACCTGAGCGGCGATCAGAAAGGGACTTGTTGCTCGTCACACTCGCCTGAGCAAGCTGGACCGTCACCCTCACGCCACAGGTATCGCCTACCGCAGTTGCAGCACTTCGCCCACGGCCAGAGTCCCAAGGCCCAGAACTTGAAGGCGCGCCAGCAACAGCGAACAATGCCCAGGACCTCTAAGGCGCTGAACGGCGTTTCGCCGTAGATCCGATCCGCCCAGCACCGCTGGCATTGCTCAACGCCGTAGGTAGGCACTTCGATCCGATGCCCGAACAACCAACAGAAGAGTCGCTTCATCGCTTTGCGCCCTGCTGATGAAACCGGCCCTGCGGTTTGCAGTGGTTCAAGATGGCGTTGGCGGCGTCTTGCCAGGTGTCGAACCGGAACGACTTGAAGAACTCGTCTGTGCGACTGGATGGGATGGGCTCGAACTCCCATTCACCCTTGCGACTGAGGCACGCGCCGCTTTGTCTGACCGCATACTTAATGGTCCCGTCGAGTTGGCGGCAGCGGTCGATCGTCACTGGAGATCCGTAGTCGTTGGTCGACTCGCTGGGATTCCACATCCATTGAACTGACATAAAAGACATTTCTTCGCGTCCTTTGCGGGCTTCTGTTCAACCATGTGCCGCCGCCAGATCTGGCGACGGTCGACCAACGAAGTACCGCTCGGACTTCCGGCGGTTGACGCGCTTACGGCAGCCCGCGTTCGAAGCCGCTGAGTATTGAGACCCCGGTTGTCGGATCTGACCGCATCCGCAGACACAGTCTGAATCCGTGACGGGCCCCCGTTCGCAAACGGCACGTGCCAGGACACGCCCCATCGTCAAAGGCACTCCGTTGCCCACCAAACGAAACCGCGTGGCCTTGGTGAAGGCAGAAAGATCCGGAATTTGCTCGAGACCCATGGTGCGGCAACGTCGCTCAAACGCGGCTTCGTCTGCGCGGCAACGACTTGCCAGGACAGCCGGTTCGGTGGGCACACATCCGGTGAGACGTGCGGGGCGGATAATTGTTGCCGTCGAGTCACGCGGCGTGTGAATGGCTGCCGCGTCACACGCCGCTGCGACGTCACGCGTGACGCGGCCGCCCTCGGTCGCGCTCGAGAATTCACGCGAGCCAAACTGAATCGATCGCAACCGCCGTTGAGTCCCGCCGCATTCCACATCGGTCAGATTGAACCGCTGAACGTGGTACCCGCCGGCTACCAGATCGGGGACGCCAGGCACGCACTCCACAAGAAACCACAGCGGCTGAACTTCGTCGATCACGCGCAGCAGCTCCCGCAACGTGACGACTCCTTCATGCGTTGATGTCGCCGAGAAATCCACCTGGCTCTTCGGTGTTCGAAGCGGGTCAGCACTCGACCAGGTCTGACACGGCGGTCCCGCGATGATGCCCTCGTGCGAATGCAACCGCCCGCGATAACTCTGGATCGGCTTGCCAAACTGTAAGTCGCCTGCGGAATCGACTGTGAAGCCTCGCTCTTCGAACGCCCGGTCCAAGAGTCCCAGCCCGGTATAGAGCGACAGCACGCCGCCTGCTCCCGCGTGGCGGGCCCTTGCTCGTTCGCCGATCGCAGAGTCACGTGTGACGTTGCCGGCGTGGCCCCACCTGGTGCGGTCACTCATCGAGGAGTCACGCGTGACCGAGCTCCCGCCGCTCGCGCTCGAGAATTCACGTGACCCGTCGACGGCTAACAACGGCTGCCGAGTCCTGCAGGCTCGAGCGACGCCGTTTGTGGCGGCGCCCGCGGCTGCCGCCATTTCTGGCGACGCTACCTCGAGGTGAGATCTCGCGCCGCCAGCTCCGGCGACGATTCCCGGGCATTGCGATCGCACGCCGCCGGTTTCAGCGGCGGGATCTCGAGGCAACTCCAGAACGGCCGCTGCCGCCAGTTCCGGCGGCAGAGTACTCCGCACCGCGTGGAACAATCTGAGCCGTTCGCCCAATGGCAACCGTTCGAACTTCGCGGATAAGCGACGATCTCGGCGAGCGTACTTCTCGCGTTCCCGCCGGTTTGTACCCAACTGGCTTTTGTCTTGATGAAGCGTCGGAATTGGCCCGTTGGTCCACAGCACTTCGGTCTTTGGTCCGCCGCGAGACATCACCGGGAACTCAATCCGTCGCCAGCCATTGAGATGCTTTTCATAAAGCGGCGAGGCATAGCCGGAGATCACGACGCAGCACGGCAACCAGCGGAGCGCCCGCAACAGACGCACGTGATCGGCGTCGGTCATGTCGCATGGATAGACCGAACCTTCATGCGAGCGAGTGCTCAAGAGGTACGGCGGATCAAGGTAGATGACAACCTTGTCCCACCACTGCGGCCAATCAACAACCGTCGGCAGCGCCGCCCAATCTGGCGACGCTGCAGCAGTTCGCCTCTGAGCCGGCCACGCCGCCATTTGTGGCGTCGCCAGCTCAAGCAATTCACGGATGCGTTCACGCGGCAACGTCGTGAGCGGCAACGGCTGAACCCACTGGCCATCGACCTTCAGCAGCACGCGACCATCATCGTTGAGACCACCGAGTTCACCTTTGGCTAAACCCATCCACTTGGCGAAGCGACCGGCGTGCTGTTCGAAGTTCTCGCGCGTCGGGCACGACTGAACGACCTGGCTGAAGACATTCAGAGCCAGCTCTTCGAGCCAGGCAGTCGCATTCCGCTGAAGAGCCATAACACCGGGCTCATTCGAGTGCCACCAATCGATAACGTCGGGGTCACGATCGGCAACCACTCGCAGCCTGGGCGGGTTCATCAGCCGGGTCAACGCACACTGCCCCGCGAACGGCGAAATGAGAACGTCGCATTCGGGGATCTCATGCGCGATCCGCTTCCAGCAAGCCTCTTTGCTGCCGAGGTATCCACTCACCGCTGGCCCTTCTTCTTCGCCTTTGTGTCAGCCGTGGGCGGTGGATTCATCGTCGCGTCGAACGTGTGACCGACAGTTGGCCAATCGCGTTCTCCTGGCAGTTTGCGTTCTCCGCAGGCGATCCAGAAAGCTGGCAATGGCTTCTTCACTTCGTAGGCAAAGTGACCGTTGTGATAGACCAGCACTTCATCGGAATCGCCGCTGGTGATGACGGTTTGCGCCATCCAGAACGCATGCATCACCAACCCGCCGCCGCTCCGACCACAGCCGGAATTACTCCACTGTTGCGGCCAGGCGTGCCATTCAAAGTTGCTGGAGTTGTAGCGTTTGTCCGCGTGCTCAAGTGCGAGACGCGTCTGCTGCAGTTGCTCATCCCATCGAAGTAACATCAAGTTCCTTTCGTGTTTCCCGGTCCATCTGCACCGAGTGGGTCGAACTTCATTGCCGAAGTCTTCAGAACTGGAAGCGGCTTGAGGTTCAGCTTTCCGTCCCAGCCATTGAGCCGCGTCTGCAGCAGCTCACCGCACTTGAAGCACGAGTCCTCAACCTCGCCCCGTTCGTTGGGCCAGGCCGGTGTCTCCACGTGGCAACCAGGGCAGCGCACGAACGCCAACGCGGTATAGATGCCGCGAGTCCACCTCATCTTTTGGCGTCCCGTTCAATGAATCGCTGAATCGCGGCAGCGACTTCCTGCAGGTCATCTTTGGTGAAGAGCAGTTCGCATTCGGTGTTGCCCGGAAAGCGCATGAGCAATGTGAGCTGGGCTCCATCCTTAAACAGCTTCTCCAGGTCCTGCAGGGCCAAATCGCACTGCAACTGAAGATCCTGAAGCGGCGTCATAACTTCACCCTCGTTCCAGAGGTCTCACGCGAAGCCGCGGAGTTCGCGGAGAGTTGTTTGCAGCACACTTGGGGGCCGTCCTGGTACTCATAGGCCACCAGAAAGCCGAGCCGCTTGTAGAACTGCCAGGCGCCTTCGTTGTTCGGCGCGAGCTGCAAACCCAAGGTCTCGCTGCCATAGACGTCAGCCAGTTGACAGCAGCGTTCCACCAGCCTGCGGCCAACGCCCAGGCGGCGAAATTTAGGAGCCACGAAGAGCTGCCTGATGCACGATGACCGCTCGCCCAAGTGCAACCCCACGCAGCCGACGAACAGCGGAGCCATGATCGCAGCAGGCTGCTTGGTCGCATCAAAGCGGGTCATCATGGCAACCAGCTTGATCTCAGCGATGTCGTCCACCTCGGTGGGGAGTTCATGAATTTCGACCGCGAAGTTCTGTATCACGTGGTTCCTTTCTTCTCGTTGAAGTGCCTCAGGACACTCTGCCGACAGAGCTTGCTCCGCCAACCGTGTTCCCTCAGCACCTTGCTGTAAGCCTGGCCGACGATCGCCAGCAGCTCTTCGAACGGAGCCGCATCGATCACAGGTCCGAGTTCACGTTCCAGCGTGTCCCAGTCGATGAGCGTCTGCGTCTTGGCAGGGGCGTGGGTCTGGTCGATCACTTTGAACGTGGCTTCACGCTGGGCACGTGCTTTGGCGTCCGCGAGAGCCTTCTCGCTGGGATCAGGCCAGCCAGCGTCTGATGGCTGGCTGGCCCATTCCACATCGGTCATGCGTGTCCACAGCATCCAGGGCTCCCAGTAGCCCGGATGCCGCTCGTAATGCTCGACCACCGCCGAGATGACGGTGAGGTCAAGCCCGTTGCCCTGGGCCAGCCTGATGGCCTTCCTGGGCTTTCTGATGCCTGCTTCCGAGAGTCGTTGCTCGATAGCGGCTTCAGTCGTGGCCAGCGACGTGTCTGGACCACGCTCAATGCCAGCGACTTGTCTGGCGGTTGAATTCGAATCTTCCTCGCCGTCGTCGCGTCCGGTGGAGGGGGCGGCGGCGGGGGAGGTATTTGGATGCACGGAGTAGGTATGTAAGGCGTCCGCTTTCCCGCCGGATTCACTAGCGCTTTCGCGCCGGTTTCGCGCCGCATTCCCCTCCGCTTTCGCGTCGGATTCACGGTCAAATTGAGCGCGAATCTGCAGGGCTTGAGCCAACTCATCATCCAGGTACTCACCGTCCCGAATGTCATACCCCGGCGGGATGGTCACCCAATAAAGCGAGGGCACGCCCTTCCACCCGGATTCGTAGTGCAGCCATCCTCTGGCGACGCACCTGGCTCGAAGCCGGCGCATCTTCGACGGGGACACACCGACGAACGGGCAAATCTGCTCATCGGTCCAAGCGATCGCGTGCTTGTACCTGGCCGAGTCCTCGGTTGCCGCGATCACCGTCAGCAGCCAGGCACCATCCGGGCCAACGTGCTGAGCGGCACACACCTTGCCAAGCAGGCGCGTGAACCGATGGAAGAAGAACGCAGGCCGTTGCGGGTAGTCCGCTCCCCGCTTTGGCAGTGTCTGTTGTGCAGCCATGCTGTTTTCCAATCGCCGCCCACGCGGCGAATCCGTGGATGAGTGCACGAGCCATCCGGCCCGGGGGGTTATTCCTCGTAATCACCGTCGTGAACGCAGCCGCATTTCCGACGTTGTGCGCCGTCGGTGGTCATCGGACGGCTGGCGTGCTCAGGTTCCACGCGCAGCCCATCGTTGGCTTCGGGGTCGAAGCTCAGGGCCTGTTCGATGGCCAACGCGATCGAACTCAGGTGCGTTTCACCGACGATCTCGATTTCGTTGCTATCGGGGTCCAACAGTGTCAGAGAGCATTCGCTTCCGGTCATACGCAACGTGACGTCAAAGCCAGGCGGCAATCGGTTCTCGACGTATTCACACAAGAAGTTCTCCGCCGCGATCAACCGCTGATGGGGGACATCGTCGCCCAGAAGTTCCCCTGTGAGCTGATGGAGCTGCTCAGCCGCATCGACCAGCGCCCGCCGCGTGTCGGCATCGACCTGGTTCATCTTCACGCGTAGCTGATCGTTCACGAGGACCGAGACGACCCTCTTGATCATGGCCGTCATCCACGTTGTCGATTGGGTGGGGTCCAATGCCTTTTCTCTTCTCGCCACTCTGTGCTCCTTTCTTCGCGGCTCCGCGACTTCGCGTGAGCCAGGTTTCACCAACTGATGACCTCGCCCTTGAAGGGCAGGCCGTGTGCTTGTTGAAAGAACTGGATGAACTCCGCGACGGTCTCGATGCCGTCGTCGCTGACGAATGTTTCGAGCTGGCTGTGCGACAGCAGGTCGCCAGCAACAGAGACGATCGGCGACCCCCTCAGCAGGCCGATCGTGATCGGCTTCACGCTCACACACGGCGCGCTGCGGATCTCGATCTGAGGTGAGCGGTACGCCTTGGTTTCCCACTCACGCAGGCTGAGTTGCTCGCCAACCTTGATGCGACGCTTGCGCTTCGGTCGCACCGTCTGCCGCTTCGAGCCGTCGCGAACCTTCGGTGCCAATCGCTTCATGAACATGATCACGGCCATCAGCTCACCGCCTTTCCGTCTGTGTCCTCAGTGCCTCTGTGTTTCGCCGCGTCCACAAGCTGCTGCTCCCGGCGTTTTCGGCGGGCGTCGAAGACGGCGGTGCTGTAAGACCAGCCGATGAGTTCGAGGGCATGCCGCACGCTGGCCGCGTTCTTCCGCAGCTTCAGCGTCGACGTCTTCTCGAATCGAGCACTCAAGATCTCCAGTTGCGCGGCGGGCAGATGCTTCAACGAGTCCATCACCGCCAACGCCAAGCGAGCGACCTCCTGGTCAATGTCCAGCCGCAGCTCTTCCATGCTGGTTGCCGCCATCTCTCGTCCCTTATCACCAAGTTTTGAACATCACACCAGGGCGTAAAAGAGGCGGGCCGTGAAGCCCGCCTGGTCAACACTCGCAACGGTCACTCACTGCCACTGCCACGAACGCGGGTTGAACTCGATGCCGTGGTTCGGATGATCGGCAGGCAGCCCGTCGCCGAAGAAGAACGTCGGCTCTGCCGCTGGCTCTTCGCTCGGCTGCGGCTTGAGCGGTGCCGAGCGGCCCTTGGCCTCGGCATCCCTCTGCGTGCAGCACCAGCAACGCTTGAAGCCCAGCATCGCCCGTTCCCGCTGACAGATGACGCACGTGCCGTTCTCGGCGCACTCATCCCGTCGCCGCTTGAGATAAGCCTTACGATCAGTGCCACGATTCACCTCCGTTACAGAACTCATCACACACCTCGTTGAATGAACCACTCAAACAACGGCCTCCGGTGCCCTACAAAAACTCCTCAGCGACTAGCCGCCACTTGCCTTTTGGTTGGGGCTCAGTGATGGCGGCTCTGTCTCAAACGTTGCAGCCGCCATCATCCGGCGGATCATTTCCACCGGGTCGGCGACCTCAGGTGCGGACTGAATTGCCCCATTCACCGTTCTGATGAGTTCGAGCACTCCGGCGAGCGCGGCCTGAGCCAGTCCAATAGGCTTCCGGCCGTGTGCGATCTGCCAAGACAGCATCGCGGCCATGCAATCGCGGGCCTCAGCGACCTTCGCGGGTTCCTCCTGGTCAAGTTCTCTCAACGTTGCCCACAGCCAGACCAACGTCGGCGCATGCTTGTCACGAGCCAGAAGCACGAACATCGGCTCATCGGGTTCAGCATTGGCAAAGCAGTCATAACGACCAGGATCATTCTTCGTTCCCATCGCGATATCCTCATTCAAACAGTGCGCGAGCCGTGGCCCGTGCGAACTTCATTGGTTGCTCGACGCCAGCAGGCTTCGAGCGTTGATCCTCAAACGGCAACCCGAGGGCACCGCGTGCGAATGCCAGCAGCTCGGGGGCCTCGTGCTCCCAGAACTCGCGGCAGTACTCCTCGGGCGTCCGAGCTTTCATGCGGGCCACGATGCCCGGTGACTCGGCTCGCCAGTCCACACCCCGGCCGTAATGGAGTCGCAAGACGTCCTCCGGGATCCCGGCGTCAGAAGTGACGGCCATGGATCCGGTCGTCAGTTCTGACGCCGCTGCCGTCGGTGTTCGGGCCTCACCCCCTCCAGCTCCCCCTTGTGAAGGGGGAGAGCTTTCGGTGATCAACTCCATCAGACCACCCAGCGGCGGGTGTTCTGATGGCTCGCCCAGCAACTGGCTCAGGCGGTTCGCGGACTTGAACAACTTGGACCGCTCCAGGCGTTCGCCCCAATGCGGGCGCGGTCGATCGGCTGGCCAGGTCCACCACCTCGACGGCAGCGGGCAGTTCAACAGTTCGACCAGGCGCCGGCTGAGCAAAGCTCGTTCGCGTTGCTGGTGCAGCGTGGCAATGGTCTGAGTGGTCTTCGTCGTCGCCATCTGAGCGGCGAAGGCCAGGACACCGTCGAGCGTTTTGTGAGCGTTCAGCAGCTTCGCCGCCGTGCCCTCGCCGATGCCGTCGACTCCGGGCACACCATCGGACGCATCGCCAGCCAGGGCCAGCAGGTCGCCGAGTTGATCCGCACCCACTCCAAACCGTTTGTGGATGAGGTCGGCAGTCACGCGGCCTTTGATGCCATACGGGTCATGCACCGTGACACCGTCGACGGTGGTGAGCTGCAGCAGATCTTTGTCGGTGGATGCGATCACCACGCCAGCGCTGCGAGGTCCGCAATAGCGGGCCAGCGTGGCAATCACGTCGTCGGCTTCATAGCCGGATGATTTCAGGACTGGCCAGCCGATGCCCTCGCAGGTGGCGGCAGCCAGGATGAGTTGATCCTTCAGGTTCTGCTCGGTCGGCTTGCGGTGTGCCTTGTAGTCCGGATAGAGCTGGCAGCGGACATCGTGACCACCTTCCGCCGCGAACAGCAGCAGCTCGGGGTGATAGGTCTCGATCAGACCGGCCACGGTGTCGAGCATGCCGCGCACCGCGTGCACTTCAGACGGCTGGCCGACGTGGTAACTCCGCACCACCAGGTTCGCCAGGTCGACGATCAGCACGATTCCGTTGATGGTTTCGGGCGGAGCGTCGATCAGTCGCCGTGCGTCTTGAGGTCGAAGATCGTGAGCACCGTCTTCCTCACTCGTTGGATGCGGTGCTGCATCAGCTTCTGGTCCTTGCTCGCATCCCATGTCTCTTTCGGCCAGAACTGTGTCGCCAGTTCCAGTTCGTTCGCCTTCTCCATGTCGTACAGCCACAACCACGACATCAGGCGTTGAGGCGAGCCGTGTTCCAGCGCTGCTGTCAGGTCCGCAATCGCCAGGTCGCGTTCTCGCGTTGCCTCCGCCAGCAATTCGTGCACCTGGTTCTCTTCTAACGGGCTGATCACTGCCGCACTTCCTTTCGATGGGTTGCTGGAAAATGAAACGCCACCAGGCTGAGAACCGTTCGCGGTCCTCGAACATCAGCATCTCGACCGCGAGCCGCATGGCCTGGCTGCGTGGTTCGCGGCGGTGACTGCGAATGCAGCTGAGCGTGATGGCCGACACCAACCGATGCCCGTTTCGATGGAGATCGAACGTCGGTTCGCCGTTGCCGTCCTCACCAATGAGAACGACGTCAACCAGGCCAGCGACGTCCGTCACAGCGGTTTCAATCGGCTGGCGAATGAAGGTGGTCGACTTCATCACCGAGCCCTCCGCAGGTTGTAGGCTCGGTACTTCAGGCCGGTGGCTCGACTGCGATATTCGCCCTGGACGAGCAGCGTGCGGGTCTGGCAGTCGTGGCTCATGACCAGGTCGGCGAAGATCTTCGAGCCGCTGCGATCCGCGTGCAGGCGGATCACTCGCGCCGTTCCGGTCGCGTGAAAGACTCGCTGCCAGGTGCGGCCGTGACGGTAGTAGTCACCACCGCCACGGAGCTGCACGACATCACCAGGCCGAATCGTCACACGCTGACTGAGCTGCAGTGAGGGCAGGTCTCGGGTCATCTCGATGGCCCCTCCAGGAACAGCGTCTTGGGTTTCTGCTCCAGCGCTTTGCGTGGCTTTGCGAGTTCGTCGGCCTCGTCTTCACGCTCGGCTTGAGCCTTCGTAACCAAACGCACGTCGCGCTTCACGTACTCGGTTTGCAGCCGGACAGGGTCGGTGTCCATCACGAGCCGGGGCCGCTTGCCGTAGCGCTGATCACTCACGAACTCGGCCTTCTGCAGCATCTTCATTAACGCTGCGACGCCGGTGTCATCAGGCAGCAGAAGGTGCTGCCAACCAATCGTCACGAGGACCATGCGGCCCTTGGGTTGTGCGGTCTTAGCGGTCATGACAGTAGCCCCGTGGGAACGAGTTTCAGCTTCAGCTCATCGAGCGTGTCGGCCACGTAGTCTTCGAGGGCTCGCGCCGACTTGCCCGCCTTCTTCGCCTGGCGTTTGGCCTCAACCACCACGCACTCGAACAGGCACTGCTGATCATTCAGCAGCGATGGCAGGAAGAACCGCATCGTGGTCAACCACTGATCGTGGTCGGGGCATTGCAGCGCGAGCTGCTGGGCAACTTGCTTGTGCATGGCTAGTTCCCGCCCTGCGTGTTGTTGCTGCCACCCTTCGCGCGTGACTTCCGCGATGCCGTCTTCTTCCTCATCTGCGACGTGACATCCTGAAACGCCTGGGTGGCTTCCTTGAGCGATCCGAACTTCAACACCAATCCCTCTTCGTGGTCGGAGTCGGAGTCGTCTGGCTTCGCTGAGCCTTTGGGTTTCCGCTTGGATGTCCGGCCCTGGCTGGCTTCGATGCGGGCCACGGCGGACTGCACTTGCTCGTGCTCGTTGTCGGTTTCGGCTTCAACGAAGTCGTCCCACTGGAAGATGCGTTGAATCTTGAACGTCCCGCTGGTGGCGACGGCGTGCACCGAGCTGGCATCAAGCGATTGAATGCCGTGCCGCTCGACGACTTCCAGGAAGCCGCCCAGGTGCCAGTCGTGCTTCCGCATGCGGAGCAGTGGCCTGCCGAGGTCGTCGTAGCGCGGTGTGTTCTCCGCATCACGCGAGATCACCAGGTGCGTCAGCTCGTGATCCAACAACGCTTCCTTCTCAGCCTTGGTCAGTGATTCCCACTGCTCCCAATTGATGGTCAGGATCGCGTCAGGCACCTTCAGCACGCGTTGATTGAGCGGCGTGATCTTGATCGTCGCCGCACACTCGTAACCGTGCAGCGCGAGCACTGGCCCTTCGGTGTCTTCGCCGTCCTTGTTGAGCTTCCGCTCAGCCTTGATGACGGCCAGCGTGACCTCGAACTCGTCGAGATCCTTGTGAAGATGCTTGCGGACGTTGCGCAGCAGATTGAGCGCTTCGAGGTCCGTGCACTCGGTAAGAATGGCTGCCATGATCAACCTCCCGCCGTTGTGACGAGCATGGTCGGCAGGCCCTGCTGCTTGGCGTCGTGCACCTCGCGGCGATCAATCGTGATGTCACGATCGGCTTCAAAGCCGAGTCGCACAGTGCCGTTCCGAATTTCGATCACCTTGACCACGATCTCGCGGCCATCTGGCAACCGAGCTACCGCCGTCTGATCCGTCTTCCTGCTCAGAACCAACATGACAGAGCCCTCCCAAGCTCTCGGCACCGATGACCAGCGAACTCCCTGTTCTCTGGTCCGCGACGCTTGCCGCGCGTCGCGTGTTAAGTGATCCGCCGGGGTTCGAACCCGAGCCGTTGTGTGGCACTCCCGTTGAGCCACGGATCACGCACCAAGTCTTCACGCTGAAACCGATATGTTTCGGTCAGACAGCCGCTGGCACAGCATCGAGCCGAGCTGAGGGCTCGAACTTGCAGCGTGAGAGTCGAATCGAGGGCGGCAGCCCCGCGTTAAGCCACAGGCGGGCACGGTCTTCCCAGTTCAGGACGTGAGCGATCGAGTGATAGGCCAGGTGCCAGCAGCTCGGTTGCATCGAACGCACTGTCTTGGCGAATGCGTCCAAGACATCCGGATGCGGGCGGAACGAATACAGCGCCACGAGCTGCACAGCGGCTGCCAGGGCCGCTGAATCTTGTGAGGTCAACGGGGCCAGGCAGCTCTGGCCAAGATTATCCTTCAGCCATCGAGGCAACGTCTGACAAGGCTGTTTTGCGGACGACATGGCTTCCCTTTCTGGAATGAAACTGTGTCCGGCGGCTTCTGGTGCGGGTGCGAGTCCGCCAGGCAACGCAACGTCGGGGGCCAACTCGCACCCCTTCACGGGCACGGACTAGCACGTCACCTGTTGTTGTCCGGAAGCCGCCGGACGGGCTTCTCATCGTTGAAAACGCGGGTCTGGGACTGGCACCAGGCGAAGCGGATTGACTCCGCAGCCCCGGTCCTGATGGCGCTCACGCCACGCGACGTGAGCGCCCCAAAGGAAGAGGCACACCAGCGTGACTATCACCAGCCACGCGTCACCGTTGCCCGGAGGCACAGCGGTGGCCTCGTTGATGTCGTCCATGACGCCCTTTCCTGAGTCGAAGAAACGCCACCGGGCGAGCCCTGCCCGAGTTGGGCTCGCCCGGCATAAATCAACCCGATGCCCGCTGGCTGTTGGCTTCGTTCCAGGCCGTCAACCAGTCGGGGACGGGATAGTTCACAGCCGCCTCACGCATCTGTTTCAACACGCGGGCGTAATGGTCATCGCTCACATCGCCGGTCTTGTGGCCGACGAAGAATCGTTGGAGACCCGAAGCGGTCTCGATCCACTGCGAGGTGCAGCTCTTGCGGAACTGGTGGAACCATTCAGTCCGCCCGCTTTCGGCTTTCTTCAGCGGCTCGACTTTGGCGAGTTCGTGGAAGTGACTGAGCCACTTGTAGAGCGTTCCGGTCGGACTCTTGATGCAGTACTCAGGGAACGCGAACAGTCGCTTCCGACCGGCTTGCTCAGCCGCGGCCTTGAGAGTACGCAGCAACGGCATCGCCACGTCCGGAATGGGGACGATGACGATCTTCTTGCGCTTGGACTCCCGATACTTGAGGGTCTGCTTGGTCCAGTCGAAGTTGCGGAGATCCATCTTGATTGCGTCGGCCATGCGCGGGCCGCAGTACCATTCGAGCCACAGCAGCCCAGCCCAGGTCAGACCAGGCGAGATACCCGGCGGGCACTTGGGCCACGTGGCGCACTGAGCGGCCTCCATCAATCGCGAGATGTGGTAGACGCACAGGCTTTCCGTAGCGACTTCTTCATCCCAAACCTCGCTCGTCTCAATGCGGCCTTCCAAGCCGCTGGTCGGTAACTCTCTAAGGATCACGTCCGCTGCAGCGCGACCGTACTTGAGCCGTGATGTTCTCGGCGTAGCCGACTTCAGCAGCTTCTCGAAGTAGGTCCAATACAGCTCAGCCGTGCGACCGTGCCAATCACGCACCTGGCAATACTTCGCGAAGTCACCATCCTTGATGTCGCGGATGTCCGGGCCGGTGGGGTTGCCTCGACGGCTCCAATGCTTCTCCCAGCGTTCCACGGTCAAACGGTACTCGCGAGCCGTGGACTCGGCCCAAACGCACGCGGCCTTCGTCCACTCATAACACTGCCGCAGATAGACCGGTTCGCCCCTGGCTGCAATGCCGCTTCCAGACGGGTTGCCCGGCTGCATTACCATCTGACCGTTGATCAGATGGCATTCGGAAATGACCTGACGCAACGCCTCGATCGAAAGCAAGACGGGGGCTTGTTGCTGGCCCTCAGTCCGGCTTGTGGGAGCTGTTTCGCCGCGTGCCATTGGCAAGAGAATCGGTGGTTCCGAATCTACCTGCAGTGGCCCTGTGTCGGCCTCTCGGCCTGCCAATGAACCGGGCTCGTCTTCCAGACTCGCAATTCGCAATGCGCTCATTTGTAGTGCCCCCAAGAGAGCTATCACTGTCCACATCCATGACGCCATCTTGGCTGCTCCATTGAGTAACACCTGATCTGCTTATCAGGTGACAAACGAGTATTGACCACGCCTCTCGATAGGCGTGCATGCGTGCACAAAATCGAGTGAATCACTGCTCGGCGAAGTCCGGCTACGACAGTCGAACTTCATTCAGTGCCCGGAAAACGAACCAGCCCCAAACTTCGCCTTGTGTTGTCGCACGTCGGGCAAAGCTGGGGCTGGTTTCGGTGGACTGATGAGTGAGCGAGGCGACCGTTCTTAAGAGGGTCAATCGGGCCAAACTGGCCCGCCTAAAACGAATTCGCCCCGCTCACTCATCAGTCAAAGACCAACGTGCGACGGGGCGAACATTGAGGATTTACTCAACAAGCATCAAGTCATGTTGAGGATTTATTCAAGAAGGCTCTGAAATCAGGAAGTCGACCTGAATTCCAATCGCTTCAGTGATTCGGTCCAGCGTGTCCAGGGTGAACGAGCCGCCGTTGAGTACGTGAGACAGTGCGGAGCCGCTGATGCCCATGCGCCGGGCGACCTCGGTCTGAGTGAGTCCGCGATCGTTCATCGCGTCGCGCAGCAAACCCGCGATCCGACCGGCATGCGTTGATGGCATTGTCTTGGTTGTCATGCGTCCCATGATACTTCCTCGATCTCGAAAATCACTTCGATAAATGCAAATCGACAGACAACGCAGAGCCGTCATCAACCTGTGCCCAACGACTGTGCTGACTTCTTGGGCACGTTGTTTGTGGCTTTTGATGGAGCGGAAGCGGGCTCGCTTCGGAGCCTCACCGGCGCGTATTTCGTGATCAGGCCAGCGATGACGGCGCGTACCGGCCGCAGCTCAACAATGAAGTTCGAAGTGGCGGTTTCCGGCGGGGATTCTTCCGGGTTTAGATAGAGCTCGTGGATGACTTGGCTGACGATCCAAAGGTCATGACGGATCGACTCTGGATACACTTCTCGTTGTTCGAACTCGCTCAACCGAAAGATGTCACCCATCTTCGGAATGAACTCGAAACCCAAGCAGTGCAATATGTGATGCTCCTGCCGTTGTTCCCCCACGTTCAGAAAGCAAAGAGCTCCGACGAAAGTTGGCTCCGGCGGAGATACGGCCTTCTTCGTTCGCGTCTTACTGCCTCGGCTTCGCGCGGTAGTCGCCATCTCATTCATCCTTGGTCGCGAAAATCACCGCGGTAACTGCGGTGGAACGAAGGTGTCCGGGGCGCCGCACAAACTCAGGTATTTGTTGAGCAGGGCAGGACCAGGCTTCGATGAGTCAGCGGTACGACTGAAGCTGCAGTAAGGCTGCAGTTGGAACTTCAGCACGAGCTGGTTTGCTACGTGCTCGGCTTGACGATCAAGAGCATGGAGAACGGCACGGATAATCCGATGGTTCCAGTCGATGCGTGCCCTCTGTGCGTCTGCCTCAACATCGCGGTGATGGCGGATCGGGTTGCGGCGGCAATACTCCAAACCACCCGTGGAGTTGAACTCGCTACCTCTATCAGACAGAGCGATGAGGTCATCCTTTGGGATGACGAACCGCTGAAGGCCAAGATCATCAACCATTCCGCGAGCACACAGCGCGTCTTCCGCATAAAGCGCGTCTATAAGAGCCTGGATCACCTCTTCCTGCCACTCGATGGCACGGTCTAAGGCTTCAATATCGGGCAAAGCGTCAATGTTCCGATCCAAGATTTCATTCAGTTCAGCGGATGCCTTGATGATCTCTTGCGTCATGTCCGTTTTCATGGTTCGTCCTTGGTCTCGAAAATCACTTCTTCGTCTGGTGTCAATGATTTGTTAGGTTGCGTTGGTGGTTCATTCACCGAAGGAACGAGAAAATGAAAACAGGCCTCGGAGCAGCTACTTACTCCTGGCGGCGTTCTTTGCACGCCGTGCCTCGTCAGCAGCTTCCTTTGCAAGCTTCTCGACCGACTCACACTCAGACGCCAGCCGCTTAACGATCTCGGCGAGCGCTTGAACGTCTGGATTTGTGGCTCCAGATTGCAGGTTCGCCGCTTGCGACCTCAGATAAGAAAATGACGCCATACTTCCTCCAACAACTAGGTCGATCGAATGGCAAACGCTTCAGACGAAGATGTGTTACAGATCGATCTTTCGGAGCCTTCTGAGGACTTGGATGACGGTAAGTCCGCATTCGAATTCGGGCTGAGATGGTCGATCGGAGTGAGCCACACTGATGGCTCTGTTGATCTGACGTTCTTCGGTCCAATGGCCACGGTGTCCATCGACCTGACGCGTGAGGAAGCCCTACTTCTCGCGGAAGCGATCACAGCTCCAAACCCAGCAGGCTGACGATCCGCACCGTGCGAGTTCGGTCTGGCTTCTTCTTCGCGGCATTTCGAACAGCCAGGCGCCACTCGCCTGGTGTGAGCTTTCGATAAGCCATCACGATGTAGGTCACATTCCGTTTTTCGTCCCTGCCTATGGTCGGGACGTTTGGAAGCTTCATGCCTGCCCCTCCGTGACATGGCTACAACGAAAGAAGGCCACGGAGCGGTTACTCCGTGGCCTTCAGCGTTTGATCGGCGCGCAACGTCAGCGAGATACCAACCGCTCAATGAGCGGCCAGCAGTCGAGTCACAACAGAGTTGGACCTCAACGCTGGTCATTAGTGAGACTCACCATCCAGCACTCGAAAAACGTAACGATCAAGTGCCCCGGCTCCGACTCGAACGGAGAACCTAATGATTAAGAGTCATTTGCTCTACCAATTGAGCTACCGGGGCTTTTGCCAGCACTGCGATCCGGTTTGCGGCTGTTTGATTGGTAAGCAAACAGCTTGGAAAACCACCCGGACGTTGGCGGCGGGGGCGAGATTATAGAGAGCTGTTTTCGATGGTCCAGCGAGTCGTTTGAGGAATGAGAGAATTCCTCATTTGTTGTCTGGTCGCGTTCGCTGGAGATCGTTGGTGCCAGTTTTGTCGGGAAGGCGGAGTGTTTGCGCCCGGCATGTCGACGAGAAACTCCTGAGTTGGCAGCGGAGATTTCGCAGCACGCACCGCTGAAGATGGAACTCAGCGGTCGTGATGGTGCCGAGTGGCGATTTCGAGACGCGGCGACTGCGACCGGCGTGCGGAGTCAGAATCCGTTTGTCAGCGAGTTCGGCGGAATCAGCAACGAGCGCACCAGGAACGATCCGAGGTGCGCGCGGTGATTCAACACACGATGTTGAGGCTGATTACTCGACTTTGGCTTCGGCGTGCTCGCCGAGGATGCCTTCCTCTTCGCGGCGCTTGATGGCTTCGTAGACTTCGCGGCGATGCACGGACACATCACGCGGAGCCTCAATTCCGAGGCGAACTTTGTCGCCCCGAATCTCCACAACCATGATGGAGATGTTGTCACCAATAACGATCTTTTCGTCTTTTTTCCGGCTGAGTACGAGCATCGCCTCGCTCCTTATTTCGCTTCCTGTTGCTGTTGCTGAGTTGCCACACACAACTTCGACCGAAAGGTAGGTCGAGTGTGAATGGGTAGGGCCGGAAACCTATGTAGTTCCCGGCAAGGCATGCATGACCTGACGCGTGGTATCGTTGGTACCGATCATGACGACGACGAAGACTGGCGACGCTATAAGTCCGCAGATCCCGTCATGGTTCTCGTTCGCAGAACCGTGATGCCCGTCGGCGATGCCTCGAACACCGATCACACAGCCCTTCAGGAAGGAATCTCTCATGACTGACACGCTGCGTTATGACCCGTCCGCCGCTCGCAAGTGGCTGTCACCCTACGCGTGGGATGCGGCGGTGCCGCTGTTGGAAGCGGCTCGAGCCGAAGTGCGAGCCGACATCGAACTCTACAACTCGAAGAAGCCGATTCCGCAATTCAAGCAACCGCTCGATGCCGGCTTCATCGAATGGCCGAAGCGTCTGCTGGATGAGCACGCGGCCAAGGGAGCTTCCAGCCAGCTTGGGCAGATCATCGCGTGTGGCCAGCGATTGCGCGAGTCCTTCGATCGCGTGGTGTTCCTGGGCATCGGCGGCTCCTACATGGGAGCCAAGGCGCTGTTCGAAGCCTTGTGTCATCCAATTCACAACGAACTGAGCCGCGAGGCCCGGAACGGGATTCCCCGCGTCTACTTTGAGGGCAACAACGTCGACAACGACGCTCTGGCAGCGCTGATGGCTACGTTCCCTAAAGCGGGCGGAGCGAAGACTGTTGGGGACAAGTTTGCGACGGTCTGTATCAGCAAATCCGGTGGTACGCTGGAAACTGCGGTCGCCTTCCGCATCTTCCGCAAAGCGGCTGAAGACTATTACGGAGCTGGTTCAGCGGATCTCAAGAACGCCATCGTCGCAGTGACGGGAGAGACCGGCAAACTTCGGAACGTCACCAACGAGCAGCAATATGCCTCCCACTTCCCGATCCCCGATGGGATTGGAGGTCGTTGCTCAATCCTGACAGCGGTCGGTCTGCTGCCTGCGGCGGTGCTCGGCGTTGACGTCGTCGCGCTGCTGAAGGGTGCGGCGGACATGACGGATTCGTTCCTGACGGCACCGCTTGGAAGTAACCCGGCACTGGACTACACCGGTATCAGCCATCTGTTTGAAACAACGGGGCTGAAGATTCGCGTGCTGTCGACCTGGGGCAAGAAGCTGGAGTCGGTCGGTCTGTGGTACGACCAGTTGCTGTCGGAAAGCCTGGGCAAAGACGGTCGCGGGGCGACACCGATTACGTGCGTCAATACTCGCGATCTGCACAGCCGCGGCCAGCAGCATCAGGAAGGCACCCGCGACAAGATCATCACCAACCTGATTGTTGAGAATGCCTCAGCATCGGCTCTCGGTGTTCCGAGCTTCGGCACCGATCTGGATGATCTCAACCAGTACTCGAAGAAGACGATCCCCGATGTGCTGCGAGCGGCCATTCTGGGAACGAACCAGGCCTACGCCGACGAGGGTCGGCCGACGACCGACATCGTGCTGCCGCGTTTGAGTGCTTACAGCCTCGGTCAGGTCTTCCAGATGCTGATGCTGGCCACCGCTGTGGAAGGCCGTCTGCTGGGCATCAACCCCTACGGCCAGCCGGGTGTTGAAGCCTACAAGAAGAACATGGTGCGTCTGCTGAAGGGTTAGCCCTTCAATCGCCAGTTGACCATTTTGAATCGCAAGCATCCCTCACTCCGGTTATCCGGGGAGAGGGATGAATTGCGAGACTGGAACGACAGTTAAGCCGGACAATCTTGTCCGGCTGTCGGACTGGATTGCCCGACCTACAGATCTAATTGCCGCAGCACTTCTTGTACTTCTTGCCGCTGCCGCACGAGCAGGGGTCGTTGCGGCCGACTTTGCCGGACTCGCGGCGGATGGTATCGACCATGGCCGGAGCCTTCAGCTTGGACGGAGTCGCCATGCGGGCCTTCAGCATCGCGCTGGAATGCGGTCCGTCGAAACGGCGCATCGTCAGACGCTGTTCTTCCTGCTGCGCAAGATACGTCTCCAGACCGGAGATCTTCTCTTCCGCGTTGGGCAGCTCGACGCCGTGAATCACAGCCATCGGCACCAGCAGCGTGTTGACGCCCCAGCCATCCTCGCCCTGATTCTCGACTTCCTTGAGCACCTGATCGATACCGACCTTCGAGCCCAGGATGCACAGGCCGTTGCAGATGTTCTGCTTCAGCGTCAGGTCTGATTCTTCGTTGAGCAGTGCCAGCAATGCGGTCTCGGTTTGCGGCAGACGGATCTGTTGCAGGCCGGCAATAAACGCCGGGCGAGACGTGATCGGCAAATCACGGTACTGCGATTGAATCGCGTGTACGGCGGACACTTCACCGATCTGACCGAGCGCGAAGGCAGCTCGTTGAGTGACCAGTTCATGACCGATGGCCAAACGTCGCACGATCTCTGGCGCGGCAGACGAAAGACGTCGGCGACCGGCAAGGTCCATCAGGAACATGTCCAGCCAACTGCCGAAGGCCGTTGAGTCGCGCAGTTGCTGAGTGATTTCATCGGACGTCGGGAAGTTGTGCTTCGCGAGTTCGGTCAGCAGGATGGCGTCTGCACCGGCTTCAATCTCTTGAGGTATGGCGTCAGCCTGATTGCAAATGCTGGCCAGTTCTTGCAGTTCGGCCCAGAGTTCCGCACCACTCAGTTTGAGGTGGCTGAGTTGCTCACGGTTCTTCAGACGCTGGATCGCCCAGGGCGCAACATTGCGAGAACCGCGCAGCAGTTCGTCATGCGCCGCGAACGCTTCAGCAGGTGTCTCGGCCAGAATCCAGTTGATGGCCAGAGCGACGTCGTCGTCAGTGGTCTCGTTGAGAATCTCAACCAGTTGTGGAACGTGAGCCGCGGCGATCGGATACCAGAAGGCGTGCCGTAGCACATGCAACTGGTTGACCGCTCCAAAGCGTTCAACACCTTCGATAACCAGCGAGAGCAAATCGGAATCGGTCGGTCGGAACTGAGCGATGTAGAAAGCCGCGTAATCTCGGATGAATTTCTTGTCGTGCAGCAAATACGGCTTCAGGTCTTTAACCGACCACATGGATGACTCCTTTTCCTGAATAACATTCCGTCGCTCCTATCGACGCTGTCCGAGAGGATAGGTGCGATCGAAAAATGCCCCAAGATCAGTCTGACGCGACCGTCACAGGGGCATCGGCGAACTATTCAACGGTGACGCTCTTGGCGAGGTTTCGCGGACGATCGACGTTGCAGCCACGCTTCAGGGCGATGTGATAGGCGAGCAACTGCAGCGGCACGCTGGTCACAATCGGCTGCAGGAAGTCATCGACTTCCGGCACGTAGATGACGTCGTCAGCGAGGTCGGCGATGCGATGATCACCCTCGCAGGCAATCGCGATGACGGGGCCGCGACGGGCTTTGATCTCTTCGAGGTTGCTCATGACCTTCGGATAGATCGAGCCACGCGGAATGATGAAAACACTCGGCGTTTCTTCATCAACCAGCGCGATCGGACCGTGCTTCATCTCGGCGGCTGGATAGCCTTCCGCGTGGATGTAGCTGATTTCCTTGAGCTTCAGAGCGCCTTCCAGTGCCGCCGGGAAGTTGTAGAGCCGACCGAGGTACAGGAAGTTGTCAAAGCCCTGATACTTGTTGGCGACTTCCTTCACGGCGTCGTGACATTGCAGCGTGCGACGCACCATGTCCGGCATTTCTCGCAGTTGCGCGATGATCCGTTTGCCCGCGTGATAGCTCAGGTGCCGCATGCGACCGAGATAGAGTGCAAGCATCACGAGTGCCGTGCACTGCGAAGTGAAGGCTTTCGTCGAGGCGACTCCGATCTCGGGACCGGCGTGCAGGTAGATCCCGCCGTCGGCTTCTCGGGCGATCGTCGAACCGACCACGTTGCAGATCGCGAGTGACTTGTGGCCCTTGCGTTTGCACTCGCGCATCGCGGCCAGCGTGTCAGCGGTTTCGCCGGATTGAGTGATCGCGAAGACCATCGTGCGGTCGCTCAGTGGAGGATTGCGATAACGCAGCTCGCTGGCGTATTCGACTTCGACCGGGATGCGGGCGAATTCCTCAATCAGGTATTCACCGACCAAACCAGCGTGCCAACTGGTGCCGCAGGCCGTCAGGACGATGCGGTCAACGAGTCGCAGATCCTGAGGTTCAATGTTCAAACCACCAAACTTGGCGGTCGCTGAGTCTTCATCAATGCGACCACGCAGACAGTTCTCAATCGACTCGGGCTGCTCGAAGATTTCCTTCAGCATGTAGTGTTCGAAGCGGCCCAGATCGAGGTCGACCGTTACTTGATTGATGGTCTGCACCGATGGTTTCAGGCGACCGCCATCACGATGGCTGATCTCCATATGATCGGCCCGCAGAACGGCGGTTTCGTTGTCCGAGAGATACACGACTTCGTCGGTGTACCCAGCCAGAGGACTCGCGTCGCTGGCCAGGAAATGTTCGCCTTTACCCACACCGATCACCAGCGGGCTGCCCAATCGAACCGCGAAGATGGTGTCCGCCACATCGCGGAAGATGATGCCAAGGCCGTACGTGCCTTTGAGCTTCTTCAGCGAGAGTTCAATGGCTTTCAGGCAGGTCTCTTGCGACTCGGGATCTTCGCCGAGTTTGATCTGCTCTTCGAGATGATGAGCGATCAGGTGCGCGATGACTTCGCTGTCGGTCGCCGTGCGGAACACGTAACCCAGCGCCTGAAGTTGCTCTTTCAGTTTGGCGTAGTTCTCAATCACGCCGTTGTGCACCAGCACTACTTCGCCGTTGCCGCCGACGTGCGGGTGAGAGTTCACATCGGAAATACCACCGTGGGTCGCCCAGCGGGTGTGTCCGATGCCGACCGAACCGCGCACCGGCTTGGATGCCAGGAGCTTGCCGAGTTCTTCAACGCGGCCAACCTTTTTGCGGATGCCAATTTCGCCATTGTGTTGCACGGCAACACCAGCGCTGTCATAGCCGCGGTATTCAAGGCGCGTGAGTCCTTCGAGTAAGAACTCAGGGGCGGATCGAGTGCCGATATAGCCGACGATTCCACACATGCTGCGCTCCGTCGCATTGAGAGGAGATCAAATTAGGCGGGTATGAACCGTTACTTCATGCAACGGCGAGGTTTGGGGGAGGCTCCCCGGAAGTGACATCGCTCAAACCCGATCAGATCTGTTCGCAATGACGAACAGACGAACGAGCCTCAGCGCCAGGCGGAAGGGAGCGGGACGGTATCCCTGCATTCAAATAGCGTCAATATGGCTCTGAGACCGAAGCCGGTTACACTCATATTGAGGGTGCCCTCAAGCTGGCTCCCTCGATTCGTAACGTCTGCCCCTTTGACGAGTAACCGCCATGCCCGCCATCCAATCCGCGCCCCAGATTCTGGATCAGGTGTTCCTCGACATGCGAGCCAAACTGCTGGAAGTTGCGGCGTCCCTCGACCGCCTCGACCGTGCGACGAGCGCCGATACAGTCGCTCAGGACCCTCGCCGCCAGCGCATTCAGAAGACGCTGGAGATCCTGACAACTCAGCAGAAGAACCGGGCCGAGCAACTGCAACTGCTCTTCAGCGATACCTATGACGAGAAGTGGGCTCGCCCCGGCGCACGCTGAGTCGAAACCCTCTGCACCACTGCCTCGAACAAATCACCTCTGACTGGTCAGCCCGCATATGTACTACATCGACCCGCATATCCACATGGTTTCTCGCGTGACCGACGACTACGAACGCATGGCTCGCATGGGCTGCGTTGCGATGAGCGAGCCCGCCTTCTGGGCTGGCTACGACCGCGGCAGCGTCGACGGCTTCCGTGACTATTTCCGCCAGCTCACCGAGTTCGAGCCCAAGCGCGCCGCCAGCGTCGGCATCCAGCACTACACGTGGCTGTGCATCAACGCCAAAGAAGCAGAGAACATCAGCCTGTCCCGCGAAGTCATCGCGATGGTGCCTGAATTCCTCGACAAGCCCAACGTGCTGGGTATTGGCGAGATCGGCCTCAACAAGAATACGAAGAACGAAGCTCAGATCTTCTGGGAGCACATGGAACTGGCTCTCAAGACTGACGAGCTGATCCTCATTCACACGCCGCATCTCGCCGACAAATACAAAGGCACGCGGATGATCGTCGACATGCTGCGTGACGATCCCCGCATCAAGCCCGAACGCGTGCTGATCGACCACGTCGAAGAGCACACCGTTCGAGTCGCGAAAGAGCACGGCTTCTGGTGCGCGATGACGCTTTACCCTGTCACGAAGTGCACGCCGTCCCGCGCCGTGGACATCATCGAGATGGTCGGCAACGACAAGATCATGGTGAACTCAGCGGGCGATTGGGGACCATCCAACCCCACCGCGGTGCCAGACTTCATCCAGGAAATGCGCAAACGCGGCTATACGGAAGCCAAAATCCGCAAGATCGTCTACGACAACCCCCTGGAGTTCTTCCGCCAAAGCAAACGCTTCAAGTTCCGGGAGCCAGCGTAGTGCTCGCGTCGAGCAAATGCGAAAAGACGTCTGGCCTGATTTTCCTCTGAAAGATCAACTCCGAAACTGGCATCTCTCAGCGAGAGATGAGGCACGTTAGAAATCAGGCATCTCGCTCGGAGCCATCGCATGCGTTCGAAGACTTTGATTGTCGCACTTTTGGTTCTTATTGGCTTGTCACCCGCGTTTGCATGGGCTGACAGCGTCACAGGCACCATTGTGGTGATGGACAGTGCGAACAACCGCATCACCATCAAGGACAAGGTCAAAGGAACGAATCGTTCGTTCACAATCTCGCGGACGGCTCAGGTCAGTCTGGATGGGGACAAAGTTCTCACCGGCCAGTTGGAAGTCGGGCAGCAGGTCACGGTGATCTACACCGGCACCACGGCCTCGCGGCTGATCGCCAAGAAGGGCGCAACGGAAGAAGCGAAGCCGATGCCCACGCCCGCCGAGGCTCCAAAGCCTGCGGTGACTCCACCTGCTCCGAAGCCAGCGGCCACACCCGCCCCGGCTCCGCGTACTACTCCCCCTGCCAGAACTCCGGCCAACAATGCCGGAACGAAGCCTGCTTCTCGAAACTCGCAACCCGCTGCAGCAGCCGAGGGTGATGGCGACTGGGGCCAATATCGAGGCCCAAATCGGGACGATATCTCACGCGAGACCGGACTGCTGAAAGAGTGGCCTGAAGACGGCCCGAAGCAGGCTTGGCGCGTTAACGGCTTGGGCGAGGGTTATTCGACCGTCGCGGTTGCCGACGGTCGGGTGATCACGATGGGTAATCAAGGTGATGACGAAGTCGTCACCGCGCTGGACATCCAGAGTGGCGACAAACTGTGGTCCACGCGCACCGGTCGAGGGTTTCGTGAAGGAACTGGCAATGGACCGCGCGGAACTCCAACGGTCGATGGTGACACCGTCTACGTGCTGGGCGCCAACGGAGATCTCGCCGCTCTGGAGACGTCGAACGGTAATAAGAAATGGAGCCTCAACATTCTGGAGACGTTCGGCGGTCGAAACATCCAATGGGGTATCAGCGAGTCCGTACTGATTGATGGCGACAAGCTGATCTGCACCCCGGGCGGTCGCGATGCGACGATGGTAGCTCTCAACAAGAACACGGGCCGCCCGATCTGGCGTGCCCCCGTGCCCAGCAATCCTCAGGCCTCCTATTCTTCAGCCATCGCGATTGATGTGGGCGGAGTGCGTCAGTACGTGAACTTCACTTCGGCCGGAGTAGTTGGCGTGCGAGCCTCGGACGGCAACCCGATGTGGGGGCAACGCGAATCCTCGAACGGGACGGCAAACTGTTCCTCACCGATGTATCACAACGGCATGCTCTTCAGTTCTTCCGGGTACAATACTGGTGGAGCCATGTTTCGATTGGTGTCACGAGGTGGGCAGACCTCATCTCAGCTTGGGTATCGCACGGATGAGATGAAGAACCATCACGGCGGCATGGTCGCTATTGATGGTTGCGTTTACGGGTCCAATGATCCCGGGATTCTGACCTGCCTTGACCTGGCTACCGGGAATGTGAAATGGAAGAACCGCTCGGTCGGAAAGGGGTCGCTGACGGTCGCTGACGGCCACATCTACATGCGAAGCGAGGACGGACCGGTGGCACTGGTAGAGGTCAACTCGAACCGCTACGTCGAAAAGGGTCGCTTCGAGCAGCGCGACCGCAGCGGTCGTCCAACCTGGGCTCACCCGGTTGTCGCGCGCGGCAAGCTCTTCCTGCGCGACATGGATCGCCTGCTGGTCTACAGCGTCAAGGCGGAATAAGTCCGACCAGCCTCAGCCCCCGCCTATTGCGGGAATGAAGTGGACTTCGCTTTCGGGAGCCACTTTCTGATAGAGACCAAGGCTCGTCACCTGGCTATCAATCGAAACACTGAGGCCCGTTCGCAGGGCATCGTCCGTGCAAAGGCGGTCGCGGATGCCGGGGAACTTTTCGTCGAGGTTCGTGATCAAGCTGCGAACCGTCTGGCCGTCGACTTCGACTTCCTGAACGCCGCCCGTAAACGATCGCAAGGACGGCGGAATGAAGACACGCGGCATGATCTAGTCCCGCTCTGGCGACGCGAACTGGCGTAAGCGGCCTTCTACCGTCTCAATGGCAGCGTCAGTCAGTTCGCCCCGACGAAAGGCGCTCGTCGAAACCACCTTCTGGTTGCGATAGAGCACGATGGTCGTCGTCGCATCAGGGTGCAGGTTGTGACAGGATGGTCCGGCAATCGCCGTTGTTGCGGCAGTCAGCGGGAGTTCGATTTTCTCGTCGAAGGCCATCGTCTGCAGCGTCGAAACCACCTTGCCGGAATCATCGCTGACCAGCACGCCGAAACTGCGAATTCCCTCGGCTCGCCCCGCATCCGCCGCCTGGTCGATGACCTTCAGCAGCTTGGCGACATTCGGATCCACGCCCTGCAGAAAAACCATCACCACCGGGCGATCGCCGTAACGGCAGACGTAGCAGATGGAACGGTTGCGATGCGGACCAGTGACGGCCCGGACGAAGAACTGATGCACCGTCGCCCCGGCGGCGGGTCCGGACTCCAGGGGCATTCGCTGTTCACCCGCGCCTGCGGAATAGTGGCTGCCAGACGTGACACAGCACAGGGCCGCCACGCAGAGGACCATTTTTCGCAGGGGATGGATGAGCCGGTTCATACGGACATTTTCGACAGGTTCGGGTGAGTCAATTCAGCTTACGGACTGGAAGAAACGCGAACAAGCAGCGAATTCAGTGCTCAACGCGGACGTTGCACATTAACCTGTAAACAGTCCAGTATTCACTGCTGAAGTCGACTCGCACCCATCTGCGGCTTGAACTTTCCGCTCAATCCCATCAGAGGACGTTATGTCGTTGCTGCCTGCCTGCCCTTC
This sequence comes from Planctomycetaceae bacterium, assembly GCA_021732995.1. Classification (GTDB taxonomy): domain Bacteria; phylum Planctomycetota; class Planctomycetia; order Planctomycetales; family Planctomycetaceae; genus AM-0621. The sequence goes on along the minus strand of JAKFWA010000025.1, from coordinate 97,220 downwards.
GTGTGGTCAATCCGTTCTGGATGATGATGCGACCGAATGCCCATTCTGCGGCGCGTCGATGAAGGGCAAGCCCGGAGCCAAGCCATCTCCCTCAGCCCCTAAAGCTGCTGCACCGGCCAAGAAGGCTGCCGAACCCAAGAAGGCCGCTAAAGCCGACGACGCGGATGATCCGTTCGGCGTCGCCAACACGATGTCTTCGCGCAAGGCTATTCAACTGTTGGCCAAACCGGGCAAGGGTAAGCTGTTCCGAGTGCTCTGCCCGATGTGCGAAACACCCGGCTTCTGGAGCAAGGACGTCATCGGCAAAGAGGTTCGCTGCGCCAACGAAAAGTGCCTGATGCCTCTGTTCACGGCTCAGGATCCAGAAGCCCCGCAAACTGACGACAAACCTGCCGGAGCCCCCGCTACAGGCCGGAGCGCTGAAGTGCCAGCGATGAAAACCGCGCGGAAGCCGATTCCTCCAGTGGTGTATATCGGCGGCGGCGTTGTTGTTGTCGGCGGCGCTATTCTGGGTTTGGCGATGATGAACAGTTCTCAGTCCAGCAAGCTGGCCGAGGATTTGTCCAGGCCGGTTGCACCGCCTGTCATTGCGTCGAACAACAGCGGGGATGGCTCCGTCAACACGAACGTGACGCAGGATCCAGCCACTTCGACAAACTCAGTTGCGGCTCCCAAGGCGGTGCAGCTTACACCCGACCAACTGCGGGCCGACGGCTTCAAACGGATGATCGAGTTCACGCTGGATCCCGAAGCTGACACTCAGAAGCCGTATTGTCGACGTCTGGTTGCCGAGGCCTTCGCCGTCAGCGGTCAAACTTCGGCCATCAAAGAACACCTCGACCAGATTGAGAAGCTGTCGTCGGAGCGACGGTATTTCGGTCTGCTCCCCACTACTTTCGCGGGCTGGGTACACATTCAGGCGGGACGCACGGCGGAGGCGAAGGCGTCTGCCGATGCCGCTCTGGAGCTGATGAAGCAATCGCCGACTCAGGGAACGATGCCTCTGGAAGCCGCCATTCGTCTGTCCGCCTTGCTGGTTATTCTTGATCGCGTCGAGGAAGCGAAATCGCTGGTCGCCAATCGCGGCAACTCGGAGGAGGCCGAGCAAGAGGTTGAGACCCTGGTGCGAACCGATCTGCTCCGCGGTTCCAATTACGAGCAGTTGGCCAAACTGCGACCCATGCAAATTCAGCATGCACCCTGGGCCTCAGTGGCGTTCCTGTTGACCACCAGCGGCCACGCGGAGAAGGCTCTGGCATGGGCTCGCTCTGCCCCGACTCCTGAAGCGGTTGCGGACTGTATCGGTGCTTGGGCGGAAGCTCTGGCATGGAAGGGTGACGATCTCGCAGCGGTGCAAAAGGAAGTCGCCGGACTATCGCCTGTCCGCAAAGCGAACGTGCTGGCGCGACTGGCTCATCTGCATCATGTGCAGGGCAAGGCGGATCTGGCCAAAACGGAGCTGGCACAAGCCGTCGAAGCTCATGCGGCGATCACCATTCCGCCGCCGCCGACCGTGCCCGATATGAAAGGCATCTACAACTTGAGCCTGGCGGATGTGTCGCAGCTCGGCAGCGACGCTATTGCCAGTTCTGAAGTGGCCCACGCCCAGGCGGCGATGGGCCAGAGTGCAGAAGCGTGGAAGACGCTGTCGAAGTCGCTGGATCTCGCCCGCGCCAGTGCGCCAAGTCCCGCACTGGCCGAACAACCAGCGAACCTCATTAAGCAACTTGGTGACACGGCCATTCAGAACGATCTGAAGACGGTTTTGAAGCTGAAATCCGGCCCTGATGCCGATGCCGCGTTTCGTCAGTACCGCAAGAACGCAGCCGCCCTCGCGGAGAGCGCATCGCTGCGAATGGATCTGGAAGCCAGACTGCTCGAAGCGGCGTGCGGTTGGGGGCTGGTGGACGCGGTGTGGACCGAGATCAGCGGCCGCGTGACCTTTGGAGAAGTCGCCGGACGAGAGCCGTGGTTCGATACGTCGATGCCGTCCGTCGTGCACAGTTATTACAAGGCTGCGGGGCAGTCGGACAAAGTCAACGCCGTTGAACAGGCCGTCACCGTCGAGAAACTCAATGTCAACCGTGCTCACCGGACGTTCTACAAACTGGAAGCCGAACGCCTTTTAGCAACTGAGCCCGCCAAGGCGGCTCAGGCACTGAAGGCGTACCTCAACTTCGGCAAGAGTACGGGCGACACGCCCTGGCAGCAGGACGCGTCGCTGCAACTGGTGTCGCGACTGGTCGCTCAGGGCAAGTGGCCGGAAGCGTTTGCTTTCGCCAAGGCCGTTGATGATCCGATCTTCCGCGGTACCGTTCTGCAGTTGATGGCGACACAGGCCACCCGCGCCGGCAAAGGCGCGACCGTGCGTGAATCTGCGGAAGCCAAAGGACTGACTCCGCCGGATAGAGTTGCGATTCTGCGAGGATATGTGCCGAACTTACCGGCGAAATGAGCATCAAGAATTTTGAAATCGGGATTGAACCGCTCGCCTGATTCCTGCGTTGAGAGTGGCCGCGTCCAGCATTCACTGACGGCCGTTGTTGAGCATCCTGCGGAAATGCAGCTCAGCAGCGGTCGCCGCATTTTGATAGTTCGTTGCTGTCAATCGCTGCATTGAGCTGAACTGAAAGGGACCAGTTGTGGACATGACCGTCTTGCTGACAGGTATCGTGAATTCGATGAGCTACGGCCTGGTCGGCATCGTGCTGATGCTGATCGGCTACTTCGCCTTTGATTTCGTCACCAGCAAGATCGACGTTCAGGAGCAGCTCAACAAAGGCAATACCGCTGTGGCCATTGTCGTGGCCGCGTTGCTGCTGGGCATTGCCTACGTCGCTGGATTGGTTGTTCACGGTTAGTGCGAGGCAAGTAGCGCCCGCACCTTTTTGCAGAGGCACGCCATGACGACTCGTCATGTCAGCGAACAGGCTGAAGGCTCCAGCGAACGAACTTCGCGGCTGAGCCGTTCAGTGCAACTCGTGTTAATCTCATCCACGCTGTTGACCGGCTGTCAGGAGAGCGCGCCCGCTCCGGGACACGTAGCTCCGTTTCCTCGCTCAAACACCGTTCCGGGTGCGGGAGTCGCGTCGAATCGCCCAGTCACAGCCGTGGACTGTTCGCAGCCCGATCCGGCGAACCCAGAGAAGCAGCCGTGCGAGGTGATTGTGAACAGCGAGCACGTCGATGGCACACATTCGACGACGCACCATTCGCACATAACGCACCATCACACCGGAGGCTACTCGCCGTTGTCGCCACTGATCCCTTTTGCCGCCGGTCGATTGTCGCGATCCGGGCTGATGTCCGGATCAAGTCACACCACTTCGGCGCCCGCGCACACGACTGCGCCGCATACGACACCACACACGAGTTCGTCGACTCAGCACGCGCACTCGCCGAGTACGTCGTCGCACGTCACAAGCCATTCAACGCCCAGCCATACTTCATCGAGCCATAGCTCGACGTCGCACTTTTCCAGTTCCAGCCGCGGCGGATTCGGCGGCAGCGCGCACTCGCATTCGAGTTCGTCTTGAACACTGCGTCAGCGACTATCACCGAATCGTGCGGAGAGCAGGCGTTCGACGTACTTACCGAGGATGTCCGTTTCGAGATTCACCACATCGCCGACGGCGCGCGTTCCGAGAGTGGTGACTTCTAGAGTGTGGGGAATCAACGCGACGCTGAACTTGTCAGGGTCGGCGTTCACGACGGTGAGGCTGATGCCGTCAACGGCGACTGATCCTTTCGGAACCAGAAACTTCGCGAGCTGAGGCGGCAGTCGGAACCACATGGTGACCCATTCGCCATCGCGGTTGATTTCGGCGACCTCGCCAACTCCGTCCACGTGCCCTTGCACAATGTGACCGCCGAGGCGTCCATCGGCGCGCAAAGAGCGTTCGAGGTTAACTCGATCTCCGACTTGAATGCGTCCCAGGTTGGTCTTGGAGAGCGTTTCCGTTCCCGCCTGAAACGCTGCGATCGGTCCGGCCAATTCAATCACGGTCAGGCAGCAGCCGTTGATGGCCACGCTGTCGCCAATTGCCAGCCCGGTGAAGTCGTCGGGCGTTTCGATATCCAGCCGCAGTGCATCGCCTTGTGGCTCCAGCCGACGCACGAAACCCTGACCTTCAACCAATCCTGTGAACATGCTGCCGATATCCTCTGCCTTCGAGAGAAGGACTGATCTAGTTCGCGCCTGCTGTGAACTCGCGCGAGCGAGCGGCACCGAAGGCAAACGCGATCCAGGCAACGATCATCAGTGTCCCGCCAATCGGAGCGATCGCGCCCAGCCAGCGTATGCCGGTCAGCACCAGCACATACAGGCTACCGCAGAAGAACAGGATGCCCAGCACAAAGGACCATGCCGCGATCTTCTGGCTGCGCGTCGCCGGGTTGGTGCTGAGGATGCCCAACAGGATCAGCCCGATCGCGTGATACATCTGATAACGCGAGGCGGTGATCCAGTCCTGCACGTACTTGTAACTGGCCGGCACGGTGAACCCGGCGATGTCGCGCGTTTCGTTCGCGTATTTCGCGGCCAAGGTCGATTCAAGTCCGTGAGCCCCAAACGCTCCCAGCACAACGCTGATCGAGGCCAGAATCGCCCCGAGAATGATCCAATGACGCGGTGAGTTCATGACCAACACTCAAGTTGTCTACAGGTAAAAACAAACACTCGCCCGCATTGTTGCGGGCGAGTGTTCTGAATAGCGAGCGTCACTCGGTCAATGAGACTGCCGATGACGCACGCTGAGGCGACTCGGACAACGGACGGACGCGAGACGAGTCCGCCACGCGCCTAATCGATGCCGTAACGCTTCATCTTATTGTAGAGCGTGACTCGACTGACTCCCAACTCCTTCGCCGTCTTCGTACGGTTAAAGTTGTTGCGTAGCAGAGCATGCTCGATGACGTCCTTCTCGGTCGCCGCAACCTGATGTTCCAACGCGGTACCTTTCACCTGAGTCGCCTTCGAGGACTCCAGTTGCACACTGGGATCATTCGTCGGCCCGGCAACTCCCGCGACGATGTGCGGAGCCAGATGAGTGGCTCGCAGCACGCCGTCACGGCAGTAGATCACCGACTTCTCGATGGCATACTCCAACTCGCGGACATTGCCCGGCCACGGGTAAGCGAACAAGGCGTCAAAGAACTCCTGCTCGATCCGCACGATCGACATATTGTGCTTCTTGGCCTTGGCCTGAATGAACCGACGGGCCAGCGGCTTGATGTCCGGCTTCCGCTGTCGCAACGGCGGCAGATCGAACTTCAACATGCTCAACCGATAGTACAAGTCAGGTCGGAACTTGCCCTGTTTTACTAGAGGTTCCAAAGCCAGGTTGCTGGCCACGACCAGCCGGGCTTGCGACGTCAGTGTGCGGTTTGAACCCACTTGCTCGAATTGGCCGGTTTCAATCACTCGCAACAGTTTGACCTGCTGCTCGGGACTGAGGACGTCAATTTCGTCGAGCAGGATCGTTCCCTTACCTGCCGCGATGAACTTGCCGTCTTTGTCGGCGTGAGCACTCGTGAACGAGCCCTTCACGTGTCCGAAGAGTTCGCTTTCGATCAAGTCGCCCGGCAACGCACCGCAGGCCACCGTGATGAACGGCTGGTCGCGCCGCGGTGAAACTTCGTGGATCAGGTTCGACAAGAATGTCTTGCCCGAACCCGTTTCACCGATGAGTAGCAGCGTGACATCCTTTTCAGCGGCAATCGCCAAGTCCTCCAGCATACGTTTGATTTGTGGGGTGTAGGTCTCGAAACGCCGCGAGATTCCAGCCATCACGGCGCCCGGTTCCGCATGAGCGTCCTCAAGCGTGACGAATTGCGGTTCCGCCTTCTCGGGTTCAGCAGTGTCGGCCGGAACATTTCCTTCCAGCCATTGAAGGACACTCTCAACGGTCACCTCGCCGGTCAGGTGCAGGATACCGCTGTAGAGGGCGCGACGTTCCAGAGGCTCAGGGCACGAATCGTCCGTCAGCAACGCGATGGGTGCTGTGCCCAACCGATCCCGCAAGCGGCCGAGTTGAGACTCCTGCACGTGACCACCGCCCACCAGCGGGCCTCGGAGGTCTGTGATCGTCGCAGCAGGTGTGCACTGCTGAGTGCCGCGTAGGAGATCGTCCAGACTGTTGAAGGTGACGATTTCATAGTTCGGGCAACCCACGGAAATCTGATTCGTCCAGTTTCCGCGCTGACTCATCAGAGCGATTAACGGCTTCGGCATGTTGCGTCCCGGCATCGAACAAGAGATGAAACAACTGGAAGCCGATCTGTTTCAAATGCGATGCCAGCCCGTAAACCAACTCGTACGATACGCCGCGCCGCGCCGTAAGCCCTCGAAAAACGTAGCGTTCGCCGAAGTTTACGCCCCGTACAGCCGGGCGGCGGGATGTTGCCGCAGCACCACGCGACTGCGGCTGCATGTTGCGTGAAAACAACGGCGGAAACCCGCACGGACGGCCGAAGAACGGCTCAGTTGCATGGAATTTCTGCCCGTTCCATAATGCGGGTTCTTCGCCGGGCGGCCGTTAGCCCCCGCAAGATTCGCAGGCGACCGCATCTGTCCGGATCGTCTGACATCTGTTAACGCTCAAAAGCTTGAGCGGCCGAACAGTGTTCCATCGAATCGAACATTTTATTCGACAGAAGGTACCAAGATGACTCGACTCACGCCTCAGGAACTCAAGAAACGCCGCAAGAAGAAGGCTCGCCTGAAGAAGAAGCTGACCTGCCGCTTCTGCCCGGAAGGACCAAAGAAGTCCCCGCGTCCCGTATATATCGACTACAAAGACCTGAAGACCCTGCGGACCTTGATTGACCGCAACGCCCGCATTCTGCCCCGTCGTCGCACCGGCACCAGCGCCAAGTGGCACCGTGCAGTTCGCCTCGCCGTGATCCGGGCTCGTTTCATTGCCCTGTTGCCCTACATCCCCGAAGAGTGATCCTCACTCTCGTCTGATGTCTGGCGGCTGTTTTTCTCGCACGCAGTCAGCTTGATGGTGCTCGCCTTGTGCCGAGAGCACCTGACCGCTGTTTACAGTTTGTGCTGCGATATTGTTTGTCTTGCTGACCTCTGATTGGTGCCTGGCCGGGGTGTCCCCTTTGATATCCCGGCTGGTTTTTTCTGGCATGCAATGGTGGGGTCAGCTTTGGAGGTCGTCTGCATGGCCTTTGATTCTCCGGTCGACGTTTCTCGATTGCTCATGGAAAGCAGCTCGTTTGGCAGCGCGGAGGTGTCCGAACTCCGTCGCGCGGTTTCCAACAACCCGCGCGACGTGAAGCAGGTCTACCACCAACTGCAGGAACGGGTGGACGGAGCTGGCAAGCCCGGTGAGCGGGATCTGGCTGCTGTCGGTATCGCTGCGTACTTTCTGGCTCGCCACAGCGAGTCCGTGGAGTACCTGGAGCGAGTCAAGAAAAACGGGTGGGCTGACTACTATCGCGGCAAGTCACTGCAGGCGAAGGAGCGTTTTGAAGATGCTCTTTCGGCGTTTCAGGATGCCGAGAAGAGCGGCTTCGACGCGATTGAATCGGTGCTGGCTCAGGCAGGCGCGCTGCGTCTTGCCGGGCGCATCGACGAAGCGGAAAAGCTGCTGCGTGCCCATTCGCGCAACGCGGTTTCACGTGCTGAATACTCCTATCAGATGGGCTGCATTATGGCCGATCGAGGAGACACGTTCGGCGCGATTGAATACTTCGAACGCGCTGTCGACATGGACCCGCGGCACTCGGGAGCCCTGTTCCGTCTGGCAAACCTCAACGCCACTTATGGCAACGACGAAGAAGCGATTCAGCTCTACGAGCGTTCGTTGTCGAAGCCGCCGTTCTTTGTCGCAGCCCTGCTGAATCTAGGCCTGCTGTATGAAGACATGGAGCGTTACGACTGCGCGGCGTTCTGCTTCCGTCGCGTGCTGGAAAGCGATCCGACCAATCCACGAGCGCTGCTTTACCTGAAAGACATTGAAGCGGCCGGCGACATGGTGTTCGACGAAGAAATCGTGCGAGAACAACGTGAAGCCGATCAGATGCTCAACACCCCGATCTCGGACTTTGAACTGTCGGCACGCAGCCGCAACTGTCTTGAGCGTCTGGAAATCCGCACGCTTGGTGATCTCACGCGGATCTCCGAAGCCGAGCTGCTGGCCAGCCGCAACTTTGGTGAAACGTCACTCAAGGAAGTGAAGATCATCCTGGAGGCCAAAGGCCTGCACGTTGGTCAGAACATCGCCGACAAGAAGTCGATTCCGACTCAACTTCGCCGCGAAGACCTCAGCGACGAACAGAAGGCGATCTTCGATAACCCGGTCAGCGACCTCAACCTCTCAGTGCGTTCGCGCAAGTGCGTTTCGCGTCTGGGCATCGTCACCATTGGCGAATTGATGAATCGCAGCCCGGAAGAACTGCTCTCCGTGCGGAACTTCGGTGTGACCTCGCTGAACGAGATCCGCCAGCGGCTGACCGAGATGGGCGTCTCGCTCCGCAACGATTAGCGACACTTGAAGTCGTAGTTCAAAACGACAGGGGCAGCTTCTGTGGTTGTTCTCACGAGTGTGAGAGCATCACAGAAGCTGCCCCTGTTTGTTTTCGATCGCTCCAGAGTTCAACGGGCTGCGTTCGAATCGCGAACGACGATGGAGTAGCTCAGAGCGTCGCCCGGTGTGACGGACATCTCGTCGATGTCCGTCGGTTCGGCCATTCGCTCAACCAGCGCGTCGCTGATACTGCCGATACCGATCGCGGTGCCGCTCAGCAGGAACGCGACAGCGAGTATCATTTCGGCGGAGATCAGCATTCCGCGATCGTCCTGCCGGAGTCGTGTGAACATGATTCTGCGGCTCCTGTATTACTCGTCGCGACCGGTGCTGGGATCGTCTTTGCCGCAAACGTCCACGTACTCGATGATCTTGCAGTCGCACTCGTCGGCGTCGTCGTTGAATCCAAAGCCGGCACAGCGTGCGTGAACTTCGCAACCGCAACCACTGCGTGCCTTCTTCAGTCCTGTCACGTGATACGTCTGACTCACGGCTCCGATCGCATGCGAGACGTCATTCAGCTCATTCACCAGGGCATCTCGAACGGCTGAAAATCCAACCGCAGCGGCACAGAACATCAGGGTGACGACGAGCATCAGTTCAGCGGAAACAATAAAGCCGTTTTCATCGCGAATAAGACGAGCGAGCATGGAAACATCCCTTTGGGAAAGGATGCGTAGACGTGCCGATGCCAATGTGAAAGGCCGGAGTCCGCGCACAAGGTGTGATGGTGAGAAAGGAAACGAGCGAGGTGAGTATTGAGCGAGCTGGAGAGGACGGTCAGAGCGAGGCGATGGAGAGTTGAGAAGGAAGAACGAACAGGTGAGTGATTGAGGATTGTGGATCTAGAGGGAGTCGATCCGGATGATTTGCTGCGAGAGCAGCTCGAGTGGAGTGGCCGTGAGCGGTGAAGGTGTCACGGGCGAAGTAATGCTGAACGATGCAATGACTGTCGAAGAACTATTTGTTGACTTTGGGTAAATCCTCGGAGTGGTCAAAGGCGACCACTCCGAGCGTGTTGTTGCTACCTTTGAGCGATGAAGTTCATCGCCCGATCGAGAACACTTACGGATCTAGCAACGTACCAACTTATTCGTCGGCGCCGGTGCTTGGATCGTCTTTACCGCAGACGTCAACGTACTCAATGACTTTGCAGTCACATTCGTCGGCGTCGTCATTGAAACCGAAGCCAGTGCAGCTAGCGTGTGGTTTGCCAGCGTCCTTGGTCTTCTGGAAACCGGTAACGTTGTAGCTTTGGCTCACGGAGCCAATGGCGTGCGAAACGTCGTTCAGTTCGTTGACCAACGCGTCACGGACGGCTGACCAGCCAACTGCGGCGCAGCAGAACGCCAGAGTGATCACGAGCATCAGCTCAGCAGAAACAACAAAACCAGATTCATCGTTCAGCAATTTACGCATGGAGTATACCAATAGAGATTGAGAGTTGCGGATGTGATGAGTACGGCACCTATGCCACACTCAAACCACTGCTTCCTGGGACCAAAAATGAGTGAGAGGGGTCTCAGGAAACGTCCTCGAGTGAAATCCGGGGGATCGCAAGTGCCATCCCCTGGATCATTTCACTCGTTATTGAAAGCGATGCGACCGATTCGCAGCGGGCTGTATTACTCGTCAGCGCCGGTGCTTGGATCGTCCTTACCGCAGACATCGACGTACTCGATGATCTTGCAGTCGCATTCGTCGGCGTCGTCATTGAAGCCGAAGCCAGTGCAGCTAGCGTGTGGCTTGCCGAGGTTCTTGGCCTTCTGGAAGCCAGTCACGTTGTAGCTCTGGCTGACAGCGCCAATAGCGTGCGAAACGTCGTTCAGTTCGTTGACCAACGCGTCGCGAACGGCCGACCAGCCAACTGCTGCACAGCAGAATGCCAGAGTGATGACGAGCATCAACTCGGCGGAAACAATGAAACCTGCTTCGTCGTTGAGAAGTTTACGCAACATGTGTGTGAGATCCTTGATAAACGTTCTGATTGAGAGACTGATATTGCAGACGACAGGCTTGTTCCGAGTCGACTGGAACTCGCCAGCGGAGCTGCCACCGATTCCTGATAGCCGTCAGGTTTCGATGTTGTGATCCGGTTAGCCGCCAGATCACGGTCACCCTGCAGGAGTGAATTGGTTTGCTGCTTCGATAGTCACGAAGCAGCCTGCGACTGCGTTGAGCAGCCGCGGTGTACTCGCGGGCCGCGCCGATCAGGCAACGGCCCAGGGACTTTGAATAAGGCAGTGTCTACAGACCATCCTCGGCCAGATGACATGGATGAGCTCTCACCTTCATCCACTCTGCGATTACTCGAAGTTGAATTGTCTTTTGGGGAACTGGGAGTCTTCGTGTCCACGAGCTATGGGGGAGAAGCTCGAAGTTGCGAACACGGTCACCGATCTGAGGGTTTTGAGGGGAGTTCCACTGTGTTGATTCCAGTGACTCCCAGTGCGGTTGACGGTCGACAGAGAATGCAGTGACCGTGCCGTCGTGCCGTGGAGTTGTTGCAACGTGAAGTGTTTCAAACCGGCAACACCAGGGCGGAAGCGCATTCACATGCTGTGATTTTCGGGGTTCCGCCACTCGTTCAGTATTTGCCGCAGCGTGATGCCAAAAAAAAACGCGACAGAGGGCGTTAGGCGCCTCTGTCGCGTTCTCTTTACAGAATGATAAATCGAGTCGGTTCAGGATCCGAGCGCGGCTTACTTACACACAGCGCCGCAATGAATCGGGCTCGCTGAATTCACTATACCGGTATCGTTCTTGATTCCTGACTGATCCGACACACCTGACAGTTGCAATCGACGTGCCGACACAGATGTTGATGTCGCATCTGCCGCTTGTGTCAGGATGAGTTATTGAGTGTATCACGTCCCGTCAGCGACACCCGAGTTGCTCGGATCGTCCTTACCGCAGACGATTGTCAGCGTGATTCCCTTGCAGTCGCAGATATCGGAGTTGTCGTTATAGCCAGCTCCGCTGCAGCGACCGTGTGTGCCGCCAACGCGATTCTTCTGAATACCGTTGTAGTTGTAACTCTGGCTGACAGCCCCGATCGCTTCCGACACATCGTGCAGTTCGAAGACGACTGAATCACGAATCGCTCCGATACCGACGATGGTACCGCAGATCAGGAGCGTCATGACAATTGTGACTTCGCCGGAGATAATGAAACCAGACTCATCGCTGAAGAATGTGCGCAACATTGCAGGCACCTTTCGGGTGTTTAAGTAACGTGTGGGGAGAGAATCCATGGGGTTGCTCCTTTCAAAACCGAGCGTAAGACTCGGAAGCGGCGAGGCTGAATTGCCGATTCAACTCGCGGAGCAGAGGTATCAGCAGTTTGCAGGAACCACCGGCCTGGACTCAGGCCAGTGGTTCCGTAACGCAAACGTCGATCAGGCGGTCGAAACTAGTTCGTACCGTCCGTCACGCCGGTGCCGCTTGGATCGTCCTTGCCAGCGACGACGACCAGAGTGATGCCCTTGCAATCGCAAGCATCGGTGTCATCGTTGTAGCCACCACCACTGCAGACCGCGTGGGTCGGAGTGGCTGGAACGCCAGTGGCGTGCGACAGACCAACCAGGTTGTAGCTCTGATTCAGAGCACCGATGGCTTCCGAAACGTCGTGCAATTCGGTCACGATCGAGTCACGGATAGCGCCAATGCCGATGACGGTCGCACAGACAACCAGAGTCAGGATGATGACGAGTTCTGCGGAAATGACGAAGCCAGCTTCGTCATTGAAGAATTTACGCAACATGGAGAGTTCCTTTACGGATTTTTGAGCGTACTGAGAGAGACCTTGTTTGACTCACGAACCTGAAAAACTTTCGTGAGTTCGCTACTGATGGCACGACGAGCGACCAAACTCGAAGTACCGATAGCTCCCCTTCCGCAACGAAGGGTTACGAGCTGTTGGTCAACCCACTGGTCGAGGGCTGACCGATCCTGGCCAGGTGTATGACGGGCAGTAATTGCTACTGCTGTATGTTGTTGGGTGAGGTTGGGGCCGTGCGGCTACACGGCCCCAACTCTCTCACACACACGCACTGTGACACGCACAGGTGCGCATTCTCTGCTCTGCTCCGCGGCCTCTCACAACCACAGAGCAGAGGCTCTCAATCATGACTTTCAGGCGGAATCGTCATCCGCAATTTCCGACTTCACACGACAGACAACGACATCCTGACGCGTTCGCTCCACCCGTCAGCTCGGCTAAAGCTGACGAACGGGGATCTCACTCCAGTGCGAATTGACGTCACTCAACTGTCCGAGTCGTCCGTCGTGTGAAGTTTGTGTTTTCGATGCAGCCTTACTATCGCACCGTGTGTGCCACGACTGTCTGAATGCGCCCGCGCGCCACAACTGTCGCAACTGAGCAATGCGACAGAAGCCCGGAAACCTGCTGAAAACGCGGGGTTTCGACGGGCAGTAAAAAAGTTGAGCCGGGCTCGAAACAGAGGCCCGGCTCATTAGCAAGGTTCGTCAGGTGTTAGAGGTGACGAACGAATTGTTGCGACGATCTGATAGACAGCTTTGACAGTTGAACGCCAAGTGTCGCGAGTTCGCCAACTGGCAGAAGCGAGAGCAGCACTACGTAAGTGCTGCTGTGCCATTAAGTTTGTTCTGATATCAACGTCTGACAGCCAAGTCGCTTTATACCGGTTTGGTCCGTGATACCGTTATTTCACTTTCCTCTGTGGCTTGACTGGTACAGCCTTGTCCGGAACGGCCTTCAGAGTCTTGGTCACAGTCGTGGTCGAGGCCGCTTCAGCAGTCTTGATGCGGTGCAATTCCAGGCAGAGTTCTTCGACCTTCTTGCGAAGGACCTCGCACTCATCAACCTTCTCAACCGCTTGAGCCTGCACGGTTTCCTCTTCCACCAGCACGGCCATCTCTTCCAGGACAGCGACTTCTTCGGCGCCTTCAACCGTGTAAGTGTCGATGAATGCTGCGGGTTGTTCGGCAGCGGCGGATGCAGATACCGAGGCGGTTGCGCTGCCGCTGGCGAAGCTTCCCCCACCGCCAAACGAGCCTCCCGATGTTCGACCACCTCCGCCCACGGTCGTCTGATTGTCCGTATCCAGCACGATATTGCTGCACAGATCGAAGAACCCAGACCCGCTGCAGCTTGCATGGCCGACGTGAGCGATGCCGCGGTAGTTGTAGGACTGGTTCAAGGATCCGAAGGCCGTCGCGACGTCCACCAGTTCGCCGACCATCGCTCCCGCGACAGCGTTCCAGCCCACCACGAGGGCCAGCACGACAACTGTCGCGATGATGACCATTTCAGCCGAAATGATGGCTCCGGTTTCGTCCTGGAGCAGTTGATTCATGAGCTTGCGCATCGGTCTCTCTCTTCTCTCTTCGGAGCTATCCAATGCGAGATGAAAGACCGATGCATTTGTTTTCGCCGCACACGCGGCACCGTTTGCGTTCTCAAGTTGGCTTCGACCGACCGAGGCAGTCGCCCTTTACGGAGTGTTGCGGACTCCGTCTTCGCGGCTCAGCGGAACTCTCAATTCCTGAGCTTTGAAGAATCAGGCGTGCTGCCTCGGAACAGTCGAACCATACGAGCCGTTCCGAAGAACGACTCGGTTCCGGTGGTCTCTCAGGTCACCGGAACACGCAGCGGCGGTCTCTCTCTCGCCACACTCGCTGATCGAGCCGCAGCAACCGGGTTGCGTCCGATTGCTGCTCAGTTTGGCTTGTTGTGTGACTTGGCCTTACGACTGTTGCAAACCGTATGACTGTCACGCTCGATGTAATTGGCACACCCCGTACCACTCGCAGAATTCCTACAATCGTTACAACCTGACAATCGACGTAACTCACTGCTGAATCTAGAGATAGAAGAGGCGTCGCGACTATTTATGCTTCTCAGAGCACGATCAGTCAGGCCGGACCTGTAAAGCCGGATTGTCACATTGGATGGTCAGTCTGAACGGTGGCCTTATCGCCCAGCCGCGACTGTCGAGCGGTTGCTTGTGGCGTGAGGCATGGTCTCTAATAGTGCCCTCAACTGTTGCAGTCCGTTCTGCGGAGCCTCGCGAGCTTTTCCGTCTGCGAACCGCTGCCATTTCGAAGAGGATGACGAGTCGTGCATGCCAAGATTGTTGCGTTGCCGGGTGATGGAATCGGGCCGGAAGTCGTCGTTGAAGCCGAGCGAGTTCTGCAGTTAGTCGCCGGGAAATTCGGGCATACCTTCGCGATCGAACGCTTCCCGATGGGCGGCTGCGCGATCGACAGTCACGGCGATCCGCTGCCCGAGCACACGCTGGCAGCCTGCAAGCAAGCAGATGCAGTGCTGCTCGGAGCTGTCGGCGGTCCGAAGTGGGACGACCCGAAAGCGAAGACTCGCCCCGAAGTTGGCCTGCTGAAGATCCGCAAGGAACTCGGACTCTTCGCCAACCTGCGACCGATCAAGACGTATCAGCCGCTGCTGGACTCATCACCGCTGAAGCGTGAGATCGTCGAAGGCGTTGACATTCTGTTCTTCCGCGAACTGACCGGCGGACTTTATTTCGGTGAGTCTGGTCGTCGCCCGCATCCCAGCGGCGAGCAGGCCTACAGCACCATGATCTATTCGACGGAAGAGATCGCCCGCATTGTGCGGTTGTCCTGCCAGGCCGCAATGAAGCGCCGCAAGAAGCTGACCATGGTCGATAAGGCCAACGTGCTCGAGGTCTCGCGGCTCTGGCGTCAGGTGAGCCAGGAAATCGTGTCGAAGGAGTTTCCGGAACTCACTTACGACGTTGTGCTCGTGGATTCGATGGCAATGCACCTGCTGTCCCGCCCGCGCGACTTCGACGTGGTCGTCACCGAAAACATGTTCGGCGACATCCTGACTGACGAAGGCTCAATGCTCACCGGTTCGCTTGGCATGCTGCCATCGGCGTCGCTTGGCACGCCTGGCCCCGGCCTCTATGAACCAATTCACGGATCGGCTCCGGACATCGCGGGCAAGGGTATTGCCAATCCGCTCGCGACCATTCTGGCCGGCGCGATGTTGCTGCGTCATTCGCTGAATCTGGAAGAAGAAGCACGCTGCATCGAAGCGGCCGTAGACCGCATCCTTATCGAGGGCTTTCGCACGAAGGACATTGCCCGCGGTGGTGCCAGCCTGTCGACGAATCAGATGGGCGACAAAGTTATCGAAGTCATTAAGGGCTAGTTGTGTCTGATCGCCGCACAATTCGAATCGCGACTCGAGGCAGCCAACTGGCCATGTGGCAGGCGAATCACGTCGCGGATCTGCTGCGGCGCGCGGCTCCGGAAGCGTTGGTCGAGATCATTGAGGTCTCGACCATTGGTGACCGTGATCGTGCGACCGCTCTGTCGACGATGGGCGGTCAGGGCGTCTTCACGAAGGAAGTACAGAACGTCGTGTTGGCCAATCAGGCCGACGTCGCCGTGCACAGCCTGAAGGACCTGCCCACCGAGCCAACAGCCGGGTTAGTTCTTGGAGCTGTCCCAGATCGGGCTCCCGTTTACGACGCGATCATCCTGCCCGCCGGTGCCGCATCAACCGCTGCCGACGGTGAGGCAGTTCTCAAACAACTGCCGCACGAGGCTCGTATCGGTACGGGCAGCCTGCGGCGGCAAGCGCAACTGCTGCATTACCGCTCCGACTTAAAGCTGTCTGAGAATCGTGGCAACGTTGAGACCCGCATCAAGAAACTCGATGCGGGCGAATTCGATGCGATCATCCTTGCCGAGGCGGGCCTCAGGCGTTTGGGCTTCGCGAACCGCATCAGCGGGTTGCTGTGTCCTCCGTTGATGTTGCCTGCCGTCGGGCAGGGAGCACTGGGCATCGAGTGTCGAGCGGACGACGACATCGTGCGAGGGGTACTGCGGCTCATCACCAATCAAAGCGTGTATGCTGCCGTCACCGCCGAACGAACTCTGCTTCAGGATCTGCGAGCTGGTTGTCATGCACCGCTGGGTGTCTGGACACAGCAGCAGGGCGATCAGCTTCAATTGGACGCAGTCGTACTCAGCACGGACGGGCAGGAGCGGTTAACCGCCTCGGTGCAGGGAGCCAGCAGCGAGGCTAGCGAAATCGGAAAGCAGGCAGCTTCCCGACTGCGCGATCTGGGTGCTGAACGGTTGCTTGCGAAGACCTGACCGTGCCGGAACCGGGCTGACGATTCTTTAGGAATTCTGGAAAATGGCGGAGACTCAGCGCATCGCATTGGGAGGCTTGCCGATATCATCTTGACCTCAGTCGGGAGTCCCCGGCTGCCGATGACGACCAGTCTGGTCAGTTTTGACGTCAGACTGTGTCACTCATAACCAGCTTTGCTTCTTTTCCTGGTTCCCATCGCTCTGAGCCCTCTCACAGCAAATGATTTGTCGCCTGAACGCTCGGGCGAACGAGTCAGCTCCAGGATTGACAATTCAGTCGCGTGGGACGTTTGCAGGCCGCAGCCTGATCGAAGTCCCAGTTTCGCGAGTCGGTAATCGCAGTGATTGCCCTGGATTGTGCGACCTAATCGCATGTTGAGCTGACGTTGCTGTGTGACCGTCCCGACCGCTTGTTGCGGTTCGCGGATAATGCGTCGGGTGTTTTTGGAGTGTCTGCTCGCTCGTCTTGTTGAGACCGGCGAGGAGAATGTTTCTTGAAGTAGCTGACGTAAATCGTCCGTAACTCAAACCCGCTGTTGAAATTGAACAGCAGCCTGCTGAGTCGGCGTGACGTTGATTAACAGCATCAGCACTTCGTCTTTCGGAGTATGCATTGGATACGTTGCAGAATTCAGTTACCGAACCCGTTCAACCTGTCTCGTCGATCGAATCGCCAATCGAGCTCACTGAGCTTGAGCAGCTCGAACTCGATTCCACCGAGACTGAAGGCGATCTCGAGTCTTCCGTGACCTTCGCCGATTTCAATTTGCTGGAACCCATCCAGCGGGCGTTGTCGGGTGAGAAGTATTCGTCACCAACTCCCATTCAGGCTGAGGCGATTCCGCTGTTGCTGGAAGGCCGTGACCTGTTGGGCATCGCTCAAACCGGAACTGGCAAGACGGCCGCGTTCGCGTTGCCGATCCTGCACCGGTTGGGTCAGCGCGTGCAGCGCACGATTCCGCTGGCGCCGCGAGCCTTGATTCTGTCCCCGACGCGCGAACTCGCGATGCAGATTGCGGAGAAGTTCCGCATCTATGGTCAGCACATGCGAATCTGGACTGGCATGGCCTTTGGTGGCGTGTCGCAGTTCCATCAAGTTCGCGACCTGCGTCGCGGCGTGCACATTCTGGTGGCGACACCAGGACGTCTGCTGGACCTCATCGATCAGGGCCATCTGTTCCTCGATCGACTGGAAGTGCTGGTGCTGGACGAAGCCGATCGCATGTTGGACATGGGCTTCATGCCGGACATCAATCGCATCGTCAGCCTGCTGCCCGAAGAGCGTCAGTCGCTGTTCTTCTCGGCCACCATGCCGCCGAAGATCGAAGAGCTGGCGCGCACGCTGCTGAAGGATCCTGCTCGTGTCGACCTGACGCCTTCGCAACGCACGGTGGAGTTGATTGAACAACGCGTGATGCACGTGTCTCAAACCGATAAACGATCGCTCTTGTGCCACATTCTGGACGAGCGAGTTTCCGGTCAGGCACTTGTCTTTGCCCGTACGAAGCATGGAGCCGAGCGTTTGGCCGAGCAGCTTTCCAAAGCTGGCTTCTCTGCCGACGCCATCCATGGCGACAAGACGCAATCAGCCCGTCAGCGTGCTCTGTTCGACTTCAAGAACGGCCGCACGCGAGTGCTGGTCGCAACGGACGTCGCGGCGCGCGGCATCGATATTCAGGGCTTGAGCTACGTCATCAACTACGAGCTGCCGATCGATCCTGAGAGCTATGTGCATCGCGTCGGTCGAACCGGCCGAGCTGGTGCCAGCGGCGTTGCGGTGTCCTTCTGCGATCCACGCGAGCGTGGTGCACTCAAGGCCATCGAGCGAGAAATCGGAATCCGCATTCAAGTCGAGACCGATCATCCGCACGCGCTCCCGGTGCCACAAGCTCGTAACGAGCGTCTGTTGGATCGCGGCGGTCGTCGTCCAGCAGGCGGTGGCGGTGGTCAGCGCGGCGGTTACGGCCAGGGCCAGCGCGGTGGATACGGACAAGGCGGCGGCAATCGCGGCCAACGCCAGCCGTACGGCGGCGGACCTCGTGGCGATCGTGATCGCTTCCAGGATGAACCGCGCGGCGGCAATCAGACTGTTCCGCCAGTCGCGGTTGTTGAACCCGCGCAGCCGCGGCAGTTCGTTCCTCAACCAAACGTGCAGCGCGCCGGGCAAGGCACGAGCTACGTCGCCCCCGCACAGGAATCTCAAACGCAACAAGGTCAGTACGGCGAACAGCAGTACGGGCAGGGTCAAGGCCGCGGTCGACAAGGCTACGAAGGCAAGGGACCTCGTCGTCCTGCCGGTGGTCCTCGACAAGGCCAGGGTGGCGCTCGCTACCAGCAAGACAACGGTGCACCAGCCAACGCTGGTCAGCACAGTTACGGCGACTACCCGCCACCACAGAGCACTGAGACTTACGGCAGCCATACCGGTCGTCGCCCGTTCCGACAAAACCGTCGCCCAGAAGGCGGCGGCTACCGTCAGGATCGTCGCAACAACGGCCCCAGCGGCGGCCCGATCATCACCGCCCGATAAAGTCGGTTCGGTTCGTAACTGAAAACAAAGAGCGTGCGGTCACTCAGATCGCACGCTCTTTATCTTTGGATAGCGATGAAATGGCCGGTATCTCGAAGAGTCATTCCGTGCGACCAAGCCGCGACGGGATGGCGAAGTGCGCTTGTCGGTGCGACTCGTCGAGCTTTGGAGACTGGCTGATTGTCATCCGCGCGATCATCATCGCGGATGCGAAGCAAGGGCCGATGACGAGCAGACCTGCTTCATAGAGGCAATCTCACGCAAGGACTCATTCGATGCGACAACTCTGGTGCATGCTGTTGCTGTTCGTGAGTGTCGTACCACAGGCGTTCGCCGACGAACCGCTGAAACTTCCAGCGAAGGAGAAGCTGCATCTCTACCTGCTGATCGGCCAGTCGAACATGGCGGGTCGCGGCGTCATTGAAGAAGTCGACAAGCAGGCTCATCCGCGCGTCATCAAGTTCACGAAGGAAGAAACCTGGGCTCCGGGTTTGGATCCTCTGCACTTCGACAAGCCCATGATCGCTGGTGTTGGTCTGGGATCAGCGTTTGCACGCACCATGGCCGACGCAGACGATTCGGTTGTGATTGGACTCGTGCCCTGCGCGGTTGGCGGGACGCCATTGTCACGCTGGCAGAAGGGCGGGGATCTCTACAAGCAGGCGGTCGCTCGCGCGAAAGCCGCGATGAAAGATGGCACCTTGAAAGGCATCTTGTGGCATCAGGGAGAAGCGGATGCCGGTTCTGAAACCACTGCGAAGAACTACGGCGAACGCTTGAGTGGCATGGTCCGCGACCTGCGAGCGGAACTCGGTATGGACGACGTGCCCTTCGTGGCGGGGAAACTCGGCGAGTTCCTGAAGAGCAATTCGCAGCTTGTTAATGAGCAGCTCGAGACGGTGCCCAAGCAAGTTCCAAACGCCGCCGTCGTCTCCTCGAAGGACCTGAACGCCAAGTCTGACCGCATCCACTTCGACTCGCCGTCCTTGCGCGAGTTCGGCAAACGCTACGCCGCCGCCATGCAGAAGCTGCAGAGTCAGAAGTAGCCGTCTCTGGCCGATTCCGATTACTGCGACGGCAGCAGCTTCAGAGGGCGGTTGGCGGCGATCTTCTGGAAGACGTCTTTCAGAGCCTGCTCGTAAGCGGCGAAGGAAGCGCCACCGGGAACATTGAAATGAATGCCGCCCGTGATGTCGGCAACCTGCTGCATCAGCGCGGTGTCAGCTTCAACTCCCACCGTCACGGTCATCACGCGAATCTTGGAGTTCTTGCAGTTGTAGGCTTCGGTGACGACCAGGCCGGATGGATTGTTGGCGGGCTGGTTGGGCAGACCGTCGGTCATCACGACCATCATGCGAAATGCGGACGGGCGAGCGTTGGCTTCCAGTTCTTCACGGGCGACTTTCATACCGGCATAGATGTTTGTTCCGCCGGTATAGTGACCCGCCTGTCGTTGACGGTAGAGCGGTTTAATCGAGGCGTAGTTGCTCGTCAGCCCGGATTCCTTGATGGCACCGGCTGTATTCGAGTGCGAATAGATCGCCAGTCCGATCTTGTCGTCGGCTTCGACGTTGTCGATGTAGTCCACCAGTGTATCGCAGGAGTTCTTCAACAACGTGAGCGGTTGAGCGGAGCACACCCACAAGCCCGGCGTTTGAGAGTTCTGTGGAAAACCTTCCATCCAGTAGTTGATCAGGCACATGCTGCCATACTTGTAGCGGAAGCCGGCCGTATTCACGTAGCTGCTGGTGTTGACGTAGTCGATGAAGTCGAGCCATGAACCGGAGTTGTAGGGATAGCTCGTCAGGCCCAGATGGCTGACGAGATCGCTGTCGGTAAAGCTGAATTTCTCTCCCCAGGCTTCAGTGGAGAGGTTCGCGTTCGTGCCCGACTGAACCCAGACGTTGGTAATGCGTTTGTTGTTGTTCGAACTGCTGCCCTGGAATGTGCCCGACGTATTCACGAGTCCCGAGAACGTCTGCAAGTTGCCGTTAGAGAACTTGAGCTTCACTGTGGTGAGGGCGATGGTGGATTCGATCGCCACGGACGTGCCTTTGAATGTCACGTCAACATGCGGAATGGTCCCGTTGGCAGCCGTGCCTCCGACGGTCAGGAATGCGGGGGTAAACGGCATATTCCCGTACGCCGGGCTGCCGAGGTCGTTCCACATCTGAGTGATGCCGCTCGTCACCGCGGAGGATCCCAACGCAGGAATGCTGAGGAACTCGGTGTCGTCATTCATCGACGCGGAGTAGTCGAGCACCAGCATCATGTCGCGCGGCTGGTACGTGGCGACGGAACCGGTTTCGAGCGACGTCTTCTCCGTGCCCAGCACAGGAGCGAAGAACAGAGGCAGTCTGCGGTCAACGGTGCCACTCGCAGTATTGGTCTGCGTGAGTCGGCCGGTCACTCGCACAATGTTGTAGGGAGTGGCGTTCGCTCCAAAGCTGAAGACGAACGATTGGGAACTCGTACTCCAGTCCTGACGACCGAGTTCAATGTCAACATCTCGGTCAAGAATCAGGCCCGGCTGGTTGCCGACTTTGTTGAGCGAGGCAATTTCCATCACCGCGTCTTTGACCTTGGTGGCCACGACGGTCTGGTCCGCATTGGAATCGAGTTCCATCGCTCCGGCCAGCGTCGCTGCGTCCACCGCGTTTTGCAGTTGGGTCCGAGCGACGGCGATGTACCCGATGTCGATCGTGAATGCGGCGAACATCAGCACAAACACCAGAAACGCGGCGGATACCACCAGCACGTTGCCGCGGCGGGTGAAAAGCATCTTGGACCGGGAATACAAAGCTCGCATGGCGAAACCTCGGAAAGAGTCACGCACGGTTTTGAAGGTGGATACGGAGCGTTACCGTGCCGCATCATGCGGTGGCGTTGGATGCCGACCGCGACGTCACCACTGCGAGGAACCAACATGTCGACCATCTTTCAGAAGATCATCGACAAGCAGATCCCGGCCGACATCGTCTACGAAGACGACCGCTGTCTGGCCTTCCGCGATATCAATCCTCAAGCGCCGACTCACGTGCTGGTGATCCCCAAGCGCGCGATCAGATCGGTGGCCGAGTTAGAAGCCAGCGACGCTGATCTCATCGGTTACTTGTTCGTGGTCGTCCGCAAGATCGCCGAGCAAGAAGGGCTCTCGAACGGCTATCGGACCGTCATTAATAGCGGTCGCGACGGGGGGCAAACGGTGGACCATCTGCACATCCACCTGCTCGGTGGACGCGGCTTGGCGTGGCCGCCGGGTTAAGCAAACTCAAGGCGGATCAAAGCTTGAGTGCATCAGCAGAGATTCAGAAACGGCTACGCCGCGTTCAGATGCATGCCGCCGATGTTGTTCGAACGCAACGTGCGTGTTGCGGAGAAACAACGTGTTGCAATCACACTGCGCGATCGCCAGAAGCCTTCGGTTTGTGTTGTAGGGCGGACAATCCTGTCCGCCGAAGCGCTGGTGGACCATGTTGTGGCCGGTCTTCAGACCGAGCCACAAGACTCGACCGCAGGTCTCCCGGATGAGACTACACGCGGCGCTGGAGACCTCCGGTCGCGGGGTTTGGCTCGGCCAGAGACCGGCCACAACGAGCGTGAGTTTTCACAGAACCGGCGGCTAGCGCCTTGCCGCTCAGTTGTTCTCGGGCAGACCTTCGCGGTGGCCGATGTTCTTGACTGGCTCAAAGATCTTCTGCACTTCGTGGATCAGGTCCCAATCGACCGGTTCGGCTTCCCATTGAGCCCACTTGCGGATGTTCTCGGGGTTCGCACTGCCGCTGATGGTCGTTGTGATGTCCTCATGAGCCAGCGAGAACTGCAACGCCAGCTTGGCGATGTCACTGCCGCGACTGTTGCACAGCGCCGCCGCCGCACGAGCTGCCGCTTTGACGTCTTCAGGCTCCTTGAGCCATGCCGGCAGCGGAGCATTCGTCAGTAGTCGCGCGCTGAACGGTCCTGCGTTCATCACGCCGACGCCCTTGGCCTTCAGATAGGGCACGCTTTCATCGGCGAAGCGTGTGTTCTGCAGCGTGTACTGGTTGTAGCTCAGCACGCAATCCACATCGGCCTGATCGCAGATGAACTTAAAGATCTTCTGAGGGTAGCCGCTGAAGCCGACGAATCGCACCTTGCCCTGTTGTTGAATCTTCTTCAGCGCCGGGATGGTGACATCCACAATCTGCTGCATCGGCACGAACTCGATATCGTGACAAAGGATGATATCGAGGTGATCTGTGCCCAACCGGTGCAGCGAGACATCCACACTTTCCGAGACGCGCTTTGCCGAGAAGTCAAAGTGCTGCAGGTCGTACCGGCCCAGCTTTGTGCAGAGCGTGTAGCTGTCGCGCGGGACGTCTCGCAGAGCAATACCGAGCAACACTTCGCTCATACCGCGGCCGTAGAACGGCGACGTGTCGATAAAGTTCAGGCCGCAGTCGAGTGCCACCCGCACGCTTTTGAGGGCTTCGTCGAGCGATACCTTGCGGAACTCCTGGCCCAATGACGATGCGCCGAAGCTCAGAATCGGAAGCTGCAATCCGGTACGTCCCAAAGCGCGAGTCTTCATGAGTCACTGTTCCCTTAAGCCGCAAATCGATCGACGATCAACAATCACCCGGGCTCCTTCGTCCGTGGCGGCGGGATCTTACACGATCCTCGGCAAAGCTTCTGTGCAGCGAGCCCGATTAGCATCCGCACTGATCGCACACGACAGCAGGCTCCGTTTGCTGCGAGAGATTCATGCGATTGAGCCGTTCCACGCGGGCATCGACGCAGTGCGGGCAGTTGGCGAATTTGCGAGCGTCCCAGAGATCGACAAACACTCGGCCGCGCTGTAACTGCAGGCCCGTGCTGAGAACCTGTTCCAAAGACGCGAGTGACGGGGGGGCATAACTGCCTTCGAGTGCCAGTTGATCCATGATGCCATTGCCACCGCGAGTCGGGATGACGGCACTGCAGTCGACGCCACAGTCGAACGCGAACTCA
This sequence comes from Planctomycetaceae bacterium, assembly GCA_021732995.1. Lineage (GTDB taxonomy): Bacteria > Planctomycetota > Planctomycetia > Planctomycetales > Planctomycetaceae > AM-0621. Next base: position 73,031 of record JAKFWA010000025.1, on the reverse strand, counting down.
ATCGAACGTAGCGACCATTCAACGCCCTCTGCTTCTGTCAGAAACGGAGGCCGCAGCAGGATGAACGCCCGCAAGCGAATGTTCTCTGTCCGCAGAAAGGCAGCGGCTTGGGCGAAGTCTTCGACGGTCATCTGCTTGTTGAGTCGCGGCAATACGTCGGGATGAATCGTTTCGAGCCCCATCGCGACTTCCAGTTGCACGTCGTGCTCAGCGAGTGCGTCGCGGAACTTCAGTATGTGCGGCCCGCAGAGCTTCGGATGGTTCTCGACGATGACGGACTTGAATCCGCGGCAGTGTTCGACGATCGCCGCATGGTCTTGAGGCGGAATGGCCCGCGCATCGAAGAAGTTGCCGCTGTTGTAGAGCTTCAGATGCGGGGCTGGCCCGAGTCGTTGCAGCGCGAAATCGATCTGAGCGGGAATGGCCCCCGCAGGCACGGTGTCTTCGGTGGTGTTCTTCCACAGGTCGCACATCAGGCAGCGGAACGGGCACTCGCGATTGGTCAGAAAGATCGTCGCTACATCCTCAACCTGCCGCGCGAAAGAATGCTCAGGTTCCACGAAGTAGGCGTACGGCTGCCAGACATTCAGCTCATGGCGAGTCGGTCGAGCGGTCAGGATGGCTTGATCAAGCGAGTTCATCGGCGAGTTGTGTGCCTGAGAGTCAAATGTGCATGTTCGGAGAGTTGTCGGTTGAATCAGACCGCAGCTTATACCGATGATGCCCTCTCACGCGGCATTCACAGCATCGAGTTCCCCGAGGTCCAGCATGCCCATCTCTCTGGATTGCCCCTGCGGCAAAGCGCTTCGAGTTCAAGATCATCTCGCCGGCAAGAAGGTAAAGTGTCCAGTCTGCGGAGAGATCCTGGACGTTCCCAGCGGGTCGGCGACTCGAGAGAAAGAAGATGTCGTCTTCGACGAAATCGCTCCCGAGCCCCGGCCATCGAAATCGCTCGCGACGACGTCTTCTACCAGTGTGCGTAAGAGCCGCTCGGGCGAACTCTCCGTGACCGGCAAAGCCGCGTCTTCATCGTTCGGTCACGTGCTCGTGCCCTCGATGTTCGGCAGCACGACACTAACGCTGCGCGGGGATCGTCTGATTGATGACACCAAGAAACTCGTTGCGAGTCATCATTCGGAGATTCTGCTCAGCCGGATTGACTCGGCAGAGATCGTCGTCAGCGGCAACAACGCGCTGCTGGCCCTTGGAGTGCCGCTGACTTTGGCATTAGGGATTGGCCTGATACTGATCGCGCTCTACTTCTTCATGAAAAACCGCTTCCTCGTAATTCGCAGCGGATCCAATGTCGCTGTGCTCGTGATCAAGGGGCCCGAAGAAGAGTTTCAGGAGTTTCTGGACGCAGTGCTGACTGCGGCTGCTGCGCACTCCGAGCGTTGAGTGTTTCCGCCGTTCCGTTCGTCACGCGGCTGGTAACATGGCCGTGACTTTGAGTTGCACACGTTCGTCACCCACTCGATGAGGCCTACGTGATTTCGATTCCCGCTTTGACGTCGTTCTGCCAACAGGCTCTGGCCAAGGTCAATGTTTCTCCCAAGGATGCTCAGACGACGGCGGAAGCGCTCGTCACTACGGACGCCATGGGCGTGTTCACTCACGGCACGAAGCTGCTGGGTGGTTATCTGCATCGACTGAAGGGCGGCGGCTATCGCTGCCAGGGACAGCCGCGCATTGAGCGTGAAGGGCCGGGTTGGGCGGTCATTGATGGTGACTCAGCCTTGGGGCAGGTCGGTAGTGTGTTCGCCATGCAGACCGCGATTGCGAAGGCAAAGCAGGTTGGCATTGCGTATGTCGGACTGCGTAATACGGGACACATCGGCGCGGCGGGGTATTACTCGGCGATGGCGGCTCGCGCGGGGCTGATCAGCATGGTGACGGGCAACGACATGCCCAGCGTCGCGGCTCCGGGCTCGCGAGGTGCGGTGCTCGGGAGCAACCCGATCGCTTACGGAGTTCCCGTCGGCAATGGCGATCCAATTCTGCTCGACATGGCTACGGCGGCGGTGGCGGGCGGCAAAGTGTATGCGGCTCATCAGCGTGGCGAGCCGATTCCACCGACGTGGCTGATTGGTCCCGACGGACATCCCACGACGGACGGCAGCCTGTACCCGCACAACGCCTCGCTGGCTCCGATGGCCGGACACAAGGGCTACGGCTTTGGTTTGTGGTGCGAGGTGCTGGCGGGCGTGCTGCCCGGCGGTCGCATCACGTGGGAAGTCGGCAGTTGGATCTTCGACGAGCCTTCCAAGCCGTCGTGGCACAACGCGTCGTTCGTGGCGATTGACGTTGCGACGATTGCTTCCCCTGAGCAGTTCGCCGAACGGATGCGAAAGCTGATTGATGAGATCCATTCCGCGCCGACTGCTGAGGGCGTCGAACGAGTCCTGTTGCCCGGCGAACGCGAGTGGGCTCTGCATCGTCGTGCGCAGACGGAAGGGATTAATCTGCCAGCCGACGTGCTGGCGAAGCTGAAGGCCGTCGCTGACGAATACGGCGTCACGCTTGAGTCCTCAGGGGCCTGAGGTTCGACTACCGCTGCTTTGATTGAGATTGGATCAATAGAGCCACGGATGGAACACGGATGGGAAGAATCTGCTTGGCAGACCCGCTCCTTATCCGTGTTTCATCTGTGTTTGATCCGTGGCCGCTTACTTTGTGAATCACATTCTGTGCTCTTGGAGGACTGCGTTCATGCTGCGCTTCAGATCGCGTTTGGCCCTCGCCTGTTCCCTGGGATTTCTTGTTGCCGGTAACTCATTGAGTTCTGCAGAAGACGCCAAGCCTGCCGCTGCCCCCAAGGGCGAAGTCATCAAGAAGACGTTTGAGAAGAGCAAGATCTTCCCCGGCACAACCCGCGAGGTCAGCGTCTACATCCCCAAGCAATATGACCCCGCCAAGCCGGCGTGCGTCTACGTGAATCAGGACGGCGTGCAATACAACGCTCCTGTGGTATTCGATGAGCTGATTCACAAGAAGGAAATGCCGGTCACGATCGGCGTGTTCGTCACGCCCGGTCGCGTGAAGGCTCCGAACGAGCAAGCTCTGGATCGTTTCAACCGCAGCTTTGAGTATGACGGACTCGGCGACGGCTATGCCCGCTTCCTGTTGGAAGAGCTGTTGCCCGAAGTCGAAACCTGGAAGGCCGGGGATGGCCGCGCCATTGTGCTGTCGAAGAATGGCAATGATCGCGCTATCGGCGGTGCGAGCAGCGGCGCGATCTGTGCCTTTACGGCCGCGTGGGAAAGGCCGGATGCATTTCGTCGAGTCTTCAGCGCCATCGGCACCTATGTCGGCCTGCGTGGCGGTCAAAACTACTCGACGCTGATCCGCAAGTATGAACCGAAACCGCTGCGCGTATTCCTCGAAGACGGCAGCAACGATCTCAACATCTACGGCGGTGACTGGTGGATGGCGAATCAGGCGATGGAACGCTCGCTGACGTTCGCGGGTTATGAGGTCACTCATAACTGGGGCGACGGCGGACACAACGGCAAGCACGCGACGGAACTCTTTCCCGACGCGATGCGCTGGCTGTGGAAAGACTGGCCGGCCGAGATCAAGGTGGGCGGTGGCTCGCCCCAGTTGAAAGAAATTCTGCTCCCCGGCGAAGACTGGAAGCTGGTGGGCGAAGGCTACAAGTTCACCGAAGGCCCGGCGGTCAACGCTAAGGGTGAAGTCTTCTACAACGATGTCGGCAGCAGCAAGACCTACAAGGTGTGGCTGGATGGCAAGGTCACTGTGTTTCTGGATGACTCGAAGAAGGGCGATGGCCAATCATTCGGCCCGGACGGTCGCTTGTTCGCGGTTGCGGGCGGTGCCGAGCAGATCATTGCTTACGATCCTGAAGGTAAAGGCACGACGATCACCGATGGCTTCCGTGGCAACGATCTGGTCGTAAAGAGTGACGGCGGCGTGTATGTCACCAATCCCGGCTGGAACGGCACGGATCCCAGCAAGGTGTGGTACATCAACACCACCGGCGAGAAGAAGGTGGTTGATAGCGGCTTGAGGTTCTCCAACGGTCTGGCGCTGTCACCCGATCAGTCACTGCTGTACGTCGCCGACAGCCGCACGCACTGGGTCTACAGCTATCAGGTCCAGAAGGATGGTTCGCTGGAGCACAAGCAGAAATACTTCCATCTGCACGTGCCGGACACCGCCGAAGACAGCGGCGCGGACGGAGTGGAAGTCGATCGCGATGGCCGCGTGTGGGTCGCTACTCGCATGGGCCTGCAGGTCTGCGACCAGCCCGGCCGCGTGAACTGCATCATCCCCACGCCGAACGGCAAGGTTTCCAACCTGACCTTCGGCGGAGCTGACTTCGACACTGTGTACGCCACCTGTGGCGACAAGGTGTATTCACGCAAAGTGAAGGTCAAAGGTGCGCCGAATTTCATGGCACCCGTGAAACCGGCCAATCCTCGACTGTAAGATTGCGAGTTTTCGACGAAACAGAATCCCGACCACGACAGTCTCAGGTTGATACCAATCGGAGCACTGTTGTGGCGGATTCGTTCGCGCTCGGTTACCCCGCTTGTGGGATGAGCAACGGTACGTCAGGGATCATGTTTGATGTCTGCGGACAATCAGAACTCAATTGCACGGCTCAGTCTGGTCGTGATCTATGTTGCGGATATCGAAGCGAGCTGCGCTTTCTATCGTTGCCTCGGGCTGACGTTCGTAAGCGAGCAACATGGGGCAGGCCCCGCTCATTACGCGGCGGTGCTGGACGGTATGGTGCTCGAGTTGTATCCGCGCAAGTCGGATCGACCCGCAGCTCAACTGCGTTTGGGCTTTCAAGTGACCGCAGTGGACTCCGTCGTTCGACACTTGCAAGAACGAGGAGCCCGAGTCATCTCCGCACCCAAAGAGTCACCTTGGGGCCGACGCGCGGTCGTTGAGGATCCCGACGGACACAGCATCGAAGTGGTACAATCCGCCGACTAGCAGAAGGCGGCAGAACGTAGCAGGCACTTTCCACGTGCCGTTCGCTGAGGGTTACGGCACGCGAAATGTGCCTACTACTTTCGCACATCCCGATACGGAATCTATCGCCGTCGCACGTACTATTGGCCGGGCAGTGAGCTAAACGGATAATAGGTCGCCGCGGCGCCTCCGGCGGCGAAGAGACCGCAGGCAGCCCCGCCGAGGGCGATGCCGCCGATCGCAGCTCCACCCGCCGCGAATATTAAGCCAACGCTGGCTCCGCCGGCCGCGAATACGCCGACCGCGAGACCTCCGAAAGCGAAGACTCCCCGCGCGAAGCCGCCCAATGCGACGACGCCTGTGGCTACGTCGCCCACAGCGAAGATGCCACGAGCGTAGCCTTTAGGTTCGCCGGTAGCGGGATCAGGACCAACTGCCACGTCGTAAAGTGGCAGGCCCATGATTTGTTTCTTCGACCGGCGTCGAATGCCGCGCTGAGCGGCGCGTCCGTTAGTCGGCTGTTGGCTCTGCGGCGTCTGGTGCTGCTGCTGCTGCTGCAGTTCCTCGCGGAGCGCCACGACTTCGGTTCTCAGATGAGCGATTTCTTCACGCAGGTCTTCAGATGTTTCGATCATGCCACACCTCACTGGGCGGCATTCTCCGCCGCCGTTGGCTCAGTAGTCTCTTCCGGGGCAAGCTCAGGCAGAATTGGCTGTCGCTCCGGATAGAGGTGATACGTTGGAAACTCGTGCCCGATCTCGCGAACGCAGATCACGAGGCCTGTTTTGGTCGCCAGATAAGCCCGATCGGTCAGATCATTACCATAACGAACTTTGTAGTCGCTGAGATTGATCGCGCCGATCGTCGCCAGATCTTTACGAGCTAGTACGATCAAACTGCCGACATCGTCAGACGTCAGCAGCACAGTTTTTGTTGCTGCGACGAAATCCGAAGGCGCGGGGCTCCAGGCTTTCTGGAACCCGTTCGTGCGCGAAAGTGCATGCACGCCACCGTTTTCGGGGAAAACGTAGACATCGTCTTCAATCACGCGAGGCTGTTTACGAATGGGAAGTCCCGCCACAAACTGCCAGCGCACGGAACCTTTTTCCTGGTCGATCGCGAAGACATTCAGGTCCTCGGTTCCGAGGAACAGCATGCCCGACGAGCGACCCAGAGGTGCCGATATCGGTCGATTGGTTTCGAACTGCCACTGCAGTTTGCGTTCCAGTCGCGAAACCGAATACAGCGACTTATCGCGGCTCGCGAAGTTAATCACGCCAAAGCTGATGATCGGAGCCGTCGTCACTTCCGCAGCCGTTTTGAAACGCCATTTCTTGGCGATCTCGGTCCATTGCGGCAGGCGATTGGCGTTGTGCAGCTTCTCGATCTGCTTGATGTCGAAGGCAAAAATACTGCCGTCCAGAGTTCCGTAGTAGATATGCAGGTTGTCCACTGCAGGGCTGGTTGAGGGCTGAGAAGGCAACTCCAGCGACCAGCGGACATCGCCCTTCTTCTTCTCGATGGCATACATCATCATGCCAGCGTTCACGAGCACCAGGTCGTCATTGGACACCGCCGGATAGCTCGGTGAGTCGCCACGTCCCAACTGCAGGCTGAAACGCTTGCGACCGGTCTCAGCATCGAGTGCGGTGAACGCTCCACCCGTTGAGAGGACGTAGAGATTCTCTTCGTCCGCCGACATGTGCGCGATCTTGTCGCGATAGATGTTCATCGTCGCCTGACTCCACCAGGCGCGTTCCAGTCCATACCGCGCCAGCAGACGCGGAGCGGGTAATTGCGTCTCCTGCTTGCTGCCTTGAGCGAATACGTTCGACGTCAGTGCGGCGAGTGCCACAATGGACAAGCTCATGAGTTTGCGGAGCATGACAAATTTCCTGACGCGGGATGCATCCACAGTGTGAATGCGATGGACTCAGGCTCGCTGATGACGACCGAGAAAGACAAGGGGTATTGGCTGATGCTGCGTGAGGAGTTCGGCGGGGCCATCGATTAAGACTGACCGCCGACCTCCACAACCTCCGTGAAACTGCTGTCTGCCCCGGCCGCTCCCCCGATCTCCTGCTGAGGGTAGAACTGTTCGAACATCGCCGGGTCGTGATTGATCAGGTAACCGTTGCGAAACTGCAGTAACAGGTTGCTGTTCTCAACGGGGTAAATGACGAAGGTATCCGTGTCGTAGATTCCGTGCGGACAACGCTCAGGATGATGTTCGGCTTCCTGACGCAACTGGACTCGCAGCTCGGCCGCGCCTTCAACCAGCGGCGTCGACTTGCCCAGAGTGCGTTCTACTACCTCTAAGGAGTCGCCGGAGCGGATGCTACTATGGAGTAACGCGTAGAGGGATTTTCCATCCTGGAAACGCTGGTAGTGGTGGGCTTCCAGCGACGTTGAGGGCCACGTCGTCAGAATCGCCAAACCCACAATCGCAACGAGAACCAGCACCGGAATTGCAGCTTGCTTCATGGTTGAACTCTGCCCGCCTTACGAAGTCCGCATAAACGGCAACAACCAGCATGCTAGGCAGCGCGAGACACTTGAAACCAGAAAGTCTGCCTGGCGGAAATGATTCCGCAGACCAACTTCCTTGATCAGGTAGAACGACCGCTACGAACTGGCGCAGCGAAAGACAGCTCGGACAGGTGAGCCACAAACCAGACCCGGCTGACACGTTGTTGTCCGGTCAATTTACCAGCCAGGGCACAGCGACCTCGTCGCGAGTTATCCCAGGTGCTGACCTGTGCGGCAGCGATGAAGCGACTGGAAGCTGGGCTTGGATCGCCCTTTGGAATCGATCAGGCCGGCGTTCGGGAAAACGTGATCGGCCTGGTCCGTCAGGTGCGTCCAGTAGATCCCGACCACCGACTGCTTAGCCATCAGCAGCGGCACAAAGGTCTCGATCCATTCGGACTGTGCTTCGGGACTCCAAGGTCGCTTCCAGCCAATCTCGTCGGCGGAGAGTTCGCTGGTGCAGTGCGTTGAAACGTCGGTGGAAGAGGGCAGGGCCAAGGTCACGTGCAAGGGGATTTCCAGCACGGTCCACAGATCGATCAATCGTGAGAAGTCCAGCAGGTCGCGCGGAGCGGTCCCTCGACCCGTGAAGCCGACAGGAATCTCCAGGTTCACGCCTGCAAGGCCGGTTCCGAACCGCAAGAGTGCATCGACAAACTGAGCGGGCGAGAGCTTGTGTTCGCCACGGGCCTGATAAGCGCCCCACGGCTGGTCGATACGGATGAAGAACTGAGTTTCTTCATCGACCTGCCGGGCAACTTCCAGCGTACGGGCCAGCAGCGACAGGCGTTCTTCTTCATTGAGTTTGAAGGCCCCGCCAGTGTTGGCCCGAGTGGCTAGCTCCCAAGTTCGGATCTTGCCCATGTAGCGGCTGACAGCGGTCTCGACGAAGTCGCAGACGAAGCTTTGCAAATTGAAGAAGTCATGCCCCCATTGCTGCAGCCACTGGGGCAAACCGTTCTCGGAGAAGTCCAGCAGCGGCCCGGCGCGCATGGCGAGCTTGTGATCCTGAGCCCATTGTACGATCGCGTCGGTGCCTTCCCAGCGGTACTCGCCTTCTTCGGCTTCGATCGAGCGCCATTCAACCGGCACCGAGACCGCGTTGAAGGTCTCGCAGTATTCTGGCACGACCTTGGCTGGCAGTTCCGGTTGATTGACCATGCAGCCGAACGACACTGGCAGTTGCGGCGTGCGCTTGAATCGAACAGCCAGTCGCTGACGAACGTAGGCTCGCGTCAGTCGTTCGGCGGCTTCATGAGCTTTCGCAATCGCGACGTCCGCCAGCTTGGAGCACTCAGCCGGTTGCTGCTTGTGTGCGGTCGCTTTGGCGAAATACCCATGCGACTCGCGATGGACGGTGTAGAAGTCCTGAGGAATCTGCATGCCCAGAGATTCCCACGTCGCGAGCTGATTGCGCACCTGACAGATCTTGCCACGCGCGAGTTCCAGCGCGAGGTTGTAGGGCGTCTCGTGTTCGCGCAGAGTCGCGGTGCTGACGACGGGTTTACCGTATCCCGCGACCGGATAGCTGATCTGCAGCTTGCCGCTTTCGGAGCTGGACCGGCGAATCGAAATCACTTCTCCATCGAACTCAACTCGAGAGGGAAACACGCGACCGTCAAAGCCACTCATGAAGGCCTGCTGAATGTCGGTCGCCAGCTCGAGCTGTTCCGGCGAAGTGACTCTAAATCGCATGACCCCCATTCGCTGACCTCAATCTGCTGCTCTAGGCAGAACCGTTCGAGGCGTGCTCAAGAGCGCGAACTCGACAGCCTGTTGGATGTGCTTCGATGCTGTGAATGCCGTCAAATTTTTGAGAAATGTCCGGCGAGTCTAGTTCTGGCGAGAACGTTGTTCAACGAAGGTCGGCAGGTCTAGACTGCCGCCAGAGTCAGCCCGCTGGGGCCGCGATTTCCGCTTGTCCGTCCGCACTGAGAATCTCCGCATGTCGACAGCACTGCTTTCCAGCGTTTTACCCGGTATGACGGCCCGTCAGGGCAAGGTCCGCGATGTCTATGACTTTGGTGATCGTCTGCTCTTTGTGGCGTCAGACCGCATCAGCGCGTTCGACTGGGTTTTGCCCAACGGAATTCCGGATAAGGGCCGAGTTCTCACGCAAATCAGCAAGTTCTGGTTCGACCTGCTGGGCGTGCGGAATCACCTGCTGAGCATGGATCCGACCACTCTGCGGCTGCCAGCAGGGACCGATGTTGAGTCGCTCCAGGGCCGCAGCATGGTCGTCGAGAAAGCACAGGTCCTGCCGGTGGAATGCGTCGTGCGCGGCTATCTGGTCGGGTCTGGCTGGAAGGAATATCAGCAGAGCGGCACGGTCTGCGGAATTCCTTTGCCGACGGGCCTGCGGCAAGCCGACAAGCTGCCGCAGCCGATTTTCACTCCCGCCACCAAGGCCGTGACGGGACACGACGAGAACATTTCGTTCGACCAGATGGTCGCGGCGATCGGTCGACCCACCGCGGAACAACTGCGCGACCGCAGCCTGAAGATCTATGAACAAGCTGCCGACTTCGCCCGGACGAAGGGCATCATTATCGCTGACACGAAGTTCGAATTCGGGACGCGCGATGGCGAGATCCTGCTGGTCGACGAAGTGCTGACGCCCGACAGCTCGCGGTTCTGGCCGGCTGATCGGTACCAACCGGGCACCAGCCCGTTCTCGTATGACAAACAGTTCGTCCGCGACTGGCTGGAGACGACCGGTTGGGACAAGAACAGCCCGCCCCCCAGCATGCCTGCGGACACCATCACCAAAACTCGGGCCAAATACATCGAGGCGTTTGAAGTTCTCACCGGGCAGAACTTCGCCTGGAAGTAGGAGCTAAATCAGCGGGCCGATGACTTTCGCGGAATCAGCGATGCGAATGATTTCGCGCGGGACCTGTGGCTCCAGTCGCAACCTGCCGATATCGAACATCGAGTGCAGGATCGTTCCGAGCAGATGTTGCGGACGATATTCTTCACCGACAGCTCGAGCGGCGTAGCGATCCGTCTGGCCGATGACCTGCCCCATCTTCAGTCCACCGCCAGCAAACAGCAGCGGTGTCAGTTCGCCGTAGTGCTCGCGCCCACCGTTGTTGTTCAGCCGTGGGCTGCGTCCCATTTCGCCGGTGACGACCAGCAGGACTTTGTCGCTGAGACCTCTTTCATGCAGGTCTTCAACAAACGCACTCACCGCGTGATCGACCTGGCCGCCCATCGGGTAGATGCCGGTCATGTTTTTCGGGCTGTTCCCATTCGCGTGATAGTCCCAGCCGCAGTCCGAAACCGTCACGAAGCCGCAGCCAGCTTCCACCAACCGCCGAGCCATCAGCATTTGGCGACCCAGTAGATTCGAAGCGCGCCGCATGTCATTCCAGCGAGTCAACTCTTCGAGCTTGAAGAGATGACTGGTGTCGTAACGAGCAATGGTACGAGGATCTTCTTTGGAGAGGTCAAACGCTTCGGCGACACCGCGCGCGATGATGTCGAAGGCTTGTTGCTGGTAAGTATCAGTTCCCGCCAGCGCCCCCTTGGAATCGGCTTGTCGGCGCAAGCGATCAAGGCCGCTGAGCAGTGCCCGTCGGTCTTCAAAGCGTGACGGCGCGACGGCAAGCTCCATATCACGTTTCAGATCGCTGCCACCGCTGGGATTGAACGCGGCATATGTGGCGCCCAGAGATCCGGGTTGCGTCAGCGTCGGCAACGCACCCGTTTCAAAGTTGCTGCCGAGCTTCAGCCCATCCTGAACAGCTTCTGGCAACACGACGACGTTGGTAGGCAATCCCGTCTGCGGATGATTGTTTCCGCGCACGCGCGCATAGATCGAGCTGATTGACGCACCGGACGGATTGTTGCCGCTGACCACTTCTCCGTAAGTATGTCCGGCGTTGCCCGTGCCGTACGTCCGGACAATCGAGATTCGGTCGGCCAGCGCCGCGAGTTTCGGAAAGGTAGCTCCGAAAGTGATACCGGGCAGCTTGGTTTGCACCTCGCCGGTGATGCTGTGGATCTCGCGCGGCGCCGTCATTTTTGGATCGAAGAACTCAAGATGAGGCGGCCCGCCGCTCAAGAAGAGCAGCACGGTCGCTCGCCCTGTGAAGATGTCCGCTGCTCCCTGAGCCTTCGCCTGCAGCAGGCTGGCAAGCGAGAGACCTCCACAACCGAGAGCGCCCACGCGGAGAAACTCGCGTCGCGAAAAGCCCTGACAATCGTGCTTTGGCAGGGGATCGTGAATCGTCAGCATGATCTGGCCTCGAGCCGCAGGCTGTCGTCAAACAGGACACCGGCAATGTTACCTCTTTGCGTCGGTTTCGTGTTCGTTGAGTTTTGAACTTCCCCGTAGAGTTCGTGGAAGTAGCGATCGTGGGCTGCGAACCTGCTTCTCAATCGGTTTGTGCGGCCGGCGTTTGTGCTCGTTCCCACAAAGGTTCGTCGTCATCAGCGACGAAGGTTCGCAGCAGTTCGTGCGGGACATATCCGGCCTTGTAGTTCATCGACTGGTTCTGCTGGATCCAGTAGCCGAGATAGAGATGCGGGATGCCGTGCTGGCGGGCGTAGTTCAGCTCCGAGAGTACGGAGAACGTGCCGGGCCCCAGGGGTCGCCAATCGGGATGATGAAAGAAGTAGGCGCTCGATAGTCCCAGCGGTGTCACATCCACCAGTCCGACGCCAACCAGCCGGTCGTTGTTGACATACAAAAACTCGCGAGCGAATTCGTAATCGCCGCCGATGAAGTCGCGAAAATACTCTTCAGGAGTCGTCGTCTTATGGCGCCAGCCGCGCCGAGTGACCATGTCTGCATGGTAGGCGTCGTAGAGCCGGATATGGTCCCGCGTAATCGACGGCGCCTGGACGATCACTTCGATGTGCGCATTGCGTTTCAGATTGCGCCGCTGGCTCTTCGATGGAGAGAAGTCGTCCACGACAACCCTCAGCGGGCGGCACTTCGTGCACAGGGGGCAAGTCGGCCGAAAGACATGCTGCCCGAACTTTCGCCAGCCGCGTCGCAGCAGTTCGCCGAAGTTGTCGGAGTCCAGATCCGCGATGATGCGATAGTCGAAGCACCACTTCTCGTCGTTCAAGTAGTTGCAGGTTTCCGGCGGGCTCTGAATGCGATAGAGATCGGTGACGTGCACTGCAGCCATGCTGAATTGACCTCATCAAACCGACTCAGAACCAATGCCCAGTTCGCAACGAGATCATAGCCGCAAAACGCTCTCTTCGAGCACTCCGGACAGCTTGCGCACCTTCATCGCGATTCCGGTCTCACCGAGCCTGCTGCAGACAGCAGCCGGTAAACCGTCTGAACTCGCTCAGACGATGGATGAACTCAGCAGGTTCGCGCCCGCCGTTCGTGTAACCGATCCTTTGAAGCTGCACGTCACGGTGAAGTTCCTGGGCGACACCGACCTGAGCCACATTCCGCGAGTTCTGGAGATCATGTCCGAAGTTGTGGCCACGGTGCCGGAGTCTGAATGGACTCTGCAGGGATTAGGAGTATTTCCGAATCTGTCGCAGCCGCGCGTCGTCTGGGCGGGACTGCATCCGAGCGACACAGCACGGCAACTGGCTGAGGTCTTGAACGAGCGACTCGAAGAACTCGGCTTTCAGACGGAACCCCGGTCGTTCAAGCCTCACGTGACCCTGGGCTACATCAAGGCTGCACCGCCGCGACACTTCGCCGAGCTTGTACAGCGTCACCAGCAAACGGTTTTCGGGCAGGATCGAGTCACTCGCATCGAACTCATGGAGTCAAAGTTGTTGCCCTCCGGATCAGAGTATAGAACTATTGGCTCAAAGCAGTTTTGCTAGATTGCTCTAGGCACGCTGCATCGTTTTTCGACGTTCGTAATTGAAACTGGAAATATGCCTCGCCCTTTGCGGGTTCTTTTTGCAATTGGTTCGCTTGCCGCTGGAGGCAGCGAACGGCAGGTAATCAGTATCCTGAAGCAAATCGACCGGAAGGTGATTGAGCCGCGTCTCTATCTTCTGAATCGTTGCGGCGAGTTTCTAAATGACGTCCCAGAAGGCATCGATATCACTGCATTCTCGGACAAGCCGCAGTCGGCTCTTCGATACTTCCCCGGTCGCATCCGCAATCAGCAGATCGCACACTTGAGTGAAACTCTCAAGACGCAACCTGTTGATGTTCTCTATGAGCGCACGTTTCTGATGCCGCTGATTACGGACTCTGCGTGCTTGCAAACTGGAGTGCCGCGCGTTTCAACTCTCGACGCAGATCCTCGAGCGGATTTGCGGAACAATGTACGCCGCTTCCGTTGGATCAAGCGGCGCTTGCTTACCCGAGCTCATCAAAACGCCGCATGTGTTGTTGCGGTTTCTCAAGAACTGGGACGGCTGTCTACGGTCTTCTACGACTTGGATCCTTCGCGAGTTCGTACGATCTACAACGGATTTGAGTTCGATGTAATCGATGGTCGAGCTAAAGAGCCGTGTCCCGAATGCGACTCGTCTTGGTTCAACATCGTTTCGATTGGCCGGCTTCAAGAATCCAAGGCTGTTGATCAACTGTTTGAGGCTATAAAGCCCCTTGAGGGGCGTACGTTTTCCAAGCCCATACGCGTCTGGATCGTCGGCTCAGGTCCGGACTTAAACCGTTTGCAAGAGAGAGTTCGTCAACTGCAGCTTCAAGACGTCGTCAGTTTTGTGGGATATCAATCGAATCCGTATCGCTGGCTTCGGAATGCTCAGTTGTTCGTCCTCACAAGTCGCTCGGAAGGTATGCCCAGTGTGCTGGTAGAGGCGATGGCCTGCGGGGCCGCTGTGATTTCCACGAATTGTCAATTCGGGCCTTCTGAGATTCTCAATCAACCGACGTTGGGCACTTTGGTTCCCGTTGACGATACCCCGTCGCTAACCGCCGCGATTGAGGCAGCAATAGTTCGAGACGATGGGCTGCAGCGAGTTCGAGCGGGACGTGAATCGGTGGAATCGCGATTTAGTATGCAATCCTGTGTGAACCAGCTTACGGAACTACTGCTGAGTATCAACAGTAGCAGGTAATACTCCCGGTATGCGCGTCGGCTGACCCTCTATTAGGCCGATATTAAAATGGTGGCTTGTCGTCCGAACGTCTTTTCTTGGCTTCCGCTTCTCGGATGGCCTCGATACGCGCAATTTCGCTTGCAGCTGGATAATCTTGGGATGGTCGACTCGCCAGGGGCTGAAGCGTTCTGATACGTGATTGGCAATCCCACCAGATCGAGTGATCCAGGCAATCCCTGCTTCTTCATTCACAAACAACTTTGTCTGAAGGCCGTCCGTCGCAAAGGACTGGCTCGTTGGCACGTCGGACGACTGAATTGCTCCAACCGTGACCTCAGAAGGAAAGACTTCATCGGGCTCCTCTTCGAGCAATAGCTTCAGAGTATCTTCCCGCAGAACGGGCTGTGTAGAAGACAATAACGACGACTTCACCGTCTCAGGGGCGACTTTCGGCTGCGCACAGCCAGCTATCAGCAGAACTAACAGGGCGGTCGTTCGCATCAGCATGCTTGCGTTCCCATCAAACTCGCGCCACCGAGGGTGGCGAAGTAACGCTACCTCAAGTTCAACGGGTCAACGTCAATCACGAATTCGACATCGCGGTCAGTAGGAAGTTTGGCTCGCAGCTCACGCCACAACTCGCGAATGGGATCGAGCGTCGGGGCGGCGAGCAGGTAGTGGAAGCGATAATGATTCTGCAGCTTGGCGACGGGGCAGGGGGCTGGGCCGAGGACTCTGAGATCGAGTTGACGCGAATCAACGACTTCTCGCAGTACGTCCGCCATCGCAATCGCGGTCGTGCGGACCCGTTCTTCAACGGGGCCGCGCAGGATCACTCGCACCCAGCGTGAGAACGGAGGCGCCAGCATGTCCTGCCGGTTCTGCAACTCTTGAGTAACGAAGCCCTCATAGTCGTGTTGCACGGCTCGCTGAATGGCGAAGTCCGTCGGAGAACACGTCTGCACGAGGACCCGGCCACCTTTCTCACTGCGGCCAGCGCGACCAGCGACTTGAGCGATCAATTGGAAAGTCCGCTCCGAAGCCCGCAGGTCGGCCTGATGCAGGATTGTGTCAGCGTCGACGACACCCACCAGTGTGACGTTCGGGAAGTCGAGGCCTTTGGCAATCATCTGAGTGCCGAGCAGGATCTCCGCCTCGCCGCGTCGAAAGGCTTCGAGTGCCGCGTCGTGACTGCCGCGCCGCTTCATGGTGTCCGAATCCATCCGAATACAACGGTGGTTCGGAAACTTATGCTTGACCTCTTCTTCCAGCCGCTGAGTTCCCGTGCCGAAATAGCGAATGCCGGGCATGGCACAGACCGGACAGGTCTGCGGCGGAGCGGCTTCGTAGTTACACGTATGACACAGCACGAGTTGTTTGTCTTTGTGATACGTCAGCGTGATATCGCAGTTCGGGCACTTCACGCCTCCGCCGCATGAACGACACCAGACAGTCGGCGAAAAGCCTCGCAGATTGAGGAACAGAATGACCTGCCCTTTGTCATCCAAGGCGGCCTGCATCAGTGAGCGCATCGCCCGGCCAATGGAATGACCTTTCGCGCAGAGTGGATCGTTACGCAGATCCACGACGGTCGCAGGCGGCATCGGAATGCCAGTCGCTCGGCGCGGCAGCGAGAGCAACACATCGTCGTTCGTGCGCTGTTGTCCCGGTGGAGGCGGTTGCACGCGCTGCCAGGTTTCCAGAGTAGGCGTTGCCGAACCGAGGATCAGCGGCACGCCGACCATACGAGCCCGTTCGCGGGCCACCTCGCGAGCGTTGTAACGCGGCGCGGTGTCCTGCTTGAACGTAGTCTCGTGCTCTTCATCAATGATGATCAGGCCCAGATTCGGCGTCGGGGCGAAGATCGCGCTGCGGGCGCCGACAACAACCTGCACACCACCCGCCGCAATGCGCTGCCAGTGCCAATGTCGTTCGGCGTCTGTGAGGTGGCTGTGCAGCACCGCGACGGAATCAAAGCGGCTCTTGAAGCGGCGAATGGTTTGCGGTGTCAGACTGATTTCCGGCACCAGCACGATCGCCTGGCGCCCGTAGCTGACGACCTCGCGAATCGCCTGAATGTAGACCTCGGTCTTGCCGCTGCCCGTGACGCCGTGCAGCACCATCGTGCGGTGCTTGCCCGATCGAATCTGCAGCAGGATGGTTCCCAACGCTCGCTTCTGGTCCGGGTTCAGCTCCAGATCTGCTTGTGGGGCGACATCTCCAAGCGCGGCGTCGATGGTCTCAGTCCGTTCACGAACGGCGACAATCAAGCCGCGTTCGCGCAGCCCGTTGATCGGTGCGGTGCCACAGCCGACTGCTTCCGTTATCTGCTCGCCTCGCAGTGGTCTACCTGTCTGCTTGAGATGTTCCAGCACGGCCGCCTGCTTGGCCGGGAGCTTCTGCTGCTTGAGTCGCTCCTCAAGATCCTGTGCCAGCGTGAAGAACGTCAGCTCGCGCGTTCCGGCTTGTCGCTTGACGCCTGCGGGAATGGCTGTCTCAAGCACTTGCCCCCAACCGCAGAGGTATTGGTCCGCGATCCACTTGGTCAGTTCCAGCAGATGCGGGCTGACGATCGGTTCGCGATCCACCACGCTGAGAATTGACTTCAATCGCCGCTGCTGATTGTCGAGCTTTGTGAGGCCGACACAGAACGCGATCTCTGTGTGGTTGCCGGTGCCGAAGGGTACTTCGACGCGCTGGCCGACGTTCAGCATCTCACGCAGTGACTCAGGCACCAGATAGTCGTAGGTCGTTTCCAACGGGCGGTTGATCGCGACCTGAGCCACCAGCCGATCAAGTTCGGCGGCAATCTCCCACTCGGGCCGCTCGGGCTCGGGAAGAAAGAGGCTCTTCTGCGTCTGTGATTTAGCCGCCATCAGTGTGAGTGGTCTCTACGAAGCCGGCTCGCAGCGTGGATGAGGCACTGCGAGATCCTCGAAAATAAAAATCCGCGTGTGGAGATGATCTCAATCCAGATCGTCTCCGCACACGGATCATAAGCAGATGAGAGCGAGGAATCGCGGGTCTGAAAGCTCACAAAGAACGGGACCGCTCATCAATCAGCTGCGGCTTATCGCTTGGCCTGAGCCGTGCCGACAATCACCGCGCGCTGATATTCGCGGAAGCTGACTTCTTTCATGTCGGCCTTCTTGAGCAGCGATTCCCACAGGTTAATGTCCTGCCGATCGTCTGCGAGCAATGACCAATCGAAGCGATGTTCAGCCTGCAGGTGCACCGGACGGCCAAGCGACACCTGCAGTTCCACGCGAGCCGGAATGTGCTGGTGAGTTCTCAGAGCCTGATTGAGTCGCAACCGTGGCTCCGGATAGAGGGCTTGCGGATGCAATACGTAGTTCAACCGTGCCGCCCAGTCCGTGTAGGCGAGATACGCATTCGTGGCTTCCGGGATCTCCGCGTCGCCACACTCAACCGCGTAGACAAATCGCGGGCTGGTGAGTTTCAGGCGTCGCGAAGTCTCGTCGTACGATTCTTCGAACTTGGGAGTGAGTAGAAACAGCAACGGCTCTACTTGCTGGGCATCGCGAGTGTTCTGTTCTTTCAGTCGTGCCGCGTAGCTCCTGGTTTCGTCACGAGCCGAATCCAACAATCGATTGATTTCGTCGAACGTGACCGTTGTGGTCAGCATGTGCCTTGAGCTGAAGACGATAAATCGCTGATGAGCCGGTTCGAAGATGCTGACTTCACCGGCAGCCTGCACGAAGTCATAGACCTTGCCGGCGTGAAACAGCGACTTGCTGCGGGCGATGACTTCCGGCTTATCGTCCGGAAGATCGCTGCCGATGCGCGACACCTTGGTATAGACGCGAAACTGCTGTGCTTCTGCCAGTTGGCAGCAGCTAAGCAGCGACACGACGAGTATCCAGAAGCGAGTGAGCTTCAGCATGGCAGGATGGATCGACGAAGGGAGGTGGCGGGAAGAGAGACGGGAGAATCAGGCGGAGGGGACTTGATCGAGTCGCACGACAGCACCTTGCGATTGCTCGCTGGCCAGTGCCGCGTGGATGAAGCGGAGAACTTCGAGATTGGACGCGTGAGGAATGACAGGTTGATGAGTTTCAAAGGAGTGCAACATCGCTCGGCAGAGACGTGCGTAAGTGCCGCGCGTCGAAACGTCGCGCGCGATCACTCCGTGTTCGCAGAAGGCTACGAAGCCATAGGCCGTCGAACCGCGACGCGTGCCGCGCACGGTGCCGATGCGACCATCGGCCCAGTGGCCGGTGACGACTTCAGCGCCTTCCGAGTGTGTCGTTGTGACAGACTCACAACCAGTGCCGAGAATCTGATACAGCAGTTCGACCGCATGCACTCCGTAGTGCAGCAAGCCGGGATTACCGGGAGCGCGTTTAGCCGGGCCGTAGGTAACAGCTCCGGTGACCGCACCGACGGTCTTCTGCATTTCGATCAGTTGAGTAATCTCGTGAGCGAACCTCATCCCTGAGGAATTCAGCAGTGTGACGTGATGTTGCTGCGCGAGCCGCAACATCTCCTCTGCATCGCTCAACGAACACGCAAATGGCTTATCAACAAACGCATGCTTGCCAGCTTTCAGGAACGGTCTCACACGAGGCAGATGAGCCGCACCGCACATGGACGTCACCACAACGGCGTCGATGCGGTCGATCAGCTCTTCCGGACGTTCAACCAGTTCCACTCCCAGCGTACGCATTTCTGCGGTGAATCCCGGAATACGTTCCGGACCCATGACAGAATCACCCGGCCAACCGGCGACCACGCGCGCTCCGTCCACGAAGTCATCGCGTTCAACGCCAGCGTGATGAAAACGCCGGGTGAACTCGACGCAATGCGACGAATCAAAGTCGACAATGCCGAGGCGCCACATAATGAATGGAGTCGGAAGGAGGGATTACGGTGAGAATGGAGAGAGGCAAGCGAGGTAGGAACAAACAAGCGAGGCCAGAACGGCCTGTGAAGGGAGCGGGACTCTAAGCCGCCGCATCGAAAAGCTGCAATGCGAATCGGAGAAACGGTCGAGCAACCGGGAATCTCCTAGAGATTAAGACGTATCGAGCGCGCACTCAGCATCGTCTTCGACGGTGAACCGGGCACTCCGCTCCATAACCTGGACGGACTGGGGCAATGTATTCGACGCACTGAGAACTCGTCGGCACGATCATTCGCCGTGCGTCAGTTTCAGGCGGTTCCACTTGGCTTGAAAGCTGGGGCGATCGAATACAGCAGGGTTCACGACACCTTTCGGGCGGCGGCCTTGAGCCAGATCGACCATGCCCCGGCAGACGGTGCGGCCGATGTCGCGGAACAACTCGTCCGTCCACGCAATCGCGTGCGGTGCCAGCAGGACGTTGTCCAAGCCCGTCAGCGGGTGCGGCGCCGTGATGGGTTCGCCAACAAAACAGTCCAGGGCGGCTCCGGCGATGCGGCCTGAAACCAATACATCCCGTAGGGCTGTTTCCTCGATGATTCCCCCGCGAGCCGTATTCAAGAGGTAAGCGGTCGGCTTCATGAGGCCTAATTCACGAGCACTAATCAGGTTGCGTGTGTGCTCATTGAGCGGACAATGGACCGATACGAAATCGGATTCCCGGAGCAGTTCGTCGAGTTCCACTTTCCGAACTCCGGCTTTCGCGGCCGCTTCGGCGTCCACGAAGGGATCGAACACCAACGGTGTGTTCATGCCGAAGCCGGAAAGCAGGCTGACGACCGCTCGGCCAATGCCGCCGAAGCCAACAACGCCCAGCGTCCGTTCCCGAAGTTCGCTACCCATATACTGGTTACGTTCGTGCCAGCGGCCTTCGCGGACCAACTTGTCCTTCGTCCGAATATGATGTGTCAGGGCCAGCATCCAGCCGACGGTGGCCTCGGCAACGGAGCGATCGACTGCTCCAACCGCGATAAACAGCACCACATCCGCCGCCGTGCAGGCCGTAACGTCAACGCTGTCAAAGCCGACTCCGAAGCGTCCGATGGTCAGCAGGTTCTCGCTGTTGGCGAGACTTGCGACCGTCACTTTAGGCGTCAGAACGATCACCCCGTTGGCCCCGGCAAGTTGGGCGGGAGCGATTTCGGGGCGATGCTCGTCCAGGATGTTCACTGGCATCGTGCCGTCTGAGGGTAGCCCGTCGAGTCCGATGTCGTGGTAGACCAGCGCGCCTTGCGAGTTCTTAAAGTCGGAAGTCAGGGCAATCTGGAATGTCTGGGGCATGGTCTGTTGGTCTTCTTGAGGCTGAGGCTACCTTACGGTGTGCGACCCTGCGAGAACCCGGGCGTGCTCACGTTCAATAGTCTTAAGGGGCTGTTTTGAAAAGGCTTACGACGCTCTGTTGGGGCCTGCATCCCGCGATCAGCCAGCGTCGGCACAATCATAAAAATCCCTACAAGCCGGACAATCGCTACAGCTTAACGCGCGGCGGGGTCGATAAATCCGGTCGAGTGCATGCTCCGGCGCGAAGATTTGTATTCGCGTGGAGTCACGAATGAGTCCTGCATGCTCAAGGATTGACTGATGCGGCTCCATCGTATGTTTGGTCCGTTGCTCGGAGCGCTTGCCAGCCTGGCGAGTGTGGAAACTGTCATGGCTCAGCAGCCGTACTACGGTGCTGGTCCGGGCATGTCTTCTGGGTCGGCGGCAATCGACGGATCGGGCGGATACTACCAGGTCCCGGGGGCGGGAGCTTACCCAAGCTACTACCAGCCTTGGCCTGCGATCTCTCCGTACGAAATGGACTACGGCCAAACCGCGATTGAAGACGGACTCTGGCAGTACGACAGCTCGTCGGCCTTCAGTACCCCGGCTCAATGGCGGTTCAAGTCCGAGTATGTCCGCACCCGCGTCCGTGCGGCCAAGGGCTACGTCGGATACCGGGGGGCGCAAACCTACAAGCAGGAAGTCCTGCCGCTCTTGCGTCAGGCTCCGTACAGCCTCACTTCTGTGGCGGATGCTTTTGAAGGCGGCAGCAACATCTCCGGACAGAACTATTTTGATCCGGTGCAGGGCGGAGAAATCCACCAACCCGATCTGAACGGTGTGCGATTCACACTCGATGCGTTGAATCCGGAAGGTTCGGGCCTCGAAATCACAGGCTTGTTCAGCGATGGCGGCGGCGGTTTCAACGCCCGGGATTATACGTCAGGCGAGTCGGGTATCCCGGCCCTGGTCAATAACTCCGAACGATTGCGGCTGATCCAGTTCTACGATCCAGCGCAGGTGGCCAATCCGCCCGTCAGCAATGTGGTTGAGTTTCAGCCAGTGCGCGTTGTCAATCCAGGCGGCGGGCAGCAAGGCGGTGGTGGCGGTGGCGCCCAGACAGGCATTGAAATCCCCGTCGGTCGCTTCCAGGACATCAGTCAGGCTTTGGCTGTCACGCTGAAGAATCTGCGTGGCATTCCGCTCGATGATGGCACGGTTCAACTCGGACCGGACGGTCGTCTGTTCGGCGGTGCGTCCGCGGTCTACGACCTCGATTTCAAGTTGGACTACAGCGTTCAGCAATATGGCTTCGGAATGCGTTGGAACACGAATCCGTGGTACAAGACAAGCAGCTTCCGTCTGACGCCGAACGTCGGTATGCGATACTTCAACCTGAAGGAAGACTTCGGTTTCGTTGGTGTGCACAGCGGTTTGGTCTATGACAACCTGGCGATAACCGCGCCGGTGAATCCGGCGGTGCTGCTGCATTCGCTGCCCAACGGAATTGACGATAACCAGGATGGTCTGATCGATCCTGCCGGTGCGATTGAAGGCGGGCAGCAAGGCGGTGGTGGTGGTGGCGGTGGTGGTGGTACCGGCCAGGGACGATTCATCTACCCGGCAGGTAACAACACCGTCTTCCCGATTACGTCGTGGTTGAGCAACACGGTCGAATCCAATCTGATTGGTCCAGAAGTGGGCGTGAGCTATATCTGGGGTGGCGAGCTGATGCATATCGGCGGTCGCACCAACGTGTCGGTGATGGCCAACTTCGAGCGGATGAACATGGCGGGTGACAACATCTTCGTGACGACTCGCCCCTCGAATCTCAACACGCCGACGACGGCTGATCCGCGGCCGAACGACTTCGCCAGTGAGATAAGCAGCAGCCACGTATCTCCGATGCTCGAACAGTCGTTCTTCTTCGACGGTCCGTTCCTGCGGTATGTGCCAATTCTGCGTCGCTCATCGATTGCCTACAACGCGAACGTCAGTCTCGGATACTCGTTCATGGTGATTGGTCAGGTCACTCGACCCGACCAGTCGATTGTCTGGCGTGGCAATCCGTCGCGGGACCTCTACCCGTCGATCAATCCGAGCCGATCGAGCTGGTTCTCGGATTCGTTCAACGTCGGTCTGTCCTGGACGTGGTGATATTCAGTGGAAGGTGCTCGGCCTAATAAGGTCGAGTGCCTTCCGCTCTCGGATCTACCGCGATCATCGTGGCTGGTTCTCGTCCGATGGAAATGTCCGCTCGAGAACTCAACTGCCAGCCATTCACCCACGGCCCCGGTTCCTTGTGTAACCGTTGAGCCAGTGAAGGTGTCCGCGAGCCGCCCATCGTCCGAGCCATGCCCGGCGCGACCTTCAAGCGGAACAATGTCAGTTCGTCATCACTCGTCGCTGTTGATGACTCGCAACTGGCCAGCTCATCCACCGCTCCCACCAGAAGGAGCGCCCGCAATCCACGCCGCCGGGTCAGTACCAGTTGGCGGTCAGGTTCAGATTCATTGAGCACATAGCTGAGGTTGTGCAACGGCTTCCCTCGTTGCTGCAGGTCAAAGAGTGCCTGAATGCCGTCGTCACCCAGTTCCAGATCGACAGCGATGCGTTCCGTTCCTGGCATCTGTGTGATGACATCGCGAATGAACGCCGCTTCGGTGCGCGCGGTCTGAATACCGACCGAGTCCGTCCACAGAGTCGGCACGAAGACTCCGACGAAGATCAGAAACGCCGCGGCGATCGAGATTCGGGACACCGGGAAGCTGAGCGCCGGCAGATACACGCGGGCATTCGCCAGCCAGTTACGCATGCGTTGCACACTGGCATCAATCCAGCGTTCGATGCCTACCGCCGCCAGCATGTTCCATGCGCCGACACTGGCCATCAACGCGGCTCGCGGTTGATCGAGCAACACGACCGCGGCGAAGGGCGCGATCAAAGCCTGAATCCACAGCACTCGTTCAAGCGATCGTTTGGAGCCCAGCGCTTCGTGACGTGTGAACCACATACCGACGGGTGCCAGCAGTCCCCACGAGATACTCAGTGTGAAGATCAGTGCCGCGCCGTGGGAGCAGCGAGCCTGCATGCGTGCCACGCCGAATCCCGACAGCCAGTTCCAGAGCTGGTCAGTATCAAGCCAGACTTCCCACGCTTCGGGCACCTGACTGCACACGATGAGCGGCCACGCAACAGCCGACATCAGCACGGCGCCCATACCCCACAGCCAGAGGTACTCACGCAACGCGGATTGCAATCGCCCTGAGATCAGAAACGTTGCGGCCGGGATCAGCAGGCTCACGAACAGCACGCTCGACGGACAGATCAGTGCCGCCAGCGCGATGCAGGCAAAGAGCTGCACGGTTTCGCGACGGCGGGATGTGAACAGCGAGCGCGGCAGTCGCATACGCATTGGCTCGGAATGCGTCTGAGCAACTTCCGCTCGCAGGAACGCGAACGTCACCAGCATCAGCATCACGGCCGAGAAGATGTCGCTGCGGGCTTCGCCGACGGACTGCACCAGCGACACGGTGGTCATCGTCGTCAGCCCCGTCAGCAAGCCGGCGCGGCGGCCGAAGACCAGCGCGGCGTTCTCAGCCGACAACACCGACAGCGCGATCAAGCCGCAGGCACACAGGACGCGCGTCGCGGTCAGCACGGTCCCTTCGCCGCAGTAGCTGGCGAAGAACCCGACCAGCCATTGCAGGACCGGAGTCTGGTCCAGCAGAGGTCTGCCGCCGGCACTGGGGATGAGCCAGTCGCCAGCGGGCTGGGTCATCTCGCGGATCGACTGCACCAGGATCACGCCATCAAAGCTGACGGCAGGATTGGTGATGGTCGCCAGCAATAAAATCACGGAGCCGAAGCCCACCAGCAGTTGCCGGTCGGCTCGGTCCAGTTGCAGAGAATTCGTCATATTGCATCGGCAGGTGCGCGAGTCCGGGGGCCGCGGTGCGATCAGTCATCGCACGACTCGGGGCGCAAGAAGGTGACGCTCGAAGCTGATCGACCGAGCGCCCGAGGTTGCTCAAAAGGGACTCTGTGAGCGTCCGGAGAACCTTGCAGTGACCGTAGAGACTGCGGGCGGGGCAAGCTTGTCCGGGTATGCCTGACGTGCTGGCTGCGCAAAGAATGCCGGTTCTGGAATTCTGAACGGCGAACAGCAAAATCCTCGAAGGATCTTTCCCGCTGCGGTAACTCTCTCTGCGATGAGCACAATCAACTCACCATTCCCCAGCGTTTCTGGCATCGACTGGACGGCCGAATTGCAACGGCACGGACGGTGGTTGCGAGGCGTTCTGCTGGCTCGATCCCGAGACCGGCAGGCCGTTGAGGAACTGTTGCAGACTGTGTCCATCGCCGTGCTGCAACAGCAGCATGGACTGAGAGATACGCAACGCATCGCGCCGTGGCTGTACCGCATTGCGGTGCGCATCGCGTTGCTACATCGACGTCGGCTGGGTCGGCAGCGTCGCCTGCAGACCCTCGCTGCCGATCGGTGTCGAGTCACCGAACAGGACGCCGCGACTGATCCGCTGGATTGGTTGTTGGCCGTCGAACGCAATCAACTCATTCGTCGAGCGTTGGCCACGTTGCCGGGCAAGGAAGCCGAACTGCTGGTTTTGAAATACACGGAGGACTGGAGCTATCGCGAACTGGCTTGCCATCTGGGCATTACAGAAGTCGCGGTCGAATCACGACTGACACGGGCACGCAGCAGATTGCGCGAGAAGTTGTCGCGCTCATTGGTTGACGAACCATGCACTCCGCTGGGCTGCCGGTAACGGTGGTCAGGGTGGCCCGCCCTGACCGTAGGGGAGGGCGTGGCTGCTGCGTCTCAGTGCCCACGCCCATCGCTTCGCTCTGGGCGTGCCACCCGAACCGGCGGGGTTCGGGAGGGCGAGGCTCCTGCCGAGCCGTTTCGAGGAGCGCGGCTCGGCAGGAGCCTCGCCCTCCCATGTCCTTAGCCAACTTTTTCAGTTGATTGCCAGCCTCTTGCTGCCCGGCAGTTTTGATGAGATCGAACTATGCACGACTTACGCTTGCAACAAACAGACATCGACCGGCTGGTGGATGATGAACTTGATGAAGGCGAACGGAATCAGCTCCTGACTCAGATTGAGTCAACAGATGCGTGGCGTCAGGTGGCGCTCACGTTTCTGGAAGCTCAAGCCCTGCGGCGCGGCTGCCGTGAGATGTGTGCGCCGGCGGCCAGCGGCGTTGATATCGAATCAACCGATCGAGTTGCGGGATTGGCAACAATCGAACCGGCAGCACCAGTGACAACACAATCAAGGAATGTGTCGCTCGGATCACGACGGCTGCGTCATGCGGGCATCGTCGCGGCCGCTGCGGTGGTGGCGGTCGCCGGGGTGCTGTGGTCGCGGCAAATCGATCAACCGATTCACCAGCCGGACATGACAAGCAAGTCGCATTTGCCTCAACCAGATGTGACTGCCAATTCACGCAACGCTGTGGATCAGGCGAACGATCTGCCACCGTCGGTGCAGTTCGTCGTCAATGATGGACATTCAGATTTTCCGCGTGTGCTTGAACTACCTATTCAATCGCAGGCGGATGTCATGAACTCGTGGGAACCTCGGTCGGCGTTGTCGGATGATGTGTATCAATGGCTCAACGCTTCGGGTCACGAGGTTGAAGAGGCATCCAGTCTGGTGCCTGTCACGCTGCCGAATGGTCGGCACGTGGTCTTTCCAGTGAATCAGGTCCGCGTGAATTATCGCGGTCCCAAATGGCATCAATAGAACAAGGAGAGTGAACTATGAAATGGACTCGTTTGTTGTTGTGTACCGGAATCCTGTGCTCCACTTCGATCATCAGCTTTGCGGACGATCCGGCGGTGCGTACCACGCAGGTCTACACGCTGCCCCAGCAGGCCGGAGTGCTGGTGATCGACAAGCAACCGTTCGATCTCGGCAAGTACTGGATCGGCGTGTCTGTGTCGGAAGTGTCCGACACGCTGCGTGAGCATCTGCCTCTGACAGCCGGGATGGGAGTGGTGGCCTCGGAACTGGTCGACAAGGGACCGGCGAAGGCCGCGGGGATTGAGAAGCACGACGTCCTGCTGAAGGCCGGGGACGCACCGCTGAGGTCTGCGAAGGACCTCGTCGATGCCGTCAACAAGGCTGAGTCCAAGGATCTGTCGATCGAACTGATTCATAAGGGGCAAAAGAAGACCATCACGGTCAAGCCCGCCGAGCGACCGGCCGAAGCGCGACAGCCTGTGGAAGCACGACTGCCTGCCCAACTGCCGCCGCATCTGCATCAGCGAATTATCAACTCTTATACGCCTAACGGCCAGGCGCTGGTCTTCCTGCAGCCGGGTTTCCCGGTCGGCGCACCGCCGATGCAGGATGCCCCGCTGCCTCCGGGCGTCTCGGTATCCGTCACGAGGACCAATCATGATCCGGCCAAGATCACCGTGAAGCGTGACAAGGATTCCTGGGAGATCCTCGAGACGGAACTGGACAAGCTGCCGGCGGACCTGCGGCCGCACGTGGAAGCCATGCTGCATCGCACCCCCGGCAAGGGCAATTGGATACCAGCTCCGGTTGTGGCCCCCCCCGTCCCCGGCTTTGCTCCGGGTCAGGTGCGAGTCCGCAACTACCAGCCGGAACGCCAGGAAGAAGATGCTCCCGTCCGTAAACGCGACCTGATCGAACTCGAGCAGAAGCTGAAGGACCTCAGCCAGAAGCTCGACGAACTCAACAAGAAAAACTGAAGCGGGCATTCAGCCGAGTTGCTTCAGTCCATCAAACAGAACAGGCGGCCGACACTGTGAAGTGCTGGCCGCCTGTTTGTTTTTGATCGATAGGAACTGCCGACCTTTTTATGTCGAACTGTTGCTGGCGATCTGCACCTGCAGCGAGCCGAGCATCTTGGTCAGGGCTTGTTCCTTCTTATCGATGAACAGCACGTTCTCCAGCACGATGGCTCGCGGTTCGAGATTCGGGTGGATGATCAGGCGACCGGAACCCAGCAGCAGGTATTCGAAGACGTCGTTGATCTCTTTGTCGATGCGGATGTTCGGAGCCGGGTGCCGCTTCAGGTCGCTCAGGTAACCGTGATGGTTCAGCAGTTCGTTCGGACGAACTTCCCAATAATCGAAGCGAACCGAGACCATCACCATCAGATAGAAGCAGAACAGGATGAAGGCGAACAGGAAGTAGAACTGGGCACTGGCAATAGGTCTCAGCCGAGCGATGAAATCGCCCACCACCGGCAGGAATTGCGGATTGAAGTGGAACACCAGGAAGGCCCCCATCAGCACCATGCCAATGAAGAAGAACAGCGTCAGCGACGTGGTGCGCGGGAAGTCAAAAGCCAGCACGACGAGGTTCATGCCGAACAGTGCCAGGAACGCCAGAGTGGTCAGTTCGCCGGCCCGGTTCGCACCTTCGCCCGGGTTGATGCCGAAGCCCAGCATCATGAATCCCGCCAGCAGAGCGGCGAAGAACGTGGGATACAGAAAGATGATCTTCGGGTACGAAATCAGGTAGATCGACGGAGTGTTGCTCTCCGAGTTCTCCTTGGGCGTATCGGGTTCCGACATCGTAGTGATTCCTTGTTGAGATGAACGATCCGGGACTGGGTTGCGAGACAAACGGGGCAGTGCAACGAACGCCGTGCCACTTGGATCATCGACGGCAGATTTTACCTCAGCCAGACATCATAGTAATCCGTCGAAATCTGTCTTGCCGGTGACTGGTCTCGTCGTCGAGTCTCCAATTTGCGAAACTTTGAAGAATCCACGTGGTATTTCCACAGGAACTTCGCCCGCACTCGTGTTCGAACCAGAAACTGGGGACCAGTGATGCTGCGTCTGAAACATGGAGCCTTCGGCATACTGGCCTGGCTGTTCGCGGCCGCCCACGCCGGAGCGGCTGAGAATCCGGAGCCCGAGGACGACGACATGGGAACAAAGTTGAACGTAGCCAGCAAGACGCTCGGAGGCCGGCAGTTCTGGGGCGATGTGCGACTCTTCCGCGGCTGGCGGGTTCAACAGAACGTGTTCAGCGGCCACTACCGGCTGCTCGACCCCAAAGACGTGCGCCGCGCCTGGGGAACTCAGGCGGAATGCTGTGAAGCTCTCGACCGCTTTCGTCAGGAACAAAAGCTGGAACCGATGTCCGGCAAGGCTGTGCTGATGCTGCACGGGATCGGCCGGTCGTCGAAGTCCATGCGTCCGCTGGAAGCCAGTCTCACCGAAGCCGGTTACATCGCTCTGAGTATGGACTACCCCAGCACGCGCGGCACCGTGCAGGAGTCTGCCGAATACCTCAAACGCGTGCTGGACTCTCTGGACGGCATCACCGAAGTCAACATCATCGTGCACAGCATGGGCGGCATTGTCATGCGGACCTACCTGCAGCAGGTGGAGCAGCCCGACCCGCGCCTGCATCGCATGGTGATGATCGGCAGTCCCAACACCGGAGCCCATCTCGTCGATCTGTTGCAGGACAAAGTGAACGTCGTCTTCAAGCCGCTGTACGGTCCCGCCGGTCAGCAGTTGGGCACCAGTTCCGAAGGCTTCGTGGCGAAGCTGCCTGTGCCGAAGTTTGAATTCGCCGTCATCGCCGGAGGCCGCGGCAACGATGCCGGTTTCAACCCGTTGATCCCCGGCGACGACGACGGCATCGTGAGCGTCAGCAGCACACGTCTGCCCGGAGCCAGCGACTTCATGCTGGTGCCCGCGATTCATTCGTTGATGCTGTTTTCCCCCGACGTCTCAGCCGCCTGCGTGCGGTTCCTGAAAGACGGTGCTCTGCGAGTCGACGGCGAACGCCAGCCCATCCCCGCCACGGTGGCGAATGCTCAAGCTGTCGCCCCGTGATGGATTCAGAACAGTTGCACGTACGCTGGCAGCGCGTTGACTTCGTGCAGCACCGCGACAATCCGAGCGAGAGCTGCCAGAGCGATGAACCAGAACGCATCGGCAATATACTTCCGCATCATCCGCGGGAAGACCGTGTATGTGTCCGGCTCGCGGTAGCTGCAAAAACGCGGCCAGAACACGGGGGTCGCACGACAGTACTCTTCAAAGTCGTCGCGATGATGTATGAGGAGGCGTGATTCCTCGCAGTTAATAATCGCCGGGTAGTACACCGCGAAGAACAACGCCATTGCTGCTGGAACTGCCAGCATTCCGGTGCACAGTCCAATGCCGATCATGCCGATCGAACTGAAGAAATACAGCGGGTTCCGGCAGATTGAGTAAGGTCCGGACTGCACGAGATGGCTTGATTTATACCCGGAAATATAGAAATTGCTCCACGTGCGACCGAGAGTTCCGATCGCGGCCAGAGTGATCCCGATGAGAAACAGGATCTCGCGTATCAAGCCGTGTGATTGCCAGTGGCTCTCCGCCATCAGCAGCACGCAGGCGACGGAGATTCCAAATACGATCGTCAATGGGCGTCGGCGACGTTCAATCGCGGCGAGGCTCGGTAGACTCGGTGAATAGACTTGAGCGTTAGGAGCGTTCAGAGTTGTCATATGGCACCTGGCAGAGGGTGAAGTCATGTGTGTTGTCTACTAAAAACCTAGTAATTCAGGCGTAGAAAAACCTAGCGCTGCGTCTGTGGAGCGGATGGTCGTTGCACGCTGCGATTCTCGTTCTGTGAACCAACAGAGATCTCGTGCAGCCGACTACGGGTTTCGTACGGTTCAAAATCGCGAGCAGGGATATCGAAGCTGCGCAGGACCTGGGCGGACCATTGCGGCCACGGCGACCAGTGCGTCTGGCCAGATGCCAGCGCATCCAGCGGCAGCCACGCACAACTGGTGGCCACTGCCAGTGCGACCAAAGCGAACTGAGCTCGCAGAGCGTGAGTGGGTAACGCGGCCCGGGCTGCCGATTCTGCTCGAGCCAGCAAGCGCCGACCACGCAGAGCGATAATGCTGGCACCTCGTCCGAAGAACAGCTTGGCCCCGCACGTTTCTTCAGACAGTCCGCGTTCTGCAATCGCCAGCAACGTCTTGAGGTAGCTCACGATTTCCAGTTTCTCGTTCACAGCCACATCGTCGCAGGCATAC
This sequence comes from Planctomycetaceae bacterium, assembly GCA_021732995.1. Classification (GTDB taxonomy): domain Bacteria; phylum Planctomycetota; class Planctomycetia; order Planctomycetales; family Planctomycetaceae; genus AM-0621. The sequence continues at coordinate 42,313 of JAKFWA010000025.1, read as the reverse complement.
TCGCGAGCCAGTGACGCCTGTCGCGAAGCCCAGGAGATCACCGGATGAAACCAGAATGCGGTCCCGACCAGGCGCTCGACAAACAATTGCAGGGGATGCCCGCTACGTAAGTGTTCGACTTCATGCCGGGCGATGTATCTGAGCTCGTTGGCGGGGTAGTCCAACATGAATTCCGGGAACACCAGACACGGACGATGCCACTGGCAGCAGAATGGACTGCCCAAATCGTCGCTGATCAACAATCGCGTCCTGGTGGGTACTGCGGTATTACGTTGAGTTGTAGACGCTCCCGATTCGATGATTCGTGCCGTCTCAACGTCATTGGCTTCCCGGCAGGTTTCCAGAAACCGGAAGGCTCTCCACCACTCGCGAATCAGCAGCGCCAGCGAGACCATAACACCAGCTCCCCAAATGAAGAGCAGTGTGCGGCCAGCGAAGTTCCCTGAAGTAGCGGCTTGCTCCAGCGACTGATATGACAGCAGCTGCCACGGATGAGCAACTCGCAAGTGGGGCAGGGCTAAACCTGATAATGTGACCGTCAGCACCAGTAGATGGCAGATATTCCACAATTGGCATTGCAGCCGAGGCGTTTCCACAATTCGGCATAGCCAGTGAGTGAAGCAGACAATTACTGCCACCTGACACGACACAGACACAATGAATTCCAGGAACTGAGTCGCACTCATGCTCCACCCTCCAGTTTGGTGATGGCGTGCTTGATCTCCGCCAGGTCAGAGAGCGAGATCTCGTCGTCCTGAATCAGATTCAGCACCATTGATTTCAGTGACCGCCGCGTGAGGTGCTGCTTGAGCTGTCCCAGCATCGTCTGACAGACTTCTTCGCGGGAAACACAAGGTTCGTAGACGAAGGCGCGACCCACCTTGACTTTGCAGACCACTCGCCGCTTCACGTCCAGGGTCTTCAGAACAGTCATGACTGTCGTATAGGCCAGCGGGCGTTCCAAAGCGTCACACACGTCTTGCACGGTTACCTGCTTTCGGTCCCAGACGACATCCATGACTTCCAGTTCGCCGCGGGTCAGATAGACCATTTGATACTCTCCAATTCAGGACTCGCCTGCGTGGTCAGATTTCTCTGGACGAGAACCACTGACAAACTTCAATGATGAATAGCCTCAGACTGCTATTCGTTCCGGCGCGCCGTCTGCCGATAGACTTCCGTATCAATCGAATTGGCGATGCCGCAAACACGGCCGTCTCCGTAGAGAAAGTTGCTGATCCCCGGATGGCGGCTGCTGAATTCGCATTCGTCGCACTGCTCGCAGTTCGGCCCTTCCAGTGCGCTGCCGAGAATCCGACACTCCGCATCTTCATCCCGACGATCGAAGCCCAGCCATGTCGACGGAAACATCGAAACTGAGCGCTCACCGACCAGAAATGTATTGCTCGCGCCGCGAGTCAGCTCCGAAATCCGAACCGGTCGGGTATTGATAAATGCACCGTCGCCGGGCGGCACCGGATGATATTCGTCCGGTTCCTCGGTGCCGTACACGCCGATGTAGTTCGCTGCTGGAAGCGTCAGGTAAGGAACTGTGGAGAGTGAATTAAGTAACTCGACCCTGATCGGTGCAACATCGGAAGGGCAGAAGAACAGATTCAGCGAAGTCGCTCGCACGCCGTCGAGCCGACTGTCAGACAACGTCAGATTGCGATCCAGCGAATCGAAGACGCTCTGCTGATCGACATACTGCAGCAACGGTGCCGCCCAGCCATAAGCCGATTGCCCCGTGCGATCGTCTTGCCAGCCCGCGGGGAAGGAGCCTTCAGCGTCATGGTAGCTGTGCAGTGCGATGCCGATCTGGCGCAGGTGATTCGTGCATTCAATCCGTCGAGCGGCTTCACGCGCAGCCACAACCGCAGGCAACAGCGTCGCAGCCAACACCGACAGAATGCCGATAACCGTCAGCAACTCCAGAATGGTCAGGCCGCGCCGGTTCATGCTCGTCGAACGGGCAAGGTGTTCGCGCGAATTGTTGATGATGGAATCCTTTCCAAAATGCCCCGACAACCACGCCCAAATCCCGTCGCATCCTTGCCGAGGTCAGAAACTAGAAGTCTAGTACTAGAGACTTAGTAAAGTGGTCAAGACCTATCTTGCGGCGGGATCGGCTCGCAAGCGGTGCGACTCACGTCGCACCAATGTGGTCATACCCGATCGCGAAGCAGGGATGAGCCCACAACAATGAAGACGATGATGGTCAGCATGATCGAGCCGGGCACTAAACCTTCGAACTTGAGCCACTTCCTCAGGTTGCCGGTCATTCGGGACAAGCCGACGAGCAGCAGCGACACATAGACGGAGCCGATGAACGGTAGACCCGCACACACCGCGATGGCCAGCTTGGCACACCCGCCACCAATGGTCCCCGACATCCAGCCAGCGACGATCACGACTCCGAAAGCGACCCCGATGCCCATCAGCAGGTCCTGAACTCCTGCCGGTTCATGAATGAGTCGCTGGACCACCAGATAGAGAAGAACCACACCTGACAGCCAGTTTTTGATGCGCTCGGTTCGGATCTCCTGCACGCATGCGAAGATCAGGGCGACTGCCATCGGCACGTAGAGATAAATCCACTCCCACATCTGCGGCTGCGGAATCAATTGATTACCTCGGGTTGGTGTGCTGTCTGAGAATAGATAAAGGCTTTCTGCGGGGAACTCGCGGATGTACTTACGACATCGCGAAACCTGTGATGCGACGAGTGAGTTCTCCATTCTCTGATGTCATCTCGCTCAATGCTTCCAGAAAATGCTGGTCGTGGAGTTCGATGGCGGGTGCATCGTCGGTTGTGGCCTCAACCGAGATCAGGGCTGCTTTGCGAACGAGTTCCTTGATAAAGGCCGGGCTGGAGCCATGAGTCTTTTTGAGTATGGCTGACCAGTCCGTCACCTGAAGTTTCGACTTACAAGCATAGAGTTCAAACAACCGGCGGCGGCAGTCTTCGTCGGGCAGTGGAAAATGAATAGCCTGATCGATCCGGCCGGGCCGGTTCGCCAGAGCGGCTTCGATCTGATCCGGAAGATTGGTGGTCAGCAGGAACAGGATGTCCGCACTGGAATCGAGTCCGTCCATCTCGTTCATCAACTGGTGCAGTGCTGTCGTTTGAAAGTTCTGGTCGCGGCGCGTGGCGATCAGGTCAACGTCTTCCAGAATCAGCATCGCCGGCGCGAGACTTCGGGCCAGATCGCAGCACTCCTTGATGTTCCAAAGTTGCTCGCCAGTGACGAGGAAGACCGTCACGTTCGGCATGGAATGCGTCAGCCAGCACGCGGTGCGAGTCTTTCCCGTGCCGGGCTTGCCGTGAAACAGCAGGCCACGTTTGACAGGATGTCCTTCGCGACGCAATCGATCCGCATGTTTGAAGAAGCTGATCGTGTTGCGCTCGATGATCCGCATGGTCGCTGCTGGAAGCACAATTGCGTCCCCGGCCACCGGAGGCAGCTTGTGGAAGCGAACTTGAGCCAACCCGGCGGTGCCGGCATCGTCGTAATCGTACTGAGTTCGCTGCCTCTCAACTGAGATCACTCGGCCGCGGTAGATACTCAGTTCCTGCATCAGATCGCAAACTCGTCCCAGACAGCCGCTCGCAACATCTTGAGGCGTACTAATCGCTTGCAGGACTGGGCTGACCGCTCCGTGCGCCTGGACTCCACCGAGTCGTATCGCGATACGCGCTGTGGGAGTCTTAATCAGGTAGATCGGGTTGACGAGGCAGTCTTCATGCCGATCGACATCAATGTCCATCTGCCTGTAGAGGGGCGCCTGGTACACCATTTCCTTAGCTTGCAGTTCGTAGTAGTTCTGGCAGCTAATGGTCTCCAGTTCGCCGTGTTGTTCGTTCACGTACGCTTCGACTGCGCGCCGCACGTTCGGTAAGTTCAAAGGCGAGAAGCTGCGATTGACGGACGAGAATTGTCGATAGTCGCTGCCCAGGAGGCTCTTGAGCTTCTTGTGCACGAGCCATTTTTTCGTCTTGTTGTCCTCAAGGGCTTTTGCCCCGACGATCAGCAGCACGATGAATGTGACCACGCTTACCGCGATGACGGCTCCGATGGCATCGTCTTTACCTGCTGCTAGCAGCGCATGCATAGCGACTCCCTGGTACGGGAACCTTGGAGATGGACAATTCCGGCGGGCTCACCGGTTCGGCGATCATCTCCACTTCGTCACCGGGATTGAAGTCACGCGCCGAGGACCTGTCAGCGTTCCGCTTCCGCAGGCCAAAGAAGGTTGGCGACAGCAACGTCGTCTCAAGTTCGATGACGAGAGAACAGTCCCGCTATCTCGCTGAGTTCATCACCTGTTTGCAGGCAGACGCTCAGGCGTCGGTTCTCCAGCGAGGACATTCCTCAGGAATCGATTGCTGGGCATGCGGACCGTGTAAACCTACTTCCGATGTTTTCGTCAAACGCTCTTCGAGCAGTGCGACGACATCGCGGCTGTGAATTGTATCAGTCTGACCAACATAGGTTTGCCAGCCTACGCCGGTCGAATGCTTCGTGGCCGTGATCCACATGAGCCGCCGCGCCGCGTCAAGTTCCATCAATTCACAAGTGCAGGCCTTTTTTGCGCTCGATAACGTGGGGGCGGAATAGAAAAAGGCTTCATTATCCAGCGGGGGATTCGATCGACGCAGCGCAAGGTATCCTGTCCCGACTCGCAGGATCCAGTAGCTGCTCGCTGCATCAGTCTCCAGTCTCGCGCCAAAGACGCTGAGTTTCTTCAGCAGATCGCTATACAGCTCCTCAACATCGCCTGCGCCGTGTGGAACTGATTCCTCGGCGCTTTGCATGGCATCAGGCGAAAAATGAATCGGCCCGACGCGCGTTGGCGTCTCACAACTCTCACGTTGACTCGATGACATGAACCGGCCGCCTTGCAATGAGACAGGTGCCCGCGCTCCAGTTGCGTGCCATGCGATTTGGCCGGATCGACGAAATTGCCGCTCGATCCGGTTAGTCGGATTATATCAGACGATGGTGTACAACAAGACGCATCTCAAGCCGAAGTGGCATCACGAATGGCCCAAAGCATCGGCGGACGGGATAAGACGGATGAGTGCAAACTCCACATATAAGGTGTCAGCCCGCTGAGTTGCTTCGTCCGTAGCGAGTGTAAGAACGAGGGGAAGCCCTTCGGTAGCAGCGGTTGTGACGAAGGGATCGGTCTTGGCGATTCTGTTTCGGCCGATCATCACAGATGCCGTGGTTTGCGCGGGCTGCGTGATTCGAGAAGGCGCCAGCGCAGCGTGTCGTTTGCGAGGCTAAGCCGCTAGAATTGGCTCAGAGTCTTTGCTCACGAACGGGGCGGCTGATTTAGCCGGTTAGCGTTCATGCCAACTACTTTTTCGACAATCCACAATGCTTGATGAAGCGGCTGTATCCGCAATTTACCAGACAATAGGCGAAGAGACTCTCACGCAGGTCGTCGCCAGTTTCTACCGCCGAGTGCCCACGGACGAGATCCTCGGGCCAATGTATCCGCCAGAGGACTTAGCGGGAGCTGAACGCCGCCTGCTGGGCTTCTTGAGGTTTCGATTTGGTGGCCCTCAAGACTACATCATGGAGCGTGGGCACCCACGGTTGCGGATGCGTCACGCGCCGTTCGTCGTCGATGCCGCCGCGCGTGATCGGTGGTTCGAACTGATGAGTGCGGCAGTTCGTGAAGCGAATGTGCCAGAACCAGCGGCCACTACGATGCTGGATTTTCTTGCCGACATCGCGACGTTTCTCATCAATGCACAAGGCGGTTGATGCGGACTGCGGCGGGTTAGGCCAGTCCCAGCAACTGGCTGATAATGACGTCAATCTGAGGTGTCAGCAGAGTCGCTGTCGTGTCGCCACCATAGGTCACGATCAGATTCGACCCCGCACCGCCATCGACACTGTCGGCGTCGGTATCAACACCGGCGTTGATCATATCGTCTCCGGTGCCGCCGCTGATGAAATCGCGACCCGATGCGCCGGCCAGTGTGTCGTTTCCAACGTCACCGATCAGGGTATCGTGGCCGGCGCCTCCTACGAGGTTGTCGTTGCCGGTTGATCCAAAGACCAGATCGTTGCCGGTGCCGCCGAAGAGTTGATCGTTGCCACTGGAGCCCAGCACCACATCGTTCCCGTCCTCACCGTTGATGGTGTCGTTGCCTTGAGCACTCGACCCTGTCAGCGTCGCATTGATCCCCGGCAGCGTGCCACCGCTGAGAATGTCATCACCAGCGCCGCCCAGAATGGAATCTGAGCCACCATTTCCGGTGATCGTGTCCGCCCCGTTATTACCAATTACGGAGTCATCGCCGTCACCTGCAACAATTCGGTCGTTACCGGCGCCACCCAGGATGGTGTCATTTCCTGCGAAACTGGCGATGGAGTCATTGCCATCGCCTGCATTGATAGAATCGGACAACTCAGTGCCCAGGATGGTGTCATTTCCCGCACCGCTGTTGATCGTCACGGGGCCGGAGATGGCCAACGCGTTGATTGTGTCGTCACCGGAACCGGTCGTGATGTCCGCTCGTTCGACACTTGCGAGTGGAACGATGGATGGATCCAGATCGAAATCAAGATTGATGTCCAGGTCCCTGTAGTCGAAGAGATCATCCAGCAGCGAGAAGTCATCAACGGATGTCAGAGTGAAACTGATCGCGGTTGTCGCTGTGGCACGGGATACCACGATGGTATCAGTTCCATCGCCACCAACCGCGGCGAACAAGCCCTTGCCTGCAAGGAATCGGTCATCACCGTCATCGCCGATGAACAGCGTGTTGCCGCTGAAAGCGCTGGCGTCCATTACGTTGGTAATCGAGTTGCCCAACATGAGCGCATTCTCGATCGAATTAAGAGTATCAATCCCTTCGCCAATCGATTGCACGTCGGTAATGCGAATGTGTGCTTCGACCAGCAAAGCCACGGCGTCATGAGCAGAATTCCCGGTGATGGAATCGTTGCCCGCTCCGGGAATGGCAATCAGGCCGCCAGTTCCGCCAAAGATCTGATCGTTGCCTGCTCCTGAATCAATAACCGCAACGCCAGTGAATCGCTTGGCGTCGATCACATTGGCAGCGTCACTGCCTTCCAGGGCCACACCCTCAATGCCGATGAGTGTGTCGGTGCCTTTACCCACAAGGAAGCCGTCAGACAGCACCTGGTTGCCGTCGGCCTGCTGATACAGGACGTCCTCGTCGGCACCACCGTCAAGTACGTCGTCCCCACGGGTTCCGATAAGGAAGTCACGCCCGGCGCCGCCTTGCAGGGTCACCGGACCGCGCAGGAACTGTGCTGCTTCGAGAATATCATCACCTGCTGAGCCAATGAGCTTCGCGGCTTCGATGCTCACCACGGCGTCGAACTCAACCGGGATCGGGAAGTCGTCATCCTGATCGAGCTGCGACAGAATGCTGCTATTCAAGGACATGACGTTCGCGTCGGAATGCAGCGACTCACTCAGGATGTCCTGCCCGTTACCACCGTCGATAATGTCAAAGCCTCGACCGCCCGTCAGCAGATCCCCGCTGTTGCCTTCGCCAAAGACTTGATCGTTACCGTCGCCGCCATCCAGCGTGTCCGCCTGATCGCCGCCCTGTAGGGTATCATCTCCATCACCACCCAGTAGCAAATCGCGACCTGCACCGCCGCTGAGCAGATCACTTGCTCCGCCGCCTGTTATTCGGTCATTGCCGTCGCCGCCGTCTACGGTGAAGTGAACGTCATCAACGAGTGCGAACGCAGACGCGTCGAATGAGTCATCGCCCGAACCGAGGTTGAATGTCAGGTTGGCGACACCCACAACGGACAAGTGAGTGCCATCGGAGTCATTGCTGGTAACAACCAACTCTTCGCGACCGCGATTAACCACCCAGTGGTTGGATGTCGCGTTCAGAGTCGCGACCAATTGACTATTACTCTCCAAGCTGGCTTCAAAGCGATCGTTGCCATCGCCGAAGTTCCACAGGAATCGGTCGCTTGCGAAGCCACCTACTAGAGTGTCGTCGCCGAGGCCACCGCTGATGAGATCGTCAGGGATCAGAGCTTGCGACGGGTTTGCTTCCGGTGAGTCCTCGTCGTCACCAACGATGAGGTCCGCTTTCGATCCACCCGTCAGAGTGTCTGCTCCACCACCACCGTTGATAGTAACAGCGCCCAGAGAGAAGCCTGATGCGTTGATCTGGTTTGCCGACAAGCCGCCGATCAAAACTGCCGCCTCGATCGAGGCGAGTGCATCGCTGCCGCGAGCTGTCACAACTAGCTGCGCATTGGTAAGGGTCTGATTCGCATCGCTGAGCGAATAGATTGTGTCAAAGCCCAGACCACCGTTGAGCGCGTCGTTACCTGTGCCGCCGGCCAGCGAGTCATCGCCCGCCCCGCCCATCAGATTGGCGGGTCCAGAAGTGAATCCGCTGGCATCAATCGCATCGCTCCGGTTCGAACCGAAGACTCGCAGACCTTCAAATGTGCGATATGTATCAGTGCCCAATCCAGCAATCGTCATCGGCAGGAATTGAATGCCCCGTACGAACGCGCGATCGCTATTGACGATTACGCTCAAATCTTCAAACACCGTATCGTTGATACCCGTGCCGCCGTTGAGCATGTCATCGCCGAGACCACCGCTGACGACATCACCATCGCCGGACTGGCCGTAGACCGTGTCATTGTCTGCCTGGCCGGAAAGCGAATCCGCTCCACTGCCACCAAAGACCAGGTCGTTACCCCAGCCTGCATTGATTGTGTCATTCCCGACATCACCATTCAGCACATCGTCACAGTCGGTGCCGGTGATGAAGTCATGACCGTTGCCGCCGCTGACGGTGAGTGCAACGTCGAGACTCGCGGTCGCGCCAGTGAAGACATCATGTCCACCGCCCAGACCAATATCCACGTTGCTCATGCCGAACATCACAATGGAAAACTGGCCCCGGTTCGTACGAGCGATGACATCGGGTCCGCCCTCGACATGCGACAACTGCACCGCGTCCGCTTGATCACCCAGGCGCACCTGCACGGTTGAAGTGGCATCCTCGCCGCCGAAGAACTCGTCGCTGCCATCGCCCTCGTTCCACACGAAGGTGTCAGAGCCACCAATTCCCAGCACTTTGTCATTGCCGCCACCAGCGATCAGCAGGTCGTCACCGGCGAAGTGGTTGAAGCCGAAAGTAACAATTTCATTGTCATCAATTTCGCCATGGTCATCCTCCCCAGCTTCTTCACTGAAGTCGGTTGCCGCTGAAAATGCAGGGAAAAGATTAGGGTCTCCAATCAGCGTGTCGTCGCTCGCACCGCCGATCAGTGTGTCGTCACCGCTTCCGCCAGAGAGAGTGACGGGACCCGCACTGAACGCCGAAGCGTCAATTCGGTTGTCGCCATCACCAGCGCTGAGCACCGCAGATTCGATACTCATTAAGGCATCGCTGCCCAACCCCGTGAGGGAGAAGTTCGTCAGTGTGAAATCAACGTCACCTTCCGCGAAAACCGTGTCGTCGCCCGCACCGCCGTCGATGTAGTCGTTCTCGGTGCCGCCCAGCAGCACGTCGTCGCCGTCGCCGCCACGCAGCGTGCCCGAGGCTCCGTACGCGAATAGTCCGTCGTCGCCTTCATTGCCCGCGACGTCCATCGGGACCGACAGATACCCCAGGAACAAGTCGTCACCGGAGCCCATCGTCGTCGTGATCTGAGTGAGGTTCACGTCGGTGGTGATGACGTCACTTTGCCCAGTGCCAAAGACCACACTGAGAATCAGCAACACATCATTTTCGTCAATCACACCGTCCTGGTTGATGTCATAGTCAATCGGAAGTTCATCGTCTTCGCCGGCCAGCTCTTTCACCGGCGGGTCACCATCCGATTCCTCTTCATGCTCGTGTTCATGATCACTGTCGTGTTCATGATCACTGTCGTGATCATGGTCATGGGCGTCGTCTTCCGCCGTGAACAGCAGTGCGGCTGGCGAATGAATCATGTGGGCGACGCTTGAGAAGTCGAACAGGGTCGACGCGACAGTGACGCCATCGTCTCCAGCGCCAGTCTCAATCGCGATGCTGGTAACTTCAGACTTCGGTACGGTCACAGTATGCAAATCAATGACGGTACCGACACCGTCGGAAACGACAGCATTGAAATCGTGAATCAAGTAAGTGTCGATCCCGCCTGCATCGATAATCAGCGCGTTATCAATCCCGTCCTGGCTGACATCGCGAATCGTCAGCACGCCATTGTCGAGGGTGATTTCGAGGGTGGCAATCGGATCGCCGATTCCGAACGTCAGATCGGTGATGTCTTCGCCGCTGACCGTATTGATAAGTTCATTCTCGGTTGTGAGTCGCTCGCCGGGGTCCGTGACCATGCGGACGCTGAAGAAGCCATTCTCGACGTCATTAAAGGCGAAATGACCAGTGGAATCGGTCAGAGCCCACGGTTCCTGCGCCAGCCCGTCCGCGACGCCGTCGCCGCTGGTCGGATTGTTGAGCACTCCGTCATAGTTCAGGTCCAGAAACACGGCTCGGCCCGCGAGTCCTGCGTCGCCTGAATCTTGTGTTCCATTGCCGTCTGTGTCGTCGAAGACCTTGCCGCTGACGTCCACTTTCTCGAACGAACCAAAATCGGCTCCGGCGATGTCTGAGGCTGCCTCGATTGTATAGTGGTAGCTGCGGTCTCCAGAGCCGATCGTTACCAGCACGCGACCGTAGTTATTGGTCTCGTCCACTTCCATCAACTGGTTGTCGGGATCGATGATCCCTTCCAGCCAGTATTGGCCGGGCTCAAGCCCCGCAACGTTGATCTCCTGGCCTTCGGTGCCAGCGCTGTAGATGTCTTCCCAGCCGACGGAGATCTCCTGATTCTCACCGCAGCCGAAGCCACTGCCGTCGGCGTCGAAGTTTGGCAGCGAGGTGTCGAACGTATCAACGTTGATCAGGCAAAAGCTCGTCTTGTTCGCACTGCGAACCACGTCACCAACTAATGGGTTTCCGTCGTCATCGAGTTCGGGCAAGGCCGCTCGCAACTGGTAGTGGGCATAGTCATTGAAGTGAATGTGATTGTGCGCCGGATGGAACTCGAAGAGCCCCGCGACGCGGTCCGTGAAGCCGCCCTGATCGTCGAAGATGCGCTGATAGACGATCTGCGTCCCGTCGCCCTGATCAGGACCAGCCACCAGCCGCATCGGGCCGAAGCCCACGTTGGGAGTCGCCTGACCAAACCGCAAGGAATTGCCGTCCTGATACCAGTTACGCATCCCGGCTTCGGATTCCATGTTCGAGATCATGTCTGGTAACCATTGCACGGGTGAGCCAGGTGTCCCCGTCGGTGGCGTGCTGGCGGAGTAGGTTCCAGCCTGCACGATTTGGTCATCGAGGTTCCCTTGGTCGGCTTCTGGAAACGTCACCATGATGCCGTCATGCAGCGCAAGCACGACGGTGTACTCACCCGGCTCAAGGTCCGTGAACTCATACAAGCCGGACTCCGTAAACGGATCAATGGTCTCATCACCATTCAAGTCGCTACTAAACGTGGTCTGAGTGTGCAGCACATCCAGAGTTGCTGAGTCGAGCAGTAGAATCTCGACGCCGTCCACGCCGAGGTCTTCCTGATCGCGGAAGCCATCTCCGTTGTGATCGCTGAAGTGCTGGCCGCGAATTCGTCCGGGAATGGCTGCTGAACCAAAGTTGACCTGCGACGTCGTCGAGTTTGAGGCGACGACTACGGAACGGCCGCCGTCTTCAGTTGGTGACGTTTGTTCGAAGCCGAACGGGACGACTTGCCGGACCTGATAGGTACCGACTGGGAGCGAAGTAATTTGGTACTGTCCGTTGAAATCGGTTGTCGCGAACGGTTCGGAATTGGCGGTATCATCTGTGGTGACTGTCAGCGACCATGCGGCGAGACTGCCCACGTCACCGCCAGCAGTATCCGTGATGGAGAGCGTCCAGGTGCCGTCAGGATCTTCTCCGTTCAACACAGACAGAGCGGATGAAGGGCGGAAGTGGCCCTCTGCGCTGGTGGCATCGGCGATATCGTCTGTTGCCTGATCGTCAAAAACTGTTCCGGCGAAATCGTCTTGTCCGTCGCCAGTATTGCTTGACAGGGTCACGCGTGTGCCCAGCGGGCTAATGAGTTCGATCAGCAAGTCGCCGCGATAAGTGTGTGTGATCTGAAGCGTCACATCGACATCGGTAATCGAGCCTGCCGTACCGGAGACGTCCAAGTTGGAACTCGTGAGATCCACATCCGGCAGATCCTTCGGAACGTCAGCAGCGCTCACATTGCGAACGGGCTGGTCGAACTGTCCGTTCTGGTTCAGGTCGACATACACCGTGCGACCAGGAATGCCCGGCTCGAGTTGTTCCGACGGGTTACCCGGCGAGAAGTCAAAGACGCCGTCGTGATCAACGTCGTTCCACACCGCTCCGGCGATAGAGCCAAACTGACCTGCAGGCGTCAGCACCAGTCGTGTCTCGAAGACCTCAGCGACGCGGGCTGTTCGTACTTTCGTTGAGCGATTCGCACGCGATTGGGGACCAGCGGACAACTTGCTCAACCAATAGCTCATGCGCATGGAACACGCCTCTTCGCAGAACAGATTCGAGACAATCCTGGGCGGCGGAGGCCCGCCTGCACGCGCCGGATCGTGAAAGGATGCGGAATCTACAGCGACTCGGCAGAACACAGCTAGATCAGCCTGAGGAGCCCGATCGTTGCGCCTGTTCAGGTTCAATCCACTTGAAACAAGCGGCTCGCGAATGCCACGATTCAGAATTCGCAACTGCCTATTTTCATTGGCGTTACTGCCTACGGTGGCGGCTGCAGGTGCGAGTTGGCAAGAGGGGCATCTGCGGCACTCTCGTTCCAGGAACTCCGGCCAGTTATCCTCGGTGTCGGATCGAGTGTGAATCGCCTCTGAGGAGTCTTGGATCGTGAAGCAGTCCGTCTTGTCGCTGATCGCGGGATGTCTGATGTGTGTGGCCGGTTGTTTGCCCAGCGCTGAGAAACCAGCGTCCGCTCCACCGTTGTCGTCACCAGAACCACGCGCCAAGGAGTCCGATTCGTCGTCGACTGAGGCGGGTGGCCCGCGCAAGTATACGGGAATCAGCTTCAGCATCCCGAAGGAATGGCGTGAGTTGCCTGATCAGCAGTTTGTGGATTCGAAATACATCGTGCCGACGGAGAAGGGTGAGCTCGAACTGACACTCACCTCAATGGGGGGCGGCATCGACGCGAACATAGGCCGCTGGATGGGGCAGATCCAGAACGGTCCAGGCGATGAGCCACAGCAGGGCTCGATCGAGATTGACGGCGTCTCTGGCATGCTGATCGATTGCCGCGGTAAGTATAACAGCAACGTCGCGACGAATAATGCTGGCACAAAGGATGATTGGCGACTGGTCGGTATTGGCCTGCCCGTGCCGCGTCGAGATTTTTTTATTCGACTTGTTGGTCCGCGCGAGGCGGTGGCCGAGTTTTACGAACCGTTTATGAAGTTCGTTAAATCTGGTGATATTGAGAAATAGTAGTAACTCCGTTCCCCGCGCTCTGGCTCAGAAAGATTGATCATGTCCAGCAGTCACTTGCCTTACGGAGTCGCGGATCTCGTCATCAAAGCCATACCGGATGACGAACGGCTGTGGGTGCCGCAGGCGCCGAATGTCTGGTTTCGTCCGCTGTTTCTGAACACCGTTGCTGGAGAATGGATCAACTTGCTGCGAGTCCGGCGGTCGGGCGTGCTCAGCCGACACCGTCATCCCGCTCCAGTGCACGGGTACGTGATCAAGGGTAGCTGGCGATATCTCGAGCATGATTGGACAGCGACGGCGGGCACTTATGTCTACGAACCGCCGGGCGAGATCCATACTCTGGTTGTTGATAATGACGATGAGATGATCACACTGTTTCATGTCTGCGGTGCGTTGATCTATTTCGACGAGCAGCAGCGACCTGTTGGCTATGACGATGTGCACAAGAAGATCGAAATGTGCAGTCAGTACTACGCCGAAATAGGGCTCGGAGCAGATTTCGTCAAGCAATTCATCCGCTGAATCGCGTTAGCTAGACAATCGCAACCGCGCGACACCAGCCGGCGCTGGCTGCTTTGATTTTCACTGGCAGGCACGAGACCCAGAAGCCGAACGGTCGGGGTATCAGGTCCAGATTGGCGAGTTTTTCAATCTGGCAATACTCACGCGTAACTCCGGCAAAGTGTGCCGGCCAGATCCAGCGACCGTCTCCAGTACGACGATAGTCGGCCACCATATCCTTGAAGGGGCGGTCGAGAGTGTAGGCATCGATTCCAATCACCTTGACGCCGCGCTCGCACAGCCACAGCACGGATTCGCGGCCCAAGCCGGGTTGGCGAAAGTAATCAGCAGAATGGATGCGCTTGTCGGCGCCAGTCTGGATGAGGGCGATATCCAGCGGCTTTAGCTGATAGCCGATGCGGTCCAGTTCGCGCTGCAAGTCGTCAGGTGTGATCAACTCGCCTGGTTGCTTGTGCCGCATGTCAAAGATCACTGCGGGAGCGAAGCACCATTCCAGCGGGACCTCATCAATCGTCTTGGCCGGTTGCCCTTCGGCGGTGCGGGCATAGTGGTACGGCGCGTCGACGTGCGTGCCCGTGTGAGTGATCATTTTCAGTTCTTCGATCGCCCAGCCCTCTCCCGATGAAAAGACTAGATCATCGGGTTTGACTCCGAAGAACTGCTGCATTTGAGCCAGTCCTTCGTGTTGATGATCGATGTACCTGATGGAACCCGGCAATGGCTCGCTGATCGCGTTATCTTCCAGAGGCACGCTGAGATCGATCAGCCTTGCGCCGTGAAACATGAGTCTGTGATCCATTAAGAGAGCGGTAACGAGTCAGGCAGGTCGATTGTGGCTGTGGCGAGTATCGTAATCATGCTGCCGATGATTGCTCGCGTGCTCCGACTTCGTTGGTCGCTCTACACTGATGACGCGCTGGGTGGAGTTTGGAATCGTTGAAGGTATCACGAAGGACATCGCGTTTGATGACGGCCAATGACATCATTACGGAGTTCGAGCGGTTGATTCGGCGTGACCCGGGTGGGCGAGGACTGTTGGGGCCAGACGCCGAGACCGGGTTAGGGCTGGGAGAACTCGCGGCCGCCGCAGAACTGCTGGTTCGCCAGCGTGGTGCCGTCTGTCTGGTGACGGGTTTTTTCATTCCGACCACTCAGCCGAATTCCGAGGGACCTCGCGGTTTCGCTGAGACCGATGGCCCGCTGGGTACCGCGTTGCTGGCGAGCATCCTGAGTCGCATGGGGCGCACCGTTCGAGTGGTGACTGATGAGAATTGCGGCGACGTTGTGCGCATCGCGATGTCGACACTGGGACTGGCAACTGAAACAGTGCTCGTTGCGCCGCTGCAGTCATCGGATTGGCGGCGGGAGTTTTGGGCCAGTTCTTTCGGTCGCCAGTTGCAGACGCTGGTGGCGATTGAACGCGTTGGGCCGAGTCACACTCTGGAGTCCTTTGACCGAGCGAACGCGTCGCAGAACCGGCGAGATGACTTCGCCGCTTCAGTCGATGAGGCTGATCGCGGACACTGTTTCAATATGCGCGGTCTCAACATCGACGAGTTCACAGGCGACCTGCATGCGCTGTTCGATGAGTTTCCGATTCAGCACCCGGATGGTGTGACGATTGGCGTCGGGGATGGCGGCAATGAGATTGGCATGGGGCGTTTCGCCTGGTCCGAGCTGCGCCGCCGCCTGCCGCCAGCAGTGGGTGCCAAGATTCCTTGCCGCATTGCGACAGACAGCACTGTTCTGGCGGGGACCAGCAATTGGGGTGCGTATGCACTTGCGGCGGCGGCATGCGTGTTGACGTCTCAGGTCGAACTGCTGCAAACGCACACCGTTCAAAGCCAATTCGAGTGTCTTGAGGCGATCGTCCGAGATGGATTCGCTGTGGATGGTGTAACGCGGCGTCAGGAAGCGACCGTCGATGGCCTGCCGTTCCTGACCTACATCCAACCGTGGTCAGGAATTCTACGACTGGTCAGCGATTGGCGGGCAGCGGCAACGTCGATGTGAGTTGTTGGCTCAGCGAATTCAAATGAGTACGGATGCTACAACGCTGACTGGCTCGAATCGTGAGACACCATTTGAGTGATTGACTTGCAGGTTTCGTTGAGGAACTGGGGCTTGCCGGGCAGGGTGGTCTCAGTGGGTTCGATGCGGCGGATTGCATCCATATTGGCCTGCTGCTGGGCGAGGACCTGCATGGCTCGCAACACATCGCGGCGGCTGACTTGTCCAACCAGTCTTCCGTTTTCAACGACGGCGACGCGGCTGTGGCAGCTGTCGCGGAACAGGCCAGCGACATCCTCTAGCTTCGCGCTCGGATTGAGCACCATCAGGCTGCGGCTCATCACGCGAGTGACCGACGCCGTTGGTTCCATCTGCAGCATTCTGGCCTTCAGCAGAGCGTAGTCGGTGACGGTGCCAATCAATCGACCGGTCATGTCCCGCACGTAGACTTCACTGAGTGCCTGAGTGAGCACAACGTTGGTGGCTTCGGCGATCGAAGCGGTCTCTTCGATGGTTACCGGCTCGAAAGACATCAGATCACGCACGGTGACTTGCATGGTGGACTCCCACGACGGTTATGGCCCGTGACAGCTCATGTTCGTGCTGCAATCGTAGGCCGTGAATCAGCGTTGCGCCGGGCTTTCAGGAAAGGCAGTTCGCGCAGGCGGGGAAAACGCATTGCGTGGAAACAGTCGTGAGGACTCTGCAGAAGATACTGACGGCAGGGGCGTTACGATCGTTATAGTCAGCAGGAGAATGTGCCCGGCAGGGCAGCGTGGTTGCATCGCTCAATGACGGCGTTACGAGGGCTCGTCAGGGTTCGGCACTGCCCGCTTTTGATTCTGGTTCTTGCTGAGGTTGAGCCATTTCAGTTCATCTTGGCATTCGATGATTCGGAGTTGTGCACCATGAAATACACCTTCGTCAGCCGCTGTTGCTGGACCATGCTGATTGTGGCAGGCTCGCTGGCCCACCTGTCCGCTGAAGAGCCGCGTGGCGCCGATTCACAACTCGAGATTCAACCGGCAGCGAAGCGGTTGCCGCGATCAGTGGAACCTCGCGCCGAACGCAGCTTGAAGACTCCTCTGACCACCGAGGAGATTCAGGCACAGCGGATTACGCAACTGGAGAATCAACTGCGCGATGTGACGGAGCGATTGACGCGTACCGAAGCTCGACTTTATCGCTACGAATACGCGTTCACGAAAAAGAAGTCGATTGTTCGTTGAATTGATTCGAACGCGGTCACTGGAATGGGTAACAGGACAGAACTCAAGCTCGTCCGCCAAGTGGCCGCATGCGTGCCAGTGGGAAGCGGCTTGTGGCACGCCGGTTCGATTATTCGCGTTGCCGGAAATCCATTCGGGTGGAATTGACGTTAACCTGCAGCGGTGCCGAACTACTCATGCGGCACATCGACTCTTCTCTGCAGGGTTTCTGGCATGTGCCGTTCTGAAAAGCTTGATCCGGTTCCACCCGACGGCACGATGCAACTGGTGGAAGCTACGAACGAGCGACTCGTTGTGGTGATCCCTCCGGGTTCTCGACGTGGTCGAGCCATGGCACGGTTCGCCACTTTCTGGTTACTGATCACCGTCGCTGCGGCTGGGGTGGCTGTCGCCGCGATCAGTCAGGGCGGCAATGCCGCGGGCAACCGGGATCCTGGGTCGCACCTGGTCTTTGCCGGGGTGATTGGCTTGTTCATGATCGTTGGCGTGGTGCTGGCATTCGCCGCTCTGCGCATGAGCCGCACGCGCCTGTTTATCGCATTGGAGCCGCATCAGTTGGCTCTGCGTGATGAATTCCTCGGTCGATCAAAAACAAGTGTGTTGCCATTGGACTCAGGCTCGCGCGCGACTTTGGAAGAAGCCTATAGCGAAGGTGATGAATCTGTGTTTCGCGTCTGCGTTTCAGGGCTGGGGCCACCAGCCAAGTTGGCGACCGGCTGCACAGAGCCTGAGAAACGCTGGCTGATGGAGTCGATCAACCGGTTCCTGGGTGTTGCGGACGACTCACGTGCGAATGACTCCGTTGAAGGTGAGTCCACTGAGGAAGACTCCGTTGCCGACGAATCGGGAGCACGTGCCGTCGAGGCGACGGAGCGTCCGGCGGCTGATCGGGCTGAGATGCCTGCGGCTGCCAAGTCGGTGTTCGGCGGAGACTTTCGCCTGTTGGAAAGCGCTGCAGAGATGTCGCCGGATCAACTGCCGGAAGATTCGCGTCTGCGCGTCGACGATACCGAGCCCGGCGTGTTTCAGCTCAGCTATCCCGTGCTGACGTCGTCCCGGCCGCTGTTGATCCCGTTCATCATGGCGGGCATCTTCGAGATCATCTGGATCTGTGTGGCAGTCTCGATCGTCGTGACGGCTTTTAATGGTGATCGTGACGCGATGATGCTGATTGCGATGTTCGGAGTTTTCATGATCGCAGTCGGCATTGCGCCTTTTGTCCTGCTCTCGATGATCAAGCAGGCACGCGTCTCCGTCTCGATTGTGGACGATACGGTGATTGCTCGAATTGGAGTGATCGCTAAGGGATGGCATCGCGCCATTCCGCGCGACTCGATTCTCGACATCGGTATCGGTCAGCCTCTGCAAACGTCCCCGCAGCCGTCACAGGGCCGCAAGGCGTTGACGGGACAGGCCGCCGTCATCTGGTCCAGCCACACCACGCTGCCAGTCGGCTTGTCCGGGGACCGCGAGTTCTTGCGCCAGCTTTGCGGTCTCATTCGCTACGGCTTGAATCGCTAAGGCGGATCGGTGGAACCGATCATCACGAAGCGCCCGCGAGGCGCTGCATCAGTTCCGATAGCCGAGTCATCGCGCGCACATAGCGGTTGCTGGCCGCGGTTACGCTCAAGCCGAGAGCTTCCGCGACTTCCGTGTTGGTCAGTTGTTCGAAGTGGCGGAGCGCGAGCACTTCGCGATCGATTTCGTCCATCGAGGCCAGCGCCTGATGGAGTTGCTGAACTTCTTCCTCGCGGATGGCAGCGCGGCTGGGGGAACTCCACTGGGCGCAGATCGCGCCCGCGATCGACATGCTTGTCTGGTCGCGCGGACCTGGACTCAGCGCCACTTCCTGATTGGGATCACGTTTCTGGCCGAAGTGGCGGCGCTGGACGTCGATCAAGGTCTGCAACGTGATCTGCCGCATCCAGACGTAGAGCGAGACATCGGGACGAGCGATGTAGTCCTCCTGGCGGCGCGAGATGACGAGATACGCTTCCTGCAACACGTCGGACGAGTCCACGCGACCGCGCAGGCGACCGTCCAGCCGGAAGTCCACCATGCGATCGAGCCGGTCGTAATACAACGAGAACAACTCGCCGAGTGCCTCGGCACCGCCGGTTCGCAGTTGTTCAAGCTCTGGATTCGCTAAGGACATCTTCCGGCTTCTGTGTGCCCGGCGCGGTTAGTCCGGTTCGAGGTGAGGTGATCTGGCAACTCGCGGAAAACGATCACAATTTGGTGTCCTGCTGTCATCGCAGAACTGTATTTTGATGCGTTGTGCGTTAGCTTCTAACTCGAAACGCACCGTAAGTCGTAACTCAATCCGCCTTGAGGGCGAATGAAGTGCCTGCGAAGCGAAGTCTATTGAACCCGACTACCGTTCCGATGGCTCGGTAAATTTCAACGAAAGTCCTCGCATTGTCGCCGTCTGCGCCGTGAAGGTGTGTGGCTGTTGTCTTACGACAAACTGCCGCCGGAGCGGCCAAATGGGATCAATGCGAATCGAGCGGTCCTGCCTACCTTCTCACTGCCTGCCGTCAGTTTCTGAACATTCCGCTTCTTTCCCCCCGCTGCGGAGAACTCATGCTGCGAACTGCCTCACTCGTTGCGATGGCTTTGGTGTTCGGCTGGTCGAGCACGGCCTTGGCTCAAGCCTTTGTGGAGCACCTTTCGTCCCCCGTGCTGCGCCGCGGTGCGGTCAATCGGATTGAAGTCATTGGCAGTGAGACCCACGGAGCGGTGGGCCTGTGGAGTTCCTTGCCTGCTGGCGTGATGCAGGCCAAAACCGTTGCCGAGACTCGCGCGGGTGCCGCGACCTTCGACGTTGAATTGACGAGTCAGGCTCCTCTGGGCGTGTATGGCTTGCGGCTGGCGACTCGCAGCGGGCTGAGCAACGTGCATCTGTTCGTGGTCGATGAGCTTCCCGTGACTCAGCGTTCGGAGTCCGGCCCCGCTGGGCAAGCCTCGGCGAATGGTGGCTTCAACTCTTCTGCTCCGTTGCCAACGACTTTGCCCGCGTGTGTGACTTCAACCTGTCAGCCGGCGACCGTGGATCGCTATGCGATTCATGTAGAGAAAGGTCAACGCGTCGGGTTTGAAGTGATCGGCAATCGGTTGGGCAAGGACTACGACCCATTGATTCGCATCCGCAACGCGGCCGGGAAGGTTGTCGCGGAATGCGATAACTCAGTGGGACTCTTTTTCGATTGCCGTTTTGCTCACACCTTTGCCGATGCGGGCGACTATGCGGTCGAGGTGCGCGATGCCCGGTACGAGGGGCATCCGACATGGCACTACATCCTGCGCATGGGCGACTTCGCCGAAGCCCGGGTGGCGGTGCCTTCGGCGGCTCGAATTGGCGAAACGACATCGCTGCTGTTTCCTCAGGTGAGTGGTCTGCAGTTGCCGCTCCAGGTCGCGGCGGACCGTCCGCTGGAAAGTTTCTTCCAGGAAGTGCGCAGCGCGCCGCACGGCGTTGCGACTTGGGTTTCCATTGCAGCTACGGACCTGCCGGTTCAGGTGGAAGTTGAACCGAATGACACGCTGGAAACCGCAACGCCTGTGAGTGCGAAAGCTCCGGCAACTTTGAATGGCGTGCTCGGCAAACGCGGCGATGTGGATTGGTTCGCGTTTGAACTGGCGAAGGATCAGAAGCTCAACATTCAAGGACTCGCGCGGACGATCGGTTCGGCTACGGATCTTGAACTCATTGTCTTCGACGCAGATGGTCGCGAGGCGCGGCGAGTGGATGATACCGACTTGGATGAAGCAAGTTTCGCCTACAACGCGGGTAAGGCAGGGGTCTATCGCCTGCAGGTGCGGGACGTGTCGCGCGACGGAGGACCTGACTTTGCCTACCGCGTAGACGTGCGAGCTGGCGGGCCACAGATTCAGCTCCAAGCCGAGTGCCCCGACATCACCGTACCGCAGGGGACGTATCAACCGTTGCCGCTCAAGGTGACTCGCACGGAGTTCAACGGTGAGATCCAGTTGGCTCTGCGCGGCAGCCCTGCGGGAATCACTCTGGAGCCGAATGTGATCCCTGCGGGGGCGACGGAGTTCGTTGCTCGTCTTGTTGCCGCGCCGGATGCACTGCAGGGGCTCGCGACCTTGCAGGTTGTCGGCACGGCTAAGGTGGAGAACGGTCCAGAACTGACAGCCATTGCCCGCACCCGGCCGATGATCGATCGGCAGTTAAAGAATGTGGATCTGATTCCGTATGCCCTGCGTGAAGATCAACGCCACTTGCCGCCGTCGTTGACCAGCCAGATCGCGCTCATGGTGACGCCGCCAGCGCCGTTCACTCTGGACCTGCCCGAGCAACTCGTGAAGTTGACGCGGTATCAAACGAAAGAATTTCCGATCGTGACGACTCGGAGCGACGGCTTCGCCGCTCCCATTACTTTCACTGTTACCGGCGGGCAGATTGGTTCCGAGCGAGAAGAACGCAACCAGGTCTATGCGCGGTTTACTCCCGGCACCGTCGATCGGCTGACAACCTCCGGCGTGTTCTTCAATCGCATCCTCACACAGCTCAACAAGCACCGGGTTGATCTCACGGCCAGTGTGGAGATTGATGGGCAGAGAATCAACCTGATTCGGACGTTCACGCTGGACGTGCAAAGCGCTTTCAAGCCCACGATTGAACCGGAGCTGCCCAGCACCGAGCCCGGCGGCAGCGTCAAAGTGAAGTTGAACGCCAATCGTGTTGAGACATTCGATGGCGACGTCGTCTTTGCGCTTGGCCCACAACCCGGCTTCACGTTCCCGGCCACGGTGACAATTCCGAAGGGGCAGGCTTCAGTCGAGGTTGAATTCAAAGCGGATCCGAAACTCAACCCGGGGCGTCACAATGTCAGGAATGAGGTTGCAGGATTCGTCGGCAAGTACGAAGAAAGTTTCAATCTGCCGAGCATCCCCATCGAGATCAAGAAACCAGCCAAGTAGATAGTGGTTAGCGCCCATACCTTTTAATGCTCCCCTCGCCCCTCTGGGGAGAGAGGGGCTGGGGGCGATGCCAGACAAACTCTGAATTGAAACAACTCTGCTAGATAACACTATGCGAATCATTCCGGCAATTATTGCACTCTTGATACCGCTGATTTCTGCGGCGGCCGAACCCGGCTCTCTCACCGTCGAGCCCGCAGGTGTGACATTGCGCGGGCATCGTTCGTCGCAACAGTTGATCGTCAGCGAGCAGTTCTCCGACGGAGCGGCCGCTGATGTCACAAGAGAGGTTAGCTTCGAGAGCACCACTCCCGCAATCGCGCTGGTCACGTCGAGTGGCCGCATAATCCCTCGCGGCGACGGCACAGCAGAAATCACCGTGCGCCGCATCGGGAAGGACTTGAAAGGTGAGGCGAAAGTTGCCGTGAAGGTGATGGACTACTCCCGCGCCGACCCGGTTGATTTTCAGACGGATGTCATCGCGGCACTCAGTAAAGCTGGATGTAATCAGGGGGCGTGTCATGGTTCTCCGCAAGGCAAGAACGGCTTTCGTCTAAGTTTGCGTGGTTTTGATCCGGCGCTCGATTTCGTGACGCTGACCCGCGAAGAGTTCGGGAGACGTACCAACGTCAATTCGGCCGACGAAAGTCTCGTCTTGAAGAAAGGATTGGCTGAAGTTCCGCATCAGGGCGGTGTGCGCTTCCGCAAGATGGACGCCGAGTATCAGATTCTCCGGGCATGGATCGATCAGGGGGCTCGGCCGTCTCTAGTGCCTGCGGCTGCTGCCAACAAGAACAACAACAAGAAGCCGACTCAGACGCCGCCGACGGGGCCGAAGCTGGTTCGTCTCGAAGTGCTGCCCGGTGCACATCGAGTCGCACAAAGTCATCCTCGACAACAACTGATCGCGCTGGCGCATTTTGACAATGACACGGTGCGCGATGTGACCGATCTGGCTGTGTTCTCGACGAACGAGAAAGAGGCTGCGACGATTTCCAAAGACGGGTTGGTCGAATTTCAGCAGACATCTGAAGTCGCCTTCCTGGTGCGGTATCTGGATCGCATCACCGGCGTGCGGCTTTCCTATCTGAAGCGAGATCCCGAGTTCGCCTTCAAAGCTCCAGCGCAAGCGAACGCCGTCGATCAACATGTCTTCGCGAAGCAGCGGGAACTGCAACTCGTGCCTGCTGAGCTGACGCGCGATGAGGTCTTTCTGCGGCGAGTGTATCTCGATGTCACTGGCACGCTGCCGACAGCGGCTCAAGCTCGCGCGTTTCTGGATTCATCCGATCCTCAGAAGCGAGCCAAGTTGATTGATGAACTGCTGGAGCGTGATGACTACGCCCAGTTCTGGGCGTTGAAGTGGGCCGATCTGATGCGCGGTAGCGACGTGACGATCAGTCGTCGTGGCGTGCACAGCTTCCATCGGTATCTCGTCGAACGCTTTCGCGATGACCGCCCGTTTGATGAGTTCGCCAGAGAAACTCTGACGAGCCTCGGCAACACACTGAACAAACCTGGCGCGAACTTTCATCGCATCGCGCGCACGCCGGATGAAGCGGCCGAAGCGACGGCTCAGCTCTTCCTCGGTGTCCGCATTGGTTGTGCGAAGTGCCACAATCATCCCTTCGAGGCGTTGACTCAGGACGACTACTACGGACTGGCTGCCTTCTTCGCGCGCGTGAAGTTCAAGGGCAAGCAGTTCATGGTCGACGACGAGATCGTCTACCTCGACCGCAACGGCGATGTCCGGCATCCGACGAAGAACATCAACATCGCTCCGGCTGCTTTCGGAGTCCCCGCTGCTGAGCTTCCCGGTTTTGATAAGCCGGCGGGTGAGCTGACTCCGGACGATGATCGTCGCGAGCGGCTGGTGAGTTGGCTGACGCGGCCAGGCAATCCCTACTTCGCACGCTCGACGGTAAATCGTTTGTGGTATCACCTCTTCGGCCGCGGCATTGTGGAACCCGTTGACGATTTCCGGGACACAAACCCACCGTCCAATCCGGAGTTGCTCGATCACCTCGCGGCGGAGTTCGTAAAGAGTGGTTATCGCCTGAAGCCGGTGCTGCGGCTGATCCTCAATTCCAGCACGTACCAGTTGGAAGCTCGCGCGCCGGCAAAACAGTCGAAGTTCGCGGCGGATGCGACTCCCTACTTTACGCACGCGGTTCCGCGGATGCTGTCGGCCGAGCAACTGTTGGACGCGGTATGCACCGTCACGGGAGTTCCTGAAGAATTCCCCGGCTACCCTCGTGGTACGCGAGCGATCGAGCTGGCTGAAGGCACGATTGAGCATCCGTTCCTCAAAGCATTCTCGAAGCCCGTGCGTGATGTCACCTGCGAATGTGCCCGCGAAGATGATCCTTCGTTGAGCCAGATCATCCACCTGCTTAACAACCGCGGCATCGTGGAGAACATCAAGTCGTCACGAAGCCAGATCAGTCAGTGGCTCGCGGCAAGCGAAAGCAACGATGAAGTGATGGATCTGGTCTATCTGCAAACCCTCAGCCGCCGTCCGACTTCGGGTGAGCGCGACTTGATCAGGACGCACTTGTCCAAGGTGCCTGATCGCAAGACCGGCTTTTATGATCTGCAGCACGCCTTGCTGAATTCCAACGAGTTCCTGCTGCGCCATTAAGCCGTTGCATGGTTCTCGACGGCTGGTTTCAGGAGCGATCTCATGAGTCGTGCCCCCGTGCTTCGATCTCTGGTTG
Organism: Planctomycetaceae bacterium; assembly: GCA_021732995.1. Taxonomy (GTDB): domain Bacteria; phylum Planctomycetota; class Planctomycetia; order Planctomycetales; family Planctomycetaceae; genus AM-0621. Next base: position 17,366 of record JAKFWA010000025.1, on the reverse strand, counting down.
TCGGTTTAGTGTTGCTGGCGGTGCAGTTCGCAGGCTGGCCGTTCTACGCGTCGGCGGCGGTCCAGACCGAAATGGTCGCCATGAGCGACGGTGTCAAACTGGCGTCGGATGTGTATGTGCCGGAGGACGGCAAAGGTCCGTTACCGACGCTGTTGATTCGCACGCCCTACAACAAGAAGGGCAACGGCGGCACGGCCGGGATTGTGAATAAGCTCGGCTATGTGCTGGTGGTGCAGGACATGCGCGGCCGGTTCGCCTCGGAAGGACATCACGCCATCATCTTCGGTAACGATGGTCTGGGCGGTGAACATCAAGACGGACACGACACTCTGAAGTGGGTCGCCAAGCAGGAATGGTCCAATGGCAAGGTGATTACCTACGGCGCGTCCGCATTGGGTATCGCTCAGAACATGGCAGCCCCGAATGCGCCGGAGGCGCTGAAGGGGCAAGTCGTCAGCGTCGCGTTCTCAGAGTATTACCATCAGGCCGCGTATCAAGGCGGGGTGTGGCGCAAGGAACTGCTGGAAGGTTGGCTCAAGCAGACCAAGATGGATGACATCAACCTGCCGACGTTTCTGCAGCACACGACCTATGACGACTTCTGGAAGAAGCTGAGCGCCGAAGCTCATGCGAACCAGGTCGACGCTCCCGGCGTGTTTCACGGGGGCTGGTACGACATCTTCATTCAGGGTTCGATCAACTCCTTCACCGAGATTCAAAGTCGCGGCGGTCCGAACGCTCGCGGCAAGTGCTTCCTGCTCATTACGCCCACAGCGCACGGCGCTTTCAACGAGGCTGTAAACTATCCCAACTTGGCAAAGGCGCCGATCAATTCCGCCGCGCCGATGAATATCCTTGATTACTGGGTCGGCAAGCCAGGCACGGACATCAAGACTCTGAAGCCTGTGAACTACTACGTGATGGGCGACACAGTCACGCCCGGCGCTCCCGGCAACTTCTGGCGTTCGGCAGATACCTGGCCGCCCGCTGCGAAGGCCACTTCTTACTATCTCCACGCGGATCGATCCCTGAGCACCAAAGAGTCCGCTGAGTCCGACGGCAAGTTGACCTACAAATACGACCCGGCGAATCCAGTTCCGACACGCGGCGGCCAGAACCTGCTGATTACCAAAGGTCCGATGGACCAGCGGCCGGTTGAGTCGCGGCCTGACGTGCTGCTGTTCACGTCCGAAAAGCTGGCCGAGCCGGTTGAAGTCACGGGCCGCATCACGGCGACGTTGTTTATCTCGTCAGATTGCCCGGATACGGATTTCACGGTGAAACTCAGTGATGTCTTTCCTGACGGAAAGTCCCTGCTGGTGACGGACGGCATTCGCCGAGCGTCGCTCCGCAAGAGTTATGAGAAGCATGAACCACTCGTTGCCGGCGAGGTCTACGAATTGCAAGTCGACCTGTGGAGCACGTCGCTGATCTTCAACAAAGGCCATCAGATCCGCATTGCGGTCTCGTCGTCGAACGCTCCCCGCTTCGAGCCGAATCCCAACACGGGAGATCCTCACTTGATCCCCGGCAAAACTCGCGTCGCCAGTAACAGCGTGCACTTCTCCAGCAAGTATCCGTCTCGCGTCACGCTACCGATTTACTCCGAGCCGAAGGCGAACTGAGCTGCCCGGAAGCAGACGGCTGCGTCCCAAGGCCCGATTGATTCCTGTGAACAAGGATTAGAAATCCACCTGGGCGCGTAGGCCGTAGATGTTGGCCGTGCTGTCGCCATGCACCGGGTTGTCGAGGAACGTGCGGATGTAGTTGAACTGGAACTTGCAGTAGTTGTTGACATACCAGTTCAAGCCCAGCGTCACGTCCGATAACTGGCCTCCCAGAATGTCTTTGCTGTTGAGATTGATGTATGAGTAGCGCGCCGCGACTTCCCAGGCGCCCCAGCCGTTTTCGCAATCGTCGTTGTGGGAGATTCCGAACGGACGTTTGACTTGAATGCGGTCGATCGCCCCCTGCTTGCGGTTGTAGGGACGATGCTCACCAGTCAGGAAGTAGCCCGCTTGCGCATACATACCGGGGAAGTACATGCTGACGCCGTTGGTGCGGGTTCCATACAGCCACATCGATTCAGACTGCACTGACAACGGACCGTTAACCCACAACATTTCTGTACCGAAGAGGTTGTAATTACGCACTCCTCGCGCGCCTGTGTCGACGAAGAATGGTGTGCCATTGATCGGGCCAGGTGCAGCCGCGTTCGATGTTCCAATCGGCGTCTGACCTGCTTGCTCTCCCACGAAGTACTCGGGAATCGTGCGGAAGCGAGCGGTTTCATCCTTGGGAGCTACGTAGTTGTAGCCCACACCCACGTGCAGGTACTCAGCCCCTTCGCATTCCCACCATGGCAAGTAGGTCAGGCGGCCAACGCCGGCATAGCCACCATTGTCCGAAAGCGAACCGCCGAACTGATCCTGTCCCGGTCGATAGAACGACGCCGCCCAGGTCATTCGCTCATCTTCGGAGTAATTCCAGAACCCAACGCCGATGTGGCGGAACGGATCGAACGCCTGAAACAACAGGGAGCGTTCCGCGAACGTCGTGTATCGAAAGCTGGAAACGACCTCCAAGGAGAACGGTTGCTTCCATTGGCCGACTTTTACGTTGCCGAAGACAGGCACCTTGGTGAATTCGAGCCACAGGTCGGTGAACGTCGGGCGTCCGAACGCCGCGAAGTCCATCTGCATGAAGTAGTTCATGTTCTCAGCGACCGCACCGTTCGCTGAGATGCGGGCTCGCCGGAAACTCGCGCCGTCCAGGATGTCTCCATTACCGGTGCCGTCCAGATCATTGATGGTCGCAATGTTGTTGGCAGACTGATCGAACCAGCCGTCATCCACCTGGAAGGCGCCGTGGACTTCCACCGTCGGATACTTCGGTTTGGCTGGTGCGGCTTTCAGCGTGTCGAGGTCATGTCGCAGACGCTGAATCTCGTTGCTCAGCCGTGCCTCGATGTCGGTCATCTGCGCATTGGCATCGTAGGCCACGGCATACCCAGACGTTTCGGGTGACTGCGAGAACTGCCCCCGCCCTTCGTTGCGGATGTCGCCGTATTCGGCCGCTTCGTTGAAGGGGCCTTGAGCACACGCAGCGGTGGCTGACCCAAGACAACAGAGAGCCAGAACGAACGACCTGATTCGCGGCGCAACACGATCCATCATCATGCACCCGAAAATTGAAAGGGTAGATTTGAGTAGAGGCGTAAAAGACCTCACGCAGCGCACTCGTCCCTGAGTTCGCTACCGTGAGGACAGACACCGACATAGCAATCCCTCGCTATGTCAATGTCAGATTTTTTACTTGAGGAAGAGCGTGATATTTGCGGTGAAAGGCGAGCAACTCCGAAGGAGTCTTGATCGCGATGTGGGAAGGCCGCGAAGGAAGGATAAGAGCGGCTTTGGAGGGAATCTGACGGAGAGGGCAGTGAAGGGATGTGAGTGGTACGACGCCTTAGCAATTCGGTCAATACGATGTACCGCCACAGGCAACTTCTGCACTCTCTGAGCACGTGCGGAAACTCGTCGTGCGAGTTGCGATTGCGGAGAGCAATGCTGTTGAGAACCGCACCGGGCGCGAAAGCGGATCCTGGCTTTCGCGCCGCGGGGGAAATCAGCGGCAGGTGCCGGGAATCCGGGCCTACATTGAGGTGCTGCGGACTTCGATACCCTTCAGCTTCATCTTCAGCTCTTCGATGTTCGGCGAGATTTCGAACGCGGCCGCACGGCTGATGTATTCCTTCTGAATGAAGTCATACAGGCTATCGTTAAAGGTCTGCATGCCGTCCGTGCGGAACGACTTGATGTAGCCGTAAAGCTTCTGGTCCTCGCCTTCGAGCACCGCCTTACGAATCACCGCATTGAAGATCATGATCTCTTCAATCGGGACGCGGCTGGGCTTATCCACGATGGTCTTGAGCAGTTTCTGTCCGACAATGGCCTGCATGTTCATGGCCATCGAGGCGCGGATGGCACCGTGCATTTCTTGCGGGAAGAGGTCCAGAATACGCGAGATCGTTCCCGGAGCGCTGGATGCGTGGATTGTTCCAAACACCAGGTGTCCAGTTTCCGCCGCGTGAATGGCGGTTTCGAACGTTTCACGATCGCGCATTTCACCCACGAGCATGATGTCGGGGTCTTGTCGCACGGCGTGCTTCATGGCCACGTGGAAGTCGATGACGTCTTGTCCGATCTCGCGTTGATTGATCAGGCAGTTCGTGGATGTGTAGACGAATTCAATCGGGTCCTCGATCGTGACGATGTGCTTATTCATGTTGGCGTTGATCCAGTTGATCATCGAACCAACCGTCGTGGACTTACCCGATCCCGTCACGCCCGCCAGCAGCACCATGCCCTGATCGTACTTGCACAACTCTTCCATGATGGGTGGCAGGTAGAGGCCCTCGAACGGGGGAATGGTCCGTTCGATCTTACGAGCGACCATGCCCACCTTGCCGACCTGCGTGAAGAGATTGATACGAAAGCGCCAGGCCTCGCCGTTGTGTTCCACGAACTTGGCGAAGTCGGAACCACCGTCGTTGTGGAAGATGTCCAGCTTGCGTTGATCCATCATCGGGAAGGTCAGCTCGATCATTTGCGATTCGGTGATCGGTGCCATCTTCAGCGGAGTCAACTCGCCGCGAATACGAAAGATGGCCGGCTTGCCCACCTGCAAATGGATGTCCGAGCACTTCATGTCAATCGACGCCTTGAAGATCTTGTCGATCTCGATCGGCTTGTTGGGAACGTAGGTCGATTGCTTCCAGTCGCTGATTTGAACCATGGTTGTCTGTCGCGATTGAAGAGTGTTGAATTGATTGAAATGAAAGCGAGAAGTGTTTCTTACTTACTCATCCTGAGTCACGCCGGAGCCAGCCGCATCGGCACCCCGCGTTCGGCCATGTAACGCTTCGTTTCCTGAATGGAGTATTCGCCATAGTGGAAGATGCTAGCAGCCAAAGCGGCACTGGCATGCCCCGCGGTGACCGCTTCCCACATGTGATGAGGACTTCCACAGCCCCCACTGGCGACCACGGGAATCTTCACCGCGTCGGCCACAGCGCGAGTGATCTCGATGTCGTAGCCGTTCTTGGTACCATCAGCGTCCATGCACGTGAGCACGATCTCGCCCGCTCCCAGTCGCTCGACTTCCTTCGCCCAGGCGACGGCTTCCAGCCCAGTCGGGAGGCGTCCGCCGTTGATGTGCACATCCCACTTCTCGGAGCCATCCGGCAGCTTGATCCGTTTGGGGTCGATATTGACGACGATGCACTGACTGCCAAATCGCAGAGCGGACTCGCGAATCAGATCCGGCGTCTTCACGGCCGCCGAGTTGATCGAGACCTTGTCGCAGCCGTTGCTCAATAAAGTACGAATATCATCAACGGTGCGAATACCCCCCCCGACGGTGAGCGGCATGAAGCACACTTCGGAAGTGCGACGAACGACATCCAGGATGATGTTGCGCTGTTCGTGGCTGGCGGTGATGTCGAGGAACACCAGTTCGTCCGCGCCCTCTTTTTCATAGCGAGCGGCGATTTCCACAGGATCGCCTGCATCCCGCAGTTGTAGAAAGTTAACGCCTTTGACCACGCGACCGGCGTGAACGTCGAGGCAAGGAATAATGCGTTTGGCGAGCATGATGGACGGTATGAATCTTTGATAAGACAGGAAGTCAGACACATATCATGGTGGATCGCTTCCCCGGCGGAAAAGTCTCTAGGCCCGCGAGACGCCTCAAATTCCCAAGCTCGTGTCAGGGTGGCACGACCCTGACCAACGGGAAGGGCGTGGGAGGCTGGATAGCCACGCCCTTCGCTTTCAGCTCAGAGCGTGCCACCCAATCTTGCGGGCAAGAACGCGACGACTAGCGTTCAGTCCTTCAATCCAGGTAGACGAACTCATTCGTGTTAAGTGCCAACAGGCAGTACATCTTCATCGCGTCCGCCTCGGAGAGTTTGCGGGCTTGCTGCAAACGTTTGATGAAGGCGACGTCCTCATTCACTTCGGCATCGCTGGCGGTGCGTGATGTTGTCAGCTTGATCGCCAGACGGACCTGAGCCGCCAGATCACCCGCACCTTCGCGGCGCAGGCGTTCGGCCAGCTTGGCGGCTTTCTCGTTGGTGAATTCACCATTGAGCATCCCCAGGGACTGCGTGGGAACCGTCGTCACGTAACGGGCCGGGCAACTGGAATCGGTGTCCGGCTGGTCGTGAATCTCCAAGATCGGCACCAGCAGCGAACGCTTCAGATGCACGTAGACGCTGCGACGAACCTCATCCTCAGCGGGCGACTTGCCCCAACCGGCGCCCGGCTGAGATTGTCCTTGCAGGACTTCACGCGGGATCGGCACATAGACGCTCGGACCGCCCGCCTTCAGATTGAGTTCGCCGGTCACGGCCAGGATCGAATCGCGAACTTCCTCACTCTGCAGACGTCGCGGGTTGAAGTGCCACAGCAGCGTGTTGCTCGGGTCAACTGTTTGCGGATCGGCAAAGCCAGCGGCCGGTTTCGCGCTGAGGAACTCCGCACCGTTGCCCTGTTGGTACGTGTTCGACAGCAGCAACAGCTTGTGCATGCGTTTGATCTTCCAGTGGCCAGACTGCAGTTCCGCAGCCAGCCAATCCAGCAGTTCGGGATTCGTCGGTTGCTCGCCGAGTTGCCCGAAGTCATTCGACGTCGGGACGATGCCGCGACCGAAATGCTGCTGCCAGAGTCGATTCGCGAAGACGCGTGCGGTCAGCGGATTCGCAGGATCAGTGAGCCACTTTGCCAGCGCGAGTCGCTTTCCAGAGGTACCCTGCTTCGTTCTCTGATCGCTGACCGGCGGCGACGGAATCTTGAGGGCGGCGGGAGTCGCCGGCTTCACGACGGGTCCCTTCAGATGAGGATTGCCGCGCAGCAGTACGTGAGTCGTCGCGTTGCCCGCTTCGGTCACGGCCATGATCGGCGTGCCAGACTCCGGCGCCTTGGTCTTCTTGCTCTCGTCCAGTTGCTTCACGAGTTGCGCATAACGCGCGGCGACGTCATTCCCGAGCAGTTGCTTGCCGTCTGTCTTCATCACAGCCGCGAAGTCCACTTCCGCCGCTGTCGCTACGACGCCCACGTCGATGTACTGGCCGCCTCCGCGTTGCACGCAGTGCACGGCGATCACGTTGCGTCCGGGATGCAACGCCGCCAGCGCCGAAGGTGGTAGCCCGACGCGGGTGTACTCACGCAAGAAGCCCTTCGCTGTGAAGACCAGCTTGCCGTTGAAGTACACTTCGCAGTCTTCGTCGTAATGAATGTCGAGCGAGATCACCGGCGGAATCTTTTCGCCGACCTCAAACGACTTCCGCAGCCAGATATTCGAGTCGTTCCAGCTTGTGCGCACGGTGGCTCCCGGCGTGCCGCGATGTCCGAAGCCGCCCACGCCTTCGTCCCAGGATGTCTCGCTGTAGTCCGGTTGAATCCAGTCGTCGGAAGGTTTGGTGGTCGTGTATTTCCAGACCTGGCCTTGCTTGCGCGAATCGGCGACGAGCACTGCACCATCGCCGCGAATGCCGTCATCACTTAGCGCGCGGCGCGGGACTTGCGGTCCCGACCAGCTCACTGAGAGCTTCGGCTTCGCGACGGTGTTGAAGTACTCCAGCCGGATCGGAACCAGGCCGGCAGCGAGCGTCGCCTTACCGCTGACCGTTGATGTTCCCTTGCCGGAACGATCAATCACCTTCTGCCCGTTGATGAGCAGCCGTGCTCCGTCGGTTGAGTCGATTTCAAATGTGTACTCACCAGCGGCAGGAACTTTCAGTTTGCCCTCAAACACCAGTCCGATCGCTTCGGCTCGCGAAGCGGGTTTCAGACTGAAGTAGTTGTCAGCGATGACGCCTTCAGCCTCGGCTCGCAGTGAATTGAAGTCGGGCAACGAGTCCCACGTGTCACGATAGAACTTGAAACTCAGGTCGGTCAGATCGGACGTCGTCGCATCTGCGTTCGGTTCGAGCTTCTCCTTCAACGCGAGCCGCAGCTTCTGTTCGATGCTGTAGATCTCGGAATAGAGCTTGCCGTCTTCCGCCTGACGCTCGCGCAGCAGCTTTTCGTGAGCGGCTCGATCCGCGTCAGTGGCGAAACGCCGCAGGTTCTCGCGGTTCATGTGCGTGACATCGTGAAAGAACGCCAGCATCGAGTAGTACTCAGACTGCTTCAGCGGGTCGCCCTTGTGATCGTGGCACCGCGCACAGCCCAACGTCATGCCGAGGACCACTTCCGACGTCGTTTTGACGATGTCATCCAAACCGTCGTAGCGAGCCTGCAGCGGATCGGCGGGTTCATCGTCCCAGATGCCCAGTCGGTAGTAGCCGGTCGCGGTCAGCGATTCCGCTGTGACTTCATCCAACTCGTCACCCGCCAGTTGTTCGGTCAGGAATTTGTCGTAGGGCTTATCCTGATTGAACGAGTCGATGACGTAATCTCGAAAGCGCCACGCCTGAGGCTTGGCGGAATCACGCTCGTAGCCGTGCGTCTCCGCGTAGCGCACCAGGTCCAGCCACATGCGGCCTTGTTTCTCACCGTACCGCGGTGAGTCTAGCAGGCGATCAACGACGCGTTCATAAGCCTGCGGAGAAGTGTCCTTTAGAAACGCATCCACTTCAGCCAGCGTTGGGGGTAGGCCGGTGAGGTCGTAGGTCACTCGACGCAGCAGCGCGATCTTGTCGGCGGGTTTGCTGGGCAGCAGTTTCGCCGCTTCCAGTTTTTTCAACACGAACGCGTCGACCGGGTTCTTCACCCAAGCCGACGTCTTCACCGCAGGCGCTTCAGGTCGTCGAATCGGCTGATAGGCCCAATATGTTGAGGCTTCGTCCGCGGTGCTGTGCTCTTCAATCTGTTTGACACCGTAATCGGCAGTGTTTGACCACGGCAGCCCCATCTCCACCCATTTGGTCAGGATTGCAATTTTTTCAGCGGAGAGCTTCCCGCTGGGCGGCATCTTGAGATCGCCGTAGTTCACCGCTTGCAGGATGAGACTTTCGGCAGGCTTCTGCAGGTTGACTACAGGCCCGAGTTCGCCGCCCTTCAACAAACCCTCGCGGCTGGTGATCCGGAACTCACCCTTGATGCGTGGTTCGCCACCGTGGCATTTGAAACAGTTCGCCCGCAGGATCGGCAGCACCTGCTGCTCAAAGAATTTCTGCTGGTCGGCATCGGCGGCCAGCACCGAGTTACTTCCCAGAAGGACCAGGCCGATGAACCAGAAAGTTCGCTTGAATGTTCGCAGCATGAGACCGCTTGCTTGAAGGTCACAAGAACAGCAGATCGCTGGCGTACGACCGCCTGAGAAATCATCCCCACATGATAGGCGGGGAGCCATCGCAACTTCTATTCGCCGGTGGTCTGGTCGGGAAATTGCCACCGCCCGTGGCGGACGCGTTCCGAGTCCGGCCGCTATTGATCAACGGCGGCGGGCATCATCGCGGACCGCCGGCAATCAAAGAGAAAAAGACACCGTGGTTAACGTCGCCCCTCACCCCCGGCCCCTCTCCCCGCACGCGGGGCGAGGGGAGCGATCTCGTCTTGTTTAGTCTCATAGCTAACGGTCGCTCCAAGAGGTCTTCCGGCTAACCCCTACCCGCTCCCCTGGATCGAAATCCGGGCAGATCTCAGAACTTCCAAGACGCCACTTCCGCACGGCTGTTCGCCGACTAGAATCCTTTCCGGCGGAAAACTCGTTTCCGACGTACTCTGTTCGCCAATTGGCAGGCGGAGTGCCGCAGTGCAGCTCAAGTCGTTGCGGGTGAAATCGGTCTTGAAACATCTTCAGACTCAACAGCAGATTTGGCAGACGGCGACGGTCCTGGGCGTCACTCTCATTGCAGTGTGTTTGCTGATTGTTATCGCGTTTAAGTTGCGTTCCTGGTATCGCGGTGATTCCGAGGATGCCGCCGACAGCGCTCAATTGATGCTTCAATTCCGGGAACTGCACCGTCAGGGTGGCCTCTCGGAAGACGAATACCGATCCATCAAGGGTCGCCTCACCAGTCGCCAGCCTGCGGATTCTTCGGCTGTCGGTAGGGAGACCGGAGATCAAGCACGGACGCCAGACGACGAATCCACACGGGAGCCTTCCTAGTTCACCGCACTCCAGGAAATTTTCTTCGCGGCCATGACGACCTGCTGAAAAGTTCCTGACGCGCAGTTCAGACAAGACTCAGTTGGTACGGGGATTTCGGTCGAAGGAGCACCCCTTCGACGTTCATCGGCGTCGTGGGCTTTTTCGCCCAGGAACCCTCAGATAGACAGCGTTGAAGGAAACTGAATGGCCACCGGGAAAGACTTCGGATCCGATAAACGGACCCACAACGGCAAGAAAAACGCTAACTGCTCATTCTGTCGCAAGAGCTACCGCGAAGTCGGACCGCTCGTCGAGGGCCCCGATGACGTGTACGTCTGCGGCGACTGCATCGAACTGTGCCAGTCGATTCTGGAGCAGGAACGCCGCCGCCGTGGCGAGCCGAAAAAGCTCTTCAACCGAGTTCCCACGCCGCGCGAAATCGTCGCGCATCTTGACCAATACATCATTGGCCAGGCCAACACGAAGCGAACTTTGGCCGTCGCTGTGCACAACCACTACAAGCGGTTGATGCTCGCGGCCGAAGGCGGCGATCGCGATGTTGAGATTGAGAAGTCCAACATCCTCATGATCGGCCCCACCGGCTGCGGCAAGACGCTGATGGCTCGCACGCTGGCCAAGTTCCTGCAGGTGCCGTTCGCCATCGGTGACGCGACCACTCTGACGGAAGCCGGCTACGTCGGCGAAGACGTCGAAAACCTGCTGCTCAAGCTGCTCCACGCCGCTGACTTTGACGTTGAGTCCGCTCAACGCGGCATCGTCTTCATCGACGAAATCGACAAGATCGGCAAAACCAGCAGCAACGTTTCGATCACTCGGGACGTGTCGGGTGAAGGCGTTCAGCAAGCCCTGCTGAAGATGATTGAAGGCACGGTTTCGAACGTCCCACCACAGGGCGGTCGCAAGCACCCTGAACAACACTACATTCAACTCGACACGACCAACATTCTCTTCATCTGCGGCGGCACGTTCGTGGGTCTGGATAAGATCATCTCAAAGCGTCTCGGTCGCAAGATGATCGGCTTCGGAGTCGACAGCGGTCTGGAAGTTGAGAAGCACGAAAACGTCCTGCAGGAAGTCTACGTCGAGGACCTCATTGAGTACGGCATGATCCCCGAGTTCGTCGGTCGTCTGCCGGTCCTTACGACACTCGGACATCTCCGCGAAGAAGACCTCGTTCGCATCCTCAAGGAGCCTAAGAACGCCCTCATTCGTCAGTACAAAAAGTTCTTCGAGATGGAAGGTGCCGACATCGAGTTCACCGACGACGCCCTGTTTGAAATCGCCAAGATCGCGATTCAAAAAGAAACCGGAGCTCGCGGCCTGCGAGGTGTTGTTGAAGATTCAATCTTCGACCTCCTCTTCGAACTGCCAGATCAAGCTCAGGGTAAGAAGTACGTGATCACCCCCGAAATGATCCGCCGCGAAAAGCCCTGCATGCCCGACGCCGCCGCGGCCTAAGCAAGTTCTACAATTTGATGATTCACAACCCGTTGATCTCGCTGAGATCAACGGGTTGTTTCATTTGAGCCCATCGTGGCGGACGCGTCTCGCGTCCGCAGTCATACGCCCAACGCACCGGTGCGAGACACATCCGCCACGGCGCGAACCTGGCTACTTCATCGCGTCCAGCAGCCAGACCAAAATACCTTTGGCGACGTGCATGCGGTTTTCGGCTTGTTGGAAGACGACGCTTTGTTTGCCGTCCATCACGTCGTCGGTGACTTCCATGCCGCGTTTGGCGGGGAGGTCGTGCATGAAGCGGGCGTGTGATGGGGCGAGGGCCAGCAGTTCGGAGTTCACCTGGAAGCCAGTGAAGTGGCGTTTGCGAGTTTCTGCTTCGGCTTCCTGGCCCATGCTGATCCAGACGTCGGTGTAGACCACGTCCGCCTGCTTGACGGCGTCACGCACTTCCTGAGTCTGCTCGAACTTCACCTGCGGATGCCGCTTGCGGACGGCGGTAACTTGATTGTCCGGAATCTCATATCCGACCGGGCACGCCAGCGTCAGCCGGATATCGAGCTTCGCGCAGAGGTGCAGCAGCGACGTCGCGACGTTGTTGCCGTCGCCGACAAAGACGATGTGCTGGCCTTTAAGTTCTCCAAAGACTTCCTGCACGGTGAAGAGATCGGTCAGCGCCTGGCAGGGATGAAAATCGTCCGAGAGGCCGTTGATGATCGGGCAACGGGACCACTGGACGAATTCATCGACCGTCGAATGTGAGAACGTGCGCAAGACAATCGCGTCGGAAAAGCTGCTGGCGACGCGGGCGACGTCCGGCAGAGACTCGCGACCGTACAAGCCCGCATCCTTCATCGAGAAAAAAGACGCCTGACCGCCCAGATGAATCATCGCGGTTTCAAAGCTCAGCCGAGTGCGCAACGACGGCTTATCAAAGATCTGCGTGAGGACCCGCTGCTTGAGCAATTCCGGACGTTCGCCAGCGCGGAGCCGCGTCTTCAGCTCGCCGACAATTTTGAAGATCGTCAGGACCTCTTCACTCGACACGTCGAATACGGTCGTCAGGTGCCGCATGGGAAAACTCCCCTCACAAAACAGGAGAACCCGGCTGACTCAGCCGGGCTCTCCTGCACGGTTTTTTATTTTGGTTTGTTGAGGCTCAGCCTCGGGTTGTTGGATGTTCGACAGACCTTACGAGCAAGTCATCGCGTCAGACACCTAAACGTCAACGAGAATTGAAAGTAGGATGGACGCCCTCGTCCGTCCTTTCCGGTTAGCGAATTCAGAGACTTCCGAAGTCTGCCTGCGATTGCTAATCAGCTTCCGCTGCCATCTCGCGCAGGACATCGGCAATCACCGCACAGCCTTCGTCCACTTCAGCCTCGGTGATGTTAAGGCCGGGCAATAGCCGCAGAACAGAATCCTGTGTCGAGTTCACCAGAACTCCACGTTCCATGCACTTCCCGACAGCCGGTTTAGACGGGATTGTCAGGTCTACGCCGATCATCATGCCTTTCGTGCGCACTTCCTTGATGATCGAAAGTTCCTGCTTGAGAGCCTCAAAGTGCTGTCGGAATCGAGCCGACATCTTCGTCACGTTCGCCAGCAACCCTTCGTCTTCGATCATCTTCATCGTCGCGATGCCCGCGGCCATCGCCAGGGGGTTACCACCGAAAGTGCTCGCGTGCATACCCGGACGCAGGCTCGGAGCGATCTCGGTCTTGCAGATCAGTACGCCGGCAGCAACGCCTGCTGCCACGCCCTTCGCCATCGTGAGAACATCTGGTTGCACATTGAATTGTTGATACCCGAACCACGTCCCCGTGCGACCCATGCAGGTCTGCACTTCGTCGAAAATCAACAATAGGCCATGTTCATCACACAGTTTTCGTAAGCCCTGCAGGAAGCCTTCCGGCGGAATGTTGATACCGCCTTCGCCCTGAATTGGTTCGATCATGATCGCGGCGGTTTCAGGATCAATCAGGTCCGCGACCGCTTTCAAATTGCCGTATGGCGAATACTTGAACCCCGGCATCATCGGGCCAAGTCCGTCGTGATACTTCGGCTGAGCCGTCGCAGTCACCGTGGCCAGCGTGCGTCCGTGAAAGCCTCGTTCAAAGGTAATAACCTTATACTTGCCCTTCGGCATTCCATGCAGGCGAGCGAGCTTGATCGCGCCTTCATTGGCTTCCGCACCGCTGTTGCAGAAGAACGCCTTGCCGAAGCTGCGAGTACACAGCATCTCGGCGAAGTCGCCTTGAGCTTCGGTGTACCACGTGTTCGGAATGTGGATGAGCGATTCAACCTGCTTCTGGATGGCCTTCACCACGGGAGCTGGTGAATGGCCCAGAATGTTGCAGCCCCACCCCGGAAACAGGTCGAGATAGCGTTTGCCTTCCGCGTCCCAAACGTATTGCCCCGCGCCGCGCACCAGGCAAATGGGGTAACGCCCATAATTGGGAATCACGTACTTCTCAAACTGCTGAATCGTATCCTGACTCGATCGAGTCGCTGCTGAATCCACGGGATACCCTTTAAATCAATATGTGTGCGACGTTCGCGATAAATCGAGGAGCGAATTCGGGAACTCGCCCGCCCTACGAACGGAAAGCGTTCCAGACAATCACGCCACGATTTCGGTTCCGACGCCGGTATCGGAATAAATCTCCAACAGCACCGAGTGCGGCATCCGGCCGTCCACGATGTGAATCTTGCCAACTCCGGCTTCGAGCGCTTCCAGCGCGGCTTCCACTTTCGGAACCATTCCTGCCGCGATCGTTCCGTCGGCAATCAGTTCCCGACAACGCTTCACGTCAATGTGCGACAGCAGTGTCTTCGGGTCGTTCTTGTCGAGGAAAATGCCCGGCACGTCGCTGACAAACACCAGCTTTTCCACGCGCAGCAGACGGGCCACTGCCGCCGCAGCCGTGTCCGCATTGACGTTCAAGCGATGGCCAGTCCGATCCATGGCGATGCTCGGAATCACCGGAATCAGGCCGGCCGACGTCACACGCTCGATCAGCCCCGCGTCGATGTCGGTGACATGCCCGACGAAACCGAGATCCAGGTCTTCGTTGTTTTCGCCCTTCAGGGTCAGCTTTTCGCCGATCATGCAGTTCGCCGTCAGGTAGCTGAGCCCCATCGCTCGGCCGCCCTGCCGGTTGATTTCATCCACCAGCGACTGGCAGATCTGCCCGCACAGGACTTTGGCCGCGATGTCCAGAGTCTGCTCGTCGGTGTAGCGGCGGCCATTCACCCAGCGCGGCTGAATGCCAGCGGTTTCCATGGCATTGCTGATGTCTTTGCCACCGCCGTGAATGAGGATCGGACGCATGCCGACCGTTTCCAGGAACAGCACGTCCGTCAGGAACGCCTTCACCGATTCCGGGTTTTCGAGCGTGCTGCCGCCGAGCTTGATGACCACGTAGCGGTCTCGAAACTCTCGAATCCAGCCCAGCGCTTCGATGAGCACGCCAGCTTTGCGAATCGCTTCGTCCACGAATGAACCTCACATTTCGAAGTCGGAAAAAGGCGATTCTAGGCCGGGGCGGCAGACAGTCAATTTGATCAAGCTCTGTCTGAAAATCAGGGAAGGCGGGCAAACTGAAACGGCGCCCAAACCGCAGGGGCGAGGCGTTTGCATAGATCACTGTTGATCTGAGGCAGTGCGGCTCTTCACACTGAAGGCTCTGCTCGACATCCCCGCCCGGAGCGACCTCATGTTTTCGATTCACGGCGAATCCACGCGACTCTGCGACAACGTCTCGCGACGGGAACTGATGCGTGTGGGCGGCCTAAGTGCACTCGGGCTGTCGTTGCCGCAACTGCTGCAGGCTCGGGACTCGTTGCCAGCCGGTGTTCCGCCAACCGATAAATCCTTCGGTAAAGCCAAGAATCTGGTCTTCCTGTACCTGCTTGGCGGCCCATCGCAGTATGAGACGTTCGATCCTAAACCCGAAGCGCCACTAGAGATCCATGGTCCGTTCAAACCGATTCAGACCACCGTGCCGGGTACTCAATTCTGCGAACTGCTGCCGCGGACCGCTCAACTGGCTCACAAGCTGGCAGTGGTCCGGTCGATCTCGACAGATGACAACAATCACGACTCCAGCGGCTACCAGTTGCTGACGGGTTACAAGTACCTCGGCCCGAACTCACGCACGATTCAGCCGACCGATTGGCCGTGCTTTGAATCACTGGTGAAGATGCTCAAGCCCAGCGACACGTTGCCGCCGCTGTCGACGGTCACCATTCCCGACCTGTGGCGTCTGAACGAAAACGTCACGCCCGCCGGTCAATCAGCCGGGTTTCTCGGCAGCCAGTGGAATCCCGACGTCTTCGTCGGCGAACCCTGGCAGAAGGAGTATCAGGTTCAGGGCCTGCAACTCAGCGACCTGCCGCCGATGCGATTGCGACGTCGCGAATCGCTGCTCAAGCAAGTGGAAGGCCACTTCGGAACGCTCGAACGCGGTGACTTCGTCCGCAACTACGACAAGTTCCAGTCGCAGGCGTTCGAATTGATGACGTCGACCAAAGCCCGCGACGCTTTTTCAATCGACAAGGAATCAGACGCCCTCAAACAGCGCTATGGCAAAACGCCGTGGGGACAGTGCTTGTTGTTGGCTCGGCGGCTGATTGAAGCGGACGCCCGGCTGGTGCACGTCAACTGGCCGCGCGAGCCCGGTGACAACGCCGTCGACAATCCCATGTGGGACACGCACGCCCAGAATCACGACCGCATGGAAGACGTGCTCTGCCCACAGTTCGATGTCGGGTTCAGCGCCTTCATGAATGATCTCGACGAACGCGGCCTGCTGGACGAAACGCTGGTCGTCGTGATCGGTGAATTCGGCCGCACGCCGAAGATCAACGCCAATGGCGGCCGTGACCACTGGGGACCGGTCTTCAGCTTCGCTTTGGCTGGAGCAGGCATTGCCGCCGGTCAGGTCTATGGAGCCAGCGACGCCAACGGTGCCTATCCCGCCAAGGACCGCTGCTCGGGCGGGGACCTCACCGCGACGATGTTCCACCTGCTGGGCATTAACCCGCAGAGTACCTTCCACGACCGCGAAGGCCGCGAGCACAAGCTGACGCCGGGCACGCCGCTCTACAAAGTGATGGGCACCGAGTCCGCGCTGCAGGGCAAAGAACTCGCCGCATCAACGGCCGACCTCGCGCG
Source organism: Planctomycetaceae bacterium (assembly GCA_021732995.1). Classification (GTDB taxonomy): domain Bacteria; phylum Planctomycetota; class Planctomycetia; order Planctomycetales; family Planctomycetaceae; genus AM-0621. The sequence continues at coordinate 610 of JAKFWA010000025.1, read as the reverse complement.
CGTTCCGCCGTGGGACAGCAGCCTGCTGCTCAATTCCGACTTCGAGTCTTCCGTACCTCTGCGTCCGCTGATCGGCGAATCACGCCCGAAAGGTTGTCGCGCTGCACCACTGCTCCCGAGCGACAGCGATGATTCCTTCGGCGTGAAGTTGGTGGCCGATCAAGGCCGCTCCCGCAGCGGTTCGCGACATGCTGTGATTGGCTTCGGCATGGGATCGAACTCCACCGCGCTGACGTTGGATAGCCGTTCGCAAGCCATGCTGGCTCAGGAAGTTCGCAACCCGTTTGCCGGAACATTCCAGCTCAGCGTGAACCTGCGTGGTGAAGCGTCCTCGCCCGAGTTCTTCGAAACGGTCTTCAGCAAGCACTTCGCTGTAAAACTGCAGTTCTTCCAATTCACGACGCCAAACAAAACGCCGCTCGAACGCAAGGACCTCGGCACCCTGACGCTTACCCCCAAGTTCACCGCGCCGAACGCTATCGGTCCAGCCAGCTACGAACGTCACGAATTCACCAAGGTCTTCGAGAACCCCACCCCCGGCGGCAACTTTTCGTTTGGCCTCGGCCTGGGCGTTGCTTTGCTGGTCGAAAAGACCTCCCCCGTTACCCTG
>JAKFWA010000024.1 GCA_021732995.1 Planctomycetaceae bacterium | reverse complement strand
ATGCCCCATCGCCATGCCACTGCCTCCTGCCAAACCTCACTCGCATCACTCCCCGCTTAGCCACCAATAATCGACCAACCAGCAGCCGATCAACCCTGATCGACAACCTTTTTCAACAGGCTGTTAGCGGCCGTAGCGAGTTGATGGTCGATAAGCCGGATGGTTCGTGGCTGGCCCAGGAAGCTGTCGGCCTGCTGGGGGATAGAACACCTGCTGGGGAGCTTGTGGTTGAGCCCCGTAGTTGTAGTTCGCATTCTGGTTCGGCGCTGTGGGATATTGAGGCACTGCGACCGGAGCCGGAGCCTGATAACCCTGCACGGGCGGAGCAATGTAGGTTGCATGCGTCGCGCCAGTCTGGCCACCGAATCCGGGAGCCATGTGAGGCATTGCCTGCTCAGTCGCGAAGTACGCCTGCTGCCCTTGAGGTGCCATCAACGAACTCGTCTGCGGCACATTCATCGGAACGCTCGGAGCGTACTGCTGCGATTGCTGGTAACCCTGCGGCACGAAGAACGGTTGATTCATCGCACCGGCAGGTGGATACGCTGACGGCCGAGGCACATAGTTCATAGTCGGCTGAGCGGGCATCATCAGAGCTGGCTGCGCTGGCGCTGTTGCTCCCGGAGGAGGCAACTCCTGATAGCCCAACTGCTGCTGATACTCAGGCGGTTGCACCGTATTCGGTGCCTGCCATGGCTGCGCACCAGCTCGCAGTTGTTCCTGCATCATCTGCATCTGGAACGACTGCTGCTCGATCTGACGTTGCAGTTGCTCAATCCGATCGAGTTGTTCGCGTGATGCCTGGCTCACCACTTGATTGATCGGAGCCTGATAGTACGGCGCCGAGTTGCCCGGAATCGCAGACTCGGCGTAACCGCGCTGATGAGCCGACACCTGCTGCAGCTCAACCTGCGGATTCGACGCACTGGCGAGCATGGCGCCCGAGGAACTCAGCTCATCTTGTCGGCCGGACCTGTAGCTCGCCTGTGGTGATCCGAAATCCGGATGCATGCCGGCCCGTTGGCGATACGGGTTATAGTACTGATGTGAGTACGGCATCATGGGACTCATGCCCCAGCGACCGCCGACTTCCATCTGCGCGAGCACGTGCTTGTAGTTGTGGGGCCGGAAGGTGTGGTACCCGCCATACGCCGGAATCTCCTGGAACCAGCCATGCAGCCACGGCTCGGTGGAGTCGATCGGATAGAGCTGATCTCCACCGCCACCCCCGCCTTGATTGACGGAATCGTAAGGGTTCATCCCGTTGCCGTAGCCGGCCGACCACGACCCCGCTCCCATACCCGGTGAGAACTCCATCCCACCGCCGCCGCCACCATAACTGCTGCCGTAGCTGGCACCGCCGCCGTATCCACCACCCGGTCCACATGTGGCGCATTGAGCTGGACTTAAAGCAAGGCTGACCGCCAATGCGAGTTCGCTAAGCATCGAACACCCTCCGTGGAGCTGACATTTCTGTCAGCTCAGTTCAAGCGTCTTCTTGAGGCCACTGTCCGGGGCTTGGTCGACCGCACAGATTCTGCAATCGCTGCGATACGACGGACCCATACGACAGGCGCAAAAGACTCAATCACTATGTTCGGAAGGGGCGCGGCCTGGAGTCTTGTAAACTTCCGAGGGCCGTTGAGATTGCCTCATGACAACCGTCACTCTCTGAATAGTCTGCTGGAAGCACGCCAATTACCGAGTCTCTCTGCATTGCCACCAGAAGGTGCTGATGGCTCACAGGAGGCCGGAGATTGTCCCCTCAATCCAACTGGCGAAGCGACGTCATCGAACCATTTCGAACTGTGCTCGCGGCTTTCGCGACAGGGCGCTCGATTTATTGCCTGAGGGGACACTATGTATCGCAAGTCATTTCTGTTGTTGGCGTTAGCTGCAGTTGCCGGTTCCACGGCTCAGGCTCAGGTGCCTGTCGCTCCGCAGCCGGGCGTGGCCGGTCCCTATCGAGTGGACGTCGTTACCGGCATGACCGCGACACCGCTCGGGAATGCTCCCGGCATCCCGCAAGGTGCTCCGCCACAGGCTTTCGGAGTTGCTCCCTTCGGCCAACCAGTGCCGGGTGCGGTAGCCGCTCAAGGGTTCGCAGCACCGGGCGCGGTTCCGCAAGGCGCAGCACCTTTGCCGCCGACCGTGGTCACGGGGCCAACCGGCGCCATCACACAGGGCATTCCGATCCCCCCTGGCAGCGGTCCAATCACCTCGGCCATGCCGCAGCCCACAGTGGCGCTCACCACCACCTACGGAGCAGCCGGATCAACGCAGCAGACCCAGATCTACACGCCGACCTATTACTACTATTACTACCAGCCACAGCAGCAGGCGCAGGCCCAGTTCACACAACCGCAGTTCGCGGCGCCACAGTTTGCAGCTCCGCAATTCGCGGCTTCGCAGTTCGCACAGCCTCAAGTCCCAGTGGCGGGATATGGGTACGCTCCGGTTGCGGCACCCGTGATGTACGGTGCTGTGGACTATTCGCAGGCGTTGCCGAACGCTCTGCCTCCCGTTTACCCGCAGAACGTCGGATCGCTGATGAACGCTCGCGGCGAAGTCGGGCACGTGCGCTATCCGTACCACAGCTATCGCCGCCCGTGGTATTTCCCCGGCCAGCCGAGCTTCAACGTGACGATCGACGGCCCAGTCTGGTAACGTTTTTCGCAGACAGACTGAATTGGAGCCAGAGCCTGATTCTTTTGAGTCAGGCTTTTTCTTTTTCGTAGCTTGCTGCACGACTACAAGACATAGGCGCTCCATCGGGCACAGGGAGGGGTCATGCCAGCGAGTGAGTTGTTATCTGACTGTTTGAAATCTGCCTCGGATCGCTCTGCGTTTCTGGATGAGTTGCGAACCAGCCTGCCGTCGCAGCGGTGGTTTGCGGGGAAAGCGAAACAGATCGCGACGCTGGAACTGGCGGACGTGGTTGATCTGTCTCAAGGCCCAGATTGCTGCGGTCTGGTGATCCTGAAAGTGGCCTTCACAGACGGCACTCACGATCAATACGTGCTACCCGCCGCGATTCCGTCGCCGGGACAGAAGCCTGTCGAAGATGCCTCACCGCGCATCTGGCGTCTGTTGCTGCAGACGGCTTTCCTGAAGAGCGACGACAAAGCCAGCGACGAACCTCAATTCGGGCAATCGCTCAAGGGCATCGCGACCGACGCACTGGACAAAACCACTCTCGGCCTGCTGACCGACGATGTGATCGAGGTGCACTCCGGACAGCAGAGCAATACGTCCGTCGGCGTCGGTGAGTCTTACTTCATGAAGCTGTTTCGACGGCCGCAGCCGGGCATCAACCTTGATGCCGAAGTCGGCATGTTTCTGACCGGCCGCTTCGAGAACACTCCGGCCGTCGCGGGCACGATCGACTACGTGAACCCCGCTGGCGAAACTCGCTGCATTGCGATCCTCGGCCGTCGAGTCATTGCGATCAGCGACGCGTGGGCCTTCTGCCTGCAGCAACTGGGTCAGTTCTGGGAAGACATCAAGCGGCGAACTCAACCGCTGCCTGTGACTCCGCCGGTCGTCAACTGGCATCTGGACGCGGCGTCTCATGAGATCCCGCATCTGGCTCGGGAACTCATCGGCGACTTTCTGGATGATGCCAGCCTGCTGGGACGACGGACGGGAGAACTGCACGTCGCGCTGGATGTTCAAGGCGCGGAGCCTGCGTTTGCTCCTGAGCCGTTGACCTCGGCCGCGCTGTCGACGTTGCTGGCCGGAGTCAGGCACGAGATCGATGTCACGGCGGCGTTGCTGAAGGACCGCAAGGCAGTCGTCGACAAAGTGGGAGCGTCCGGGTTTGCCGCTCAGTTCTCTGCAAAGGCGACCGCGCTGCTGGACTCACTGTCCACGACCGCGGCTCCCGACATCGACCTGATCCGCGTGCACGGCGACTATCATCTCGGGCAGGTGCTGCGCACGACGAACGACTTTCAGATCATCGACTTTGAAGGCGAACCGGATCGACCACTCGCGGAACGTCAACAAAAACGGCCCGCGATGAAGGACGTCGCCGGTATGGTGCGGTCGTTCCACTATGCGTCGAACGCGGGTGCGGTCGGCTTGATTGACGCTCTGCAGGATTTGCCGCAGACGATCGATGTGGCCGCCTGGCAACAGTTCTGGTTCGCGTGTACGGCGAGCAGCTACCTGCAGGCTTATTCGACGGCAGTGCACGGCCAGCGTCTGCTGCCGCGAGATCCGAAAGACGCTCAACGATTGCTGGACGTCTGCCTGCTGGAAAAGGCGATGTACGAGTTGCGCTACGAACTCAACAACCGCCCCGACTGGGCTCGAATTCCATTAATTGGATTGGCAGAAGCGATTGGCATTGGATCGCTGGAGTGACTGCCGCGACGATAGACTATTGCGCGAATTGCTGACGCCGCTCGTCGGTGTAGGACGGACAATCCTGTCCGTCAAAACGCTGGCGGACAGGATTGTCCGCCCTACAAAAATTGTCGCAGTCGTCGTCTTTCCGGAATGAGATTATGCCCCTCGTCCGCCGTGTGCTTGCTGTCGCTTCGCTGTGCTTTGCCGGTTCTGCGTTTGCGGCCGACTTGCCGCCCGCCGCTGATCGACTGGTCGATTTCAAGAAGGATGTGCTGCCGATCTTTCAGAAGCACTGCTGGAAATGCCACGGTGCCGAAAAGCGTGAGGGCGGCCTGCGTCTCGATCGCCAGGATGCTCTGGATGGCGGCGACTCGGGCCCGAGTATTCTAAAGAAACGTAGTGCCGAAAGTTCGCTGATTCGCAAAGTCGCCGGGCTCGATAAAGACTCGCTCATGCCGCCGGAGGACGAGGGCGAGCGGCTCACTGCTGCCGAGATCGGTGTTCTGCGCAAGTGGATCGACGACGGCGCGACATGGCCCGCAGATGCTGGCGATGGATCGAAGCGCAGCGAGCACTGGTCCTATCGACCGATCGTGCGTGCGAATGCTCCTTGGGTGCGCGAGGAGAACTGGGTTCGCAATCCGATCGATGCGTTCGTACTCGCGAGGCTGCAAGCTCAGCAGATTAAGCCGTCGCCGGAAGCCGATCCGCAGACATTGATCCGGCGTCTGAACCTCGACCTGCTGGGCCTGCCGCCGACTCCCGAAGAGGTCGATGCGTTTGCTGCGGCGCAGCAGCGCGAAGCCGCGTATGAACAACTTGTCGACCGACTGCTGGCGTCTCCGCATTTCGGCGAGCGCTGGGGGCGGCATTGGCTGGATATGGCGCGCTATGCCGACACGGACGGCTATGAGAAAGACAACTCGCGCCCGGACGCCTGGCGCTGGCGCGACTGGGTGATTGATGCCGTGAACCGCGATCTGCCGTTTGATCAGTTCACGACTGAGCAACTGGCGGGCGACCTGCTGCCGAACGCGTCCGACATGCAGCGGCTGGCGACGGCGTTCAATCGTCAGACGCTGACCAATACCGAAGGCGGCACCGACAAAGAAGAGTTCCGCGTCGAAGCGTGCTTTGATCGCGTCGAAACGATAGGCGCGGTGTGGCTCGGTCTGACGCTGACCTGCGCCCGATGTCACTCACACAAGTACGAGGCCATCAGTCAGCGCGAGTACTTTGCGATGTTCGCATTCTTCAACAACGGCGATGAGACCAGCACCGAAGTCCCGATTTCTGCCGAGGCCGTTGCGAAGTATGAGCGTGATAGAGCTGCTCATGACGAAAAACTGCAGAAGCTCAACGCGGACTTGATGGCAGCCCGGAGGTCGCTGGAACCGGAACTTGCCGCATGGGCACTGAGCCTGCGCGAGAGCCTGAAGTCACCCGCTCCGGTCGAGTTCCATCCGCTGGACTTCAACGATTTGAAGGCTACTTCAAAGGCTACCTTCCAACGGCTGGACGATGGTTCGTATCGAGTCTCTGGCAAGGCCCCCGACCGCGATGAATACACTCTGACGACGAAGCTCGAACTGAAAGACATCAGCGGTCTGAAAATTGAAAGCATCCCTGACGAATCGCTGCCGACCAAGGGCGCGGGACGCTCTAAAACCGGCAACTTCGTGCTGACGGATGTGCGCGCCTATCTCGGGTCGAAAGAGAAGCTGACGGTCGCCGACGCCGTTCCGTTGGTCAGTGCGACGGCCGACTTCTCGCAGAAGAACTTTTCGCCGGACATGGCGATTGATGCCAACAAGCAGATGACAGGTTGGGCAGTGTCGCCGCAAGTGACCCGACCGCACACAGCGACGTTCGCTCTCCGCACCAACATGGCCCAAAGCAACGCCACGTGGCTGCAAGTGGTGCTCGATCATCAGTATGGGCAGCAGCATTCACTCGGGCGGTTCCGCGTTTCAGTGAGGACCGGCAGCGATCCGCGCGAGGGCTTGAGTGCTCAGGTTCTGAAGGCACTTGATCTACCTGCAGAACAGTGGACCGACTCCGATCGAGCGGCCCTGCTGGAAGAGTTCAGTCGACGGCACGTAGCGACCTCCAAGCTGGCGGCTGAAGTGGACGCCCATCAGGCCGCCGCTCCGAAGAAGCCAGAGATGTCGGTACGCGTGATCTCAGAACGGCGCACTGATCCACGTCACACGTTTGTGATGCGCCGGGGAAGTTTTCTGGATCCTATTCGCGAGCAAGAGACAGCTTCTGGAACGCCTTCCTTGCTGCCGCAGATCGAGCCTAAAAACAGTCATATCCCAGATCGCATTGACCTTGCGAACTGGCTGACGGCCAAGGAAAACCCGCTGACGGCGCGAGTCACCGCGAATCACATCTGGCGACTGCTCTTTGGCGAAGGTCTGGTGCGCACCGTCAACGACTTCGGCGTGCGGGGCGAGAAACCATCTCATCCCGAACTTCTGGACTGGCTGGCGACCGAGTTTCGCGACGAACTCGCCTGGAGCCGCAAGAAGTTCATCAAGCGCATCGTGATGTCGGCTACCTATCGGCAGTCTGCGGCGCATCGGCCGGAACTGGTCGAGGTTGACCCACTCAACACGCTGCTGGCCCGGCAGAATCGTTTGCGCGTGGAAGCCGAGTTGATGCGCGACCTGACGTTGTCTGTCTCAGGCCTGCTGTCAACGAAGGTCGGCGGCCCCAGCGTGTTCCCGCCAATGCCAGCCGGGATCACGGATCTCAGCTATGCCAACAACTTCAAATGGGCCACCAGCACTGGCGAGGATCGTTACCGCCGCGCGATGTACACGTTCTTCAAACGCACGGCCCCGCACCCGAACCTCACCACGTTCGATTGCCCTGACGCCAACACCACCAACGTCAAACGACAAACGTCCAACACGCCGCTGCAAGCACTCGTTCTGCTGAACAACGAAAGCTTCATGGAAGCCGCGCAGGCGTTCGGTCAGCGTCTGCTGAAACGCGAAGCCACGTCCGATAGCGATCGTTTGCAGTACGGCTTCCGTCTGTGTGTGGCGCGTCCGATGAACGGTACCGAGACCAACCAGTTCGCGTCCCTGCTGGCCCGTGCTCGCGAGTTCTACAGCGAGCACCCCGTCGAAGCTCAGGACGTCGTCGGCAAGTACAAGGTAGACGGTCAGTCCCTCGCCGAAGTCGCGGCCTGGATCACCACATCGCGAGTGCTACTGAACCTGGATGAGTTCATCACCCGCAACTGACCGAGCAGACGAAGGTGCGACCCGTGTGACGTTTTCTCGTTCGGGCAAACGCATTGTTGGCGGCAGCTTCAACAAACCGGGAATAAAGCACCTTCGACCGGAATCTGGAACAAGGGGGAACTTTTTGCCCTGTTGATTCATGAGGTCGCTCCATGAACCGTCGTTGGATGATTCTGTTCGCGCTGTTGCTGTTTGTCGGTTGCGGTCCTGCTCCGTTGCACTTTTGTGAGACGACTGTACACCCCGATGGCCGGGTTGATCGAGCCATCATTCAGCACGGCGACAGCACGCCCGATGAGTCGCGCGAAGCGTCGCTATGGACAAAGTCCGGCTATCTCAAAGAGCGGCCAGACAACGAGTTTGATGGTTCTATTCGTGACTCAGAGCTGCTTGAGGAGCCTGCGAAAGACGGTGCTCAACGCTATTTCGCGGGTTGGCAGCGGTTCGAATCCGTGGACTCAATCCCCGATCATCTGGAGTTCGGCTCAGAGGCCCGAACAACCTCGTTGAAGCGAACCTATCAGCGCCGCGACTATGGGCTGTTCATTGAACACACCTGGATCGAGGAACTGCCCAACGTCATCACACTGCATGATGCGCAGTTGGCTCAGCGCGAACTGGCGAAGATGATGTGCGACCGGATCGAGTTCATTCTCGAAAAAGGCATCGGTGATGAGTTCAACGTCTCACAGTTCGTCAAATGGTGTCGCAACGAAGGCACTGCCTGGTTTGTGCATGCGTGCGCGGCACTGTGGGAAGCATGCGTCACACGAGAACAACGCCTGGACGACCGAAATCCGCGCCGTGCTTTCGCCTGGCTGGAGGCAGTTTGCCACGAACACGGTCTTGAGGTGGATTTAGACCTGAAGAAACCGTCCGAAGAGGAATCGAGCAATCAGACCAAATACAACGAAAAAAGCTTCGAGCGATTTACGACGCAACTGATCAGCAAGACGATTCAGCGGAAAGATGGACGTGCTCTGTCACAGGAAGAGTTGGGCAACTTGATGCTGGCAATCCTGCCTGCCTTGACCGACAAGGGTGATGAGAAGCTGCTCGATACGAGCCCAGTCTATCGCCGACTCAAGGCAGCAGCGGATGAGTTCATCGACAAGTACCCCGGCGGTTCGGAAGCCTATCGAAGTCGCCTGAAGGATCTGATCGAGCGGATCTGGGGACTGGAGGGCGGCGTCTTCGGCATTCATCTGGGGGCCACCAAGCAGTTTGCTTTCAAAATGTCGCTCCCCGGAAAGCTGGTCGAGACGAACGGTGAGCTGATCTCTGAAAGCGCCACACGCTGGGAGTTCAACGCGTCAGCGATGTTTCCCCTCGGTGTGACCATGCGAGCGCGATCGATTGAACGCGTCGAGTTCGCCGTGACTGGATTGAATCCCGCATTGAAGAAAGAGGATGCCAGGCTCAGCCGACTCATCGAGCTTGTGAATGACGATGAGGCCCTGATGAAAACTCTGCAGAGCTGCCGCGAGGCGAAGAGTCTCAAACCGCTAGAGCAATACATCGGTAACTGGAAGCCTGCTGATGACGAGGCCGGTGAACCGCTCAAACGTGCGATGAGGGTCAAAGACTGGTTGATGCGTGGCGGGAAATTTTCTCCGACACCCGCTGAAAAATGAGCTATGCGGTGGCATAGCGAATGCGAATACCTCTGGAACACGTTGCTAAACCGCCTTTTTGAGGCGTTGAGGCAACAAAACATGTTGCCCTGTTGCTGAAAGGCAACAGCCACTGTTCCTGAGGGTTTCATGAGCCGTTCATTCGCCATGCTGTTGGGAGTTGCTCTGGCCGTTCTGCCGTCGATCGCTTCGGCAGATTCGAGCTGGATGTTTCGTCGCTCCTATTCCAGCCACGTGGCGGTGAACGATCCCTCGGACCCGGGCTTTGAAGAGCCGCTGACACGAGCCGCCTATCGCCCCGCGATTCCACAACGCGGCCCCGGCTTCTCGGTGCGGGCGAAGAACCGCATCAACATCTATCGGTTGAACATCGGCCAGAGCTGGGACACCACGATCTATCGTGAGTTCTCTGTCGAAGAGTCAGCACAGTAAGCTGTGTCCCTTAAAAACAAGCTCTTTCAGCCGATCCCGTGCCCGCTGTTGATGATGCCGTTTGCTCTGTAGAATTAAGAATCTGGCGCCGAAGCCCTGTTCAACCCCTGTTGAACTCGTGCTGGTACAGCGCCATCCAGCTTCAGAGCATCAACAGGAGTGAATTCGCATGGTCACGGTCGGCATGAACTATCACGTCATTGAAGGCAAGCAGCAGGATTTTGAAAGCAAGTTCGCTGCGGTGCTCACGGCCCTACGGGCGGCTGCGGGACATACGCACTCGACGCTGTGGAAGGACGTCAGCGACGGCGCGTCGTATCTGATCACCAGCGAATGGTCGGACGAGCAAGCCTTCACGGCTTTCATTCACAGTCAGGCCTTCCGCGACGTCACGACGTGGGGCAAAGAACAGATTCTCTCGGGACGTCCGCAGCACAAGATCTACAAGCACTAAGAAATTTGTAGGTCGGACAATCCTGTCCGACAGCCGGACAGGATTGTCCGGCCTACTTGTCGCTCCAGCTCCGACGATCCACTTAGACCGCGGGGAGGGGAGCGATTTTTTAAAGTTGGGTTTGGATTTTCAGATGGTTTATTCGCTTCCTGAACTTCGATCTCCGATGCGGCTGGCGGTGTTGATTTCCGGCGGTGGTACGACGCTGGTCAACTTCCTGCGCCAGATCGAAGCGGGGACTCTCAAGGCAGAAGTTCCACTCGTGATTTCCAGCAGCGCAAAGGTGCGGGGAGTCGAACGAGCACGCGAAGCGGGGTTGCGGTGCGAAGTTGTTACTCGCAAAGCCTGCGGTTCGACGGAAGCGTTCAGCGAACGCATCTTCGAACTCTGTCGCGAAGCGGACGTCGATCTCGTCACGCTGGCCGGGTTCCTGTGCCTCGTTCAGGTGCCGGACGATTTCCGGAATCGAGTCGTCAACATTCACCCGTCGTTGATCCCGGCTTTCTGCGGCGCGGGGTTCTACGGGCATCATGTTCACGAAGCGGTGTTGGCGCGAGGTGCGCGGGTCAGCGGTTGCACGGTGCATCTCGTCGACAATGAATATGACCACGGGCCGATCATCGTGCAGCGAACGGTGCCCGTGCTGGACTCGGACGACCCGGACACGCTGGCCGCGCGGGTTTTTGAAACGGAATGCGAGGCCTACCCCGAGGCACTCCGATTGCTGGCCAGCGGACAGCTACAGGTGGATGGCAACCGTGTTCGCCAGAGTAAATTCCCCACGTAATCGATCGAGTTTGGCTCTCCGTGGCGCAGACGCGTCACTCGGCTTGCCTCTAAAATACCTTTGTGGGAAATGTTGTGTTCGGTGGCAGTCTCTCCGAGTGGACACGATGTTCCGGTGTGAGAGATAAGGGCAATGCCAGATGACGGAAGGATTTACGCTCACGGCACGAGATGCGACCGGTGCCCGTTCAGTCTCAGTAGACTTGCAACCGGGTGTCCGTCTGAAGATCGGTCGCCTGGCGGATAGCGGTCTGGCGATCGTGTGGGACCGTGAAGTCTCGCGCGAGCACGCCTGGGCGGAATTGGATGGCTCAATCCTGCGAGTGGCGTGTCTGGAATCCGGTCGAAATCCGATTGTTCACGCCGGCCAGCCAACTCGTGAATGCCGCATCGCCAACGGTGAACAGTTTCAGATCGGTCAAACCCAATTCCGATACGAAGGGCCCGACGAGCACATCTCTGTCCCGCCCCCGGAAGAAACGAGTGACGTCGAGGAGCACTCTTACGCCGCTCTGAGCGCCGCGAAGTTTAACTTCGAGAACATGGCGAAACAGATGGTGCTGCTGTGCGATTTGCCGGACATGATCTCGAAAGCCCAATCTGACGTGGCTTTGGGAGAAATGCTGTGCGGCCTGCTGCTGAACGCCATCCCGCAGGCCGTTGCAGTCGCGGTTGCTCAATACAACGACCAGGATGTTGAGTACCTCAAAGGTCAGCAGTTTCAGATCACGCAGGTCGTCAAGCCGCAGATGATGCGCGTCCAGACGCGCGACTCGTACGAAGGCCGCTTCAGCCCCAGTCGACGACTGGTGGGGCGAGCGTTCGCAGGCAACGCGGCGACCGTTCATATCTGGTCGGGCGCTGGCGGTTCCGGTCACTTCACGATGGCCGAAAGCCTCGACTGGGCCTTCTGCGTGCCGATCGTGGGCGAATCCACTTACGGCTGGTGCCTGTACGTGTCAGGCGAAGGTGGCAAGAACGGTTCACCGGTGATCTCGAAAGAGGAACTGGAACCGGAAATCCGCTTTACGCAGTTGCTATCTCAATTCATCAGTTCGGTCCGTTCAGTCCGACTGCTGCAGGAACAGAAGACTCAACTAAGTTCGTTCTTCTCGCCGAAAGTCATTGAGACGCTGACGGGCGGCGGCGATGTGCTCTCTCCGTCAGAACGCGACATCACGGTGCTGTTCTGCGACGTGCGCGGCTTCTCGCGCAAGGCTGAGCGTTACAAAGACGACCTGCTGCACCTGCTGAACTGCGTCCGCGAAGCGCTCAACTGCATGACCGGCGGCATTCTGAAGTTTGACGGCGCGATCGCGGACTTTCAGGGCGATGCCGCGTTGGGCTTCTGGGGTTGGCCAGTTCCTCTGGCTGAAGGTGCGATGCCAGCGTGTCTCGCCGCATTGGCTGTGCAGGATGAGTTCCTGCATCCCGAACGGCACGACGGCAAGCTGGACGGTTTCACGGTCGGTATTGGAGTCGCTCACGGCCGCGCGATCGCCGGTCAGATTGGAACGGCGCAGCAGGCCAAGATCGGCGTGTTTGGCCCGGTAGTGAATCAAGGCTCGCGACTGGAAGGCATGACCAAACAATTCGGCGTTTCGATTTGTATGGATGAGCAGGCCGCCGAGTTTTGTCGCAAGTTCATGAAGAAGGAACAGGGCCGAGTCCGTCGACTGGCTCGCGTCCGGCCGAAGGGCATGGACACCGCGATGACTGTCAGCCAATTGCTGCCACCCAGCAGCGATGGCAGCAAGGAAGGGCCTTCATCTGCTGCCGGTGTCGCCACTGTGGCGTCCATCATTCGCCAGTCGATGGCTGAGAACCTGAATGCCGTTGATGCCAACAGCGTGTCCGACGATCACATTGAGGATTACGAAACCATTCTCGATCTGGTGATTGCCGGAACGTGGGACCAGGCGCTGACGCTTTTGCGCACATTCCCGGATGAAGGTCCGAAGGACTTCCTGCTGGCTCAAATGGCCAAGCACAACAACAAGCCGCCAGCGAACTGGGACGGCGCGTTCTCGCTCAGCGAGAAGTGAGTTCTCCGCAAGTCGACCTTGCGGCGCCGCCAATCGCCGGAAACGAAGTTGGTGTGGCTTCACGCCGCAGTCGACATTCCTGCAAGAAAACGGCTTCGGCGGTTCGATGTAGGTCCTATGCTGCCAGAACGAACTGCCTGTCGCTGACGTGGATTGCACTGCGTCGCGCGATCTCAGGCGGAACTTGAATTAACGTTTCATGCCTCGTGAAGAAGCGTTGAAGTTTCCTTCCTCAGACAGACCAGTTTCTCATGGCAGCAGATCGCTCATCCGAGACTGAACGCGTCGCGGTGATCCCGAGTCGTTCGGTCACGGTTTCGAATGAAGTTGTTCGGGTCGGTTGTCCCGATAGTCTGCATGCGGAATCTCCGCCCGTGGACGCTGAGCCACAGGTTGAAGTGATTCGGCTCAACGACCGCATTCAGGCCATTGAAGTGACTTGCAGTTGCGGGCGGCGGACGCGGATTGAATGTGCGTATCAGCCGGCTGATCAAAATGGACCGCAGTCGGGCACAATGGAATGTGAAACATGAGACGGCGAGTTCTAAGCCTCAGTCTGGGAATCCTCGGCAGCACGGTAGCGGCCGTGTGCGCGATGGACTTTTCGAGTTTCACTTACCACCAACCGTCGCGCCACGTTCACACGGAACCTGCTCATCACCAGGTGATGTTCTGCGACGAGTGTCAGGCTCGGGCTGCCGCGAGTTGCAACTGCAACCAGTCGTTTGCGCCGGCAGCACCGTTGCCGATGACTTCGCATTATGTGCCAAACATGCCTCTGCAGCAGGGGCCCAGTGCGACGATGACACCATCCGGACAGCGAACCAATGCGACGTCAAACGAGATTGCTCAGCGATTGCAGGCGGAGTTGGCTGCAAACAAGCTGCGCGAAGAGAAGTTGAAGCTGCGGGTCGCGGAGTTGGAACTGCAGACCGAACAGCAGCACTCGAAGCTGGCTGTGGCGGCTCAGGAGATGAAGGCGGCTCGGCAAGAACTGGCGACAACGCGTACGCAGGTCGAGAAGTGCGCGGAGAACGTCTCTCAACTGCGTGAAGCACTGAAGACGTCGGAAGCCGACAATCAGGCTGTGATTCAGGCCATCATTCAGTTGCTGCAGTTCGAACTGGAACTGGCTGAGGAAGAGGGCCGTCGCTGAGACGACTCGTTCGGCAGCCGAACTGGCGTTGGAGTTTGAAGTGTCGGTACTGCAATCAATTCGGGAATCGTCCTACATCACAAAACGATCAGCGACTATCCGTCCGTTGGAGTCAAAAGAGACTCGATGTGGCGCGCGATGATGTCGCTGACGAACCGATTACCCGCGGGCGTGACGTGAATGATGTCGTTCTCACCGTACAGGCTGAGTGTCTCGGGAGCGCGGGCCACGAAGGCTGGTACTAGATCGATGCAGGCGAGATCGAGATCCAATGCGGTTTGACGAATCGCTTCCAGCCACGGTTCGCGGCGCGAGACTTCACCAGCGACCTGCTGACGATCGGGCCAGACAATCAGCACTAGTTCGCAACGGTGTTGCCGACAGAGCTTGTCCATCTGACGAATGTTCTCAGCAAGTTCCTCAGGATTCACACGCGGTCGCCAAGTCGTGTCCGGAGTGAAAAAATTGGTGTTGGCGTGCTCGGCCCACTTCGCATCGGCAGGCTTCACAACGACGGACCTGGTGAGGCTCACAAACAGACCTGCCGCGCGGCTGTTGGCAGCGAAACGCTGCAGAGCGTGATCGGCCCAGTTGGGTTCGAGTTCGCGATCCGCGCGGTTGTCCCAGTTCCATGAGTCGTTTGTGCCGAATGTGGCCAGGACAAGATTGGGTTTCAGCCGCGGCAACTCGGCTTGCATCGCTCGTAAACCCTGATGCGATGAATAGCCGGGCACACCGGCGTTGATGACTTCCAGCGACTCCTGCCCGACCAGATGCCGCAGCCGTTCCTGCAACAGATTCGGCCAACACTGAGGTTGATCGCTGCCCAGTCCGAAGGTGGTGCTGTCGCCGAAGCAGGCCAACCGAGTCACGCCTTTGGGGCGTTGCAGTTCGAACTCTTCGTTGCGAAAGCCCAGGCTGTTGGACCAGCGGCCGCTCCACCACTGGCCGCGATCACCGGGTTGGACGAGGTTCGGCCGCAGCTTCCAGAAACGCTCTGAGTCCGGCTCGAAGACCGCATCGCCCGGCATGCGTCCCAGATAGACGGTGACCTGCTGAATCTGCTGAAAGCGCACTTCACCGGCCTGGCTGATCGTCAGGCAGCGCGCCACGACTTCCACCAGTCCGAAGAACAGGCAGGTTGTCAGCAACGCAAACAGCAGCTTGCGTCGCGCGGACAGCGGTTTTGGTTTAGAGGCCGCAACCACGTGGAAATCGACTCCCTTCTCAAGCCTTCTGGACCCGCAGGGGAACTCCGCTGGCGAAGGCGGTCATTCGTCTTCACTCCGCTCCCGGCAGTGCGTCACACTTGGAATCAACTCCTAGCGATTCATCCGTGAGCGTCAAAGTCAACGCGACCGGAGTCTTTCGAAGGACTCGCGACGACTTCGCCTGCATCCAGTATCCTTGCTAGTTTCACATTTTGGGCACGGGTATAGTCCCGCCGCCCAAGAGCTTCGGCAAAAGCAAGGTGTGGCTGTTCGAGGCTTGGTCAGGGAGGCTTGTAATGCTGGAAAGTGGTCTGCAGCTAGATCCGGCGATCAGGATTTCGTCTGAGCCGGTTAACAACTTTGAAGTACCCGCCGCTCACATGGTCAATGAACTCTCCAAACCCGCCGAAAGCGTTCACGAGCGAACCTACGTCAGCTCGCGCACGAGGTCGCTGCTGGGAGTGCGGATCATTTCGAGTGGCGGTTACGTGCCTGACGTCATCGTCTCCAACGAGCGGCTGCAGGCGGAACGCGGCTTCGATCCAGACTGGATCAAGCAGCGAACCGGCATTCTCGCGCGGCGGCATCTGCCGTCCGGCCTGGCGACGAGCGACATGGCCTTCGAGGCTGCTCAACGCGCGATTGCCGCGGCGAACGTGAATCCGAAGGACATCGACCTGCTGATCGTCGGAACCTTCACGCCGGACTTCACCTGCCCGTCAACCGCGTGTCTGGTGCAGCATCGGCTGGGGCTCGACTGCCCCGCGATGGATCTGCAGGCTGCGTGTTCCGGCTTCATGTATTCACTGGCGACGGGTGCCCAATTCGTCGCAACGGGCAACAGCAAGCTGGCGCTGATTATCGGGGCCGACACCAACAGCCGTGTCGTGAACCCCAAAGATCGCACGATCGCACCGCTCTTCGGAGACGGCGCCGGGGCGGTGCTGATGGAGAAGGGCGACGCGACTCAGGGGATGATCTGCTATCAACTCGGCAGCGACGGTGGTGGCGGTCCCATGCTGGAATGCACGGCGAGCGGCACTCGCTTCCCACCCACCGCGGATGACATCACCGAGGGCAAGCAGTACCTGAAGATGGACGGCAAGAACGTCTTCAAGTGGGCCGTGCGTGTCGTCGAAGAATCCATTCAACTCGTGCTGGAGAAGTCCGGCATGAAGGTGGACGAGGTCAGCCTGTTCCTGCTGCATCAAGCCAACGTCCGCATCGTGGATGCCGCGATGGAAAAGCTCGGCATTCCGAAGGAGAAGGTCGCCATCAATCTCGACCGCTACGGCAACACGTCCGCGGGTTCGATTCCGCTATGCATGGACGAAGCGATTCAGGCCGGCAAGATTCGCCGCGGCGATGTCTTGCTGATGTGCGGTTTCGGCGGCGGGCTCACCTGGGGCACGTCGCTGTTTCGCTGGTAGGACTTTGCGGTTAAGACTACTCCAGCCGACCGTAACGTCCGACCACTTCTGTGAATTGTGATTGTTCTCATCCCACGTTCGCGACGACCTCGGGCCGGCGGAGCAACGGGTATGCTGGCAAAGCTGTTTACGTATTCGCTGCTCGGTATCGACGCCAAACCGGTCGAGGCCGAGGTTGATATCTCTCCGTCCGCGATGCCTCGGACGTCGCTGGTTGGCCTTGCCGAAGCGGCGGTCAAAGAGAGCATTCACCGCATTGAGCGAGCGCTCGCCAACAGTGGCTACCAACGACCGCAGGATCGCATTGTCATCAATCTGTCGCCTGCGGACCTGCCCAAAGAGGCGGCCTCGTTCGATCTGCCCATCGCGCTGGGATTCCTCGCTGCAAGCGGCCAGTTCGCTTCGGATCTGTTCGCGAACTACGCCGTCGTCGGGGAACTCGCGCTGGATGGCAGTTTGAGGCCCGTCAAAGGCGCCTTGTCGATGGCCATTGCCGCACGCGATCAAGGACTACAAGGCATCGTTGTTCCGGTGCAGAACGGGAACGAGGCTGCCGTTGTCGAGGGGATCGAAGTCATCGCGGTCGGCAGCTTGTCCGAGGCGGTCGGGTTCTTCACCGAACAACTGCCGGTCTCGCCCCTCGAGTTCTCCTGGGAACAGGCGATCGAACAGTTCGGGCGTAGTGACGTCGATTATGCGGACGTCAAAGGGCAAGAGAACGCCAAGCGAGCGCTAGTTGTCGCTGCGGCTGGAAATCACCATCTCCTGATGATTGGGTCACCGGGTACCGGCAAGACCCTACTCGCTCAGCGCATCGGCACGATCATGCCGCGACTGCACGCCGAAGAGAGCCTGGAAACGACTCGCATCTGGAGTGCCGTCGGACGCCTCGAACGAGGCCAGTCGTTGATCGTTCAACGGCCCTTCCGCTCGCCTCACCACACCATCAGCGAAGCTGGCCTCGTCGGCGGCGGCAGCAATCCGGCTCCGGGTGAGATCAGCCTTGCGCACAACGGCATCTTGTTTCTGGACGAACTGCCCGAGTTCAATCGCCGCACGCTGGAAGTGATGCGTCAGCCACTGGAGGACCATTGCGTGACCATCTCACGAGCGATGGCCAGTGTGACGTTCCCCGCTCGGTTGATGTTGGTGGCGGCGATGAATCCGTGCCCCTGGGGGCAAGGAAAATATCCATCGCCGGTGGGACAGCTTCCCCTAGTTGCTTCTTCGGCGTGAACTTGAATCCTGCGACTCTTGGCTCATTGGGAGCTCGGTGCTCGTTCCAAATTGGAACAATGGATTCGATCAACGCATGCCAAATCTGAGAGTTTCGCACCGTGTCAGTATCCGTGATCAGCCTTTGCAACGCATCAGATTGCGTAAACAACGCCGCCATTCGGTCTGCCAAAGACAACTGAGATTGCTTCAAGCGGTCAATCATTCTCTGAGTGTCCGCCGATCTAGCCCAAATCGATTCACGCTGACGCTTCGAGGGCGTTTCGACTGCGACTTCAGCCAGACGATCAAGCTCCGATTCTAGTTCAGTAATTCGCTTCAGCCGTTCGCTATTGGACAACTCGTGTTTGCGGAAGTATCGGTCGAAAACGGGAAAGAACGCATCAGCAACAGCCTGTTGATTATTCCTAATCTCGTCGATTGAGCACTTCAGCAAATCAAGTTCGCAATCAATGCTTTCGACATCTACATCTACCACCATCTCCAAGAACAAGTGCAGGATTTCGTCGGCGTTTGACATTTGCTCCTTGAGCAGATCGTCGACTTGGTCTCTTCCATTCAAGCCGGACGCCAGCACAGAGACTTGATCCAGTTGGCCAGCAAAGTGCTTCATTAGGCTGTCTGCGGCTTGATCTAGGTAGCTCCACTTGACGCTGTTCGCCTTGCACTTCCGTCTACGAGATCGCACATAGGTGGAGCAAATAAAGTACTTGATGGCCTTGGCCTTACCCTTGCTCTGGGTGCCATGAATGTCCATTGGTGACAAACAGTCCGGGCATTGCAGCAGGCCCGACAAAGGATGTTTGGAAGTATCTCTCGATTTCACTCTTACGGGGGCTCCCTGGCGGGCAGATCTCTTAGCCCTTACACGATGAAACAGGGCTACGTCCATGAATGCGTCTTCAGGAAAGACCAGCTGGCGAGGATACACGAAGTCTGCTTCATCCTTGATGTAATGTGCGGGTTGGTCGGCGTTCCGATTGCGAGGCTCGGCACTGCGTCCAGCAAAGGCTTGCCTATAGAATCCTGTTGCAGTCTTTGCCCAAGCTGGACGCCCTATGTATACAGAGTTTCCAAGAATAGACTCGATGCAATTAAATCCCCAGCCTTTATCATAGTAAAGCAGCTCACGACCGAGCAGAGCTTTTTCTATCTGCCCATTTGTCATACCTAAATCATAGTACTCGTGAATCAGTCGAACGGCCTCAAGTCTTTTTGAATCGAGCGATGGTGTCAGCCTGTATCCAGTGGTTTTACAATCTCTTGGCGGCATTTTATTCGCTTCCTCTTCACGAATGACTGCTCCGTCACTGTCTAAATGCTGTACAAGCCAACGCCCGTGTCCTCGTCGCTTTACATCCTTTTCAATCAGATGAACTCTGAACAATGGCTGGCTATCAGATAATCGGCAGCACATCAGATCCGTTCCGTATGGATGCGAACCACTGAGATGCCATCCATTGAGAGCCCTCTCAACCATCTTCACGATGTTCTTTTCAGCGTGTCCTTGCATTGTAGCCAATGATGCCATTGCTTTAGAGAATATCTGCCAGCAGTGCCCTTCTTGGGCACTGGTAAGCTCAAGGTCATCCTGAATGGAATAAAGTCGAACGCCGTTTTCGGTAAGCAGGTCACGAAAACGAAAAAACTCATTAATATGTCCTACGCCCCAACGATCAAAAAGAGCTACTACGACCCAATCAAACTTTCGCTCCTTGATAGCATCAAGTAGGCGTTGAAACGCCGCTCGCTTCTCGCTTTTGTGGCGTCGCCCACCTCGATCCAAGTACCACGAGTTCGTGTTGATATTCACCCCAGTCTCTAGGCACCATCTTTCTCCGAGTTCAATTTGATGTTCTAGTTTCTGGCGAGGTTGCGAAACTCTCCCATAAAATGCAACACGGCTATTGATGGATGGTTTTTCAGATGACATGGCAATGGCTCTTTCTCTGAAAGTGAGGAAGTAATTGCGACACATTCTAAATGTAGTTCGATTTTCTCGTTTGTCGCAGTGGCGTCACGAGGTTTGCTATCAGCATCAGACATCTAGCTAGACAGACTCGAAGAGTCCGATCGGCATGGCTAATTGTGGTCCACGTTGCTGCGGTCGTTTCTGGACCCGCTCAGGCTGAGCTTGTACGCTCAACGACTCCTTGAATCCGGAGTCGAACCCAGTGATCACAGCATCCTCGCCCTACCAGCTTCTACCTGAACTCCCTGCCTGGGAGTTTGACGCCCTGAAGGAGTCCATCCGACGCCACGGTGTCCTTCTTCCGGTAGTCAAAGACGAACTTGGCACGACCATCGACGGCCACCATAGAGAGCGGGCTTGCCGAGAGCTTGGGCTCGTGAATTATCCCATCATGACCTTGGCGGGATTGTCAAAAGCGGAGAAGCGGGATCACGCTTTGCTGCTCAATCTTGTGCGGCGAAAGCTAACTCGCAAACAGTTGCGAGAAATCATCGCTGCTGAGATCCGCCGAACTCCCGAGCTTTCAAACAACTGGCTGGGCGGCATTCTCGGCGTCTCGAAAAACACCGTGGCTGCGGTTCGGACGCAGTTGGAAGAGGCTGGTGAGGTTGTCAAATTGACAAGCTTCAAGGGGCGGGACGGAAAGCAACATCCGGTTGCAAAAATCATAACGCACCGGGCAACTCATGCTGATCGAGCCCGGTTAGCTTTGGCTGCTCTTGGGAAGGACGCACCAAGGAAGACACTGGAGCTTCGCTTAGCCGAACGACGAGTTCGGAAGAAAGAGCGGCTCTCACGAGTTGTCCAGGACTATGAACGACCTCAAGGTGATGAAACCGCTCGGCTCTTTCACTGTCGGTTTCAGGAGCTTGAGCAAGTCGCTGCCATCGAGCCTGGCTCCGTCGATCTCGTTTTGACGGACGTTCCATACGATCTCGACTTTGTCCAACAGGCTGCGGAACTAGGCAAGTTCGCTGCACGAGTGCTAAAGCTCGGAGGTGTGCTCAGTACTTACACAGGCGTCATCAACATGCCAGGGATGCTCGAAGAGCTTTCTCGGCATCTGACTTATCGAGCGGTCGCATTCTCATCTTGGTCCGGTGAAGGCCCAGTCCTACATCAACTTCAGTGTGTGACTCAAGCTACGCCGATCCTGATCTTTTCGAACGGGCCGTGGGTTCGAACCACACGTTGGTACAACGACTTTCACAACACGACCGGCGAGCAAGAGTGGCATCCCTGGCAGAAACAGCTTGCCGACGTAGAGCATTGGTTGACTGCATTTTCGGATGAGGGCGATCTTGTCTGCGATCCACTCGGAGGTGGTTTTACGACTGCATTGGCGTCTGCTCGACTTGGAAGGCGATTCGTCGGTTGTGACTGCGAAGAGCGAAATGTTGCAGCGGGACAACAACGCCTTCGGGAATTTGCTTAAACCACTACCTTCTAATGCTCGGCTATTCCCAGGCTTGTCGGCTTAATTCCAAGCTTAAAGTCTGGATTTCGATTTCCTGTAAGGTGCCATGCTTGAGTTCTTGCAGCATCTTTTCTGCGATGGGTCGAAGTTCTTCGTCAACAAGCCTGAATCCCTTTGCATGTTTCTGACGGCCAGCTTTCATTCGTTCGATGTGTGTGTTCTTAATCTCCAACTTTTTGATCAGCAAAGAGAATGGCTTGCTCAGATAGATAAGGCCATCCTTCTGCAAAGCCCCACCATCCCGCTTCGGCTCAGTCCTCGGGATGTGGCGAGGATTCCTTCCCACATACTCATGACTATATCTGGCCTGATCGCTCTCGTGCTTGATGCCGCCGTAGATATCTTGCTCACGGCATGTCCGTGCCTTGCAGCTTGTCACCGTGGATCGCCAAAGCGGCGAACGGTCACGGTACATGCCGATGTCCGAACTTTCCGTCCTGGAATAAAAGCGTTCGCCTTTGCCCAGGTAGTATTCGCCGAGGAACTCTGACAATCGAGAGCCGACCTGCATCCTCCGGAACTGAGGCATAACGATGAGCCGGTGTTCTCGCCACGCCCTGACTGGCCGACCAACCAGCGGAAGAGTGGAGTCAAAAGCGATCATCTCGCCTTCGAAACTGGCGACATAATAGCGGGCAGCATTATTGATTCTCCGCTTGTAATGGAGGTTCTCAAACTGCGTCCTAACCTCCGCCTTGGCCTTCCTGCTGACCTTGTAGACTTGCACTCGACCTAAGCGGCAATTGAACTCGCCCAGGAATTCTTCAATGCCCGTATCCTGCATTTGCCGGGATGCTTCGGCACGTTCAACGTGCTCCCGCAATTTTCCAAACAGGTAATCTGAGTACTCGCTGAGTGCGTCCTCTACCGGCTTGTCTTCTCGTTCTGCCCTTTCGACGATGGCCTGAGCTAAGTCGTCTAGAATTCCTTCGATCGCCAGTTCCGACCAGTGAGGAAGAGCAGAAACATCTTCTGACGACGAATCCAGATTGTGCTCAGCATTCAAAGTCGCAACGACGGGCATCTTGGTGGAAGCGGTTTGATCGCCGACCTGTTCTCTAATCAAATTCTCATTCGGCGGCTTCGGCTCATCCCATAGTGTGAGGTAATCAATTCCTAGCTCCTGGCAGAGTGCGTCGAGGTCATCTCGCCGCTTACCTCTGACGTGGCTGATTCCCTTGCTTGTGATTTTGCGAACCCAAAGATAGCCTGCATCGTCGAAGCCTAATCGCCGACATAGTTGGCTGGTACTTTCTCGTGTTGGCGTCCCGGACTCGCCATATGAACTGCGACCGGTAGTTCGGCGGGCCTGCAAAGCGGTCTTTAGGTTGCGTGCGAACGTCTGGCGTCGAGCACTGTGCTTTTTGGTCATTAAGCCACTCCGGCTGCATGTGCGAGCTCATCCCCATTGAGGGTGCCTGTGGTCCAACCGGACCCACCACATAGTTGCTGTGAACCGGTCACCGATGTGGCCAACTCCGATAACGCCTAAACCAGTTCAATGTGGCTTAACTTATGTGCGGACCCAGACCAGTTCCTGACTCAGATTAGTACGCAGCATAGCCTAACTTGTCTGGGAGGAACACTTTGCGGCTGGTTTGGGAGAGCGGCGATGGCGTGCCTCTAAGCCGCTGCGGCCCCGCCGAACGGCTTGAAACAACTCAGTGGCGAGTGTGGCGTAACTTCAAACCGGACCCGCACTGAGGATGGCTTTCAGTGACGTTGCCTGTACCTCAACTCGACTAAACGGACCCACTACATGGATTGCGACAGCCAGCAAGTGTTGTGGTTCAAGTCGGGCGACCAGGTGACGCTCATCGAGAAGATGCTGGAGAAGGCGGAACATGCTCGGTGGGTTGCGAATGGACTTCCGTAACCAACAACCACCGAGGAGGCAATCAGCCGACCGGTGAGATCGTGATGCGTTGTCGCTGACGGCGATAGCTTCATCGAGACAGTCTGTGCGTGTGTTTCAAGATCGCCCCGTGAGGGCGGTCTTTTTTGTTAACTACTTGGAAGAAGGAGAAACAGTGAAGAAGAACTCATTGACGATCGCTCGCTTGCCCTATGTGACGTTCGACCAGCTCTGCGAGATCGGCGAATGGGGCAGCGAGTGGAACTACAACCGGCGACTAGATGCGGAGGACATCAAGAACCGAACCAAGCCGGGTTCACCATTCTTCGTCTTGTTGCACTTCGAGCACAATTACCGATTCATGCAGCCCTGCGAGCCACACATGCGGCTCCTGATCGGTCTTGGAGATGGGGAAGTCTTGGCCGACGTGCCAATGGATTATTTCAAGTCCTTGCCGGGGGCTTATGTCATCAGGTGTAACAAATCGACGGTGCTAGTGGTCGTTCTAGATAATGCTGGAAATACTGTCGAAGTCACGCACGACGGGCCTCCAGAACGGATTACCCAAGCGATCGACCTCTTTGTTCGAGAAACCGGCAACAAATACCTCGGAAAACTGATCTTGGATCAGTGTCTGGCAGCGGGGTGATTTGATTGACGCTGCCCGCCCTTGTTGTTGCCAAGTCTTGGCACTTGGGCTGCTTTTCTCGCTTATGCCTGTGGCATGTAAGCGGACTTATTCACACTTAAATACAGAAATTGGAGCCTTGAATTGATTGAACAAGCTATCGAAACCCAGTCCGTCATTGACGAATCGAATGATGTGCAAGCTCTGGAATTAATTGTCGAAAACTCATTGGCCGGTTACTTCGAAACCGGTCGGGCACTGAAGGAAATCCGAGAACGCAAACTGCATCCCGGCAACTTCAAGGATTACGTCAAAAGCCGCTTCGACATGCGATATCACGACGCATGTCGCATGGTTCGTGCAGCGGAAGTAGCAAGAAACTTGAAGGACGCAGAACTTCAAATTCCACGCAACGAGGCTCAAGCACATGCGATGCACGGCTTGGAGCCGAAGCAGCAGGTCCGAGTTTGGAAGAAGGCACTCGCTGAGTTTGCACGGCCCACCGCCAAGCAGGTCGAACAACTCATCAAGAAAATGAAGTTGAAGCCCACGAAGTCAGAGGCGGCGATCTCGCCAGAAGCGGGAGAGTCCGAGCGTGGCGTGATCCCAATAACGGAAGTTTCCAACCGCCAAGATGCCCAGCCAACCAAGCAGCCTATCCTGCTGGCATCACTTGACCGTGTTGTCGGTGAGCTTCGAGAGATCGAGACCGAAGTTGCATCCGTTGATAGCTTCGAAGGAGTTGAAGCTCGCTTGGCTGAAGTTGAAAGATTGCTGAACGCAATCCGTTCAAAGGTAACCGTAGCTGCATAGCGTCACATTTCTGCAAATCGTGAGTTTTCAAAGGCCGGATTGCGATCGCAATCCGGCCTTCTTTGTGCCCGCATATCAAGGAGAGTATATGGCTATCAATTTATGCAAACTTCCCGCAGGTGACACCACACTGACTCGTCGAATTCTCAAGCGATGTCGAGACAGCGGTCTCCAGTATCGGGAAGAGACCAAACACGTCGGAAGCGGACGATATCAGTGGAAACCAAAAGTTGTGGCCTACTGGGTTCCAGCAGAGATCTATCATGAGGAGGTCTCTCGGCGTGAGGCTGAACGTGAAGCCAAACGAGCTAAATTGGCTAAGCGAGCCCATGACAGTCGCATAGCTGAGATCAAAGAGAAGTTTGCTCGGCTAAGCCAAGACGTTGTCGAGCGTCTTGCTAAATCCGACCGATCGGTTCGTGGCCCTTCCGAGGTAGGCTACCAATTCAAGATTGCTACCAAATCTTATTGGAAGCAACTTTCTTATCGAACGACCAGAGATCCGACTGGATACCTTGTACTCGGAACCCGCTTGTTCGATCTCTATTCAGCGATTCACCTGCAGGAAGTAGGCACAAGACTGACTGTCGATAAGCTCCATGAGGACTGGTTGAACAAGTACCGTTCAGATCAAGTTGTTCTTGCGGAAGCGATTCGGTTGGCAAATCGACTACAGAAAGTGAAGCGTGTTCCCGACTTCTACGCTCTAAAAGATAAGTGGCTTGAGCACAACAAAGATTGCCTGATTGAAGGTCGAATAGCGAGGAGAGAGGGAGGTCAGTGCTGGCAATGCTACGGCGAGGACGACGAATGCCCCAAGTGTGATGGCACCGGAGTCTATTCTTCCCGGACGCTGTATGAGCACCGTATCCTAATCGAAGGTCGGGAGTATTCTTTCCACTCCTACACAAAGCCGAAGCACCTAAATCCTGACGGGGGACTCAATCTGCCCGCCTATGGCCGCCCCTTCAAGCGGAGTGAACTGCCTACGCCGCCTCAATCGGTCGTAGTTGCCCTGGCCAGGAAGCTACTCTCCGAGCAAACGTGAAACCTGATCGAGTTATCTGCTGCACTGCCAGTGAACGGCAACCGAGAGTTCGGGAGACAGGCCCACTGCTCAATGGTGGTCGCACAGATTTCTAGGCAACAGGATAGGATTACAATTCTTGTATTGGCCAAAAGTCGCAGGATCGCATTGTGAAGTAATCCTGTGACTCGGCCTTCATGCCGTACCGCCCAGGACAATATGGCGACTCGCTATTCTGGGTCGCCGCACATCCAAATGAGTACTTCGGTTTGCCGTCGCTGTGTTTTAACTGTGTGAGAAACTCTGGGCTGCGGGTCAGACGTTAGTGTGTCACAACGAAGACCTGATAAAGCCGCTTGATTTTGTCGACCATTCTTTCGAACGCAAAAACAAAATTGGCCTGCTGCTGCATAGATAGTCTCGGAGGAGAAACCTATGCAAATCCAACTCAAAAGCATTTCAGACGTCAGTCGGCTGCTTAATATCAGAAAGTATCGCATCGAATACGCCCTTTCTGAAGGCAAGCTTCCCGAGCCAAAGCTTCGATTCCTGGGCAAAAGGTGTTTTTTGCCGGAGGATATCGCCGCAGTGGCGACTTTTTTCCATAAAACCCACGATGGTCAAGCTGAGGAAGGAGTCTCAGGATGTATGCCTTCCAATTCATGACGCTAACTCAGCTCGGTCGGATATTTGGTGTTTCGAACCAAAATGTTGGCAAGTGGTTGGTTGAACTCGGACTTCGAACTACAGACCACATACCGAGCGACGAGGCTCGTCAATGTGGCTTCGTTGATCAGAGCTATGCAGATAATGGCACCTGCTCTTGGACGCGGCACACAGAGAAGACTGTCTCGGCTCTTGAAGCCGCAGGCCATTTACGGATTCTAAATCCACCAATCGGACTCATAGATCCGCCGTTGCTAAAGGGGCCGTTCTCGATGCGAAGCTGCGGCGATGGAACCTTTCAGATCTTGTCCTCAGACGGAAGCATTGCTGTCGCTGTCAGAGGCGAGCGAAACGCCATTTTGATACTGAAGATCCTGAGGATTGCTGAGCGGTGCGGGTTTATTGCGAAACATCTTTGTGGCCATAAGCAGTGATTCTGCTTTCGAACCCAAATTCTTGTTGATTGCTTGCTTCGTCGTCCTGAAACAAGGGCATCAAGCCCACTTCGCTTCTTTTCCCAAGACACGAAAGCGTGCAGGCCATTCACATGTAAGTTTAGTTTTGACTAAATGCTTAATTGATAGTATATTGATACGACAATAAACGGAGCATGACTCACAGTTGAGTTAGCTAAGCGCTCCTCAAGGAAGCAATGCGGGCTAATCACAGAATGGATTCAACAATGAATTCCGCAACTCCTCAATCGACAATGTATGTGTGGCTTGAGCACGCCGACAAACTGGCGTCGTGGACGCTCAGGTATCTGGTGAATCGCACGGACGTTTTCGGGCAGTACTACCACGTAAATCCAGACTTAGTGCTACCTGGCGGTGTAATTCCTGTTAAGCAACGCACCGTTCGTGAAGAGCTCACTCTCGATATTCTGCAACAACACTTCAAGGCTTTAAGTGCCGAGGAAGTGGTTGGAATTTACTCCATATCGCCTGACGACACCTGTCGCTGGATTGAAATCGATATCGACCAGCACTCAGGCAAGAACGACGAAGTCGGAGAGCGGAACCTCTTCGCTGCCCGCCACTGGTACTCAGTTCTAAAGGAGATTGGCTTTGAACCGCTACTCTGGCACTCAAATGGTCGGGGCGGCTTCAGGCTGAATGTTCGATTTGAAACGCCAATCGCCTGCTCCGAGGCTAACAGTTTTGGGCTCTGGCTTGTTCGAGATTGGAAAGAATTCGGATTACCATCCATCCCAGAAGTTTTTCCAAAGCAAAGAAGCGTTGAAGACACGAAGAAGAAGCTCGGCAATTTCGTTCGACTTCCAGGTAGGCACCCGAAACGGAACTTTTACCCCGAAGTGTTCGATGGCTTGAGATGGCTGCGTGGCGAAGCTGCCGTGAATCATATTCTTCAGCTTACCGCACAATCGTCATCCCTGATCCCTGTCGAGGCATTGGAATACGTTCCTCCAAAACAGAAGTCCGTCGCACGTGTGGGCACTGGATTCTTAGTGCCAGTTGCCGGTGAGGGTGAATCCCTTTCTGGGCGAGCGAACGCTTTGATGGCTGGTTGGAGGTTGCCAAGCGTGGGTGATCGTAATTCAACATTGTTTCGAGCCGGGTGCGTTCTGGGGGAACGCCTGCCACTCAGTCGTGACGAACACCTGGCAGCCCTGCGAGACTTCAATGCTCGTTTTCCGGAGCCTCTATCCGACTCCGAAGTGAGTTCGATCGCAACCAGTTCGTACAACAAAACCGAATCACGGCGTGGACTCATTGTCTATTCACCTGCGATGGTCGAAGAGATTCTTCCACTCGATCCGGGTGGAGCCGTCTCTCTTGAGCAGTACCGAAAACTCCTGGCAGACAAATACGGCACCTTGCAGGGCCAGCCAGGAATCTATCTGGATACGACTCAGGTTGGTGTTGGTAAGACTTATCAGGGTGTGAAGCTGGCGGGAAAGCTCTTGTCTTCGCTGCACGTCATCCCGACACATCGAACCAAGGACGACCTTGTTAAGCAGCTCGTACAAGATGGCGAGCTTCCATCAACAGAGGTGGCGAGTTTTCCCGAACGTACCGCTGACAACTGCCAGAGGATGGACGAGGTGAATCGACAGTACAAATATGCGATTGTAGTACCGTCGGCCCTTTGTTCGACCTGCGAGTATCGAACCGGCTGTCCACACTTGGCTGCAAGGGAGTTAGCTGAGAAAGCCCGCCACTCCGTAGGCACGATGGCGAGAATGGAAAATGCCAGCTTGGCCCGCATTGGTGCCAACAAGGAACTGATTAGGATTGATGAAGACTCAATCAATCTATTGCGGCCTAAAGAGAAGGCGTCAGTTCAAGTCGTTAGCCGCTTCCTTGGTGCACTTGAAGCTGCCATTAGCTTCGTGGAGCGAAACAGACATGCTTCACACGACAGAGAAGGCGATTCTGAAACTTTGACGTGCCTGGCGTTCCTGCGTCAGATGAAGCGTACCGGCGAGAAGCTGGTCTCTAATGCAACTTTTGCGAATGCCGACATGGAAGTATCCATCGGGTGTAGGGTGGCTGCGCCCAAAAATCTGGAGTTTCTCCTCAAGAAGGGCTTTGAGCTGTCTGGAATCGAGTCAAAAAGTGGCGAACTCGGGCGAGCCAAGAAGGTGCTAGTTGGATTGGTCTCAGGCGAGCTTCAGAGGTGTGTCATTCAAGTGACGAAAGACTGCAAGGAGCGGTCAGTCAAAGCTGTCGTGGGTGTTTGGCAGACTGAGCTTCCCCGCAAAGCAGACTGCTCCTTTACTGCACCAATCCTTTTTTCTGACGCCACTGCCGACAAAGAGTTATTGGAGACAGTTCTCGGCCTACCGATCATCGATATCACGCCCAAAGCCTTTGTGGCGAATCAGCGTCGAGTGTTTCAGGTGCCACTCGACGTAAAGCGAAACACTGCGAAGGAGCAGTTCTTCAAAATTCTGCGGGGTCTCCTAGTTAGGTTTCCGGACAAGAAGCGAGTCGGAGTTATTGGGCATCGTCCGCACATTGAAGTACTTGCGGAACTCGGCAACGCCTTCCGCAGCCGCATCGTCAAGTCGTCCTACTTCGGATCTGGCGAAGACCGGGCATCAAACGAGTGGCTTGATGAGAAACTCGACCTGTTGCTTGTCATTGGGACACCAAGAATCCCTGTAGCGGACGTGCGAAGCCGTATGATCCAACTTGGCTTGGACTCGACAGCGTCTGAATCAACCTGGAAGAAGCGTTACTGGAGGGGTCGAACAGGGTCTGGCGAATCCATTGACATTATTACTCTTCGCTACAGTGATCCGTCATGGCAGCGAGCTTATCAATACGACGTTCAGAGCAGCCTAAAGCAAGCCTTGGGCAGGGCAAGGTCCGCTCTGCCAGAAGGAATTGATGCGATTGTCGTGACTTGCGAGCCGCTCAGCCTGCCCATCTGGGACGAAACGCTGATTGAAGTGCCTGATCGGATTGATAATGCCATTGAGTTGCTATTAGGAAGAGGATGCTCGCATGGTTTTCCGCTCTGGAAGCTGCTGGCTGAAGAACTTGCCCTGAAAGAACGGGCGGCAAAGGATCTGCTGAAAGAATTGTGCGAATTGGGCGTTGTCGTGAAGTTGAAGCGAAACAAGTATGAGTTGTCAGAAGTCTGGCGTTCTGTGGATTCTTTGACTGAACTTGTTGTTGCCGCTCCACTCGCTCCTTGAGTTGTCTGTCCTAGGCCGGAGATAGTGTGAGAACTTCTATAGTGTTATATAGACTTTTCCGCACTATCTCCCCTAGTGACAACACGACATTGGCCTCCACTCAAGGAGCGGACGACTGACCGTGTCTTTCAATTCATCGGAGCCACGACGCAATGCACGATATGGTCTGTCTCAGTGATGTCTGTGCATGGACAGCCTTTGCGTTGCAAAGTTGCTGCCGCCCGAGCGGCTTTTGACTTTAGAACACAAATCTCAAATGCCAACTCCGCCACTATATTTGTGTTGGCTGAATAATATTGACAATTTACTACTTATGAATTATACTTATGCCTGCAAATTACGAATGGGCCTCTTAGGGGTGTGACCCTTTAGGGCTGGTGAATTTGCACATGAAGTGCCCAGTCTGCCTGCTCAGGCAGACAAATTAGCAGAAGGATTGAGCAATGATGAATGGAGTAGAGTCAGCCGATTCAAGGCTGCAAGCGTTGCAGGGAAGTGGTCTTTGTGACGCTCCCGACGAAGTTTCGGCTTACACGGAAGCGAAGAGTTCCGCAGTGAAGCAACTCTCTGACTTAGTCGAGGACTGCCTGGAGGCAATCGCCAGTATTTCAGACAGTTCGGCTTTAGTATCCGAGAACTTGTCCCCCTTTAAGGCTTGGGACGGAAGTTATGACGCCATGAAGTTGGTTGCCGTAGCTCGAACAAAGCGACGAGCCAGAGAGCTTTGCGGCGAATCAGATCCGATGTTTGATAGCCGATGGCGTGAAGTGGAGGGCCAGGAGTTTCACGCACTGCCAAAGGAAGAGGGGTTGTGGTCCGACGAAAAAATCAATGGCCAGAAGACAGGCAAGCTTCGTCGCTATCTCACTCAGGCGGATGCTCTGCACGCTCTGGAGCTTAATCTTGGAGAATATGAACTCCAAGCTCTCGGTGACGAGATGCCACTCGTTGGCAGTAAGAACATGCTTGTAGAAACGAACGACAAGGGGGTGACTTACAAAGTTTGCACCAGCATTATCGAACCAGACGATGACCCACGAGGCATTCAAGTCGTAATGGGTCTCGACGATGGCCTCAATTGGCCATGCACCTACGTTCGTAAATTTACAATTGATTCCAAGTATGTAGCAGCTGCCAAACGTCGAAGAGAGCTTGATAGTCCCAACTCGTATAGCTCACGACAGAAAGGAACCCATTAGTTAAGGCCGCCCTCAGTCTGCTGAAGCGACTTGCGTTCGACCTGACTTAAAATCGGGCAACGCAAGTCGCTTTGAGGGTTCTGCTAGGCTAGTGGAAGCTGAGCTGGGCAGCATTCAAGTTTTGTAACAGCCCGTAGCGTTGACGACGCCACAGAACGCACGCTCTAACAGGGCTCTCTATTGTCTGAAGCAACAATATCTCACGCAACGGTTGAAGTCCCGCACTGGTGGGGGATTGTCGAATCCCTACTGCATTCCTTTGGCCTGCCCAGCAACTCTCTCAACTGCCTGGACGAAGACGATCGCACCAGCCTTTGCCGCCGACTCACCGAAGCCAGGTGGATCGACGGTGAATCAGATCCCGACCACTCTGAAGCGATCAAATCCGCTCTGGTGGGATGGCTTCGAGATTGGTCTGAATCCGACGAGATCGAGTTACGTGGTCTCGTCGGCGTGGTTCGTAAGATGCGAGGAGCTGCGTCAGTGGGTGATGTAGTCGTGGATTGGGTGCGGGAAGGGTTTTGAAGGTGGCCGTTGGGGAATGCAAATTTTGTAATACCGCCATCGCCTTCAGTTCGTTCGGGCGGTGAGGTAGCCGGAAAGCCCTAAGAGAGCCCGTAACATGACGAACGAGCTGGAATCCACAGTAAGAAGCTTTCTCAAGAACCTCTTGCATGACGCTGCTGCCGACCTCGTGAATGAGTTGAAGGCTTCAATTCGTCACCAAAAGCCGCACGCAACGCTTACTGATTGCAGATTCCTTCTCACGTCACGAGAAGCAGCAAAACGGCTTTCGATATCAGAACGCCATCTCTTTCAACTCACCCGCACCGGACAGCTACCCTGTTTGCGTATCGGCAGGTCCGTCCGTTACAGCGTCGAGACTATTCAAAAATGGGTTCGGGAAACGGAATCCGCAGAGCCACCATCAACAACGGGAAGGGAAGCTTTTGAGCAAGTGCTAATGAAGTCAGCAGCATCAACATCGCCTCGCCCCAATACTCGACCCTCTAAGGGACAGAAGCAGCGAGGTGCCACCAAAAAGACGTTGGCCCTGCCGCCATCACGCTCACCCAAGGTTCGTCAGCGTGTTTCCAACCGCAAGCCGCAAGAGGTTCAGAGTGACGAGCGAATCAGTCCCTTCTCTGTGCTGTTGAGTGAACACGGCATTGAGCGGAGCCGTTTGGGCCCAATTACGAACGGCGAGTTGAGGCGGATCGCTGAGGTCGATATTGCGACGATGCACGGCTGGCAATACCTCGACAGGCCACTTCCACCAGAGGCTATAGGCAGGTTAACCAACCACTTTCGCCAGATGGTCATGGAACGAACAGGGACTCAGTCTTCGCAAAGCTGGGAGGTAGGACCGGGATTACAAAAATTGTAATCAACTGCGGGTAGAGATCCCGGCAAATGGTGTGCATGCATCTGCTGCAAAAGCAACGACCTTCCTTTTGCAGCATTGCTACATGCACCGTGCCGATGGTTGTCTAGGCAGCTACGCCTCGACCGAGCTATGCTTCAGGTCTAGTTTGCCTACGGAGAGTCTCGACCGCCTCTTTGACGAACTCGGCATCGGGCTCTCGGCTACCCCACTCTCTCCAGAAATCTCGTGTACCACTCCTCGGGTGTATTGATGGCTTGTCGAGCCGAATTCTCGTCGGCAGCAATACTGCATCCCCCAGCAACAGTGCTTCACCAGTATCTAGTAGCGGAAGCATCTCCGTCAGCCCCGCCATTGAATCCGGCATCATCTTTCTAACCACAGATTGGTCAGAATCGTTGGTGAGTCGGAGTACGAGAAAATTATTGCATTGACTCAGAATTGTTCGGCTTACATCTGCTGGCCGCTGACTCACCACAAGCAACGAAACACCGTATTTCCTTCCTTCTTTTGCAATTCGCTCAAATGTAGCCAGTGATTGTTTCTCTATTGCGTCCGCATCCTCTTTTACAGGCAGATAAAGATGTGCTTCGTCGCAGACAAGGCAGAACGGAGTTCGTTTCTCGGCTCTCATCCAGAATTGAACGTCATATAGGAGACGGGCGAATGTCCCTGCCACGACTGGCAGTACGTCGGGCGGGACTTCTGAGAAATCAATAATCTTGATTCCTGGGCACGATGCATTGGAACACAAAAGAGGGATTATCTGCTGAGCCAGCCAGTCGTACTGCTGCGATGAGTTCGGCGGCTGAAAAAGAAAACCGTAACGCCTGTCGTCAATCTTTGCTCTTAGGCGACTCAGGAACCGTGTGAGTTTACTATTCCAGTCTCCCTTCTTCTTCTCACCAACTCTTGCACCGTCAACCATCTCGTTGTCATCAATGTCAATCAATCTAACAAGCTCGCCGATGTCATATGGTATCGGCGAATCAACAGTGAATGTTCTTTTCACATCAGGCTTGTTCTCTCGGTCGAGCGTCTTCTGCTTAAGAGTGCGTATGTGGGTCGTGAAACGAGAGGCTTGATTAGGAGCATTCTGATCGCTTCGATCAAGAATCATCGAAAGCATCTCATCCCTGTTAAGAAGCCAGTACGGCAAGAAAATCACGTCGTCACCAGGCTTGTCCAGATCTCCTGGTCCGGCGATGCGATATTGTTGAGCAAACCCCTTACTGCCCGTTGAAGTATCGCCCTCTGCGAGGGGACCGTACTCCCCGTGCATGTCGAGAAGAATCAGATTTGGATAGTTTAATTGACTGGCTCGCTCCATAATAAGAGCGACCGTCCAACTCTTTCCGGACCCCGTGCTTCCTAGAATCGATGCATGTCGTTGAAAGAATTTGTCGCCGTTCGCAATGGCAACTGCGTTTGGATCAATCACAAAGTGACCAAGCCGAAGCCGCTCGCTCTCATCCACGTCAGCGGCCAGAAGCCCCATGAATCGCTGGAGATTACCGCCGTCAATGAGGTAGCACTCACGATCAATTTGTGGAAAAGTATCTGCTCCACGCTTGAACCGATTTGCCTCATTTCCTTCCACGGTGCGATAGGATCCGACCAGCACTACTCGCAAAATATCTTCTGGGCGTGGACCAAACTCTCCAGCAGAGTCAGCGTCTGAACTTTCGGGCAAGAATTCGTCACGAAGGGTTCTCGTCAATCGCTCTGTGATCCCGATCAGGAATTCGCTCTCCGTAGCTCCTCGAACCGCAATAAGGTTACCAATGCCGACTCGTGTAATTTGATGGTGGTCCTCCACATCGATCAGAATACGACTTGTATCTACGGCGGAGACACGCCCAATTTTTTCGGCTTCAGAGAATCGCAGTGCTTGTTGACTCATGGTGTAAGTGCCTCGTCTACAAGAGATCCAACGTCCCATAGCTCAATGCCGGGAAATGTGGACTCATCGGAAAATGTTGTGACTATCGTGCCTACTGCTCCCGGCGTGCTTGAAATGGCGAGCAGCCCCGGAGACTTCTTCACCAGGGCAATTGCCTTCGGCGAAAGAGAATGGGTGATGAGAATTGCAGGCTTGCCTTCGACGAGGCGAGGTTCAAGATGCGTTTGGAGGTGCTCATCATTGAATCCATATCCGATGATGAGGTATCTGCTCGCCCGATCAATCTCACGATTTGCGGCTTCTCGGTGCGTATCGAAGGGTGGATCGTAGCCGCCTCGATACTTGTTCAAGCCGGGAGTGATAATCATTCTTGGATGATTGATTGAAAATGCACACGCAATAGGACCGTGCGGGCCTTGATACCAGTCAAAACTCCCATGTGGCTTCAAAACTCGAACGTGAGGAGCAAAATCCAGGGTTGGCCTTCGCCGACCATCAACCTTGCGTTCAACAAACCCTCTGCAATGGTTGAAACGACTTTTGGCGACATCTAGTTTCCCGGCACGGTGGCCGATGAAGAGCGTGTCTACACCAAGCCCACAGAACTCAGCCGCAAGTTCAAGGAGTCGGTCATAGTTCGTGGTAATTACGGGTATTCCGGAAGATGATTTCAGCAAATGTGGAAGAAGCTTTGAGAAACGAAGTGAGAGCGAACCAGAAAAGACCCGTTCAAACACGACCGCCTCTGCTGAGCCAAGGAGTGTCGTCGTTTCCGCCACAATCATGCTTTCGAGACTGCTGTCAGGCGGGTGAGCTAGGAGTATGCTTTCCAGATCAACTCCTGCATTCAAACCATCCACAATCTTGTCCCAAGTAGCTCGGGACGAGACGGTCACTCGGGGTGTTACTGAGGCAATCAAATGGGTGGCGAGTTTGCCCATCCCAGGTATGCCCTCCGCTACGGAGAGGCCGGAGCCAACAATTGTCACCAGACCATCAGTCAAATGGGATTGCACCCGCTTCTTTAGAACAGCCAAGTCCATAGTGTTGCGTTCCAAGCATCTAGCTAATGCAATCGGCCTTGGCGATTAACCTGGTACTGTGAAGAAACTTCGTCGTCATGCTACCTCGTTTCTTTCGCCTGCGGCCATGCTCTGCACGTCCTTCAATGTCTTGCCATCCTTGGTTTTCCATTCAATACGACCGTTTGCAGTTCGACCAAGAATCACGCCCGCAGCAGTTGAAGGAGAGCCGAATACCTGATCCTGGCTGAACCGATAGCGGTCGCCGCTCTCCACAATCACCTCCGCTTCAAGTAAGTCTTTTCGCAGAGTGGACATGTATTGGTGGATCGTCGGGACTTCGACTTTCACAAGCTCTGACCCTTCCTGGACCACGAAGCCTTTTGCATCCTCAAAGCCAGTCGCCTTCACTCCCTTTGCTTCCAAATACAGCAGTTCTTGCTGCTGCTTGGACTGGGCCTGTGCCATCTCGAAGACACCTAGGCCGAGCAAAGGAAAAATGCTGAGCATATCCAACACGAAGCTGTCCACGTCAGCAGAGTCAGCCTCAGAGAGGGTGGGCGGAGCAGGCGAGTTGGCGTTGTCGAGCTTGCACTGCTTGGCAGCTTTGGCCAATTCAATCAGACGCCACTCCATGCGTTGAACGTGGGCCTTGTTAAGACTGTTGTCCTTCGTGACAAAGAAGACTGCCCAATCCCAGAAGTCCTTCTTGCCGTAATGGGAATTGAGCCGATCACGAACCGGATCACCTTCGCCGACGTAGATCATCGGCAACGCACTGTCTTCAGAACGACCTACCAGGACATAGACGCCAGTGCGATTGAACTCGGCCCGACTGACGACCTGCTTGTAGTTGGTGCGGTTGAAGACGACTCCGATGCCCGTCCAATTCGACCGCTCGACCAGACGGAGGCCGTCAGGATCTCCGTTGGGCACGAAGATCCGAATGGAAAATGGTCGAAGTTCGGACTCAGACATCAAGGGCCCTTGGGAATCGACACTCGTTCGCTGATGGCGGTCTAGTAAGAGTAGGACGTTAGTACCTTGACAAGCATGCATCAAGTCGTCGTCGATTGGAGGCCACTAGCTCTTCCAACTCAGAGAACTCGCCCATTTGGCTAATGAACCTGCTTTCGATCAACAAAGACGGTCTGTTTCATCTGAACAACCTGGGGAATGCCGTTCTCGTGGAACCATTTAATGGTGGTCGGGTTGTCCTTCAAAACCACTTCTTCGCCGTCTTGCGACGTTGCTCTGTCGATGAGATTATCTCTATCACTTCGAGATAGTTTCGAACTTAGAATCAGCCCGTACTCGGGCGTAGATGTGTATCCTGGGTATAGAAATGTCGTGGCCTTAGCATATCCGTCTACAAAGACGACGGGGCAGTATCCAACTTTGTAATACGGACTGCCTTTGGATGGATCGAGATTTTCCTCTCCGAATACACCCTTAATATAGGTGCGATATTGCACATATGGTTTGTTGCCGCACATGTCGTATAAGACAAAGGCCGGCTGGCCGTCTCGAAGTCTAATAGGCTCAAAATAGATACACGTGCTGAAGAAAGCGTGGATATCTCCGGCGGGGCCGTAATTGGTGTAGCGTGGGTTGAGTCGCTCGCAGATTCGTTCAATCGCATGTCGAGAAAAAGCAACGATTTTCGTTTCACCGTTAAACTCAATCGTGGGCTTTCTGCGACCATAGAACACTCTCCCTCCAGCTGCCCTATGGGACAACATTGATGAGAAGGTGACTTTGATTTCATGCCCCTCTAGCAAGACGTGTACGTCGTTGTATGGCATTAAGCGACGACGATCAGTCTCGGGAATTCGTTCCAGTAATCGTGCTCCGTAGCCTAAAAGTATCCCAATACCATCGACTCGGTGGTATTCGTCTCCTTCCCTGGGCAGAGATTTCAGTGCAGCCAAGTGGGCTCTATAAGCTTCAATGAGTCCATCTCGTCGCACCGCCCGATAGAATCTCCGCTCTATGGGATAGAACAACCCAGGGGTGTCAAAGTTGATTTCTGAACTCGTCTTCGTGACGAGGTTGATGAACTCAGGGTCACCGTTCGCTGGGTCAATCGAAATCTTGGGGTATACGTCACGCCAGCGACGAATAAACCGCTGGAACTCCGCTTGCAGCTTCATCGTTGCATCTTCACTCTTCTCGTCCCCCTTTGGAGTCTTCTTGTTCTGAGGCGTCATGATTATCCACCGAAAAAACGTGCAGTCGAAATCATTCAGGGAGAGTCTACAGCTATGGTTCGTAATTGCGTTGCTCTCATAGGGGTCGCAACCTAGGCACCAGCACCATCAGTTGATGACATTCTCGTCTGTCCATCTGTCTCCATCAAAACTGGCAAATATCGCTGCGTCCAGGAGGCAAGGGGTGATTTCACATGCAGCTGCTAGCTGCTGGAAGCCCTCCGAAACGAACTCATAGTAGCTTTGGTCAGCAAGTGCAGTGGCAGTCAGCTTCATGGGGAATCCAAAATCGTTCAGCCACCTTGTAATTCGACTGTCGATGGGTATTTCAAATTGGCTGAGTCCTAGAAACTGGAGCAGATTTCTTGATTGCTTTGGGCCGAAGCCTTTGAATCGCTCGGCAATGAATCGTGCTGCGACTCTTTCAGTGGCCTGACATGGCTTAACCCTAACGAGATCCAAATGCCGCAGCGTGTGGTGCCAATGATGATCGTGTAAGTAAGTGAAGTTCGCCTTCGCTTCTGTACCGATTATTGAAGATCGCCTCACGCCCCCGAAAGCAGTCAGCTTCTTTGTAACGTAACTAGCAATGTCTACTTGGCGACAGCAGTCCTCGTAAGTCAACGGGAAAGGTTTTGCTGAAATGAACCGAATGACCGGCGAATTTGGGCTAGACCGCTGCTGCGTAGTGAGCATGCAGCTGAGCATCGCTTGCCAGAAAAAATCCTTCGTAATCTGCTGCTTGTTAGTGGCAAGATTGGTTGCGGCTCGCAGCCGAACAACCGGGTTGTCTTGAAGTTTGCTGAAGAACGCTTTGACTTTTGCAATATCCGCATCATCAACTTGCCAGGCTAGTTTCATCTTGTACCTTCACCACAAGTCTTGCCAACGGATCTTGATTGCGTCAGTTCTTGAACTTCAGCAACAAACGTGACGGTTAACCAGTCAGGGAGCAGCTGATCCAACTGCTGATAAAACATGCCCCAATCCATCCCAGCAGTACTGACGAGAGAGCACGTTCTCAGAACGCTGTCGGATCTCGATGCCGGATTGGAGCACTCGTTTGGCAAACCGACCGGATACCAACTGATCCAAGACGGTAAAGCCTACGCCCCCAAAGCAGTGGTTGGCTTGGCCTGCCGATACTCAATTGGGCGAGTTTTGCAGCCGGAAGAATTCAGCGGCGGCGAAGCTCCTGGGCAAGCCAACTTCGTCCTTAGGAAACTGGGCTTCACTGTCGTCAAGAAGGAAGACGAGGCGAAAGAGCCACAGACCGGCAAGGATTGGAGTGAGGCTGAAGTTCGGTTGGTTGTCGCCGACTACTTCGAGATGCTCGAATCGGAAATGCTGGGCAAGGCGTACAAGAAGTCTGAGCACCGCAAGGCACTGATTCCTCAACTTTCCGGACGATCCGACGGCTCCGTCGAGTTCAAGCACCAGAACGTCAGTGGCGTGCTTGTTGAACTCGGGATGCCATACATCGAAGGCTACAAGCCTCGTGGTAACTATCAGGCGATGCTCGCCACGGAAGTTGAAGCGTTCTTGGATCAGCGACCTGGCTTCTTGGAGCAGCTCGCAACTGCTCCAATTCTGAATCCGGTGGAACCCAAAGTGATTGCAGCCCCGAACCTGGATCTGGTCATCGAAGCTCCCCCGGTGAAGATTGCTGCCCCCTCACCGTCATCGAAACCGTGGGTCTCCCGAAAACCTCGCAAGATCGACTTCGCCGAGCGTGATGCTGTGAATCGACGACTCGGAGTGCTTGGCGAGCAGTTCGTTTTGGACTTGGAGAAGTACCGCCTATTGAAAGCTGGGCGTGATGATCTTGCTCAGAAGGTTCTTTGGGCCTCCCGTGAGATTGGCGACGGCCTCGGCTTCGACATCATCTCGTTCGACGAAACCGATGACTCAGAACGCATGCTGGAAGTGAAGGCGACTGGCCAAAGCAAGTTCTCTCGCTTCTATGTCACATCGAACGAAGTTCGCTGCTCAGAAGACATTCCGCAGCAGTACCAGCTCTTCCGAGTATTCGACTTCGCAAGATCGCCAAGACTCTACATCCTTCACGGATCGCTTCGGGAACATTGCCAGCTTGAACCCGTCCTTTACAGGGCTTCGCTTTGATGAACTTGCGACACTCCGTTGCCATCGCCGCCATCCTGCTGAGCAGCTTAGTGCTTGCTGCTCCACCGAAGATCGTCAGCGAGTTCAGCGGGAAGGTGATCAGCGTCAGTGATGGCGACACCATCAAGGTTCTGGTCGGCAAGGAGACGGTCACCGTTCGCCTGGAAGCGATCGATGCTCCCGAATCCGGCCAGAGCTACGGCGATAAATCGAAGAAAGCATTGTCCGATGCCGTCTTTGGCAAAAACGTCACCGTGAAGAAGACGGGCAGCGACAGATATGGTCGATCGCTCGGTTTCGTGGTTGTTGGGAACACGGATGCCAATGCCAAGATGATCGAAGACGGCTGGGCTTGGCATTACAAGGAGTACAACAACGAAGAGCGGCTGGCGAAGTTGGAAGATGCGGCTCGCAAGGCCAAACGAGGACTGTGGGCGGACGACAGGCCGCTGGCACCGTGGGAATATCGAGCACGTCAGAGAGCCCCTCAGATCGAATCCAAAGCTGCCGCAGCCAGTGGTCAGTTTTGGCTGAACACGTCGTCTGGCGTGAGGCATAACGAGAAGTGCGAGCATTTCCAGAAGACCAAAAAGGGCCGGTTGTGCGAGAAGGCTGAAGGCAAGCCTTGCGGGATCTGTGGCGGGTGAGTTCGATTTGCGAATGGGAGCCGAAATCAGACGCACCCCGAGTAGGAACTCACGAAAATGACAGCCATCCCTTTCATCCAGGGCTGGCACTAGGCGCATGGTTCAATCGACGAGATCCGTGCTCAGTCCCACGAAGCTGGAATCGGTCTGATATTATCAAGGCGGTGCGTGAGCTTGGAGCCGACCTTCAAGGCACTGAAAGAGAAAACCGAATGGCTAAACCATTTTGAGATCGCCCAATGGAAATGTGTTCGCCGAGGCTGCCTAAGCCAATCTGGTACGTTCACCGCTCCGTCGCATCAGAAGTCATCTTTTCGCTCGATTTGTGTGTCGAGCCTATATGAGGTAGAGCCCACTTTGTGCAGGACGAAGCGAGGTTTTGAACGGACCAGAACTGGTGACTCCGAAACAACTGTGAGCGTTCGTGAACCACGAGTCATTGCCACGTAGAGACTCTCGGCTTCAGCGTGATCGGCAGTGTCTAGAACGACGGCGTGATCGAATTCTAATCCCTTCA
Organism: Planctomycetaceae bacterium; assembly: GCA_021732995.1. Taxonomy (GTDB): domain Bacteria; phylum Planctomycetota; class Planctomycetia; order Planctomycetales; family Planctomycetaceae; genus AM-0621. Next base: position 144,622 of record JAKFWA010000024.1, on the reverse strand, counting down.
CCAGCAGTGGCGTACCGAGTGCAGATGGATCAGCACTACCACCAAATTGTCGAAGCCGATTGCGCATAGTCCATGCAGTCTGCCTAAGCGATATGCCTGAATTGATTCCATGCTCACGGATTACTCGCTTCATCTCTCTCCACAGTTCGTCCCTCGCCACTACGAGTTCATGATCTAACTCAGTCAAAGCATCCATCAATCCCAAGACGCAATTCAATGAAGGCACATCTCGCACAACTCCGATGGCATGGAGCACCCGTTGGTAGTCTGTTCGCCTAGGCTTAACTTGAGCACCTTGGGCGATACGTTTGCCAAATTGTCTCACTGCGAGGGGAATTCCTGCGATGCAGAGTTCGGCAAAAGCAAGGACTTGTATTGCCCTATCTACACCTATCGAAGACTCAATCTGTTGTGACCAATCAAGTAGATCGTCGCACTCAACGGTCTCCATTGCTCGGTATCGTCCCTTTAGGCTTCGAGCGAGGCGATGACATTCATGTCTCCACTTTCTAAGTCCAATTTGTGTTTCACCTTTCTTAGCCTTTACCCCCAGACATGCATTAAGTCGAACTTGTTCTATTTGTGTCGTCGCCCTGTGCCACTTAATCGGAGCCTGTTGCAAATCGATGTCTTCACCTTCGATAAGACGCCTACGCACATGCAAGAGCCATTCACCTAGCTGCTCGTTGCGATCACTCCAGCGATGCGGCGTGGTTAGTTCGGCTACCTCAGTGAAGTGTGTCTCTACCTCATGCCACGGAAGGAAATCGCTTTGACCAAGAAATGAGAAAATCGCCTGAAGCGGATCGCCAACAACTCGCAGCGGCATAATCTCGGCCAAACTTAGTAGCAAACGATGTTGTCCAATTGAGCAATCTTGGTATTCGTCCACAAACACTCCACTGTAGGACGCCAGTAGGACTTGACGTACTGCTTTACGTTGCAGCACGCTGTTGGCGGCCAATCGCAGTTGTTTCCAGTCATCGCTTTTTGGAATTAAGGTTGTCCATCCGGAAAGAGCGGGATACGAAGATGCGTATCGCAGAGCGAATCCATCTATCGTAGTTAGCCCGTACTTTTCTGTTGGAACCCCTCGCCGCTTCAAGTGACCCCGAATTGCTCTCACTCCCGCATGCGTGTGCGTGAGAACGAGTTGCCGCCCTTTTGAACAAGACACCGCTTCAGCAAGGAGATAAGTCTTTCCGCAACCAGCGGGGGCAATCACGAGTCCATCCCGAGATCCGGCGAGCGCAAGAGCTTCTTCACTCGGCATATACCCACTCCTCCAAGATCGAAAGCGTCTTTGCCAGAGGAGTGGTCGGGATACTTGCCAGATGCTCTGTGATCACGTAGCCGAGCAGTTCACCAGTCGTGACATCTTTGAACCACTCTCCGCCTTTTGATTTGGCGGCTTTACCAATTACTTTCCGTAAGGCTTCTTCGGCGATGCCACTCGCAAGCAATGTCTCGATTCGCAACTCAACCTTCGGTAGCTCACTCCCTAGTTGCTTTTTGAGAGACTCTCGGACGGTCGCCTCCGTAAAGCGTTCTACCGCTATTGCAAGAAATTCTTGCAATGCAATGAGCGGAATGTCAGCACAGACTCTTTCTTCGGTTGCCATATTGCCGTCCCACAGCAATACATTGATTCCCAATGCTTCCATTTCTATTGCAGTAACAGAAAGTGGCTCGTCTGAGTCACCAAGAAAAGTAACATCGTAGCCCAGTCGCCTGAACTCCACCGCAATCGGTGGTCCGCCGCATCGCCCTCCCCCATTAATAGGTACGACGCCGCAAGTTGCGAATGAGCATCCTTCGTGCCTCTTCTCCCAATGATCGTCAAGACCTCGAAGCATGGCTTCCTCCGTCTTGCCTTCGCAGACGATGACCTTTCGGGCTAAAAAAGCATGAGAATATGTTCGGGCAATGGGTTGAAGGGCAGCGATTTTGGAGTCATGAACCTGCGTTATTGCAGTGATGCCATCTTTACGGCGAACAAATCTCAATGATGTCACATCGAGAGACATAATTGGTGTGGGGCTATGCGTTGTCGCAATCACCTGCCCCTTAGCGGATAGCTGTTGTGTTGGGGTGCCGTGGGGACGCCGATCTTCACATAGTCGCTTGATTAGGCGACGAATACGGTGAGGTTCCAAACCATGCTCTATCTCGTCAATCAACAGTATTGAATTATCTCCCAACCCCTCGTGTTGAATTGCAAGCCCTGTTAGCCTTCTTGAACCCAGACCTGATGCTCGAACTGGTACACGGGTTGAGTTGTGCAACGACAATGCGCCAGTTCCGAACCCTTGCGAGCGAGTATCCAGACCTGCCACCAGATCGGGTAGCTGTACGCCGAATCGTATGGCAGCAGCCTTCGCACGCATCGCCGCACTCGCAAGCTCCCTCTGGGACGCACTGAAAATCGCCGCATTAGCCGCACGATTTACGAGTGCCAACATTGAGTTGGCATCGGCAGAATTCTCGGTGATGCGTGCAAGTGCCGATCCTCTGCTCCATGTGAGATGACGCTCTACATCGTTTCCAAGACGAGCCATACAAAAGCGCTCTCGATCACGCCACGAGAGTTGCTTGGCGTCCGCCACGGTATCTTTGATTAACTCCCAATGTGGTTCGAGATCGTCACCAACTCGAATTCTTAGAGTGACGACCGGCTCCCAACCGTCCTCAGGGTCGTCATGGATTGGTTGGAACGGCTTGTACCCTCGAAGAAATAGCCCGCCTCGATCTTCGGATAATAGATCGTCTTGCAATTGCCCCATCGTAACTTGAATGCGAATTGGTGATGTTGTGTCGGCCTGATAGAAGTCTGCGTCGCTAAAAGGGATATTCCAACGAGGCAATAGTGCAAGTTCGATAGCATCGAGAATTGTGGTCTTAGTTGAATCCCCTGGACCGATTAGAAAAATCAGCCAGCCTTCAACGTGCCAATCCAAGGACTTTATCCCTCGAAAGTTCTCGATAGAAACGTGTCTTATGAGCATCTTTTTGTGCTCCCGTTAGCCCTAGTGGATTATGTAAAAGTGGGAGCAACGAAACGAGGCGACGTCATCAGTGTGCTCTTCTATTACGTTGCAACCGCCACCGAGAAATGCCCAACACAACAATCACAAATGAAAACCAAGAAGTTTGGCTCATAGTAGTAGCGTTACTTTTGGAAAGTAACACCGCAGTACGATACTGGACAGTTGACGGGCAGGCAACAATGTTAGCTCTCTGTCGACAGTCAAGCGACTCACAGAGAGGCGGAAGGATTAGAAGTGTTGCCATCTCGGAATCCGTGCCAAGTCATTTTTGAGACAAGTACGATCCTTGGATCAGCAACTCCTTCTGCGGACGTGATAAGGCCTTGATTGCCAGCTCTCGCTTCAATGCCAAGCTTCGGCTGTCTTGTGGCTCCTGATAGACCAATTCAACAGGAAGACGACTGCGTGTGTATCGTGATGCCTTGCCCGCATTGTGCTGGATGACCCGACGAGGAAGATCATTGCTGATGCCCGTGTAAAGCGAGCCATCAGCACATCGCAACATATAGACGAACCAAATCTTGTCAGGCAGCTCTGCCAATCGCTTTCCAGTTATCAGTAATTCAGCCAGTGGGCTGAAACCAATTATCGTTGGTCCCCATCTAGCATGGAATGTGGCAGAAAACGTCTGATGGTTAAGGACGAGAAAGCGTGACTGATTCGAGTATCGGACAATGTGCTACGGCTCAACACGCCTGAGTGTAATTGTGCCCGTTTTTCCGTTCATGCCCTTCCAGGAAAGGTCAATTTTGTCGCCAGAGGCGTCCGACGAGATGACTCCCCAATTGTCATCCCCAGCACCTCCACGCACAGCCTTCACGTCTTTGCCCAACCAATTGAACTTACCATTGCTTACGGATCCGGAAACGATTCGCTCAAACCCTGTGCTTTGAAAACTCGCACGGAATTTCTCCCCAGAGCGGCTAAGCACTTCCAATTTTCTGGTGCCATCAGTCCAGACCGAATCAGCTTGAAACGAATCGATTTTCTCAGGTGACGCCGTAGTCTGTTTAATAGAAGTCGTTGGGGCGACGCTCGCCAAGCTCACTGTGACATAGGGCCTGTCGATGTCAGGCTTGATCTTCCACTCGCTCTTCATCTCCTCGCACATCTCGTCGAGAGCCAACACGATTTGGGCATAACTTACGAGTGACTGCTGCAACTGACCACGAAAGGTTTCCTTGCGAAGCTGATCCTTCTGTTGGTCGCCCTCAGTGGCAACTTCGTAGCTTTCTGAGAGGTTGCTCGACACGTCATCCAATCGCTTGGCGAGGGCTGCAAACTTACCTTCGGTGGACTTCTTGTCCGAGGTATCAACAGCCAGACGCAACCACGAATCATTCAGTGACTGTCGGGCTTGCTTCACGGTGGGCTTGATGCGAAGCAATGTTGACGATTGGTCTTTGTTGGCTTCTTCGATAATCGATAGAGCCACCCGCATGAACGAGGCCGCTGCCTTCATGGTGTCAGCGTTCTGTTTGGCGTCAGCATCATTGGCGACCAGCTTTGGCTCGAACCGAAACATGGGCTTCTGATCCAAGTCGAAGTGAGCCGCCATGCGGAAGGCAATCTCAACCCACAACGCCACTTGCTCAAGCTCCAAACTCTGACGCCGTGCGGTTAGTGCATCGACTTTGTTCTTCAGTTGGGCAACTTCGGCATCGGCACGAGCGGCAGCATCACGAGCGGCTTTGTAGATGTAATCGAATTGCGGCGGTCGCTGATGAACCGGCAATCCCTGGCGGCTGGGCGTTCCTTCCGCCGTCTTGTTGTCGTTCTGCGGTGGCTGGGGAGTCAGGATCGTCACTGTGTGGTAGGACGAGTTGCGATCCGTGGGGTGGTAGAAGAACTTCTCAGCAGTGGTGCCGTAGAATTGGTTCCATTTCATTGGACCGCCACCCCTCTGGTCCATCTTCTCGTTCTTGTCGATGGCTCGTTTGGCATCGCCAGTCTTAACGGATTGCTTGCTTGAAGTTCCGGCGATCGCCTTCTCCACGGCTTCCAGGGACGTTTCGGTGTTGGCGAGACGCACCATCAAGAAGACCAGCCGTTCGTCGATCTCTTCCCAGCCGTCAGCCACCTTCTCGGCGGGGGCAATCGGTGCCGCCTTCTTCTTGTCAGCGGGAACGTCCTTCTTGTCTTGGGCGACGCCCAAGGAAGCAACCACTGCGGCAATCACAAGAGTGAACCAACAAGCTCGGCTCATGATCGAAGCTCCACTCAAAAAAAGGCTGGCACAGGCCCAGCATACTATTGGCCAGTTACGAGTCGGACAACAAAGTGGGCAGTGACGGAGCGACCGCATCAATCGAAGCGGGCTGATTGACGGACCTGGACTGGTCCTGCGAGCCCCAAAGTTGCAAATTTGTAACTTCCTCAGACGCCGTTCTGGGCCAAGATCCGTCCGCTCCTTGAGTGGAGTCCAATGGTTGTTGTTCATCAGCAGGAAGGTCGGGAGATAGTGCAGGAAAGTCTATAGTAATATATAGGAAAGCTTGCACTATCTCTGGCAAAAGCAATTGAGCAACAAGGAGCGGAGCGGGTCACAGAGCGAAGGCAGTTCCGCCAAAACTGAGCCCAATTGAACCAGACAACTTCATCACTTCGGAAGCTCGAAGAACCCCAGTTGTTGGGTCGCCTTGAACCACCACTACGGGTTGTGGTGTCATGAGTCTCCAACCCCAAATTCAAGAACAACAGGACGATCAATGGGCTTATTCGGCAGACTATTTGGCGGCAGGAGTGACGAATCATGCGACGAATTGCCAACGACGCCTTGGGATCGTCATCCATCCAGTCTGAAGGCATTGGGCATCCTGGCTTGTTGCTGCAATACGTTTGAGGCGTTACTTCTCCGGCATCTCTGCGGTCGATCGTATCCTCAATACACTGTCCTTCGATCCTACCACGGCTATTTTCACTTTGCTGGCATTCGAGGCACTGCCCTTTTTGGGCTTCTTCCGTTTGGGAGCTGCAATGGAAGCTGGCGATCCATCGTCGATAACCTGCACCAAAACGTCACTGTAACAGTGCGACAGCCTACCGACCTCGATTGTCTCTCCGAAGAATGGATACGACCCCGTCGAAGTAAGCGTCACAAACCTCGACTCTCTGATCTGTTCCACTGCGTCAAAAATAAAGGTTTCTCGGATGCAATCGGCAGTGAACCGCACACTCGGAGTCCGCTGTGTCCATCCATCTTCAAAGAAGATTGCATAGAGTTCCTCTGCGGTATTCAAAGCGTCGTCGTCGCAGTCGTCCAACTTGAACGTGGGCTCGACTTGGAACTTCTTCGCAACTTGTCGAGCCTTCCAAAGTGCTTCTAGGTAACCAGCAGCCTGGGTGACTAATGGTTCTCGCCCTACGGGCTGCTTGATTGAAAATACCTCATTGCCGTCCTGCTGGAATTGAACCAACATTGATTCAGAATTCGGCAAAGCTTGATAAAACCGATTGATGCGATCGAAATGGCCCAGTTTTGTCAGCGGTTGCCCATCCCATTTTTGCAGCTCTAGGTTTATTTGGATGGAACCACCTATATTCGGAGCAACAGGCCCCATTCTCAGGCTTAGCGGTGAGTTCGCCACTTCACCGTCAAACCACAGTTCAGATTTGCCGCCAGTAAAGCTGCCCGGAATATGTTCAATCCGTGCTATCTCTTGCCCTTTGCTGCCTTGGCAGATCAGGACCACTTCACCAGTGATTTTGGTTCGGGCTTGAAGCGAGCCGCCTCGCTCCGCAATCGGTTCAAACAGCTTGCTTCCCGCAATTTTTAACTCTCCAGGCTGAAACGAAACTAAAGAGCCTTTGTTCAAAAGCTCTTTAAGTTTGCTTTTCGCCCCGTCGTTAGTAGCGGCCAACGTAATGGAGACTTTTTCTTTGGCCAACAATCGGAATACTGGCTCATCATTGATCAATGACACGCCTACATCGAATCTAGGATCGGTGGCTGCAAGCCGCCGCTTGTGTGCGGTGACGGCGTTATGGATGGATGTGTCATGGTTCTCCTGCATCCAGCGTTTTGCCGCTTCGACTGCCGAACGAAAAGTGCCGGTGTCGGACAGGTCATTCCCTATAGGGATATCGACCGTAATGCTATCTTGCGTCCTCCAAGCCTGATTCTTCTGTAGCCAAGGTTGTAAGAACAGCCAACGCCCCTTCTTAAGCTTGACATCAACCACGACCAAGAACACTGGCAGGTCTTTGATCTTGTCGAGATAGTAGGTGGCGTACTTGGATTCGAGTTTCAATTTAATGGCCGTTCCGTCAGCCGTGAATGTGGCTTTGGCTTTCCCCTTTAGCTGAATATAAAAGCTGCTTCCCGTTAGATCTCCATTGTTCTCACCAATCTCGACGAGATAGTCCTTGCCGTAGTCGATGTCGTGGCTGTTTGCTATCCAGCTAGACGGCAAAGCATCAAGCAATATTGGTCGAGCACGGCCATCAATTTGATGCGAGAGAGGTCGTTTCATTCTGAGCCAGAGATATTGGGTATGGCAATATGGTAGTTAGCATGTGCGAGCTAGTTGCACAGCGACTAAATCAACTCCGCACGATCGGTCGTGGTGGCGTCCCTCAGGACGTTCAGATGACTACTGCGACTAGAACACATCAAGCTGCCGAACTTCATTCACGTTGCGAAACACGCTGCCCAACTGGGGTCAAGATGCCTCAACTCCTTCTCGGACACCCACACCTGCCCATTGGCTCTTTCGATCTGCTGATACACCCACTTCGCAATCTGCACTGAGGCCGTCAAGTCACATGGCAAAGCCGATGCAGTCAGACGCTCCTTCAATTCAATCTGATATTCTCGGTTCCGCTCGATCCAAGTCGCTAAATGGCTCTCGGCTGCGAGATGATCTGATTTCGCATTGTTGCACTTATCGTGGGCCAGGATGAAGTTGTGGCCCAAATCGGCGGGGTATCGAGACCAAGGGATGAAATGATCCACCTGTGACTGCTTTGACAACGCTTTCTGGCAGTAGAGGCAGACACCCTTCTGCACGTCGAACAGGATTGGCCGATAAGCATCAAGGCAAGCACGCTCTTGGCCGAATAGGAATGTGCCCAGGTCTGTGACGTTCCCGAGCCTGTTGGCATTCACTTTCTGAACGAACCGAACCCAAGCACCTTCAATCAGATCTCTCACGAGTTCGTAGAAGGCTCGAAAGCAGTATGCCACGCCAGGCTTCAACGTGATCTGTTTGCCCGTATCGAGGTTCTCGTACAAGAACTCCAGTCGCTCACCGCCGACTGTCTGCAACTTCCACAGCGGCATCTCTCGCACAACTCGATCGACTTGACTGACAAGTGCAGACCAATCAGCAGGAGAGGTTTGCTTGAGCCTGAAAAGCGATCCGCCGCATTCCTGCTGGGCGGCAGAGATGTGAGAGATGATGGCAGCTTGCTTGTCCGTGTTTTGATGCAGGACCAGGCCCGCCGTGTCGTCGCCAATATGAAACGGTCTCGCTTGTCGCCAGTAGAGTTCCACAAACTTGGCTGCAATGTCCTTGGTCGAAATCTCAAGGGTTGCTCCCGAGTCATCGCCTTTGAGTATGGCCAAGTCTGCCAAGGCATGGATCAGGGCGAACTTGTAGCTGGCGACGAACAGGCCCTCCGATAACAACCGCTGAAGGTTGCGGAGGAATTGAACCTGTTCTTCTGGTGTGGGGAGGGGCCACGTCATAGTAAAGCTCTCTGCTACTACCATTCGCAACGCTCGATATCCAATCCAAGGTGCAGATGCGGTTGCTCCCCATGAACTGTCCAACTCTATACCTGGAACGAGACGTGCTTCTTGCCTTACCCGGCCTCGTCGCCGGTTCATGATTGCACCGCATAAGGGGAAAGCATTCCCATTACGCCTCTTGCTCCGTTGTCGGCGATTGCGAACCATTGCCATTCGCCGGTGAGAGTGTCAGTTCCCACGGCTGAGGAGATCCCTCCAGCATGACTATTTGCATAAATCCGCCCCCTAAGGATTCATCTAGCCTGCCAACGCCTACACGCTCTGCGAAATCAGCTTCCATTACAATCTTTGACTCGCTCTTCAGAACAAGTAGTGTCCGTGTCTCCATTTCTCTAAGTGCTCTTCTCTCGTGAAAGAACTCAGCGAGTTCACGACTACGAAAGTCTCGTCGCAGGGCCTCTATTGCCGCTTGACGAAAGAGATTGCGATGAAATCTAGTCACGTCTTCACCGACATGGCCTTGCTGCCGACCGGTCACGATCATCTCCATAGGCTTCAAAGCCTGGGCCAGAGATGACGGGGAGAGCCTAAAAAGTTCGATGATTTGAGCGACCTCTAGGTCGTCCAGCGGCAATCCACACTGAATCTGGCAAATCTCCTTTAACAATGCCCTGTTGATGTGCTTCTGATAGTAATCTGCATTCAAACCGACCAACGGACCCGCACTCAGTAGTATGCGATATATTTCTGGTGATACGAGATCGCCATCATCCGTGTCTACGACGGGAATCATAATCTTGCCCGCCTCGCCTTGTAAAAGGTGCCCCTCGTTGATCAGCTGCACGGCAGCGGCAACTAGCTCTTCAGCGGAATAGCGGTCTATTTGCATGAAGGAGTGCAGCCCCTGAATGCTTCCATTATTGCTGAATAGGGTTGCAATCACGAGAGATCGTACAATCCTTGCTCGTTCTTGAGCCTGAACTTCCTTCTGAATGTCTATAAAGCTGGAAACATCTAATTCCGACTCAACCATTGGTGCGAGGCGGCTCCCCATGTCGTCCTCAACGGGGACGCCGTCTGCTAAGAACAGCGTAAAGTCTCCGCCCGAGAAGACGACAATCCAAAAGACGGCCCCTTCGTGATACGCAACCTCAAAGCGAGACACTGTTCGAGGAGTCTTAGCTGCAACACATCTGCTAATCTCCTTCAAAGAAATAAAGGGAACGATCTCCCTGACCAGCCTCAACAGGTCGTCGCCATGAAGCAAGGTGACGTTGTCCGTGTTGCGTCGCAGTTCATCATAATGGCTTTGGACATGCCCGTTTACACCCGACAGAGAGATGAAGCAGCCTGCTACTTCTGTTTTGGTACATATAGATTGATGGTAGATCTTGCCTAAGAACTTACACCATTGAGTCATGTCTATGACCGCTTTGTGGGCCTTGCATTCGCAGATCAATTGGCGAATGCGACCTGCTGCAAGCCCAGGAATCAGTATCTCTCCACGCACATCCAGTTCGGAGCCGTTTGCCATGACATTCGTCGTGCAGTTTTGGTAGCCACAGTGCTGAAGCAACCGAGCTGTAAGCACTTCAAGCTGCCGACCTTTATTGTTAGGAGTGTCCGCAAGTATGATCACAGAATGCTCCTTAAGTGGCAGGATGAAACAAGGTCTGGTATGGCGGAGGTGGCACCCATAGACAGCTTATTGTTCTACAATGAATGGAAATGCACCCGATTGCTTCTCAGTCAGATTAGCCGCTGATATCTCGTATGTTGCAGTTAATGACCCCGGTTTGCATGCGAGCTTGAGCACGGCGACGAACGTGCCCAAACAAGCGTTGTGGCCATGCTTCAACTTTCCAACAACGGCGTGAATCTCATTCGCACAACTATCGTCTCGGTTAACTGTCACAACCGGGGCTCCCGAATCTCCAAGATGGCTAAAATCAATTGCGGTAATATCCCGAATGTTCGTGTCCCAAGAACGAGAGGCTTCCAAGCTTCGAGAAAAGCACATCTTCGGCGGTTCGGGTGCAGGAGGTGGAGTATCTAGCATGTCAGCCTCTTTTGATCCCTTTACCGCTACGAAAGCCACCACTTCAGGGAATCGCACATACACGTCAATGTCACTTGCCGGGCTGTGGCCAGTATTGTCCAACCAAAGATCAAACATAAAACTGCGAGACTTAGCACGGTTCAAGTCGAGCAGGAACTCCAAGTGGGTCCGATAGCTTTCATAGAATGCCTCAATTTCGTTATTGTAGGCGTCCCAGCTTATCTTGGATATGCTTCCAAGAAGAGCGGACAGCCTAGGGTCTACCGCTGCGGGCTCTTCAGTTTCGACTGCGTTGATGCTGTGTTGTTTCGGAAACTGAAGCATCACTCGATTCAGTTCGGCCTCTACGTCAATTGGTGGAGGTGCGGCTTCAAGCTTAAAAGTAATATCGTGTGGCAGAGCCATTGCAGCGTCCGGGCGAGATAAATTCAGCGAGAGTTTTGGCTGTCGGTTCTTGAGGGCATTTAGTTCGGAGATGGCTTGCTGATATTTCTTCGTCTGCTCGTCCTGGGGGTTTGGCAAACGCATTGTGTTGTCAAATGGGAGCACTTCCACGCCGCCCGCTGAAGCTCGCAACTCCATTCCGTAGTCGCTTGTCGCTATGGCTACTGGACCGCTGGCATGCTGCTGTTTGTAGAGGCGTGCCGCATGAACAATTCGATCATCGGCACTATCCCAACTAAGGTCCGCAGGGAACTCGCCAGCCTTGGCCTCGACATTGAATATCTTCAGCGTAACACCGTCACGAATCGCACCGGCGTTTTGAGCTTCTCTAATGTCCTTGATTGCTCTCTGGGCACGACTCCCTAAACGGGCGTCGCTTTTCTTTGAATCAAGTTCGTGAACCACCGTCAAGCAGATGATTAGCTCAACACGTTTTGCCTTTGTGATTGTAGGCCAATCGATTTCCCTGATGGGTGGGAAGTGCAAGAAAATGTTTGTGTCAGGGAAGACACACATCGAACTCGCATTCGGCTCCGTACTCGTGGGCATTGCTGCTGTATCGTCTGTCATAACGTCCTATTTCACCTTGACACGTCATTCAAGCTAATGGCCTTTGGCTTCCGTCTGAGCGAGACCGAGACAGTGTTGCCTGCGTGAATGTCCATCGCAACGTATGCGGCACAGCCCAAGAAGCAAGGCTCGGCTGTTCCGATCACCTGCCTAGCTGGCAAATAGCTTCTTTGCCTTCGTCGTTCCAACTTTTGTAACGCCCATCGTCTTCCGGACCACTTGGCGAAGCCATCAACGGCCTCACCAATTCAAACCGGAGACGAGCGATGGCGACCCAAGACCAGATCCGAAACGAGATCACTCAGAAGATTGCTGACAGCTTGAAGAAAGGCAGTGTTCCGTGGCGACGACCTTGGTCAATGTCGCCAAATGCCGGGGCACCAACCAATCTCGTCAGCGGCAAAGCATATCGAGGGATCAACCCGCTGCTCTTGTCGCTTCATCAGGACCAATACAGCTTCTCGTCCAAATGGTATGCGACCTTCAACCAGTGGCGAGATCTCGGAGCCACGGTGATGTCTCGCCCCAAAGACGTTGCTCCCGGCAATTGGGGCTGTGGCGTGATCTTTTACGCTCAAGTCACCAAGACCAAAGCGGACCCGTTGACTGGTGAGGAGACTGAAGACCGCTTCCCAATCTTGAAACAGTACATCTTGTTCAATGCCGAACAGGTCGAACTGCCAGCCAGCCTTCAGCATCTCGCTGAGATCGAAGTTGAAACTAAGCCAACTGAGTTCATCGACTTCGCTCCGGCTGAAGCGGCGATTGAGGCCACTGAAGCTGAGATTCGTTTCGGCGGTGATCGCTGCTTCTACGATCGAACGACCGACCACATCCAGATGGTTCACAAGGAACGGTTCCACAGCGAAAGAGAGTTCTACGCCACGTCGTTCCACGAGTTAGCTCACTGGAGCGAAACACGATGCGATTGGAAGGGCAGCTATGCCGAAGGCGAACTGCGGGCAGAGATGGCAGCGAGCTTTATGTGTGCCGAACTGGCCATTCCTGACACCGAAGATTTGTCGAACGTCCAAGCCTATCTCGCTTCATGGCTGAAGGCTTTGGAAAACGATCCAAAGTATATCTTCAAAGCGTCAACAGCAGCGGCGAGGGCCGCCGACCATGTGCTCAGCTACTCCCGCCAACTCGAACCGGAAGCGGTTCCTTTCTAAAGTTGTCAGAAGCGTCAAAGAGCCAGCGAATGGAATCGCTAACCCTTTTTGTTTCTGGACCATCGCTCATCACCGTGACGGTAACCAACCTTCAACGGAGAACATGAGCGATGGCGACGGCAACGCAGTTAGGTGACATGACGCTGGAAGAAGCTGCCGAAGAATCGGCAGGCAATTGGAAACGATTCCAATGCTTCATCTGGTGGCGTGAACAAGAGATGGAAGACGCCGATCAATGGACCATTCATTACACGCATAACCGAGATTCCGGCCTGTTGGACCAAAGCAACGCCGCACAGATCAATAAGGCACTCAGACCATTCACTGAGGGCGACGATGCCGATGTGATGGAAGAAAGCCATACTCATTGGGCGGTTGGTCATGTCGATGGTTTCTCAATACGGGTCTATCGAAACAATGAGATCACCGATGCCTTTCGGACCTTCCATCGATTGATGGAGTCGCTGGCCTGCTATCCGATCCTCAACGAAGAGGATTTCTCCAATCGGGAATACGAAGCCACGGTCGAGAACATCGTCAGTGCAGCTTGGCGACTCAAGAACGAATACGAGTTGAAAGACGACTGGCAGTACGAGGTCTACTCGTGGCTCTCGGACCATGAGTGCTCAGCCATCGAGAGCCGCAGCGATCAAGGCGGCTATCCATCCGAGGAAGCTTTGCGTCGTTGTTTCACAGCCCTTGGCTTCAAGCAAGTCGAAGATGCGTAGACGGACCGACTGAAGAGGCATCGGAAACAACATCCATGCCTCTTCACTGGGAGCCTACCTTGATCGATGACATCGACGAAGCGGACCGCATCCTTCTTTCGCCTGCATCATTGCAAGCAAAGATTCGGGCGAACCAACGCTTCCACAAGTACGAGCGGATGCTGCGACGCATCCGGCAGCGGATCTTCGATTACGAAGACGAGGGCAAGCTCGACAAAGCTCATCGAGTGATACGTCGCATCAAGCTGATCTGCGGACCTTGGTGGGAACGAAGAGCGAAGCGGGTTGAAGAGCAGCATCTCTCACGTCTGCGTTGGCACTGATCCATTTTCGGAGCGGACCGAAGGCCACGAGGCGGACCGTGCATCCGAGACATCACATCAACACTTTTATGAGGCTCACCCGCATGGACGAGATCACATTTGAGGACTGGAAGTGGCAAACGGAGTCCATGCTGGAACTCCGTGTCGGTGCCTCTTGGACCGACCTATGTGGTGACGACGAGGTGCTGCTTCAGAGCTACCTCAAAGACTGGTCACCCCGGCACTTCTGCGACTGGTTTATCACGAAATACGACCTCACCGAGTTGTCCGAGATTGGTCTCGATGATTAACCAGCGACAACTTCCAAGAAAGCCCACGAGCATGATTCAAGACGAAGAAACAGTGCCCATCGTTTCCAGCTTGAGCCACGTCATCGGCCAATCGAGAGCCGTGACCGTGTTGCAGACCGCACTAGATGCTTACTTCAACGATCGGCAAAAGACCGGCATCGAAGTCGCCTTCCCTCACTTGCTGATGTGTGGACCTGGCGGTGTCGGCAAGACGCTGCTGTCAGAAACCATTGCTCGTGAAGTCTGTGCCAAGTGTCACACAGAGCTGGCTCAAAACGTCGGCAACCCAGGCCAGATGCAAGGCTTGCTCATGATGCTCGAACCTGGAGACATCCTGTTGCTCGATGAGATCCATGAACTCACATCAGCGGTGCAGGTCTGCCTCTATCGAGCCCTTGAAGAGCGGAAGTTGTTTCTTGGTGGTAATCGCAAAGCAATCACACTGCCGCCGTTCTGTTTGATCGGTGCGACCACCGACGAGTACTTGCTGGCGACGAGCATGCGGGACCGCTTCAAGATCCTGCTGCGGCTGACGCACTACTCCGACGACGAAATGACATTGCTGATCTGCCAACGAGCAAAGCGACTTGGTTGGCCGATTCATCATTCATCGGTTTATGACTTGGCCAGAAGAAGCCGAGGCGTTCCTCGCTTGGCTGTGCGGATGTTAGATGCTGCGAAGCGTGTAGCGTCGGCGGAATCGTCCGACGTGATTGATGGCGATCACATTCAACGCATGCTCGATATCGAAGGACTTGATGAGTTGGGCTTCGATCTGACCGAGCAGAGATACCTGCTGCTGTTGCGAGAGCATCAAGGGCCGGTGCGGCTCAATGTCATTGCCACGCACCTAGGTTTGCCCAAGCAAACCATTGAGATGTTTGAGCGGGATTTCATCCGCTTGGGCCTGATCAACAAGAGCGAAAAAGGCCGTACTTTGACGGCAGTCGGTGTTGAGCACCTGAAGACTTTGCAGGGCTGACAGCGTTCTGGACCTGTTCGATTCGTGAAAGGGGACCGACCGATGAGTGCCCAAACAATGAACGATGATCGAATCAAAGCTGCAATCAGTGTGTCCAAGATGTGTGAGTTAATTGGCATGTCCCGAAGCCAATTTTACGCCCACGTGCGAAAGGGAACCTTCCATGCTCCGCTGAAGCTGGTTAACGACCGACCGTACTACAACGCCTCAATGGTGGCCGACAACTTGAAGGCTCGTGACTTGGGCATCGGCGTGAATGGGCAGTACGTGCTGTTCTATGAACGTACCGGCGAGACCACTCCCAAGGTCACCGCTCCGCCACGACCAAAGGCCGACTTCTCCGAACTCATCACCAGTCTGCATGCACTTGGACTGAGTGGTCTGACAACCGCCTTGGTGGAGCAAGCTGTGACCGATTGCTACCCGAAAGGCATAGCGGGTATCGAAGAACAGGACATTCTCCGCACAGTTTTCCGACACTTGAAGCGTGTGGGAACTGCGTGATTCGAGTGCAAAAGTTGGATTGCCTGTGAGTGGACCGTGTGCGGAAGGCGTTGAAGTCTGGCTGATAGGTGTTCGGCCAGTGCTCGAAAGCTGCCTGAAAACTCAGTGGAAGGTGTGCGAATTATGTCCGAAGACCAGAACGAAAGTTGTGCGGAATTACGCAAGGTAAGTCACGTTACCTTGTATTCGCCGGAATCTGGGATCGCACCACCTGCCGCACAGGCCGACTCGGACGAGCATCTTGTCACCCTCTGGCTTCACGGTCGTCCGAACGAAACACAACGGGCCTACCGTCGAGAAGTGGACCGAGCCGTAAAGTACCTCAACAAGCCGCTGCGATCGGTGACCCTGAGCGACGTTCAAGGGTTTGCCGATTCCTTGGCGGAGGCTGATCTCAAACCAGCGTCCATTCATCGAGCCCTGTCGGCAGTCAAAAGCCTGTTCGCCTTCGGGTTTCGTATCGGCTACTTCCCCTTCGATGTTGCTGGGCCGCTCCAAGTGCCTGGATTCAGGGACCAGCTCGCCGAGCGAATTCTCAGCGAAGCTGAAGTCTTGCGAATCAATTCGTTGGAACCCAACCCTCGCAACCGAGCGATCCTGCTGACGCTTTATGCTGGCGGTTTCCGTGTCTCAGAGATCTGCTCTCTCAAGTGGCGTCATCTTCACGAACGAACTGACGGCGGTCAGATCACGGTGTTCGGGAAAGGCGACAAGACCAGAAGCGTGTTGATCCCGCCGAGTGTTTGGCAGGCGTTACAAATTTTGCAAAACGATGCCCACCCTGATGCTCCGGTTTTTCGCAGTCGCAAGCGAGGTCACTTGGACGAGTCGCAGGTCTGGCGAATCGTGGTTAAAGCAGCCGAACGGGCAGGCATCAACAAAGATGTCTCTTGCCACTGGTTTCGCCACGCTCATGCCAGTCATGCACTGGATAGAGGCTGCCCGATTCATCTGGTTCAGCAAACCTTAGGGCACAGCAGTGTGGCAACGACCGGCAAGTACTTGCATGCACGACCCAGCGATTCCAGTGGGAATTACTTGCCGTTCTGAAGGAATCTCAAGCCGTACCGGCCATTCACAGTCTGACTTCACACATCCTCAGTTGGCTCGTCGCTTTCCTCTGCGACAATCTCGGCGATTGGCTCGGCTTCAATTTCTCGGAGCACCTCGTTGTATGCTGGCAGCACCGCCCAGACCTTGGATCGCATGCTTCTCAGGACCGCACGATGCTCATACTCATCGTGCATCTCGGTGAAGCTATCAGAGACCACCGTTCTCAGCGTTCGAATCAATACATCGGCGGGCATGTGACCTATTAGATTGAGTAAGGACCGCTTGCGATTCTCGTGCTTTACCGTGATGCGAAGGTCTGATGTTTTAGCGAGATAGAACAGAAACAGCTCTCCCTTGGGAGTTCTCGAATCCACCAACGGACGTGGGATCGGCTTCAACGCAAGTTCGCCCAATACTTCAGGCATCTCTACAAGCACCTCAGTCCCAATTCGTCGGATTTCGGTGATCGCCTCGGCCATGCCTTCAACGAACGGCTTTGTAGGATAAGTCAGGCTGAAGGTTCGCCTGAGTGCCATCACGAGAGAATCGGCGACTGGACAATCAAGTTCATCCGCAAATGACTTATCTAGTTCGACGCCCGGATCAAAACTACGGTCTTTGTCGATCCAATGCAGTGGCCCTGCTTGGACGATGACATACTTCGATCGACTTTGGCGACTTCCCATACTGCACATTCCCAGTAAGGCTTTGGACCTCCTCATCGTGTTGTTGGAACTATCCACTAACACGACGGGGAGACAGATGACTTCAACACGTTGCGAGCGGCACGGGCAAGTTGAACTGGGCGTTATCGAACACGAAGGCCGAGACTTTGTCGCTCTCGGTGCATCAGTCATCGGACGCAGCATTACCGGTTACACGAAGGAAGAACGCAACGGAATCTGCCTGACGACTTGGTGTGGCAAGACGATGCTCGGCTCACGTTCTGAGATTGTTGAGCGGTATTGGGAAGGGGCTGTTGCTCTCGTGTTCCGCCTGCCTCGTGGGCGGTTCATCGTCGGCTATGCACTTGGCGAGGACGGCATGCTGTTTCGTGGCGAACTGATCGACAACAGCACCGACGACGATGCTCGTCATCATGCTCGTAGTCTGGCCGACCACTTTGCAGAGCTTGATGCTGAAGACGAGGAAGCGTTCCAAACAGAGCTTGTGGAGAATTGATCGGACCAATGCATCTGCGTGTCACTACCCCTTCCTTCAGGAGACACGCAGATGCCACAGATCACCGCAAACGCCACTTTCCACGGCCACGAACTCAAAGACATTCCCGTCATCAATCCGGGCGACTGGTTCGGCAAGACGTGGCTGATCGAGATCGGCGGCGGCTACACATCGCTCTATCTGGTTGTCGAAGCCGACAGCGTATCGGACGCCATCGACGAACTCGCCGACTCGGAACAACACGGTCATCACATCGTGGTTGAGGAAGCGAACCTCGGTGACTATCCCGAAGACGACCGACACTATGGCCCGCACGGCCAAGTGCTTGATCTGGATCATCTACTGATCCACGGTCAGGAAGGAGCCAAGCAGCCCTTCGTCTGCACGTATCACGGTGAAGGATTGCCGACCGAAGGTGTGAAACCCACCGACTTCTGCTGGGACGATGTGGAAGTCTGATCGAATCACAGAGTGATGAACCAAGAGCCAAGGCAACGACGCCTTGGCTCTTGTCGTTTCCGCAACTCGTTCATGTGGCTTGGACCTCGGCTTGGTGTTGTCAGCGATTCCAAACACCAACCACGAAAGAGAATCATGATCTCAACGAACGAAACCCAGCCTCGCTTCAGCCTCGGACAAGTTGTCGCCACGCCAGGTGCCTTAGAAGCACTCACACTGAGTGGCCAATCGCCTGAGGAGTTCTTGAAGCGTCATCTCAATGGAGATTGGGGCGATGTCTGTGAGGATGATCGACAGGCCAACGAAGACGCCTTGCTTCACAGTGAGCGATTGTTGTCGAGCTATCACACGAGCAGAGGGACCAAGCTTTGGATCATCACTGAAGCGGATCAAACAGCGACCACACTTCTTCTGCCAGAAGAGTATTGATTCGTGAAACCAGAAACGAAGCGGGGCTTCAGCCAAATGACTGAAGTCCCCGCTCGTTCTGGTTGCCCGAGTGTTGTCTTTAGGACCACGCTTGTTGCAAAAATTGTAATGCAACAATTCCAACAAAATCCTGCCAAACCAGGTTCCATACCCCGGCCAGGTGGAGAAGACCGCCCCGGTTACATTTATTGTAACTCGGAAACTTTTCGATTCTGGCGTGGGGGCAAAGCACTTTGCAAAAGCGACTTTCAAAAAATCGCCGCCGCCTGAAATGCGGTGCCTGTCGCAAGTTTTTTCTGGCGGAAGCTCCCAAGTCTATCAAATAGAGAGCAACAGCGGGCAGGGCCAGTCTCTTCGGAAGGTTCATCTGTCGGCAGTGTCAATCAGCACTTTGTTTCAACATCGATGGAGCCAGAGATTTTCGTAACGAGCGTCAATCCATTTCCCTTGCCATTGCTTGGAACGCTTCTCGTGGTCTCCCGTATTTCGCTGACTTGCTCGGAGCTATTGCTGACAAAAGCACATCGTTGAGCTGGAAGCCCACGTCGTAGGGTGCCTCACCATCTTCGAGTGCCGCTGTTGCATTCAAAATCAGTTCGTTCATCGAACTCGTGACGGTTCTGTTGAGCGACTTGGCGAATCGAACCGTACTGGCACCAGGAGCGATAAACCGGCTAAAGACGAGTTGCTGGTTGTCGTCGGCCAGGGACTTCCGCAGGCTCTCCAACGCTCTCTCAATGAACGTGCCGGAGTCGTTGATCCCCTTGCCTAAGATCACGGTCGAGTAGAGCGACTTCGTATTGCTGACCAAGATGTACTGCGTGCGACCGACGAGAAACAGATGAGCCGACCAATCGCAGAAGGGTGGTTCTTCCGGTGGCACTTCGGCAAGCGGCCCGGCCTTGATCTTGGTGTTCAGCTTTTGGGAAAGGCGGAAGATCATTTCACGATTTCCCCTGCGTAGTATTTCCCGCCGCTCGAATTAACAACTCTTTGTCCGTCCGTGAAAGGGCTTTGATCTCCAACTCTCTTTTCAACGCATGACTGCGACTGGACTGTACCTCCTGATAAACAACGAAGACGGGCAGTCGGCTGCGAGTGTAACGTGCCGCCTTTCCTGCGTTGTGCTGACCCAATCTACGAGGCAAATCATTGATGATTCCAGTGTAGAGCGAGTCCGGCACTGACTCGGGGCGTTGGCAATGATCTCTTCACTGAAGTCCATCGGCTGGCGTCGCAATTAAACGTGCTGAAGTGGGCGAGTCAAAAGCACAAACTAACTTCGTCACTCATTGCGGAAAGCACTTCCCGAAGCCGAGCAGCAATTTCAGAGGTCCTCTCAGTTGGACTTTTCGTCGCAGGATTGCCCAGACAATGTTCCGCTCCTTCCGCAGAAAGCCCAACCACGTCGCAGAGTCGGCGGTGATGTGCAGGTCGGCTTCCTTGACGTGGCCATTGCTCACCGAAATCGCTTGCTCACGAATCTCGATGGTGGCTTCTCGCTGCTCGTCGCCGATAAATGTGAAGTGATAAACGGCATTCAGTCCCTTTGAACGACCCGCCTGGAAGACGTTACGCACGCCTTTCAAGAAACCGTCAATGTCTTTCGGTCGCAGGCTGTTGCCGACGTGTTTCAGACGCTTGTGAGGAAATCGCTTAGCCACATGTTCTTCGGCATCCGAGTTCTTCAGCACATAGATCGTCTCCGCCTTCTCCTGAAGTGGTCGAACCGTGTCGGTGAGATGGGCCTTCTTGTCGGCGAGATATGGCCCGATGACATCCTCACCCGCAGGGCAAACCGACAGGCAGTACGCTGCTTTGTAGTTTGGACCAAACGAGAGACTCTGCCAAAGCGATGACGACTCTGCATCGCTGACTCGGCGGCGATAGTCCGGTGCGTCATTGCTTTCGACCACTTGTTCAACCCAGTCCGTGAAGCCGCCCATGAATTCTCGGTAGTTGTGCGTGTAGCAGGCCGAGAAATCGAAGCTTCCAGTTGGCGAGATCGCTCCCACGGGACAGGCCGCAACACACAGTTTGCATTCCAGGCAGGGATTGAAGTCGATGGGATGGTCGTATTCGGAAACCTCGGCGGCGAGCAGCACGGTTCCGAGCAGGATGAAGTTCCCGAACTTCGGATGGATGACATTGCGATGAATCCCCACCATTCCCAGCCCCGCAGCAACGGCTACTGGCTTGTGAGATACGATCCAGATCTTGGCGGGGAACTCGGCCATCTCCATTGGAAAGCCCATCGCCGGGTTCATCGCACGAATTCCATCGGCTTCGAGTTGCCGGACAACTTGGCGTGCGACCTCATTCACCTGGTCGCCGGAATGATGAAACTCCAGATTGGCAACCGAACGGGCGGGAGAACGAATCGGCTCCCGATTCATGCGGACAACGAAGGTGAGAAGCGTTTTAGTCTGCGGGAACGCTTTAAGGATGTCGCTCCGCTGATCATCAAGGGCTGGTCTGTCGATCTCCACGATGCCAACATCATCCGCCCCTGCGTCGAGCACCATCCGCTTCAAGCTCGCCGCATCGAGGATCTGAGGTTCTGGCGGCTTCTGGCCCTGATTTCTCAAGCGAATCGCTTGGACTGTCGGATGTTCTTCGAGCTTCATGATAACACCTGTTGTATATGCAACTATCTGCCCAAAAAGAAATCTAGTCGTTCGCCGCTGCCTGATTGATTCGCTTGGTAGCTTCAGACAATTGCTCGACGACTGCATGGCCCAGCAGTTTCTTCACTTTGGCCTGGGCTGCTTCCCAGGCGGGAGCAGCCTTATCGAGCAGCTTTCGACCCTGGGCGGTGATCCGAATGGGCTGTGAGCGACCATCCTCGTCGTCGGCAACAAGTTCCAGCCAACCACGAGCCTCCATGCGGGTGAGGTTGCGGCTGAGCGTGGAAGTGTCGAGATGCAGGAATTCGCCGACATCGGTCGGACGCACCGTTCCCATCTTGGCAGCGGCGACCAAGATGTTCATTTGGCTGACCTTCAAGTCGAGCGGACGCAGGGCGTCGTCGTAGATGTTGGTGACCACCCGATTGATCATTCGCAGCCGGACGGCGATGCACTCACCAGCAATTCGGTCGATCATTGCAGCAGATTCGTCTTTGCTCATCTTCAACTCCCATGTTTGTTGTATGTGCAACTATCGGGGGATGCAAGCCGCAAATCCGGTAGAGTGCGAGCAATTGCTGACCGTTCGGTTGCCTAGCATTTCTGGGCAGACATCCGTTAGCTCCCGAATGTTGGGCGTCTGATTGCTCACCTATTGACTCACTTGGAGCCCTTATGAGAGCCCTTCTCCTCTTGCTTCAATTTGCTTCGACCGCACTCGCCGCTGAGCCCAAAGTTCAACGAGACCTTGCTTACGTCGAGCCAAAGAGCGACCGGCAAACCCTTGATGTCTACGCTCCCGCTGACGAACTCTTATTACGACATCCGTCCCGCCGTACTTCGTGGCGACCTTGAACACGGCAAGATTGAGCCGTATGCCAGTTCGATGTCGGACTCAATTCAAAATTGCGACACGTCGCTGCCGAATGGCATGTGCATGATTACGAAAGCATCGCCACTCTCGTACAAAAAGGCTGTTGAGACCCTTGCATTCTATTTTGTGCGAGAGTTGAAATTTGACAGACCTCCCTTTACGGCGTCGGAATACTCTAATCGTGTATACTATCCTCCGTCACAACGCACAAATGATGCTAACACACGCTCTTTCCTTTGGTTCAACGAGCGGGAAGGGTTTCCTGGCCATTGGGAGACATTCGGTGCCTGCTCTTTCAGATTGAACACCGATATTTGGAGGCTTGGTTGGGTTTGGATTCACCCTTTCGAGAGACGGAAGGGGCATTTTCAGGCTGCATGGCCATTTTTTCGGTCGATGTTTGGTGTGTTCGTTCCGGACACGCCTATATCCAGTGAAATGGTGGCGTTCCTGAAAAAGATTGGCTACCCCCAGGTAGTGAAGGAGTACTTAGAGGAAAGGAAAATGAACAACGCCGATTCTAAGGATCAAGGTTAGTTGGAGCTGTCGCCAAGGTCATGAGGGCATAGGGTCATTCTGTCTGGGAGCCCCTTCTATCCGATCCTTCGGCTGTGATGTTCACGTGGCGAGCCACCTTCACTGCTGCTGATGGAGCACGCTCCTGATGTGTTCCAGCGTGGCTCGTCCGCCACCTACCTCTTCGTAGTCGGAATGCTGATCAAAGAATCTGTTGATTTCGTTCGGCGAATGGTCTCCCGATAACAGCTCGTTGATCTCTCGGACGACAGCTAGAACTGACTCCTCGCCATTCAGCTTCCAAGTATGTATCGCTTCCTCAAATGTTGTCGCTGCATGTTGAAACAAGCACTGCCTCATGAACTCGACTAGATTGGGGAATTGGTCTGGTTGAATCATGAACGAAGCCTTCGAATCAAGAGCGGCAAGTTGGCCGACCGGTTCGCCGTCCATCAAGGATCATGGCATCATCAATGCAGAGTTTGGACAAAGCGTTGACAGGCTGATGAAGGAGATCTTCCGCTTCGTGATTCCGATGTTACTGACCTTCCCAAGACTACAACCAGGATACTCGAATGCCGACCATCAAACTCATTCTCGCAGCGTTGTTTCTGGCATCTTCATCTCTCCAAGCAGCCGAGTTTCGCAACGTCACGTGCGAAGGAACCTATCCGCAGCACCTACAGGGCGTCTGTGTTGATGGCGCTTCGATCTACTGGTGCTTCACCACGGAGCTTGTGAAAACCGACAGCAACGCCAAGCTGCTCAAAAAAGTGCCAGTGGCCAGCCACCACGGCGATCTCTGCTTCCAGGATGGCAAGCTCTTCGTGGCGGTGAATCTCGGCAAGTTCAACGATCCTAAGGGAAACGCTGACTCTTGGGTCTACGTTTACAACGCCAGCGACTTGTCACTCGTCTCCAAGCACGAAGTCCAAGACGTGTTCCACGGAGCTGGCGGAATCGGCTTTCGGAATGGCCATTTCTTCGTTGTGGGCGGATTGCCCGAAGAGATCGAAGAAAACTACGTCTATGAGTACGACCAGCAGTTCAAGCTCATCAAGAAGCACCTGATCAAGAGCGGACACACTCATCTCGGAATTCAGACAGCGACCTTCGCCAAAGATCGCTGGTGGTTCGGGTGTTATGGCAAGCCAGCGATCCTGCTCGTCACTGACGCCGACTTCAAAATGAAGGGTCGGCACGAGTTCGACTGCTCATTGGGGATTGTCGGCCTGCCTGACGGACGCTTTCTGTCGGCCAGTGGTCACAATGAGAAGGGCAAGGGACATACTGGCATCGTTAAGTTGGCGGTCGCCGACGATTCGACAGGACTTAAGATTGTTGAGTAACCGAAATGGAATTTCACAAGATCCTATGTATCGCTATGCGTCCCGCTTGTAAGTATAGAACACACTTATGTTCGGCCGTTCTTTGTCTGTCTTAAAATCCTTTGGACGAAGGCAGTTCTGGTTCTTCTTATAGCGGTAACACAGCTTGAGAATGTCACCATTTAATTCAAATATGCCCGTCCATTCTTCGTCCTGTCCAACGAAATCGAAGTGCCCCTTCGATGCATCAATCTCGAATGTTCCAGCGTGAGTGCCGAGGGCTCCATTCTTGACTCGCCTCATGGTGAATGACGTGCCCGTGATGGTTACTCGTCGGTTCTCCTGTTTGATGGTCGCTTGGTTTGCCTTGATACCAATCTCTTCCATCGCAATACAGGCCCATTCTCCTTGAATTAGCTTTATTGTCTTTGCGGTTGCGTCTTCGTCTCCCTGGTTAGATTGGAACGGTGCCTCAGGCTTCACAGCATCCGAATTTGCCAAGACTACAGTCTCAGGCCGTTTGTCGATTTCAGGCTTGATCATCCGGTCGTCGTTGGCGACTTGAGATTCAACGGGCTGTTCCTGGTGGGGCTTCTCGGCTGCCTCAGGCTGTGCCTGAACTTGCACAACTTCGGTTTGCTTCGGCTCCTTGGTCCAAGGCAATTGGAAGCTAAACCAAGCCATGATACCAAAACCAACACAGACCACAGCCATGACCCCTATAGCCGTCATCATGATGCCGGAATCTTCGCCGACAGTTCGCCCCGGTTGAGATCTGACAACAGAACGAGGAGCTTGTGGATCAACTTGACGATTCTTTTGGCGTTTCTCGAACAGGTTCATTTTTCTGTCGTAGTCACGCCGCATCTGAGCATTTAGTAGTGTGGCTTCTGCTTCACTGATGCGATAGAGGATCTCGGTGACAATCTTGTCGTGCCCGTCACCACGCTTAGATTCAACGAAGCGTCGCCGTTGTTCCGCAGTCGCACGGATCACATCCGGATCGTCTTCGTCCAACGTGATCCCAAGGAGTTCGTAGTGCGAGGGTAGACCTTTCTTTCCAGCGATCCCCAGCCATTTGCGGTAACCATCGAATTCATCTGTCATTGGAAAAATCCTTTAAGGTTTCAAACTCGTGCAACAAAATATTGGACGCTGGGGTGCTCCCCGAGAAAACGATTGATGAACGATCGCATGTCGTTCATGGTCGCCTGGAAGACCTTCTTTGCTTGTCTTCGCTTCTCAGCAACTTCTGCGTTGTGAGCATCAATCTCCTGATTTGCAGCCACAATCTCAGCCACGGCTTGTTCTTGTTCTGTCTCCCACTTTTCGAGTTGGGCGTTTCTCCGGCTCTTCCTCTCGTGGGCTTCACGTTGAAGCTTCTCAGGTTGAAGTTTTCGCCATTCGTAGAACTTCCACAGGATATACGCTCCAGAGCCTCCAAAAATGACCACGCCACCGAGTTGTGAGAGAGCCTTCGGGTCTCCAGACATCAAGCCGATTAGCACAGCGAACACTCCCAAGATCCCGAAACCGGCCATGACGCATCCGCATCCAGCTCCGACGTGGATCGCTCCGCTTTGCAAAGTCGATGCATGGTCAAATGAGTTACTCTCAGCGGGTGGCTTCTGATGCTTTACCGGGAGCGTCATGTGTGCCTTATCTGGATAAAGCGTTTCAGCATCGAAGCCACGGACTAATCGTTCGTGGTAGATGCCAACGAGCTTCTCAAACTCTTCAAGTTCGTCAAACGCAGCCCTAGTTAGTGACCTCAGAATCGCATGCCCTCTCGCCAGCAGCGAATCGAATTCTCGCTTGTCGTTGAGATCCGAGAGATCCGCCGTGGAGAATCCATTACCTGAGCGATCGACAAGATCGAACAGCCGCTTCATGCCATATGCAGCCGCCAGTGGGTCACCGTAGCCCTGGGCTTCACGGATGAACTTGTCAAATTGAAACATCACTTCCTTAAGCTGTCTCTCTCGTTGGACTTGTTCGAAGTGAGTTGTTTGCAGTGAAGCAACATGATCCAGAGTGCTACCAATCTGGCCCAAAAGAGCATTTGTCTGGCAAGCCACTCGGAGATTCTGAGCCAGCAGTTGATTCGTCTCGAACTGCTGCAAGTTCATGGCGACGAGGAGACCAATTTTTTGCCGGTCTGACATCTGTCGTCGGCGGATCTCCCGTTGATACTCGTAGTCCGCTCGGCTTAGTTCGTTCATTCCGATGTGGCTCTCATGTCGTAGAGGATTGGAATGGCAGATCTGGTTCTGATGACAACCCATCCACAAGACTGAGCGGGAACCGAGGCTCAACTAGCTCAGTTTTTGTCCAGATTCGAGAATTTTGGGTCCAGCCTGAGCTACTTTGCGTTCGGCTTCCGCTCAGTTAGTTAGAAGGCGGACCTCATCGTTCAGATTTGGCAACCGCCGAAAGGGAACCTGCATGGGTCATACGAGTGAACTTCAGCGGCAACTGCTTCTGCTCTCGGCTGGGTGTCCCGAATCGAGGCGGACCATTATTGAGCACTGCTGTGATCGGCTTAGAACGATGGCTCGACGGATGTTGAAGACCTACCCAAATGTGGGTCGGTGGAGCGATACCGATGATGTTTTGCAGGCCAGCCTTCTTCGGCTGCACCGTGCTCTTACCACCGTTAAGCCGGAGTCCGCCAGGAAGTTTTATGGATTGGCTGCTGTCCAAATTCGCCGAGAACTTGTGGATCTCGCTCGATCGTATTTCGGTCCCGAGGGACTCGGAGCCCACCACGACACCGACCATAGTGAAATGTTGGCAGAACAATCAGATGCAAACACAGAACCAGATAGCGTCGCTGCTTGGACCGACTTTCATGAGGCCGTCGAACAACTACCCGACCCTGAGCGAGAAGTGTTTAGCTTGCTCTGGTACGACGGGCTTACTCAAGTAAATGCGGCTGCTGTTTTAGGCGTCAGCCTAGCGACCCTGAAGCGTAGGTTTCAGGGGGCTCGCCTGCTTCTGAAGGACAAAGCTCACGGATTCGAAGACCTTGAATAGCCACGATTCAGACCTGCTTGCTGACCTTCTCGTAAAGTGGGAAGAAGCCTTCGACGAGGGGAAAGATGTCCCTGCTGCGGAACTCTGTACCGAGTGGCCGCATTTGACGACGGAGCTTCAAACCAGAATCGATGCCCTTAAGCAAACCGCATGGCTCAAACGTGATGCGGCCAGGCCGCTGACTGATGATCGTGAGGCGGTGGCTAAGAGTCTCACTGGGGAACTGCTTTCAAACCGATATCGGCTGGACGAGTTGCTTGGACGAGGTGGCTATGGGCAGGTTTACCGTGCGTTCGATTTTCAGTTGAGACGAGTCGTCGCTGTAAAGATAGGGCATGCTCGAACGTCCTGTGACCTCCTTCTCGATGAGGCTCGGCGTGTGGCTCGATTGAAACATCCTGGCATCGTCGGCGTCTATGATTGCGGCGAGCACGATGGAATGATGTTCTTGGTATTCGAACTTGTAGAAGGCAGAACTCTCGCCGATGCCATTCGAACCAAACGATTAACGGTACACGAAGCCGTTGGCCTAGTAGCAACGATAGCAGACGCCCTCCATCACGCTCACAAGCAAGATTGTCTCCACAGGGACATCAAACCTGAGAACATTCTCATTGATGCCGAGGGCAAGCCACGAATTGCTGACTTTGGCGTGGCTTGCACGTTTGATGAAATTCGAAAGGGAAGAGCCGCTGCGAGCGGCACACTTTCCTACATGGCTCCCGAACAATTGATGCAGGAGACACAACTACTTGATGGTCGTTGCGACGTGCATGCCTTGGGCGTGCTCTTGTTTGAGCTTCTGTCTGGGAAGTCGCCATTTCAAGCTCGGAACCAAGCGGAGTTGCGAGAACAGATCCTGTTTCGGCAACCAACCTTGCTTCGTGCGGCAAGTCCTTCATTGCCCGTCGCTCTTGAAATCACGTGCTCCAAGGCAATGGCCAAGCATCCCGCTGATCGTTTCGAGTCTGCGGAGGTGATGGCGAATGAGCTTCGTGGCTGGCTTGAGAGCACAAAGAAGACCAAGTGGTGGCTCGTCTGGGTAGCTGCTTTGATAGTTCTTGCTTTGGCCGGAGCTGCTACGGCATGGAATAGACCAGAAATTCCAGTCTCCAAGAGTGAAGTCATCCATTTCGATGGACAGACCAGGATCGTCACACCAGTGGAACGAAAACTTCCGGTGACTCTAGAAGCTTGGGTGAAGCCAGATCCATACACCAAGGCCGATTGCCAATTCGTTATTGGCTCTGATGTCCCAACAAAGTACGGGGTGGGAATCGGAGTTTGCGGGGCTGTTCTGTCTGCCGAGTACGTCGGAGGCATGATCAACACACCCATTGCAGTCCCGGCGAATGAGTGGTCGCACATTGCCGGAGTCTTTACGGAGACTGAGACTCGGCTCTACCTCAATGGCGATCTAGTCCACACGGGGCCGGGCAGTGATGCCGACGACACAAGTACAAAATTTGTATTGGGTGATGTCGGCCTGACTAATCCAATCGCTCGATTCAAGGGTGATCTAAGAGGCGTGCGGATCAGCAGTGGCGAACGCTATCTGGACCGCTTTCGACCCGACAACGAGTTCTCATCCGACGACCAGACGCTGGTTGTTTACGCCGCCAAAAGCATCGACGGAAAGACCGTTCGAGATCTGAGCGGGCGTGGCAATACTGGAGAGCTAGAAGTCGTTGCCAAAACGGGCCAGTAAGCCCGCAAAAGACCAGGAAGCGACATGGATTCGTTTGCTGAAAGATTGCCCGCTCTGCTGCGAGAATTTGCTGAGTCAGTCACGTCATACACAGCAACTGAACTGTGGTGTCGGATCTCAGTAGCAGGCTGGGATACTTGCTGGCCAGCACTCAGGCGTGAGTTGGATGGCAGCGACTCCAACGTGAAATGCCTCGTTCTCGACGTCCTCTGCGAACAGTGCGAAAGCATGGGACCAGAATACGTTGAAGGATATCACGGAACCATTGAGCGACTGCTCTCGGACGGACACCCTCGCACTCGGATGGCCGCCGTTCTTGCTGTGCGTCAGCTCTTTGTCAGGACGCCTTTAGCAAGCAGCACCTTGCGTGAGATCGCTTGCACTGACGAACCTCATCTTTCTGCTGAGGCTATTGTCACGTTGCTTGAACTCGATCCGAAGGTCGCTTCAGAGATATCGAGCTTGCTGCGTGAATCAGAGTCTTGGCGAGCAACCAAAACTGGAGATAGCTGCTACCCGTGAAGTGAAAAGTAGACGCTGTTGCGTCGGGCATGCCTTCAGTCATGAAGGTTCAATGGGCTTGATCCGAATGTTTCGAAATTCCTGCCCGACCTCTTCCGGTGATTGCAGCAGAATCGGGCCAGGATCGGACTCATTCTGATCTAGTGCGGCGGGCGACGTTGCTTGAATGGTGAAGTTGTCGATGATCACAGTTTCGTTCATGCGAACTGTCACGACATCATCAACCAGCTTGATGTCGAGGGTGTTCCACTTATTGGGGCCTTTGTAAACGTCTTTGGATGGAGCCGCTTGACCATAAATGGCCCCGCACCGACTCATCGCAGGTGCTGGAGCACCGGTACGAGTTCGCCAATCTGAGTCCAATAATTGAACTTCGTATCTGCCTCGCAATAAGACGCCGCTTCCGCACTTTGAACGCAGCTTGAATTCTAGGTGCAACTCAAAGTCACGGTAGGTCTGCTTCGTCCGCAGCGACGGCCCTTTGGCGATGCGG
This sequence comes from Planctomycetaceae bacterium, assembly GCA_021732995.1. GTDB lineage: Bacteria > Planctomycetota > Planctomycetia > Planctomycetales > Planctomycetaceae > AM-0621. The sequence continues at coordinate 114,584 of JAKFWA010000024.1, read as the reverse complement.
GTTAAGACACCATCGGTGACTTTCCAATTGGATGTATCTTCGCCCTTCTTGGGGGCCTGCCATGCATCCAACGAATCATCGGCAAGCAACAGCACTTCTTCGGCCTCAGCTTTTGGTTCTTTCTCTTCCGCTGGTTTGATTGGTTTTTTGGGAGCGGGCTTGGGTTGAATAGCGACTTGGGCAACTTCGACTGGCGGTGCTGTTTGCGGTCTTTCAACGACCAGCTCTTTCTTGGGCTCTTCAGGTGGCTTCTCTTTAGGTGAGTTGTCGGCTGACGCCGGTTGCAGTGGAACTTGTGCAGCCGTGGCTTCTTTCGATGACTTGTTGGCTGGCAATTGAAAACTGAACCACGCCATCACTCCAAAGCCGACGCACACCACTGCCATGACCTTGATGGCGGTCATTACGATGCCCGACTCTTCTCCAACCGTTCTTCCTGGCTGGGAACTGACAGTCGATCGAGTCCCGTTTGGATCGACTTGGCGGCTCTTATGCCGCTTGTCGAACAGGTTCATTCGCCTGTCATAGTCACGTCGCAATTGGGCATTCAGCAGCGTGGCCTGAGCTTCACCAATCCGGTAGAGAATCTCGGTGACAACGCCGTCATGCCCATCACCACGCTTGGACTCGACGAACCGTCTCCGTTGTTCTGCCGTTGCTCGAATGACATCAGGATCATCTTCATCCAGAGAGAGCCCGAGCAGTTCGTAGTGTGATGGCAGCCCTTTCTTTCCTGGGATGCCGAGCCATTTTCGATAACCATCGAAATCATCAGCCATTTGATTCCAGTCCGATTGTTGTGAGGAGCGAACACTCGGTGTCGGCAACGCCTTTGTGCCTTAGTTGAAGAGCATTTTTGCCGAGCAGTAGTTGGTCCATTTCGAAGTGGATGGGTGACGGACCTGTCTCTATTCAAATGAGCGGGAGCCGATGCCTGCACGGCTCAGAAAAAGCAGAAAGAATTCTCGGTACGCACGACCGGCCATCGCCACCAGTCTGTGATGGAATGAGACTGTCCTGTTGGAAGCATCCGAAATGGCGTCGCTCCTCGGACGCCTAAACCTCGATCTCGTCGATCCGGCACCACTCAGACAAAGCCGGGTTCCATGCCCACCACATTCGTTGGTAGGTGATCGCTCCGCAGCTATCGCAAGATTCCTGAACGTCGAAATGAACTTCCAGGAAGGCTCCGCAGTTCATGCATTCGACAGCAATCAGCGGAAACACAACCCTTCGATTCTTGGCTTCGCTTGGGCGTAGAGGTCGCCGTTCCGCAGCCCAATCCCAAATCGGCTGCTCGGGCAATGCCATCAACTTGAGGGTGTAGAAGGGGCCATTCTCAACCACGCTCAAGTACCACCGCTTCCCGATGTCTCGTTCGATCGGACGTTCAATCGTCCCATATCCTTCGACAAGTTTCTCGAATTCAGGGTTCTGCTGTTCGGTCTTGGTGATCCTCACCACCTCACCTGATTCCAATGCAGACGACACGATTTCGAACCAGCTTTGGACAGCTTTGTTCGACTTCGACGACGCACACAGGCTGGGAAGCTTCGCCGCTCTTGGACGCATTGTTGCCACCTCATTCGAAGACGTTTGCGGTCCATTCGAATGCGGCGTCCACTCACTGGTTGTTGGTCACTGACTCACGATCTCCGACGAAGATCCTCAGTTTGGGTCTTGTTCGGAGATTGAATCCTTGGGCCATACTGGCGACGAAGCCTTGCACGAAGGCGAATGCAAACAGACAGCCGATCACGATGGCGGCGTTCAGGCACATCTGTTGAATCACAGTTTCGCCCCTAAAGAGTGACAGGAAATGTCCCTGTCATAGAGAGCGAGAGCTGATGCAGAAGTGGCTCAGCAAAAACTGGAAGCCAGCTCGACGGATAGTGAAACGGGCAGGTCAGGACTGCGAAAAGGAAGTCCACTCAGAATCGGGGCGAGATGGCCACTCATGAAGACTGAGTGACCTCCCGATTGGGCGTTCGACTAGCCTGTAAGCTCGTAAAGAATGATTGCTAACAGCGAAGCCCCAAGAATTTCTGCGAGAAAGACTGTTCTTTCCAGCAGCTTTGCAAGGCGATGGAAATCCTCCCTGCCCCTGCGGCTATCGAGGTGACCCGCGCCGGCAGTGCAACTGCAATCCGATGCAGATCGAACGCTACCTCGGCCGCATCAGCGGTCCACTGCTCGATCGTATCGACATCCACATCGAAGTCCCGAACGTCCCCTTTCGCGAGCTGTCCGATACCACGGTCGGAACGACGAGCGAGAAGATGCGCGAACAGGTCATGATCGCGCGTGAAATCCAGCAGCGCCGTTTCGTCGGTCAGCCAACAATGGTCAACGGAAAGATGACGGCGAAGCAGATCCGCCAACACTGCAAACTGCAGCCAGATGGCGAAACGCTTCTGAAGCAGGCGATGGAAGAGATGGGCTTCTCAGCCCGCGCTCACGACAAGATCCTGCGCGTGGCCCGCACACTAGCCGACCTGCAACAAGCCGAAGCCATCGACGCATTGCACATCAGCGAAGCCATCAACTACCGCACGCTTGATCGTAACTACTGGCAGTAGCGCGTACCTGAAGATTCCCATTCGCCGGATCAGTGGTTCCACGAGAACTCGGGCGAGTTGAACAGCGTCCAGAAGATGTCTTCCACGATGACTTCGCGGGCGTCGCCTTTGCGGTCGCCGAGTTCGTCCAGGAAATGAGCCTCTTCCTCAGCCGTCGGGCGGCGGGCGAGGCACGCGAGGTAGCACAATTCGACGACGTCCTTGTTCGTATCGCATTGATTGGAGATGCGGTTCGCGGATGACAGCGGATCGATCTTGATCGTGTCCCGCGTCATCTCGCCGTTCATGCGGAGCAACGCTTGAGGAATCGTCCCTGCTCGGTCGACAAGTTCCTGATCGCCAAGGTCACCGTAGGCCTGGACGAAGTCCCGCTCGCGGAAGAAGCGGTTGCCGCGCACGAACAAGTGCGAGTTCTGGTCGATCTTCTGGATGTACGACGCTTGCAGCATCGAGCCGATGACCTGCTCGGGTCGCAGGCGCGTCAGCGGAAACACGGCCCACTGATTCGTCAGCCGGTCGACCTCTTCCGGATCCGTTGCACTGTGATCGCTGGCTTGCCGGAAGGCTCGTGTGGACACGATGACCTGAACCATGCGTCTAAGGTCACAGTTGTGCTGACGAAAATCCCGACCGATCAGATCTAAGACATCGGGCTTCTCGGGCGGATTGGGCATGTCGTCAACCGGAGCAATGAACGGCTTGCCGAACATCAGGCCCCACATGCGATTGGCGATCGCTCGCTCAAACCGACGGTTTTCGGGATGCGTGAACCACTCGGCCAACTGCTGCCGCGGTTCTTTTCCCTCCTGAGGCACCCAGTCAGAATGGAACGGAACCGCCGGTTCTACGACCTCATCTTCCAGCGTCTTGCGATTCTGAACCTTGAAGACTTTTTCTTTATCTTCAAAGACGCCGAGTGCGACCTTGGTCTTGCCGAAGTGACTCGCGATGCCCGCAAACTGATGCTGCTTCCATTCGGCGAAGAAGTGGTCGTGGCACTGAGCACAGTCCATGCTCTGTCCGAGAAACGCACGCACGGATCGGGTGGCGAGCTTGTTCTCATCCAGATCGTCGTTGGCCTGCGCAGCCGTGATGAAATTGGATTCCGGCTGCCCCGTCCACAGCCCCTTCGACGCGACCATCTTCCGCACGATCTCGTCGTAGGGAGTGGAATTGTGCAGTTGCTCGCTGAGCCAGGCGTTGAAGCGGTCTCGGCGGAAGACAATGAACTGGCCATCGTCCGCCCCGACGAAGCAGCGGGACAGCCGCTGAGCGATGTAATCCGCGTAGCGGCGGTCGTTGAGCAGCATCTGGGTCCAGCGACCAACTCGGTCAGGCTGATTATCCGCCTCGAACTGCCGGACTTCTTCAACAGACGGCACGGTGCCCATCAGCGATAGCATCAACCGTCGCAGCACCTGCAGGTCGGGAGCCATCTCAGCGGGCGTCAGTTTGTTATCCCGCCACTCCTGGGCCAGATGATCGTCCACCAGTTTGACGGCTGGCGCAAGGTCCTCAGTCGCGCGAAAATCCGCAGCCGGTGCGTGATCTCGCTTATGACCACTGACCGCCCAACCGCACAGCAGTGCGATGCCGCAGACCACCAAAAAGGGAGCGAGGCTGCGATTCATGATTTCTGGTTCCTGGCAAGAAGATACTCACTGATACCTGCGCCAACTCCAGAAGTTTCGACGCCGCACTCTTTGATCGCCAGCCCAAAGAAAAAAGCGGAGTTCCTCTCGCAAGGAACTCCGCTTTTGGAATCAGTTCATGTAGGACGGACAATCCTGTCCGTCGCTTCAGGTCCAACGCCCGAGGCGGACAGGATTGTCCGCCCTACAACGACAGCGTCCATGTTCCTACGAGAACAGCGACATCACCGGTTCAGCCTTTACGAGTTCGCGCGGCTGGTTCAGGTGGTTGTAGACAATCGTATTTGGGGCGATACCCACCGAGTGGTACATCGACGCCAGCAGATCGGTCGGATGGACCGGATCACGCAACGGAGCCGAACCGGTACGGTCGGATTCGCCATGCACGTAGCCGCGCTTGACACCTGCACCCGCCGCAATGGCGGTGTAGCAGTATGGCCAGTGATCGCGACCGTCGTCCGAGTTCGAATTGCCCGACGTGCTGACGCCACGCTGTGGGCTGCGTCCGAATTCGCCGATGACCACCACCAGGGTTTCCTGCAGCAGGCCGCGTTCATCCAGATCGCTAATCAAAGCGCTGATGCCGGCATCCAGCATCGGGCCAGATTGGTTCTTCATGCGACCAGACAGACCGACGTGCACGTCCCAGGAGTGATTGTCCGAATTCGCAACCTTGGGCCACACGACTTCGACGATCCGTGTCCCAGCCTCGACCAGACGGCGAGCCAGCAGGCAGCTATCACCGAAGGTGTTGCGGCCATAACGCTCGCGCATGGCGGCGGACTCGTTCTCAATCGCAAACGCGTCACGAGCACGGCCAGAGACGATCAGGCTCAGAGCCCGGTCATAGTACTCGTTGAGCGTGTAGTCCTTGGTTGCGGCATCGACATCGTCCATCTTCTTGACGATCGAATCACGCAGGCGAGCCCGGCGTTCCAGACGCGTCGCGAAGACGTCCGGACGCAGTTGCAGATCGTCGATCTTGATGCGCGATAGCTTCGCCATATCCATGTCGTCGCCCGACGGATAGAGCGTGTAAGGATCGAACGCGCGGCCCAGGAAGCCGGCGGTTCCGCCCTTGCCGACCACGTTGCTCTCCTGCAGCGGACGCGGCAGCATCACGAAGGGAAGCATCGGCACTGTCGGTGGCTTCAGGCGGATGATGTTCGAACCGAAGTTCGGGAAGTCCTTGGGATCCGGCGGCTCGAGCTGGCCGGACGGACTGACTTTGTCCGTCGTGTAGCCGGTCATGATCTGATAGATCGCGGCCGTGTGATTGAAGAGGCCGTTGGGCGTGTAGCTCATCGACCGGATCATCGAGAAACGGTCGTTAATCTGAGCCAGCTTCGGCAGCACTTCCGTGAACTGGATGCCGGGCAGCTTGGTCGAAATCGGGTTGAAGACCGATTTGACGTTGTCCGGAACATTGGTCTTGGGATCCCACAGATCCAGATGCGAAGGACCACCCTGCAGGTAACACAGGATGATGCTTTTGGCCTTGTTCCAGCCGGGCTGGCGAGCCCCGCCGGCTTCTTCGGCCGCCTGAATTTCGAGCATCGAGCCCAAAGTCATGCCGAGCATGGTGGACCCGCCGACACGCAAAACATCGCGCCGCGAGACTCCCAGATGCTTGTCACACAGGTCTCTTCCAGGCTCTCCGAGAATTCTCCACATCGCGTGTTCCTGATCGCAAAGGTTGATGATTGGAGTTGTGAACGTATAAACAAACTCCAGTCCATCACAATCGACTGGGGCTGTCAACTATGCTCTGGACGACTCGGTCATTCGTGCGCGAGTCCGTCACTGAGAGGCGTATTCGTCACAAATCAACGTGCAACTTCAGCTCCACTAAGGGGTTCTCGTCACCATGTCCGTGCAGAATCGGTCGTCGCTCGTTTCGGCTCAGCAGGTGCGCGAGTCCTGCCGCGCGGGAGAATGGACGAATCAAACCTCGGGACTGGCTCCCAGTTTCGCCCAGGCGAACCTTGTCATCCTACCCCAAGCGGATGCCTTTGACTTCCTTCTGTTCTGCAAACGGAACCCGAAACCTTGTCCTTTGCTGGACGTGACTGAAGCTGGCAGCCCGGTACCGAACAAGTCTGCTCCCGATGCTGACCTGCGAACCGACTTGCCTCGCTATCGCGTCTGGCGACACGGCCAACTGGTCGATGAGCCAACAGACATCAGCTCGTACTGGAAACCGGACTTCGTCAGTTTTCTGATTGGGTGCTCGTTTTCCTTTGAGGCCGGGCTGCTTCAAGCAGGCATTCCGGTGCGACACATTGAACTCGGCTGCAACGTGCCGATGTTCCGCACAAATGTGGCCTGCCAACCGGCCGGAAAGTTCCACGGTCCGTTGGTGGTCTCGATGCGACCGTTGAAATCGGCGGACGCCATTCGAGCCATCCAGATCACCTCGCAGTTCCCCGACGTGCATGGCGCGCCGGTGCATCTCGGTTTCCCTGAGCAGATCGGAATTCAGGACATCAACAAACCCGATTTTGGCGACCCGGTGCCGGTGGCTCCCGACGAGATTCCGGTCTTCTGGGCGTGCGGAGTGACTCCGCAGGCGGCGGTGATGGCGGCCAAGCCTGAGTTGGTCATCACACACAGTCCTGGCTGCATGTTCGTGACGGACCTGCTCAACGAATCCCTGCGACGTTGACCAACGCCCTTCAACTTGTGAAGTTCGCAACAACTGACCTCAAGCATTCTCGAAGGAGCGCTCCATGAATCGAGTTTATCTGGTCGCAGTTGTGGCGCTGGCACTTTGCGCGCTGAGCCCTTGGTCTCAAGCGGAAGATAAGAAGTCGGCCGACCCGGCGTTAATTCGCAGTGCTGCTTCGGGAGCCTGGTCTAACGCTGCAACGTGGGAAGGCGGCAAGGTTCCGAGTCACGGCGTGAAGGTCCAAGTCCGGCCGGGCCACACGGTCTCCTACGACGTCCAAGCGCCGGATGAACTCGTCATTCGCTCGCTGTTCGTGGCGGGCACAGTGTCCTTCGCCACGGACAAACCAACGCAGCTCAACGTGGGCCTCATCAAGATCGAAGCCAGCGATAGCACCGACGAAGAAGGCTTCGACTGCACGATGCACTTCGATGATGTTGATCCCAAAATCCCGAAAGCGTCGCTGCTGGTGGGCACTCCGGATCAACCGATTGCCGCTAACGCTCGCGCTCTGATTCGACTGGTCTACGTGCCCGGCATGAATAAGGAATCGTGCCCGGCCATCGTGTGCTGTGCCGGTCGCATGGACCTTCATGGAGCACCCCTGAACCGCACCTGGGTGAAGCTGGGAGCTACTGCTGCTGGAGGAAATCAAAAAATTACGTTGGCGGAAGCGGTCACCGGCTGGAAGGTCGGCGATCGAGTCATCCTTACCGATACTCACTCGGGATATCACAAGGAGGGTATGACCGAGCAACGCACCATCACCGCGATTGATGGTCTGCAGGTCACCCTGAATAAGGCGTTGGATCACGAACATCTGGGCGAAGGTGAGTTTCGCGGCGAAGTGGCCAATCTCAGCCGCAACGTGATTGTGGAATCCGCGAATCCCGACGGCGAGCGCGGGCACACGATGTACCACCGCAGTTCGGCGGGTTCGATCGGTTACGCCGAGTTCCGGCATCTGGGCAAGAAGAACGTGCTCGGTCGTTACAGCCTGCACTTCCATCTGGTCGGCAACACGATGCGCGGCAGCTCGGTGGTCGGCGCGTCCATCTGGGACAGCCACAATCGCTGGCTGACAATTCACGGCACGAACTATCTCGTCGTGCGTGATTGCGTGGGCTATCGCAGCATCGGCCACGGCTACTTCATGGAGGACGGCACGGAGATCTACAACGTGCTGGATCGCAACCTCGCCGTTGAAGCCCGGCATGGCAAGAAGTTGCCCAAGCAGGTGCTGCCGTTCGATCAGAATGAGGGCGCCGGCTACTGGTGGTCCAACAGCCTCAACACGTTTACTCGCAACGTCGCCGCTGCGAACGACGCGTACGGCTTCCGTTACGAGGCCACTCAGACCAGCGCGTTGAAATTGACGCTGCCGGTGATGCAGCCGGACGGCAAGCAGGCCGAGGTCGATATCCGCACCCTGCCATTCGTCCGATTTGACGACAACGAAGTTCACAGCAGCTACGGCTTGTATGGCATCAACCTCGGCGAAGGCGTGAATCGCGTTGGCCCGGACACGAAGCATCCCTTCATCGTCCGCAACACGAAGATCTGGAACGTGCATTACGGATTCCGTCCGCAGGTACCCTCGCTACTCGTCGAGAACCTGACGATTCAATCGCACTACGGCATCTATCACCCCAACTTCGACAACCACGTTTATCGCAACGTCACGATCCGCCAGACCAACACCGAACCGTTCAATCGCGGCCACGATGATCTCAGCGAGCAGCATGGTGCGGTGACAGTGGATGGCCTGACCTTCGATGGTTGCCGATCCGGCGGGATGCCTCTGATTCAGATTTCGGACGACAACCCGACCGGCAAGGCGGCCACACACTTCCGCAACGTGCAGGTCGCCAACTGGAAGGATAACAGCAAGCAACGCGCGATTGTGAATCTCGGCGGCGGCCCTCGTCCGCAGCCGAAGACCGAGAAGGGCGTGCCAATCATCCTGCACGACTGGTTCGGAGCCGGTCGCCACGCGCAGGTCGTCAGCGTCCGGTCGCCGGAATTCAAAGCCAATCCCGGCATCTTCCGCACGGAAGCGCCGCTGACCGGCGATGAATCCCGCGTCGCTGAGATCTCCGACGCCACTTTCCCGCAGTTGCTCGATCCTGTCGACGACCTGCCTCCGGCCACGGTCATCACTCATGTCGTGCCACGCGATGGCAAGTGGATTGTCAGCGGCACCTGCTCCGACAACGGCACGGTGAAACGCGTGCTGGTCGGAGGCCGCGAAGCCAAGGCGACATCGCCCAACTTCGCCACATGGGAACTGCTGATCGACGATGCTCAGCAGGAAATTGCCGCCTACGCGGAAGACGTCGCGGGTAACGTCGAACGTCTACCACATCGGCTGTTCGGAACCTCAACCCGCAACGTGGCTAGCCACTAGACAGCATTCAATCTGCAGGGCGGGGCCGGCTTCGAGGCCGTCGTGTGGTGGGTCGGCGCTATCGAGCCCTGCTGTTCGCCAATGCGCAAGCCCACCGAGGAATTGTGATCGCTTGCCCCGCTCTACACCGGGCACAAGGTGGACTCGTGACCCGACCCGGTTGGAATGATCAGCAGATCGGACAGGATTGTCCGGACTGCCTGTTCACATCATTCCGAGGCTGTGAAACTTGCCCCATCGTTGCCGTGCGCTCTCGTCTGCACTTTAGCGCACTCCACACCTTTCCCAACCGTTCGCTTCGTTGGTGAGGATTTCCGCCACTGCTATGCTTCAGGCAGCTCGGATCTGACCTCGGGTCGGCGCGCGCTTCGGGGCACCCGAAGGCAGAATTCCCCCACCGGGCTTCCAACCGTGTTCTTCCAAGGAGTAGTCGATGAGTCGTGCTTCATCACGTCGTGACTTCATGAAGCATACAGCCGGCATCGCGTCCGCTGTGTGGGTAGCCAACTCCGCTCAAAGTTTTGCACAGAGCAAGTCGGCCAACGGTCAAATCAACTTCGCTTGTATCGGTGTTGAAGGTAAAGGTTCGAGCGACTCAAGCGATGCAGGGAAGCACGGCAAAGTTGTCGCGATTTGTGACGTCGATGGTCGTCGCCTCGATAAGGCTGGCGAGCGATTCGACGGCGCTGAGAAGTTTCTGGACTACCGCGAGATGCTGAAGAAGCTCGGCGACAAGATCGACGCCGTGACGGTCAGCACTCCCGACCACAGCCACGCTCCCGCCGCCGCGATGGCCATGCGCATGGGCAAGCACTGCTTCTGCCAGAAGCCACTGACCTGGTCGGTCAAGGAAGCTCGCGTGCTGCGCGACCTCGCCAAGGAAAAGGGCGTTGCCACTCAGATGGGCAACCAGGGAACTTCCGAGAACGGCTTGCGCGAAGCTGTTGAAATCATGCGGGCAGGTCTGCTCGGTGAGGTCAAAGAAGTCCACATTTGGACTAACCGCCCGATTTGGCCGCAAGGTACCGGTCGTCCGAAGGAAGAAGAGAAGGTTCCGGAAGGTCTCGCCTGGGATTTGTTCCTCGGACCGGCTCAGTACCGTCCTTACAACTCTGCTTACCACCCCTTCAAGTGGCGCGGTTGGCTGGACTTCGGCACCGGTGCTTTGGGCGACATGGCTTGCCATACCGCCAATACCGCAGTCATGGGCCTGGACCTCTTTGAGCCGACGTGGGTCGAAGCTGAATCCTCAGGCATCGTGGAGAACGAAACCTATCCGAAGAACTGCAAGATCACCTTCCAGTTCCCAGAACGAGCCAAGGCCAGCGGCGACGGAAAGTGGGGCGCGGTCAAGGTGTACTGGTACGATGGCGGTAACTTGCCGAACCAGGAACTCGTGCCTGGCGTGAAGTTCCAGAGCAGCGGCTCGATGGTCGTCGGCTCGGAAGCCACATTCTACTCGCCGAATGACTACGGCGCGGCTTACAGCATCTTCAAGCCCGGTACTTCCGAGAAGCTCGACATCAAGAAGCCCGAGCAATCGCTCAAGCGATCACCCGGTCACTTCAAAGAGTTCCAGGTGGCCATCCAGGGTGGCGAAGCGGCGATGTCCAACTTCGCCTACGCAGGTCGTCTGACCGAGACCATTCTGCTCGGCAACGTGGCTCTGCGAGCCGGCAAGAAGGTCAACTGGGACGCCAGCAAGCTGTCAACCGGCGACGCCGAACTCGACAAGCTGCTGTCCCGCGAATACCGCGAAGGCTGGACGCTCTAGAGTGACGTTTGTCACACCTTAATCAGCATGAAACCGGGGCGTCTGATTCTTCGACGAAGGATCAGACGCCCCGTTTGTTTTCGATGATCAGGGTCCGTGTGGGTCACTGGTGCACCACATGCATGGCGTCCAGGTTACGTTAAGACTGCGGGCTCCCGGAGTGGTAGTCAGAAGCTGGCCGACTAAACTTGTTGGGATGGCTGCGGGTTTTCGGCAGCCTCTTCTTTGGCGAACCGCGACGGATCCATGGCACGCAAGAACTCGAAACGGACGGCTTCAGACGAACGCAACTTCATCAATATTCGCGGGGCACGCGAACACAACCTGCAAGACGTCTCGCTGACGCTGCCCAAGAACAAGCTGATCGTCATGTCGGGCGTCAGCGGCTCGGGCAAGAGTTCACTGGCCTTTGATACGCTCTACGCCGAAGGCCAGCGTCGTTATGTCGAATCGCTCTCCAGCTACGCGCGGCAGTTCCTTGGCCAGATGCCGAAGCCCGAAGTGGACTCCATCACCGGGCTGGCGCCGTCGATTTCAATCCAGCAGAAGACGAGCGGTCGCAATCCCCGCTCGACGGTCGGCACGATTACGGAAGTCTACGATTACCTGCGCGTTCTGTTCGCCCGAGTCGGTCGACAGAATTGTCCGCAGTGCGGCCGTCCGATCACGGCGCAGTCGACCGAACAGATCATCGACACCATTTCGCTGCTGCCGGAAGGCACGAAGTTTTCCATCCTGGCGCCGCTCATTCAGGGTCAAAAGGGCGAGTATCGCGACCTGTTCGATGACCTGTTGAAGCAAGGCTTCGTGCGAGCGCGCGTCGATGGTCGCATTGTCCAGTTGTCGGATGATCTCAAGCTCGACAAGCAGATGCGGCATTACATCGAAGTCGTGATTGACCGACTTGTCGCAGGCAAGACGGCGCGCGCGCGATTGGCCGAAGCGGTGGAACTGGCCATCAAGCAGGCTGGTGGCAAACTGATCGTCGCGAAGGAAGCGGACGAACGCGGCTCGGCAGCCTTTGATGCAGCACCGCAAGATGGTGACGTCGCCGATTCAGGCGAGCAGGCTGACGCGGACGAGCAAGCCAGAGGGCAGCGTCTGGATCAGCTCTTTTCGTCGCAGTATGCCTGCACGCACTGTGGACTCAGCTTCGATCCACCATCACCGCAACTCTTCAGTTTCAACAGCCCGCAGGGCATGTGCCTCGACTGCAATGGACTCGGCGAACGCTTCGAGTTCATGGTCGATCAGTTGATTGCTGACGGCTCGAAGTCCATGTGGACGGGGGCACTGACGTTGCTCGGACCGGTCGGCAAGATCGGCCGCTGGCGCAAACATCTCTACGTCGGCATTGCGAAGGCGATCGAAGAAGACCTCAAGCTGCCAGCCGACACAGTGCTGAAGACACCGTGGGAAGACCTGCCTGCTGCGGCGCGCGAGCTATTCTTCTCCGGCATGGGCGAACGTCACATTGTCTTCGAGTGGCGTTATTCCGGCGGCGTGTGGAAGCACGGCGGGACGTTCAAAGGGTACGTGAATGAATTGCTCGACGAGTACCGTAAGAGCAAGAACCCGATGCGTCGGAAGCAGCTCGAGAAGTACATGCGGTTCGTCCCGTGCTCGACCTGCGGCGGCGATCGACTGAATCGACAAGCCGCCGCCGTCGTGGTGACGACTCAGAGCGCAGCCTACTTGTCTTCGAACGGCGGCGAGCAACCTGCGAACGGCGCGTCCGCTAAGAAGGGACGGAAGAAGGTCAACAATGGCGGCTCGCAGCCGACGGGCCGCGCTGCTTCGTTGTCGCTGCCTCAGGTGTGCTCGCTGGATGTGCAGTCTGCCTGGGACTTCTTCGAGCGGCTGGAACTCAGCGACACGCAACAATTGATTGCGACCGAGGTACTCAAAGAAGTTCGCGGCCGCTTGGGTTTCCTGCTGCGCTGCGGGCTGAACTATCTCACGCTGGATCGTACGGCTCCGACGTTGTCCGGCGGCGAATCGCAGCGCATTCGCCTCGCGGGTCAGATTGGCTGCGGCTTGTGTGACGTCGTTTACATTCTTGATGAGCCGTCAATCGGCCTGCACCCGCGCGACAACACCATGCTGCTGGGCAGCCTGCAAGACCTGCGGGATCAAGGCAACACCGTCATCGTCGTCGAACATGATGATGAAACGATGCTGGCCGCCGATCACATCGTCGACTTCGGTCCCGGCCCCGGCGTGCGCGGCGGCGAAGTCGTTGCTGAAGGCTCGGTGGACGACATCAAGAAAGCCAAACGCAGCGTGACCGGCCAGTTCCTGTCGGGCGCTCGCAAGATCCCCGTGCCCGAAGTGCGTCGCACTGGCAATGGCCCTGCAGCAGCGCCCGCCGTCCCCCTATTCAAAAGTAGCAAAGCCAAAAAGAAAGCCGCGGCGAGGCAGCGTGAACTGCAGAGTGCTACCGAGTCGCCGCGAGTCATCTCCATCCGCGGCGCGACGCATCACAACCTGAAGGGCGTCGATGTCGACATTCCGCTCGGTCGCTTTGTGTGCGTGACCGGCGTCAGCGGGTCGGGCAAGAGTTCGCTGGTCAATGACATTCTGTGGGAAGTGCTCAATCGAGATCTCAACAAGGGTGAAGGCAAGCCCGGCGAGCATCGTTCGATTTCGGGACTGGAGCATCTCGACAAAGCAATCGACATCGATCAGTCGCCGATTGGTCGTACGCCTCGATCCAATCCGGCTACCTACGTGAAACTCGCGGACCTGATTTGCGACCTCTACACGAAACTGCCCGATGCGAAACGTCGCGGCTACAAGCCGGGACGGTTCAGCTTCAATGTCAGCGGCGGGCGTTGCGAGGCGTGTGAAGGGCACGGCGCGAACAAGCTGGAGATGGACTTTCTCGCGGACATTTGGGTGACGTGCCCGGTCTGCGGCGGCAAGCGGTTCAACCACGAAACGCTCGAAGTCCGCTTCAAAGGCAAGAACATTGCCGAAGTCCTGAACATGGACGTGCAGGAAGGACTGGAACACTTCGAGAACGTCCCGCAGATCAAGAACCTCTTGCAGACGCTGCACGATGTCGGGCTGGATTACCTCAAGCTCGGGCAGCCATCGCCGACGCTGTCGGGCGGCGAGGCTCAGCGCATCAAACTGGCGCGGGAACTCGGCAAACGATCGACCGGCAAGACGATCTACCTGCTGGATGAACCAACAACCGGCCTGCACTTTGTGGACATCGAGAAGTTGCTGGAAGTCCTGCACGGTTTCGTTGATGCCGGCAACACGGTGCTGGTTGTCGAACACAATCTGGATGTCATCAAGACCGCCGACTGGGTGATCGACATCGGCCCCGAAGGCGGCTCGGGCGGCGGCACCGTCGTCACCTGCGGCGTCCCCGAAGACGTTGCCCGCTGTGCGAATTCACATACTGGCCGTGCTCTGCGAGCCTCGCTAGGCATGCCGAGCGCGCCACCGACAACCGCAACTCCCGCGAAGAAGTCCGCAACCGCGCGCGAGGGAACTCCGTTGGAGATCTCGATCCGCGGAGCTGCTCAACACAACTTGCAGCATGTGGACCTCACCATTCCGCGCGAGCAGATGAATGTCTTCTGCGGTCCCAGCGGAAGCGGTAAGACGTCGCTGGCGATGGAGACGCTCTACGCTGAAGGTCAGCGGCGATATGTCGAATCGCTGTCGGCCTATGCGCGGCAGTTCCTGGGCCAGATGCCGAAGCCGCGAGTCGAACACATTCACGGTCTGCAACCGGCTATTGCTATTGAGCAGAAGACGGTCGGTAGCACGCCCCGTTCGACGATTGGCACCGTCACCGAGATCTACGACTACCTGCGCATCCTCTGGTGTCGTCTGGGGACGCTGTATTGCCCGGACTGCCAGCAGGCTGTGGACACTCAGACGATCGATCAGGTCATCGGCAAGCTGTTGTCGCTCGATGAGGGTGCCAAGCTGCTGCTGCTGGCTCCGCAGGAAGTGAAGGTCGGTGGCCACTACGACAAGCTGTGGCAGAACTTGAAGGAACAAGGCTTCGCGCGTGTGCGAGTCGACGGTACCACGTACCGCATCGACGAAGTTCCAGCGATCGATCGCAAGAGCAAGCACAACGTCGAAGTGGTGGTGGACCGCGTCACGATCAAACGCGAACAGCGTTCGCGGCTGGCGGAATCCATTGAGGCCGCACTGGAACTCGGCAAGGGCTTGATGCGTGTGGCTCACGTGGATGAATCGCGCGACGAAACTCAGTGGCGCGTTGATCCCTTCAGTCTGCATCGCGCGTGTGAATCCTGCGGACGCAGCTTCGAGGAACTCACGCCGAACAATTTCAGTTTCAACAGCCCGCTGGGTTGGTGTCCGCAGTGCGAGGGCTTGGGCACTCAACGCGGAACCGATTTGCGAGTGCTCATCAGCGATCCCAATCGTTCGCTGCGAGACGCCGCGATCAGCGCTTGGCCTGATCCCAAGACGACACCGTTCTTCGCGGCCATGTTGAATGCGATGGCGAAAGAACTGAGCTGGAATCTGGATCTGCCGTTCTCGCAGTTTGATCCCGCTCAACGCCGCGCGGTGCTGTACGGGACAGACGACACTTGGTTCTCAGCCGAAGCGCCGGTCGTCCTGAGTTCGCCCCTCACCCCAAACCCCTCTCCCCAGAGGGGCGAGGGGAGCAATAAGAGTTGGAAGTTTCGTTTCCAATACAAAGGCTTGTTCCCGGCAGTCGAAGAGGCGGCGAGGGTGTCTTACTCGTATCGCCAGCGGCTTTCTGAACTGGTGGGCGAAGTTCCGTGTTCAACCTGCGATGGCAGTCGCCTGCGCGATGACTCGGGCGCGGTGCGATGGCAGGGCAAAACGTTACAGCAGATTTGTGAACTGCCTCTGCAGCAGGCGTTCGACTTCCTGAATGCTGCGGAACTCGACAAATCCGAGGCACGCGTCGCGGGCGACTTGCTCATCGAGGCCAAGAGCCGTATCTCATTCCTGCTCGAAGTGGGTCTCGAGTACCTGACGCTCTCACGCTCGCTGCCGACGTTGTCCGGTGGTGAGTCACAACGCATCCGGTTGGCTGGGCAGATTGGCCGCGCTCTGACGGGTGTGCTGTATGTACTCGACGAACCAACGATCGGCTTGCATCCGCGCGACAACGCCCGGTTGCTCGGCGCGCTGAAGCGACTGAAGGAACTCGGCAACACGCTGGTGCTGGTTGAGCACGATAGAGAGGTCATCGCCGCGGCGGATCGCATCTATGACTTCGGTCCGGGAGCGGGTCGATTTGGCGGCACGGTGGTCGATCAAGGTCCACCAGCAGAAGTCTCTAAGCGGGCGAAGGGACTCACAGGACAGTTCCTCGGCAAGAAACGCGAGATCATGGTACCGCTCACGCGACGCATCTCGGCGGAAGATCGAGCGAAGGCGAATCATCTCGAACTGATCGGCGCGCGACTCAACAACCTGCGTGACGTTGATCTACGGATTCCACTCGGCACCTTCACGTGTATCACAGGCGTGAGCGGCAGCGGCAAGAGTTCGCTGGTCGAACACACTCTGGCGAAGGCACTGCAGAAGCTGCTGCATCGCGCGTCCGAACAACCCGGCCCGTACACCGAACTGCGCGGCCTGCAGTTGATCGACAAAGTCATCATCGTCGATCAGGCACCGATCGGGTTTACTCCGAAGTCCAACCCCGGCACATACACCGGCGTGTTCGATCACATTCGCGAACTCTACGCGCGGCTGCCTGACGCGAAGGTACGTGGCTACGCGCCCGGACGCTTCAGCTTCAATCGACTGGGTGGCCGCTGCGAAGCTTGCGAAGGTGACGGCCAGAAGAAGATCGAAATGCACTTCCTGCCGGACGTGTGGGTCGAATGCGATGAGTGTCACGGCAAACGCTACAACCGCGAAACACTCAGCGTGCTCTACAAGAGTCATTCGATTTCCGACGTGCTCAACATGTCGATTGGACAATGCCATGAGCTGTTCGAGAACATCCCCGCGATCCGCAAACCGCTGGCGACGCTGTGTGCTATCGGGCTCGATTACCTGACGCTCGGCCAATCCGCGACAACGCTGTCGGGCGGTGAAGCTCAACGCGTGAAGCTGGCCGCTGAACTGGCTCGCCCGAGTACCGGCAAGACGATCTACATTCTGGACGAGCCCACCACCGGCCTGCACTTTGATGACATCGACAAGCTGCTGAAGGTGCTCAACAGCCTGGTTGAACTGGGCAACACCGTCGTCGTGATTGAACACAATCTGGACGTAGTCAAAACGGCGGACTGGATCATCGATCTCGGACCCGAAGCGGGCAGCGGTGGCGGCTGGATCGTTGCGGAAGGCACGCCCGAGGAGTTGTGCGCCGGATCTGGTACGCCTCGCAAAGACGGCCAGCGGTCTCACACTGCCGAGCAACTCGCGCCGGTGCTCGCGGCGAGCAAACGCGGCGAACGCGAGATCTTCAACGCCGCCGATGTGGGCAAGAAACGCAGCGGCGATCTGTCGCTCAACGAGGTCGGCAAAGACGCCAAGATGCCGTGGGAAATGAACGGCAAGAAGTGGCACTTACGAGACCGGTTGGCTCACAGCGGGAAGCCCTGCCGCTGGGAAGGCGCGGCGCTCGAACGCGTGATTGAGACCATCGAAGAGATCAGCTCCGAGACCGCCAGCAGCACTCCCAAAGCCGAAGCGCCGAAGGCTAAGTCAAAACGCGGCACCAAGGCCAAGCTGCCGCTGTCGGGTAAATTGATGAGCGGAGCGGACCTGCTCAAAGCCCAGCAGGCCGATCATGCAGAAGCCTCAGAGGAAGCTCAGCCAACCGCGGTCGCGCTGCGGACACTCTGGAATGATCCATCAACTGTCGAGGTGATCGGCGAATCCGCGCGCTACGGCTGGTTCCTGCATGCTCTGACGCGCGACGAATGGCTGCTGAAACTGAAGTTCCGCGTGGAGAAGAACCGTTTCAAGGAAGAGGACCTGCAAACGCGACTCGACCTGAAGCCGGTCAACGATCTGAATGAGATTCAGGTCTACAACCGCGGTGATCGCGTCACAGTGAAGAACCAGCGTGGGGCGTTTCAGGAAGTGTCGATCACCGTGCACTGGCTGCGCGAGATCGACACTCCGGAATTCTGGGAGTTCCTGCAGGAAGCTCAGGAGTCTTATCTGAGACTCGTGACTGAAGCCTCAACCGCACCGGAAGACGTGACTCCGTGGAAGGTGCTCGGCCGCAAGTGGCATCTGCTGCAGAAGGGTTTTCCAAACGAGAAGCGTCCGAAGTGGAAAGCCGAGACGATTGAGGCTCTGTTCGAAACATTCGACTCGGTGTTGCCGAGCGCGGATGTCGTTTGGAATGAGCGGCAGTTTGTTCGCTACCGCACGTCCGGCACGAAGGACGACTGGGCCGTCGTGGTTACAAAACGCCGCGCCGGAATTGATGTCGTCATCACTCCGAAAAGCGAGGTCGGCATCGGCAGCATTGCGGATCTGGCCAGCGAACACGAAGTGCTGCCGGGCAAGAACGGAAAGCAGTCCATCCGCTTGAGGTTCCTGAAACTTGAGCAGGTCAAATCGCCGCGACTCAAGGATTTTCTGAAGCAGACGCTCAAAGGTTGAGCGGCGAGCTTGACCGGAATCGAAAACGAAAGAGAGCGACCGCCCCTCACCTCCGGCCCCTCTCTCAGGAATCCGGGGCGAGGGGAGCGACAATCGTCGCGTAGTCGGACGCGCGACTTATTCTCGAAATCCGTATAAGATCCGGCTCCTTGGGAGTTTTGCGGCCTGAGAATCAGGCGGCGAATGTTGTGAGGCATCGTACGGAAGCCAGATGCGAATGAAGCGAGTTGCCGTTCTTGGATCGACCGGATCGATCGGAACCAGTTGCATGGAGGTCCTGACGGGACTCGGCGACCGGCTGGAGCTGTACGGAATCGCGGCTCATTCACGCTGGCGAGAACTCGCCGCGCAATCGCACCAACTGAAGCCGCGAGTTGCCGTCATCAGTGATCCCAGTCTGCGCGGACAGGTTCCGGCCGATGCGTTTCATCCGCAGACTGAATTGAAGTTCGGTCCGGATGCCGTCGCGGAGCTCGCGAGTCACCGGGATGTGGACATCGTCCTGAGCGCCGTCGTCGGAGCCGCTGGCTTGCACGGCACGTGGGCGGCGGTCGAAGCGGGCAAAGCGGTCGCCATCGCGAACAAAGAGACGATGGTCGTCGCCGGGCCGCTGGTGGTGGAACTCGCGAAACGGACCGGCTCGGCCCTGCTGCCCGTTGACAGCGAACACTCGGCGATCTTTCAGGCGTTGCAGTCGGGGCGTCGAGACGACGTGCGACGCGTGATCCTGACATCCAGCGGCGGACCGTTTCGCAGCTGGACCAAAGAACAATTGGACTCCGTCACTAAAGAGCAGGCCCTGAAGCACCCCAAGTGGGTCATGGGTCCGAAGATCACGATCGACTCGGCCACGCTAATGAACAAGGCCTTGGAAGTCATTGAGGCCAAATGGTTGTTCGATCTGCGGGCCGATCAGATTGAGGTCGTCGTCCACCCGCAATCCATTGTGCATTCGTTCGTAGAGTTTAACGACGGTTCGGTAATCGCTCAGATGTCGCCGCCGGACATGAAATTGCCTATTCAGTGTGCTTTAACATGGCCCTATCGTTATGACTGTCCGGCGCCGAAGCTGGACTGGTCGGCGACGTGGAGTCTGCAGTTTGAGGCACCTCGTCGTGACCTCTTCCCTGCATTAGACTTAGGATTTGAAGTGGCTCGGCAGGGAGGCAGTTGCGGAGCCGTACTGAATGCGGCCAATGAGATCGCCGTTGACCGGTTTCTCAAGGGCCTGTTGAATTTCAACGACATCCCCCGCGCCTGCCGCGCGGTTCTGGATTCACATCACTTCGATCCCAGCCCGTCGCTGTCGGAATTACTCCGACTCGATGCCTGGGCTCGTCAGGAGACTTTGAGTTGGACATCCTCGCGTTCGATCTGAAATCGAGCCTCGATTACGCGCTGAATATTCTGCAAGCCGCTTTGGGTCTGGGTCTGGTGATCTTCTTTCACGAGTTCGGACATTTTGCTCTCGCGAAGTGGTGCGGAGTTTCCGTGGAACGCTTCAGCATCGGATTCGGCCCGATCCTGTGGAGCTTCAAGAAGGGCGAAACCGAGTACGCGCTGTCGCTCGTGCCGTTCGGCGGTTACGTGAAAATGCTGGGGCAGGACGACCTCGACCCCAGCCAGTTGACCAGCGAAGAGATTGCCCGCGACCCGAAGGCTTATTCCAACAAGACGGTCGGCCAGCGGATGGCGATCATTTCGGCCGGCGTCATCATGAACATCATCACCGGCATGATGTTCTTCGCGATCGCTTTCAAGATGGGCGTCGATTCCCTGCCGTCGATGGTGGGTAATCTGCAGATCGGAAAGCCAGCCTGGGAGAAAGGGCTGCGACCGGGAGACAAGATCACCAGGATCAACAATGAGGACACCGTCATCTTCGATGACATTGTCGAGGGTGTGGTGGTGTCCCGCGGCGTTCTCGAACTGGAGGGAACCCGCCTTTCGGGAGAGACCTTCAAGATCAGTATCACTCCTGATCAGGGCTCGCGTCGGACGCTGGGGATTTCGCCCAACGAACTGCAGGAATTGACCATCGCCGAGTTCAGTCCAGAGATGCCCCTCATCGCACTTCCGGAGAGCGCGGCCGCCGAGGCCAAGCCGAGTTTTCTGAAGGGTGACAAAGTCGTTCAGGTTGGAGATCAGCCGGTCCAGTCCTACTTCGAACTGCAGCAACTGATGGCTGAGCGTCGTGGTGAGACCCTGGATTTCGTCGTCCAGCGTGGCAATGAGAAGGTCACCATTCCCGTCGCGCCGAAGAAGTTCAAGGACCTTGGCATGGTCTTTGACATTGAAAAGATCGCCGCGATTCAACAGGGATCACCCGCCGCGACGGCCAAGCTGCTGGTCGATGACAAGATCACCAAGGTCAATGGCGAGGATGTTGGCACCCGGATCGATCCACTGTTCCTGTCCGATTACTTCGAGAAGCTCGCCGGTCAAGAAGTTGAAGTTCAGGTCAAGCGGCTGGTGGCGGGCAATCCGGAGCCGCAACAAGTGACCGTGAAGCTGACTCCAAAGAAGGTACCCGCGTGGATTGAGCAGCCGCTGATGCCTGGCACGCCGCTTTCCATACCGTCAATCGGCGTGGCTTATCACCTGACGTCGAACGTGCTGAAGGTCAAGCCTGACAGTCCAGCCGCGAAGGCGGGCGTGCCCGAAGCGGCGTCGATCAAGTCGATCACGATTACGACTGAAAACGAGCAGTACAAAGCTCTGCAGAAATCCCTGCAGGAAGATGCCAGTATTACGATCCCGTTTACGACTGCGAAGAAGGACGTAACTCTGAAGAACATGGCCGCCGCGCAGTGGATTCTGCAGCAGATTCCCTCGCCGACCGTGACCTTGGAATTCGTGGGCGACAAGCCGCAACCGATCAAGCTGAAGCCCGTTGAATCGGACGAGTACTACCTGCCGAAGCGCGGTCTCATTCTTGAACCGATCAAGGCGATCATGAAGGCGGACAGTTGGTCGAACGCGGTGTCGATGGGTGTGGCTTATACCCGCAGAAAAGCAACGGTGATCTACGCAACACTGCGCAGCCTGTTCACGGGCGACCTGTCCGTGAAGAACCTGCATGGTCCGCTGGGCATCGCGCAAGCAGCCGTCGGAGTCTCGGAACAAGGCATGACCAAGCTGCTGAGGTTCCTGGGCTTCCTGAGCGTGAATCTGGCCGTGCTGAACTTCCTGCCGATTCCGGTGCTGGACGGCGGGCATATGGTGTTCCTGATCTGGGAAGGCGTCACGCGCCGCAAGCCCAGCCGCAAGGTGCTCGAGTTCGCGACGCTGTGCGGCATCGTCTTCGTCGTCGGTCTGATGATCTTCGTCATCGGTCTCGACGTGCTGGTGCACACTTTCAAGTTGTTCTAACGCGACGATCTGACTTGCCTTGTCCTGCACCAGCGACTGCACTCGGAGTTCCCTGACGTTTCACGCTCAACTTGAGGGACCTGCGCATGCTGAAAATCGGCCGACTGCGACCTCACGAATGCCGCGGCGTTTCCCGACGGGAATTGCTGAGCGCAGGGATGTTGTCGGCAATTGGCGTCAGTCTGGCAGACGTGTTGCGTTGGCAGGCAGAGGCCGCTGAAGAACGAAAAGCACCCGCGAAGTCGACCATCCTGCTCTGGCTGTGGGGCGGACCGAGTCATCTCGATTCGCTGGATATGAAGCCGAAAGCACCGGTCGAATATCGCGGGCCGTACGCTCCCATCGCGACCAGCGTGCCGGGCATCGAGATTGGCGAGCTGCAGCCGAAACTGGCTCAGCGGGCTCACAAGTTCTCGATCATCCGGTCACTGCGCGGAACATCGAACGATCACGGCATCGCGGGAACAATTGGCCTGACAGGCAACACGGCCGGCGCAGCCAGTCTGAGCGGTCAGACCATCGCTGGCGCGTTGCAGCCCAATCACGGCGCGATCGTTTCGAAGGTGCTGGGCTTTTCTCCGACCGTGCCCCGATTCATCACCGTGGGCGGTCATCTGCATCAGGGAAAGCGAGCCATCACCGGCGAAGGCGCGGCCGCACTCGGACCAATGCACGATCCCTTTCGCCTCGAATATCACCCTGAACGCGGCATCGAGATTCCGCACCTGAAGCTCGCCGAAGGCCTGACGCCCAGTGGCATTGATGCCCGCGAACGACTGCTGACCGAGTTCGATCAACTGGCTCGCAACGTTGACCGTTCAGAAAGCATCAGCCGGCTGGATGCCTACTATCAGCAAGCCTTTTCCCTGCTGACGAAGGCCGGTTCGCGTGAACTTTTCGACCTCAGTCGAGAACCCGATCAACTGCGGCGTCGCTATGGTCGGTTCCGATTCGGCCAGTGCTGTCTGCTGGCTCGGCGTCTGGTGGAAGCCGGGACGCGGTTCGTGCAGGTCAACTGGAGTTCGCACGTCGAACCTGTGGAAGACACTGGTGACGGTGGCTGGGACATGCACGACCGATACTTCCAACAGTATCAGGACCGGCATGCGTGGATGCTGGACCAGGCGCTTTCTGCGTTGCTGGATGATCTCGATGAACGCGGCCTGCTGCCGGAAACAACGGTCGTCGCGGTGGGCGAGTTCGGACGGACTCCGAAGATCAACAACAAGTCCGGCCGCGATCATTGGGAACACTGCTATTCCGGCATCGTCGCAGGCGGCGGCTTGCGGGCTGGACGCGTTGTCGGCGCCAGCGATCGGTTGGGTGAGTACCCGATCAACCGGCCTGCGACTTCAGCGGATCTCTTCGCGACGGTGCTCACCCAGATGGGCATCGACACGACCGCGCTGACGACCAATGGCCTGTTGCCTCAAGGCACAGTGATCGAGGAGTTGACCTGATGCGGACGGCGATCGTTAGCGTGCTGCTGTCGCTCGCGTTGATCGAACTGCCGCCTCGCAGTGCCGCTGCCGAACCGGACCTGCTTCGTCTCACGAAGGACGGGCATCTGAAGCAACGCCCGTGCTGGTCACCGGACGGCAAGCAGGTTGCCTTTGCGAGACACGAAGGCGCGACGATCCTTCTGTTCCTGCGCGACTTGAAGACCGGTAAGGAAGAACGACTCACGTCAGGAGATGCTCCCGAGTACGACGCGGTCTTCTCGCCAGACGGCGCAAGCATGCTGCTGACGTTCGACAAGACGTCTCCGAACCAAGGCGACATTGAAGTCTACCGGTTGGCTCTCACCGACCGAAAGCTGATTCCGCAGGCGACGACTCAAGGCGCATTGTCGCACGAAGAATCACCCTGCTGGTCACCGGACAGCAAGAGGCTGGCTTTCACATCAACGAAGCATGGCAATCAGGAACTGTACGTCGCCGACATCGCCGGCGGAGATTGGGTGCGGCTGACGACTGATGCCGCGATCGACGCCCATCCCGCGTGGTCTCCCGACGGTCGCACGATCGCCTTCGCGACCAATCGCTGGGGTGATCTGGAGATCGCGCTCATCGATCCTGATGGCTCGAACCTGCGACGGCTGACATACAGCAAGGGCCTGGATGATTACCCCGCGTGGTCTCCCGATGGCCGTCGTTTGGCATTCACATCGAACCGAGATGGCAATCTGGAAATCTACCTGCAACCGCTGAGCGGCGACGCCGTGAACGTCACTCGCCATGAGGGCATCGACAATTTTCCGGCGTGGACTCCTGAGGGCCGCATTGCCTTTGTCTCAGACCGTGATGATGGCTTCGATCTCTATTCTTTGATTCCGTCAGCTCCGTGAGATCGCTCCAAAAGTAGCAGGCACATTCCGAAACCTGCAGCCCTCCCGTGTTCAGCTTTCGCGGGGCTCCGAATTCTTGATGCCCGGAATGCGCGGCAGCAGCGACGAAGCCTGAGTCCGGTGTGCTTTCCGGATGGCGTTGATCGTTTCATCCAGCTTCGCGAGAAACCTTGAGCGGTCTTTGTCGTTCATGGGAGCGGGCCCACCGGTAACGGCGCCGGTCTGACGCAGTTCATCCATCAGATTACGCATGGCGAGCACTTCGCCGATGTCGCGATCTGTGAGCACTCGGCCCTTGCCGTCGATGACGCGTGCCTTGCGTTCCACACAGCGCGCGGTCAGCGGCACGTCGGACGTAATGACAATGTCTCCCGGTCCGGCCTGCTCGGCGATCCAGTTGTCCACGATGTCGAGTCCCTGATCGCGAATCACGACGAGTTCAATCAACGGGTCGCTGGGGACTCGCATGACGGTGTTGGCAACGACAAACACCTTCAACGAGTACCGCTTGGCGACTCGATAGATTTCGTCCTTCACGGGACAGGCATCGGCATCAATGTAGATCGTTAACATGGGCGTAGCTTATGTCAGCAGTCCCGGCGGGTGTTCATTCAACCGCAAGGGTTCTCTCAAATCTCATGGAGCCTGTCACTGCTGCGGACAGCGATTCACCAGATTCGCAGTTCTGACGGATGCAAACTGAGTCGTGGTTTGCTGTGCTGCGTCAGATCTTCTCTTGGTCTCGATTGAGGAACCGCCATGACCGCGTTCTCAGCAGATACGTCCAATCGCCGTGAGTTCATCAAAACAGCAGGAGTCGCCGCCATGACCGCCAGCCTGGGACCGACCGCCGTCGGAGCCGCAGACAAGTCCGGGACCAAAACGCCTGTCGTTGGATCAGGTGAGTTTAAGTACGAGGTGACTCACGGCTGGGGAGAAGTTCCGGATCACATCAAGTGGGGTGAGACTCATGGTGTCGCGGTGGACGCTCAGGGATTCGTCTACATCAAGCATCGCACACGCGCGGCCGAAGCGCCGATGGACTCGATCGCCGTGTTTGATCCGAACGGCAAGTTCGTCAGATCCTGGGGCAAGCAGTATCACGGCGGCGGTCACGGCATTGACATTCGCAAAGAAGGCAGCGAAGAGTTCCTCTATCTTTGCGTGACGACGGGCACCGTCGTGAAGGCGACCTTGAAGGGCGAAGAGGTCTGGACCAAAGGCCGACCGACCGAGACCGGCAAGTACGACGACCCGGCTGTGCTCTACAAGCCGACGAATATCTGCTTCGCGCCGAACGGTGGCTTCTATGTCGCCGATGGCTACGGGGCTCACTTCATTCATCAATACGACAAGGACGCGAAGTGGGTCCGGTCATGGGGCGGCTTTGGTGAGCAGCCGGGTCAGTTCAAGACGCCGCACGGCTTGTGGCTCGACGATCGCCCGGGGCGAGAACCAGAACTCGTCGTCTGCGATCGAGCGAACGCGCGGCTGCAGGTCTTCAACTTAGATGGCAAGTTCCTGCGTATGGTCGATGGAGTCTCATTCCCGGCTCACCTGGAGACGCGGGGTGAAATCATGCTGTGCCCCGATTTGCACGCGCGCGTCACCCTGTTCAACAAGGACAATCAGGTCATCACTCATCTGGGCTATGACGAGCAGTGGACGAAGGAAGTACTCGGCGACGGCAAGTTCCCGGTGCGCGGCAATACCGCACGCTGGCAACCGGGTCGCTTCATCCATCCACATGATGCCTGCTTCGATCACGCGGGCAACATCTTCGTTGTCGAGTGGGTACCGACGGGCCGCGTGAGCTTCCTGAAGAAGGTCGCCTGATCGATCGATGAGCCTGCGCAGCGAGGAGGCTCACACCGATCGATCAGGTCGTCAGGTTCGGATCACGAGCCCGTGAGCTTGTTCTTGCTCAGCCATTCCTGAAATTCATCGAGCTTCAGGAACTGGGTGTTCTTGTCGAACATCTCAGCCTTCAGCGGCGAGCCTTCATTGGGCACGACAACCTTCAGGCCGGTGTCATAGATGTCACCGCCGGGCTGGCCGTGGTTGGGAAACATTTCCTTGACGGTAGCATCGTCCTTCTCGATCAGAGCCTTCAGGACCTTCACGCCCTGATAACCCATCTGGTAGGGGTTCTGTACCACCATCGCGTCGACCATCTTGTCCTTCATGCCGGTGATGGCAGGTGGATCGGCGTCGAAACCGATGATCTTCACTTTGTCGCGGACCTTCAGGTCCGAGACGATGTCGACAATCGCCGGTGTGTTGTACGACCAGATGCCGATCAGCAGATTGACGTCCTTATTGCGGTCCAATGCGTCACGCACGTTGGAACGAGCCTTCGTCGCACCGTCCGGAGCGTCCGCCAGGAAGTCGCTTTCTTTGAAGGTTTCGCCCGCCGCGGCGCGGAAACCACCGATGCGTTCATTCGCGTTCGCGGCACCCTTGTCACCCACGAAGGCGGCGTAGGTAGCGGACTCCATCAACCCCTTGGCAGCCTTGCCGAGTTGATTGCCAGCGGTCGTGTTGTCGGTTCCCAGATAGGCGAACCGCACATTGGAACTCGTTTCGCGATCAACGTCTGAGTCGATCGTGACGATCTTCACGCCCGCTTCCTGCAGCTTCTTGAGTTCATCGATGATGGACTGGCTTTTGGCGTCCATCACGGACACTCCGAGCGCCACGACGTCACTGGAACTCGCGTACTGCCGCAGCTTGTTGATTTGAGTTTCCACCTTGAAGTCGCCGCGATCGACGGTGACTGCCAAGCCCGCCTGATCGCACTTCAGATCCCGAGCTGCATCCTGAGCTCCGGCGACGGCGGCATCCCAGAAGGGAGCGGTTCCGTTCGTCAGAATCACAATGCGTTTCGCAGTCATGCCTTTAGGCGTGACGTTGGAACCACCCGGCGCGGTGGGTTGCTCACCCTTGCCACAGCCAAAGACGACGCAGGTCATCAGCAGGCAGAAGTGCAGGAAGAAGGATCGACGTAGCATGGGTGACGCTCCTTGAAGAAGTGCTCAGACAGCCGAGATGTGATTGCGGCGATCAACAGGACTGACGACGTTACCCCTGCCGAATACGATCCTCAACCAATCCCGTCTACGAACTCTCACTGATTAGCTGCACGACTGCCCGTCGCTCTTCTCTATGACTGCGAATCCTCAAACGTCCGTTCGACCAACCGCTGCCATGTTGACACCGCCGGGCCGGGGAGCCGTCGCGATCGTCAATGTTCGAGGTCCGCTGGATCTGCTGGATCGCGCCTTCGCTCAATTCTTCAAAGCGGCGAATAGGCGATCCTTGTCGCAACAGAAAGTGGATCGCATTTACTACGGACATTGGGGCACCGAAATCGTCGAGGATCTGGTGATCTGCCGCACGGACGAAGTCACCGTCGAGGTCAACTGCCACGGCGGCCTCGCTGCTCCGCGCCGCATCCTGAACGATCTGGAGTCCGCAGGTTTCGAGATACTGTCGTGGCAAGAACAGTTGTGCGAGACGATTCATCCGTTCGACGTTGAGTGCCAGGTGGCACTCACGAAGGCTCCGACGGAACGCTCCGCGCTGTACCTGCTCCGTCAGGAGCAAGGGCGTTTGCGCACGTCGATCGAAGATTTGCTCAACGTGGCCCAGGCGGATGAACTGGCAACGCGACTCAAGGAACTTGTTCGCTGGGGCGAGTTCGGTCTCCATCTGACAGAACCGTGGCGCGTGGTGATTGCCGGACGCCCGAACGTCGGCAAGTCCACTCTATTGAACGCCCTGCTCGGGTACCGCCGCGCGATCGTCTTCGACCAACCCGGCACCACGCGCGATGTCGTAACCGGCGACACGGCGTTCGAAGGCTGGCCGATACAACTGGCCGACACGGCCGGACTGCGAGAAACCTCGGACGAACTGGAAGCCGATGGCATCAGTCGTGCGAAGCGGGCACTTGCGAAAGCTGACTGCGCCTGCTTCGTGTTTGACCTCAGCCAGCCTCCATCGGCGGAAGACGCCCAGATGCTGGCCCTCGCCAAGTCGCAGCCGCGCAGTCTCCTGGTCGGCAACAAGAGCGACCTGCCGCGTGCCTGGCCGGAAACCTCGACCACTGATTTGCTCTGTCTCTCCGCCGCAGCGGGAACAGGACTCGACGCTCTGATGCGGCAGATCGTGGCGACGCTAATTCCTCAGCAACCCGAGGAAACCGCCGCGATTCCCGTCACGCGGCGGCAGCTTGAGTGCCTGCAGCAGGCACTTCGTGACATCGACCGGAATGATCGCCTTGCCGCGACTTCTTCACTGCAAACGGCGCTGTCGCCCACCTTTGGCTAGCCCGATCAACCGTCGACTGTGGCATTTCCCGATCTGCTTCCCGCGAGCCCGCCCGCTTATTGACGACGATTCGCCGAACGCATTAGCGTCGTCTGATATATTTAGGCGATTTGCGCCCCTGCAGGCCGTGCGTGGCTCTGCGTGGCGATACCGGACTTGCGTGGAAACGATATGCCAACTCGAAATACTGGATCACTTTGTCCGCCGTGGGCGAAGTGCATCGGCTTGCTGGCTGCTTTGTGCTGTCTTTTCGGCGTGCCGCTCAATGCGAAGACCGCCGAACAACCCGTGAGCTTCGTCAATGACGTGATGCCGGTGCTGACGAAGGCGGGGTGCAACGTCGGGGTCTGCCACGCGAAGGCGGGCAACGGGCAGAATGGGTTCCAGTTGTCGCTGCTGGGGTTCGAGCCACAGGAAGACTTGGAACACCTTGTCAAAGAGGGCCGCAGCCGCCGCCTGTTTGCGGGTGTTCCGGAACGTAGCTTATTGCTCATGAAAGCGTCGGGGCAGGTACCTCACGGCGGCGGCATTCGCCTGGCTGCCACTTCCGAAGGTTACGCCCTGCTGCGCGAATGGATTCGGCAAGGCGCTCCGAATGACCTGAAGACCGCGCCGAATCTGGTGTCCATCGAGATTCAACCCGGTAAGGGTTCCATCAAGCGCGGCGCCGAGCAGCAACTCAGGGCGATTGCGAAGTACGCCGATGGCAGCGTCCGCGATGTCACTACCATGGCACTGTACGAAGCCAACGACAGGGCGATGGCCGATGTCAGCGATCGCGGCCTCGTGAAGATTTCGGATATCTCCGGCAACGTAGCCGTGATGGTGAGGTATCAAGGCCAAGTCGCGGTTTACAGCGCGTCAGTGCCGTTGGGTGCTCCGGTTGAGAACATTCCCTCGCCGAAGAACTTTGTTGACGAGCACGTGTTCGCAAATCTGCGGTCGCTGGGCATTCCGCCGTCTGCAGTTTGCGATGACGCGACGTTCCTGCGTCGCGTCGCGCTGGACATCGGCGGCCGCCTGCCGACTGAAGAGGAAGCTGCCGCGTTTCTGGCCAGCACGGATGCTGACAAGCGCGACAAGTTCATCGACGAGATGCTCCGCAGTCCTGACTACGCGGACTTCTTCGCCAACAAGTGGACCGCGTTGCTGAAGAATCGTCGTGACGATGCCAGCGACACAGTTTCGAACTTCGCTTTTCATGCGTGGGTGCGCGACAGTTTCCTCGCCAACAAGCCTTACGACCAGTTTGTGCGCGAAGTGCTGGCAGCCACGGGCACTGTGATCGGTAATCCGCCGGTTGCGTGGTACAAGCGAGTCAAAGAACCCAAGCAGCAGATTGAAGACGTTGCCCAATTGTTCCTCGGCGTGCGGATGCAATGTGCTCAATGCCATCATCATCCGTTCGAACGCTGGAGCCAGGATGATTACTACTCGCTGGTCGCTTTCTTCAGTCAGGTCGGGCGCAAGCCGTCAAGCACGCGCGGTGAAGACCTGATCTTCCACAAACGCGGAATTGCGACCGCCGCCAACATGAAGACCGGCGTGCCGCTCAAGCCGGCAGCGCTGGGTGATGCGATCCCCGCCATTGCCGCTGACGAAGATCCGCGTTTGAAACTCGCCGACTGGATGAGTCAGAAGAACAACCCGTTCTTCGCGAAGTCATTGGTGAACCGCTACTGGAAGCACTTCTTCGTGCGAGGTCTGATCGAACCGGAAGACGACATTCGCGACACGAACCCTCCGACGAATCCCGCGTTGCTAGACGCTCTGGAAAAGCACTTCATCGCCAGTAACTTTGATCTCAAAGAACTGGTGCGCGTGATGACGCAGTCTCGCGCGTATCAACTCAGCGAGGTCCCGAACGAACATAACATCGTCGACCAGCAGAATTACTCGCGTTACTACCCGCGGCGCCTGCAGGCGGAGGTGTTACTCGACGCAATCGATCGACTGGCAGGAACTCAGACGGACTTCGCCAACCTGCCACCCGGCACTCGAGCCGTTGGGTTACCAGACAACAGCTACAACGCATCGTCGCAGTTCCTGCGAGTCTTCGGACGACCTCAAGGTGAGAGCGTTTGCGAGTGCGAACGCGTGCAGTCTTCAAGCCTCGCTCAAAGCCTGCACTTGCTGAACGCTCCTGAAATGAAAGCCAAGCTCGCCGCAGCAACCGGCCGCGCCGAACGCCTTTCCAAAGAAGACAAACCCGCTGAAGCCAAGGTGCGAGAGTTGTACCTGGCGGCGTTCTCACGAGAGCCTCGGCCGCAAGAATTAAAGACAGCGATTGAATATCTGAACGAACCCGGAACCGCCGCCAATGCAAATTATCAGGACCTGATCTGGGCGTTGATTAATACGAAAGAGTTTTTGTTCAATCATTAGAGGCTGTCATGTCGGATAGAAGGGACGAAAAGGACATAAAGGAAAGAAGAACGCCGCAAAAGTTCTTTGGTCCCTGAGGTCCTTTCCGACCCTTCAACTCAGCCGGGCTTTATTCCACCGCACGGCGGCTATCAAAACCTGCTGTCCTACCAGAAATCACAGATCGTCTATGACGCGACCGTCTACTTTTGCAGCCGCTTCCTCGACAAACGAGATCGCACTTATGACCAAATGATTCAAGCCGCCTGCTCCGGCAAACAGAATATCGTCGAAGGTAGTCAGGCTTCCGGAACGTCCAGAGAAATGGAAATCAAACTCACCAACATCGCGCGAGCTAGTCTGGAAGAGCTACTCGAAGACTATCGCGACTTCCTGAGAACTCGCCGATTGGAAGAATGGGATCGTCAGCATCCTTACACGCAGCGACTGAGAGAACTGAATCGCACACCGGGAGCCAACTACGAAACCTTCCGCAAAGGAATTGAACACGATGACCTCGCGATCTGTGCGAACGTCATCATCGGGTTGATCAAACTCACGAATTATCTGCTGGATCAGCAACTAAAAACTTTGGAACAAACCTTCCTCAAAGAAGGCGGTCTCCGCGAAGCCATGACCCGTGCACGGGTCGCTTCACGGAATCATCAACGGAGAAGCCAATGATCGGTGCCAACTACCTTTGGTCCCTGAGGTCCTTTCTGTCCTTTGGCGCAACCTGCAGCGCGCTACTTCTAACAGCCCCGGTCTTCGCCCAGTCGGTCGGTCTGCCTGCCCCAAGGCTATTAACCACCCAACCAATGGGCGCCAAAGTCGGGTCTGAGGTCGATGTGACGATCAGCGGCGAACACATCGAAGACGCCGATGCGCTCACGTTTTCTGATCCGCGCATCAAGGCGACTCGCAAGCTGAACGCTGCCGGTCAACCGGAACCGAACAAGTACGTGGTCTCGATTGCTGGTGATTGCCCACCCGGGATCTATGAATCGCGCGTGATGACGCGATTGGGGATTTCGTCGTCGCGAGCGTTCTGTGTGGGCACACTCAACGAGGTGTCTCAGACGAAGCCCAATACGACGCTGTCGACGGCGTTGGAGTTGCCAGTCAACTCGATCTGCAACGCGACGATGACGCAGCGTGCCGTCGACTTCTACAGCTTCGAAGCCCGCAAGGGGCAACGCATCATCGTGGACTGCGCGACGCGCGGCATTGACTCGAAGCTCGATGCGGTGGTGATCGTCGCCGACGCCGCCGGACGCGATCTGCTTGTCGAACGTCGCGGCGGAGTTCTGGATTTCAACGTGCCTGCCGACGGCAAGTATGTGATCAAGGTGCATGAACTCACCTTCAAAGGCGGACCTGCCTACTACTACCGGCTGGGCGTGTCGGAACTGACGCCCGGAGCACCGATCGTGCGCATGCCATCGACCAAGCCGGTGAATTCGTTCTCCTGGCCGCCGCAAGGTTTGAAGGAGCAGGCGGAAGTCGCCGAGGCCGAACCGAACAACGATCGCACGAAGGCTCAGAAGATTACTCTGCCGTGCGACATCGCGGGCAGCTTCTACCCGGCGGCTGATGTCGATGTCTTTGAGTTTGAAGCCAAGAAGGGCGAGGTCTGGTGGGTTGAGGTTGGTTCGGAGCGATTCGGTTTGCCGACCGATCCGTCGATCCTCGTGCAGCATGTGGCTCGCACGGGCGATACAGAAAAGCTGACGGACATCGCGGAACTCAGTGACATTCCCAGTCCCGTGAAGGTGTCGAGCAACGGTTATGCTTATGACGGTCCTCCGTACAACGCGGGCAGCGCAGACATCCTCGGCAAGGTAGAGATCAAGGAAGACGGCCTGCATCGCCTGCAGCTCTCGGACTTGTTTGGCGGCACGCGCAACGATCCGAAGAACATTTATCGGTTGGTGATTCGCAAGGCGGCTCCCGACTTTGCAGTCGTCGCCTGGGCGCTGCACATGGAATTGCGCAATGGGGACCGGAATGCGGTCTCGAAGCCGCTGGCTTTGCGTGGTGGCGCCACGATGGCTCTGGAAGTCGTCGCGATCCGACGGGATGGCTTTGATGGCGACATCGAACTGGCGCTGGAAGGTCTGCCGGAAGGCGTGACTGCCAGTGGCCTGAAGATTCCGGCTGGTCAGTCGCGCGGCCTGATGCTGGTCACCGCGCACCAAAACGCACCGCGAGTCATCGGCAGTGCCAACTTCATTGGTCGAGCCAAGATCAACGATGAAGTTGTGACTCGGACCGGTCGACTGGCGTCGCATGCCTGGCCGATTCCGGATTCCTGGGGCGAGATTCCCAGCCCACGGTTATTCGCCGACATCCCTGTTTCGGTCAGCGGTTTGGAATTCACTCCGCTGTCGTTGAGCACGCCCAACAAGGATGTGTTGACCGTGACAGCCGGTGAGAAGCTGACCGTTCCGCTCAATCACACCCGTCGCAGTGAGTTCTCCGGTGCGGTCCTGCAACTCAAGACGATGGGGGCTGGCTTCGATCGTGCTCCGCAGTTTGATGTGCAGATCAACGCCGATCAGTCTCAAGCGGTCCTGGATACCGCCGCGTTGAAGGTCGCGCCTGGCGACTACCTGATTGCGTTCTACGGCGGCGCGGTTGCCAAGTATCGACACCGGCCCGATGCCATTCCCGTCGCGGAAGAGGCTCACAAGAAAGCTCAGGAAGAACTCACCGCCGCTGACGCTGAGCTGAAGAAGTTGATGGAAGCTGCCGCGGCCGCAACTGCTGAGACCAAAGCCGAAGCGGACAAGGCCGTCGAAGCCGCGACTGCCAAACAGAAAGTTGCCGCCGCTGCTGTGACCAATGCGGCGGCACAAGTCAAAAAGGCAACGGCAACGGCTGCTCCGACCGATATTGTGGATATCGTCGTTTCCGAACCGATTGCGATCCGCGTAAACCCGCCCGAGAAGAAGTAAGCTTTACTTTCCCGCCTGCTCTGCGAAGCACGCCGTTTCGCAGGGCAGCATCGCCAGCTCCCGCCCCTACGACCCTTCCTTCCAGACTCCCGGATGCAGCTGACCATGACACATCTTTCTCATGCGAAGTCGCCTGTATTTTGCCCCGGCCCGGACAGCATTTGTTCGAACAGCCGTCGTGGCTTCCTGCAAATGGGTCTCGCCGGCTTCGCGACATTGAGCCTGCCGGGCCTGCTCCGGCTGCGAGCCGAGAACGCGGCTTATGCCAACGAAACCACGACCATCCCCGGCCGTGAGAAGAACGCCGTCATCATGGTCTGGCAGCCCGGCGGATGTTCGCACATGGAAACCTACGATCCCAAGCCCAACGCGGGCAGCGAGTATCGAGGTCCCTACTCCACCATTCCGACCAAAATACCGGGAATGAATTTCTGCGAACTCATGCCACGGCAGGCGGCGATTGCGGACAAGTTCACGGTGCTGCGGTCGATGCGTCAGAACGCGGGCGGACACCCTGCTGGCTCGATGCAGTTGCTCTCGGGCGATTCCGATACGCGCGACAAGCCTAAGCCACGTTTGCCCGATTGGATGTCCGTGACAAACTATGTCCGATCACAGAAGGGACCTCGTCAGAACCCGCTGCCTGCCTACGTCGGGATCAACCCGCCGCTCGAATACAACGGCCCGGCGTATCTCGGCGATGCCTATTCGCCGTTCGTGGTGTCAGGCGATCCGAATCAACCGACCTTCTCGGTGCCAAACATTGGCCTCTCCGATTCGAACGAAGTCCGCCGTCTCGGACGCCGTTCTTCGCTACGTCAGAACCTCGACACGCTGGAGCGAGCCTTCGATAAGCAACGGGAATTGGCGGCGCTCGACGAATTCGAATCGCAGGCCATGACGCTGCTGACAAATCCCAAGACGAAACAAGCCTTCGACCTCAACCTCGAAGACCCGCGCGTGCGTGATCGCTATGGACGCAATGCCTGGGGGCAGCAACTGCTGCTCGCTCGCCGTCTGGTGGAAGCTGGCGTCGAAGTGCTGACCACCAGTCTGGCTGGACCGCTCTGCGGACGAGTTCAGAACTGGGACGATCACGCCGTTAACATGCACGTCTTCGAAGCCATGAAGTTCCGCGCGGATGCTTACGATCAAGCGGTCACGGCATTGATCGAAGACATCTACGAACGCGGCCTCGATAAGCGAGTGCTGGTTGTCGTGACGGGCGAGTTCGGTCGCACTCCCAAGATCAGCTATGCGGCGAGCACGGGCGGCGGCGATGCCAGCGCTCCTGCGGGCACCATCCAGCCGGGCCGTGACCACTGGCCCCGGGCCTTCTCCAACATCTGGGCTGGCGGAGGCATCCGCACTGGAGGCTTCATCGGCGGCACCGACAAACGCGGTGAAGACTCGGTGGAACGTATCTGCGGCCCCGGCGACTTCCTCGCGACGATCTACCACCACATGGGCATCGATTCCGCGACCACTCTGATTCGCGACTTCAACGGCCGCCCGACCCCGATCGTTGATCGCGGCCGACCGATTCCCGAGTTGATGGGCTAGTCAGGGGACGAGGCTGCGACATTCGAATGAGTGCTGCTATCCCGCCGCCAGTTACTTGGTGGCGGGAGCGGCTTTGGCCTTCTCGGCAGCGGCTTTGTCTGCGGCTGCCTTGTCGGACTTCTCGTTGTCGAGCATCCACTGGCTCTTGCGGAACTTGCCCGGAGCAATCTGTTCAAGACCCCCGAAGTTCCAGAACGCTCCGCCCAGCACCGCGAGCGTGGCGACCCACAGCAGGATGGAGAGTATCCAGTTCCACGCAGACTTCTTCGGCGCATAGGGATCGAAGATGTCGCGGCGGGCTCCCGGCGGCAGCGTCGCAATCGCGGTGAGTACGCTCCCAAATGGAATGGAGATCATCGCGCGGGAATTCACGGCCCAGCCGTTCGCGTCCAGGATCGGGCCGAGGTTGCGTTGCCGCAGTTTCAGCCAGGCGACGAGCATGGACGGGCCAGAGATCAACAGGATCGCCGCGAAGAATCCGATCGGCATCCACGGTCCAAGTCCGAAGAACGCCTGCAGGATTGCTCCAAACGCAGCCGTCACGCCGCCGATCGCGACGCCCATCGCGGCGACAACACCCACATCGAACTTGGGTTTTACCGGGACGGAAGCAGGGGCTGTTACCGGGGCAGGCGCGGGGAGTGGCGTCGTGGCCGCGGTACCGACCGTGGTGGCGGTCGTGGTGAGTTTGTTCGTCGCGGCTGCATCGGCTGCTACGGCGTGCTTCGTGATTTGCTCTTCAATCCACCGCATGGCACGCTTGTAGGGAGCCCAGAATGCCTGCCGCACGCTGATGGGATTGTCCACGATCTTGATGATCGTCGCGTCCCAGTCACATCCCTTGCGGTCGTAGAACACGCCATTGCGGCCGACCATCAGGTAGTCCGAATCGCCTGCAGTGAACGCCGCGGCGATCGTTATCTTCTCGGCATCGCCTGATCGTCGAGTGCATTCGCAGTAGGCCAGGTAAGCGCGGCTCAGCGTCGCGAGCGTCGCGTGCTTGGTGATGTCCTCCACTCGCACACACAGATCACAACTGCGCTGATCGAGGTACAAAGTGCCAACCTGGAAGATGGCTTTGTCCTGCCGCGCGTAGAAGTCGCGGAAGTTTACGAAGTTGCACAGCAGCCGGTACAGATCGCGGTTAAGCCGCACCAGCTTGTCGACGGTTTCAATCTGCTGGCTGTACTCCGACAGTCGGATGTCTTCAGCCAGCAAGAGGTCTATTTCCGGCTTGGCGTTGAGCTGTTCAATCTCGCGCACACGTTGAGGTCCCAGCCTGTCGAGCGACGTCATGGGACGCGCGGCAAGCCACTTGTCGTAGGGCACCAGTTTGGCGGTTACGGTGGCAAAGTCGGCCTCGGTCAATTCTTCGCGCGGGCCGAGAATCGGCTGCACGGTCTCTTTCGCAAAGGCCGCGATACGAGCTTCCCACGCGGGATTGAGACCGCCAGTCAGCGGCAGCGGACGATTGGCATCAATTCGTGACAGCGGGAAGTGGGCCACTTCATCCGCAGTCAGGGAAAAATCTTTGGAAGCGACTCGCAGATACTCCTCTTCCGTCAGGTTCATGGCCGCGACGGAACGGGCATCGAACGCCGCCAGCTTGCAACGGGCGAAGTAGTCTTCAGCTTTTGATCGAACAGCATTGAGCGCATCCGAGGCCGCTTTCGTCTGATCACCCAGTGGCAGGATGGACGGGTCGGTTTCGACCAGGCTGTTCCAGGCAGTGTACGTGGCGATCTCGCCGAAGAACTGATCCACCTTGGCCTGATTCACTCCCGGTTTGCCACTGCGATCGTTCTCAGCACCCATGCAATCAATAATGTTCTGCAACACGGCCTGAGTGACGGGATTCGTGGTCGAGTCAATGGGCACAATTCCGTCGCCATTGAAGATCGTCGCCGAAAAGATCTTCGTCGTGTCGGATGTGTCATCCACGCTGATCGCGATGGCTGTGCCTTTGCCGAGATCGTTCAGAATCTGCTTGGCCGACTGCAGCAGACGTTTGCCCTCCGGAGTGCTGTCACTGATCGCCGACAGCGGCAGCGACGCCGAGCCCTTCAACAGTTCACCGGGGTTCTTCAGTAGACTGCACGCGAACCGCGCTGCCGCCAGAATCTCGACGTACCGGATGCGACCATCCTTATCGAGGTCGATCAGTTCCAGAGTTTTTTCATCGAACTCGATACCGCGCGCGGGACAGCTCAATGCGACCCAGAGCTTCTGGTCAAGGTGCTCCAGGTTGGCGATGTCGGCCCCGGTATCGAGCCTGACTTGATCGAAACCACCAGCTCGGAAGAAACGCCAAGTATGTTGAGTCGCGGCTGCCATGCTGCCCTTTCTGCGTGCGTCCAAGTCTTGCAAGGTGCAAACCTTAGCTCACAAGCCCGCCGTGCCTGAATGGCAATTCGAAACCGCCCCGCGACTCTGACAACCCAGCACGTCACGACCATAGCGCGTAGCACGGCGGCGGGCGCTCATTCCGCCCGCCGGTGCACTCATACCGAGATGCGGAACGCATTACTCGATTGGCAACGTGTACACCAAGGCGCCGATGGGCGCGCCGGCTTTGACGTCGCGATAGTTCTCATGGCATTGAATGCACTTATCGAGCACCACGGGAATCGGTGTGGCGGCTCGGAAGTAATCCTTGCCGTCCTTCGAGACCACTTGTTCGACGAAGCTCTTGCCCGCCTTTAGTTGCTTGATGGCTTCCTTCTCGAAGTCGTCATTGGCCACGTTCTCTTCGTTGTAGGGCTGACCGGTCACATCGAGCAGTTCGACGTCGTGATGGCCCTTGGCCTTCATCTCCTTGAAGATCAACTTCGCGGCAGTACCCGCGGACGCCGCCTGCTTGCCTTCGACATAGTGCTTGGTGATTAACACCACAGCCGTCTTGTACAGGTCGTCCAGCATCTTCACCTGTTTGCGAGTTCTGGCGACCGCCTCAGGCGCAGGGGCGCGGCTGGCATCTGCTGCGGACAGCCAGCCGACAAACGCTGCCAAGGACACGAACGTGGTTCCCAGCACGGTGACGCGACGAGAGAGCTTCATGGTAACTCCTGAAATGCGAGGTTTCCTGACCAGAACGATGTGTGAGCGAGGCTCTGCGCGGTGCACACTCACCCGGCCGTGCGGCTGAGGTTCAAGACTGAGCACTACCGCACGGTTGCCAGCTCAGAACGACTGTTGACAGTCAAACTTGCAAATAGGATGCCTAAATCCAATTAAAGACGCCAGCTTGTTTTGGGCGGGAAATGCAGGATTTAGCAAACTGAGTTGCCGATGCAGCGGCGGCGAACGTCAAAGGCCGCTCTCAGACACTCGCAGTCAATTCGAGGCACATAAGTTGCCTTCGGCGAGGTTCATTCGGTGTTTTCTAAACGGGGTCGTGGGTTCGGTAGGTGGCACTCGGGAGCAGGGTGCCAGGGCAGGTGAAGGGTCTCCATGCAGTCATCCGCTGTTATCGAGCTGTATCGCGAGCTTCAGGGCTACGTCGGTTGGACCGACGAAGACGGGCGGCACCTGCAACAACTCCATCGCGACGTCGCACCGGCGATCGGTGAGATCGTGGATGCCTTTTACGAGGAACTGCGGCGTCATCCCGCCGCGATGAAGACGATTTCCGGCGGCGATGCGCAGATCGCCACTCTCAAGCAGACTCTGAAATTCTGGATCGAAGAACTGTTTCGGGGGCCCTACGACGAGCGTTTCGTGGCCCAGCGGTTTCGGGTCGGGCACCGGCATGTGGAAATCGGCCTGGCTCCTTACTTCGTCAACGCGGCTCTCTGCCGGATTCGCGCGAAGCTGGCCGAAGCCGCCTATGCGCGATCCACCTTGCCATCTCGCGAATTGGAGGCGGCGGTAGCGTCGCTGCATCGATTGCTAGACCTCGATCTGGTCATCATTGAGTTCGCTTATCAGACGGAGTTCAACGCGCGCGAGCAGCGTATCGAGCGTCTGGCGACGATCGGCCAGATCTCGGCGGGGATTGCGCACGAGTTGCGAAATCCGCTGAATGTGATCAAGACTTCAGTCTACTATCTATTGAACGCGCGGCAGCCGACGACGGAGAAGCAGCGCGAACATCTGACTCGGATTGATCGACAGGTGGAGCTTTCAAACCGGGTCATCACCACGCTGTCCAATTTCGCGCGCATGCCGTGGCCGAAACTGGAATGGCTCGACCTGCAGGACTTCATGGTGCAGGCTGTCGGCTCGAATCCGATTCCTCAAAGTGTGAATGTCTCCATCGAATGCGCTGGCGAGTACTCCCGGATCGAAGCCGACCCCTCGCAGTTGCAGATCGTGATCGGCAACCTGGTCCGGAATGCCGTCGACGCCATGCCGGATGGAGGCACCCTGACGATCAAGGCGCGAGCCGGCATTGTCGATCCCCAGCGTGGACAGACTATTGTGATTGAAGTCTCTGACACCGGCATCGGTATTCCGGATTCAATCATTCATCAGGTCATGGAGCCGCTGTTCTCGACCAAGTCCCGCGGGTTGGGGCTCGGCCTGGCGTTGAGCCGTACGATTCTGGATAAGCATCACGGCCATCTCGCCGTCGCCAGCACTCCGGGAGTCGGGACGACGTTCTCCGTCGAGTTGCCTGGCCAACCCTGCCCTGCTGACGAAACCTGACCAGACCTGTTCAGCTCATTCCGCCGACGTTTTCTCGCAGTAACCCCATCGCCGACATAGACTTCGCCATATCGCTGGGTGTTGAAATGATGAGGGTCGAGTCAGTCCTGCATAGCTCCTGCGCAAGCCCACCGTCGCGTGTAAACCCTCCAATTGTAGAAAATGCCACGAATTACGGGGTTCACCACGTGTGGGCGAGTTTCTGCCACGCGTGTCCCCGCCCCCGGCACAGTGATTGCCTTATTGGACTTCGAACTCCCCATAAGGCTTGAGTCCGCTGGCTGCTCACCGGCGCAGACTCCGTGACGCGTGAGGTTTAGCTCACGTGGCGTGAAGGTACGTTATGATTTCGTCCGCAACGGAATCACCGCTTGCTGTGCCAGTGGTGCAGGCAGTCCGTAAGAAGACTGTGGTGGTGATTGGCAATGGCATGGTCGGCCAGCGCTTCTGCGAGAAGCTCGTCGAATTTGACACCCGCCAGGAATGGCAGATTGTCACATTCTGCGAAGAGTCTCGCGCTGCGTATGACCGCGTCGGTCTGACCAGCTTTTTCGCCCATCGTGACGCCGAAAAACTGATGATCGCGCGCCGCGAGTGGTATGCCGAGCATGGTGTGGAGTTGCACGTCGGCGACCGGGCCTGTGAGATCGACCGCGACACTCAAGTTGTGAAGTCGCAGAAGGGCGTCGAGATTCAATACGACGCCTGCATTCTGGCGACGGGTTCATTCCCCTTCGTGCCCACGGTGCCGGGCATTCAGAATCGCGGCGTCTTCGTGTACCGCACGATCGAAGACCTGTCGCACATCATCGAATACTCGAAACACTCCAAAAGCTGCGCCGTCATCGGCGGTGGTCTGCTCGGTCTGGAAGCCGCTAAGGCAGCATATGATCTAGGTCTGGAAACTCACGTCGTTGAATTCAGCGGTCGCTTGATGCCGCGTCAGGTCGATGATGCCGGCTCCAGAGTGCTGATCAAGAAGATTGAATCGCTCGGCGTGAAGGTGCACCTGCACAAGGCCACTAAATCCGTCATGGGTGAAGGACATGTGACCGGGTTGGAGTTCCAGGACGGGTCCAAGCTCGACTGCGACATGATCATCGTGTCGGCCGGTATTCGTCCGCGTGATGAACTGGCGAAGCAGTTCGGTCTGAAAGTTGGCGAGCGGGGCGGCATTTCCGTCGACGATCAACTTACCACCAGCGATCCAAAGGTCTTCGCGATTGGCGAATGCGCCTTGCATGGCGGCATGGTCTACGGACTCGTCGCGCCCGGCTACGAAATGGCTGAGATCGTGGCTGCGAACTTGATCGGCGACTCGCGCACCTTCAAAGGCACGGACCTGTCCACGAAGCTCAAGCTAATGGGTTGCGACGTCGCCAGCTTCGGCAAGTACGAACTCACTCCCGAACAGGCCACTCCGCTGACCTTCGAAGATCCCTTCAAGGGCATCTACAAGAAGTTGTTTTTCAGCGTGGACGGCAAGCGACTGCTTGGTGGCATCCTGGTTGGCGATGCGTCGGACTACGGTACGTTCCTGCCATTCTCCCGCACTGACGATCCGTTGCCGTGCGAACCGCATGAACTGCTCGTCGGCAAGTCTGACGGTGGCAAGGGCGGACTCGGTGGCGTGGATGCGTTGCCTGACTCAGCTCAGATCTGCTCCTGCAACAACGTCAGCAAGGGCCAGATCTGCTCGGCGATCAAGGACGGGACTTGCGATTCACTCGCCGGACTTAAGAAGTGCACTCGCGCTGGTACCGGTTGCGGTGGCTGCATGCCGATGGTGACGGACCTCTTCAACGCGGAGTTGAAGAAGGCCGGCAAGACCGTCGTGAATCACCTCTGCGAACACTTCCCGATGTCGCGAACGGAACTGTTCGCTGTCATCAAGGTGCAGGAAATTAAGACCTTCGCCGATGCACTCGCGAAGCACGGTAAGGGCAATGGCTGCGAAATCTGTAAGCCCGCTGTGACGTCGATTCTGGCCAGCTTGTGGAATGACCACATTCTCGGCGAAGAACACGAAGCCCTGCAGGACTCCAACGACCGCTTCCTCGCCAACATTCAACGCGGCGGGTCGTACTCGGTGGTGCCGCGCGTGGCTGGCGGAGAGATCACTCCCGAGAAGCTGATTGTGTTGGGCGAGGTCGCTCGCGAGTACGGGCTCTACACGAAGATTACCGGCGGTCAGCGCGTCGACTTGTTCGGGGCTCAGGTTCAGGACCTGCCGGACATCTGGGAACGGCTGGTCGATGCCGGGTTCGAGAGCGGTCATGCGTATGGCAAGGCGCTGCGAACCGTGAAGAGTTGCGTGGGTTCGACTTGGTGCCGCTACGGCGTGCAGGATTCCGTCGGTTTCGCGATCCGCGTGGAGAATCGTTACAAGGGCATTCGCGCCCCTCACAAGATCAAGATGGCCGTCTCCGGCTGCGTCCGCGAATGTGCCGAAGCTCAATGCAAGGACGTGGGACTCGTTGCGACCGAGAAGGGTTACAACCTCTATGTGTGCGGCAACGGTGGTGCGAAGCCGCGTCACGCTGATCTGCTGATCGGTGATATCGATGAAGACACCGCGCTGAAATACATCGACCGCTTCCTGATGTACTACATCTCGACGGCCGATCGCCTGACGCGTACGGCGGTCTGGCTCGAGAAACTGGAAGGCGGCATTGATCACATTCGCGATGTCGTGATTACCGACAAGCTGGAGATTGCCGCCGATCTGGAAGGCATGCTGCAGCGGCTGGTCGATCGCTACGAATGCGAATGGGCCGCCGTCGTGCGTGATCCCGAGA
Organism: Planctomycetaceae bacterium; assembly: GCA_021732995.1. Taxonomy (GTDB): domain Bacteria; phylum Planctomycetota; class Planctomycetia; order Planctomycetales; family Planctomycetaceae; genus AM-0621. Next base: position 71,519 of record JAKFWA010000024.1, on the reverse strand, counting down.
AGCGGGCTCGCTTCAAGCAGTTCATGAATTCGGATGACAACGAGCCGACGATCGAGTTCGTCAACGAACGCGGCCAGACTCATCCTGGGATGTGGCCGTCCGAGTTCGTCTCGCTGGAACAGTTCAAGATGCATGACGGCCGCAGTTGGGCCGATCATGAACGAGATGTCGAACCGCAGCGCAGTTGGGTCGCGGTCGGCAAGGTGGACGACTTCCCGAATGATGGTGGTGCGACGGTCAAGTACGGGAAAGTGCAGATCGCAGTGTTCAACTTCGCGAGCCGCGGCGAGTGGTACGCCTGTCAGAACATGTGCCCGCACAAGAAAGCCTTCGTGCTCGGTCGCGGCATCATCGGAGACATGGGCGGTATTCCGAAGGTCGCGTGCCCGTTGCATAAGAAGACGTTCTCGCTGGAATCCGGTGAATCGCTGCAGGGCGAGGAATACCACATCGAAACGTTCCCGGTGAAAGTCGAGAACGGTGAGGTCTTCCTGGAACTGCCACCGACCGATGTTCTTGACCAGCGCCTGGCAACGGACATCGGCTGCAAGCTGGCCACCTCATGTGCCACGAACTCGGATGCGCTCATCACGACAGGAGTGTGAGCGATGCCCGCCACACGCGAATCTGTGCCTGTCGGGTCAGCCGAAGAGCAACATCCGTCAGCCGAGATCGCATTTGGTTCCACTCCCTCGGTCGCACCCTTCAAGCGACCGATGACACTGCTGGACGTGTTGCTGACCGACCAGCACGACTTGTCAGCGGTTGAACGATTTTCGATCGAGCACGCGGCGGACGTTCTGCCCGCTCAGGCCAAGTATTATTCACGCCTTATCCCGGCCAGTCCGCCGGGACCGGGGCAGCAGTACGCCTTCGACGTTGACCTTGATCGCTGCTCGGGCTGCAAGGCCTGTGTGGCGGCCTGTCATTCGTTGAATGGTCTCGACGCGAACGAAACCTGGCGCGATGTCGGCCTGCTGGTGGGAGGCACGACCTCAGCGCCCGTGCTGCAGCACGTCACGATGGCTTGCCATCACTGCATCGATCCCGGCTGCCTGAAGGGCTGCCCGGTCAATGCCTACGAGAAAGATCCGATCACCGGCATCGTCAGGCATCTGGATGATCAATGTTTCGGGTGCCAGTACTGCACTCTGGCTTGCCCGTATGACGTGCCCAAGTTCCATGCGGACAAAGGCATCGTCCGCAAGTGCGACATGTGTTCGTCACGACTGGCCGTCGGAGAAGCTCCGGCTTGCGTGCAGGCTTGTCCACACGAAGCCATCTCGATTCGCATTGTTGATCAACGGCAGATCGTCGAGGACGCGGAAGCGGCTTTGTTCCTGCCTGCCGCTCCGGATTCGCAACTCACGTTACCGACCACAACCTATCGGACTCGGCGAGTCCTCCCCAAGAACATGCTGCCTGCGGACTATCACGCCGCCACAGCGCAGCATCCGCACTGGCCGCTGATTGTGATGCTGGTGCTGACTCAACTTTCAGTCGGGGCATTCCTGACGGGCCTCTGGCTGGAGAGTCGGCTCGACGCCACTTTGATGGCGGCAGTGCGGCCGTTGCATTCCGTGAGTGCCCTGCTGTTTGGTCTGATGGCCCTGGCCGCCAGCACCATGCACCTGGGACGTCCGCAGTATGCCTTCCGCGCGGTGATCGGGCTGAAGCACTCGTGGCTCAGCCGTGAGATCGTGGCCTTCGGCGTCTTCGCCGGACTCGCGAAGCTGTATGCCGCAGGCAACTGGTTCGGACCGAGTGTCCTGCCCATTCCGCCGCTGGTGCTGCACTGGATCGGCTGGGGCGTGGGTATTTCGGGACTCGTGGGTGTTGGCTGTTCGGTGATGATCTATGCCGTCACGCGACGGGCGCTCTGGGAGTTCCCTCACACCGTGACTCGCTTCGGCCTGACAACTGGCCTGCTGGGTCTGACGGCAACGTGGTTAACATTGCTGGTGCTGAACGCATCGGGAGTTACCGCCGCTGAAACTGTCATTGCGAATTCAGGACGTCGCCTGTGTGTGGGCATCCTGGTCTTCGCGACGGCGAAGCTGGTCTGGGAGGCTTCCGTCTTCCGGCATTTGCTCAGCCGAAACAATCCGCCGCTTAAGCGATCGGCCACGTTGATGACTGGACCGTTGGCGCGAGTGACCTTTGCCCGGTTCGCTTTCGGCATCTGCGGAGGCATTCTGGTTCCCGCATTGCTGCTGAATACTCTGACCCGCGATCAGGTCACGCCGCTGTCGCTCACACTGCAAGTCGGTTTCATCTTCGTCGCCAGCCTCGTGGGTGAGTTGCTGGAACGATTCTTATTCTTTGCGACGGTAGCCGCGCCGCGGATGCCGGGGAACGTGCGATGATCGATCCCATGCAACTGCTTCATCAACGTGACGGACGACTCACGCGCGAGCTGCTGCTCGAACCCGGTGGCTTTGGACTGGGACGAGTCCCAGCCAAGGTGAAGCCCGACGCCACGACCAACATGGTTTGCGGCTACTGCTCGACCGGTTGTAGTTTGAAGGTCCACCTCAAGAACGGCGAAGCGATCAACCTGTCGCCCAACACCGACTACCCGGTGAATCTCGGCATGGCCTGCCCCAAAGGCTGGGAGGCCCTGACGGTTCTCGATGCACCCGACCGCGCGACAACGCCGCTGCTGAAGGATGCGTCCGGGCACCAGCGTCCTGTGGATTGGCCAACGGCGCTGACGGCCTTCGTCGATAACTTCAAAGCCATTCAGGAGAAGCACGGCAAGGAATCGGTGGCGTTCATCAGCACCGGCCAGATGGCGACCGAAGAGATGGCCCTGCTGGGCTCGGTGGCCAAGTTTGGCATGGGTATCAAGCACGGTGACGGCAACACCCGGCAGTGCATGGCCACGGCTGTTGTGGCTTACAAGCAGGCGTTCGGGTTCGACGCGCCGCCCTACACTTATCAGGACTTCGAAGAGTCCGACGTGCTGGTCTTGGTAGGCAGCAATCTGTGTCTGGCGCATCCCATCATGTGGGAACGAGTGATGCGCAATAAGAACAAGCCCGAGATCATCGTTGTTGATCCGCGCTTCACTGAAACCGCGATGTCGGCGACGCAGCATCTGGCGATTGCACCCAAGTCGGACATGGACTTGTTCTATGGCATCGCTCGCATCCTCATCGAGCATGACTGGCTCGATCACGATTTCATTGCGCAGCACACGAACGGCTTCGCCGAGTTCGCTGAGTTCGTTTCGACGTTCACGATTGAACGCGTCACCGCGCTGACGGGTCTCACCGAAGCTGCCATTCGCAAGTTTGCTGAGACCATTCATTCCGGCAAGCGGGTTTCCTTCTGGTGGACGATGGGCGTCAACCAGAGCCATCAAGGCGTGCGGACGGCTCAGGCGTTGATCAATCTCGCGTTGATGACCGGTAATATCGGACGGCCGGGCACGGGAGCGAACTCGATCACCGGCCAGTGCAATGCGATGGGCTCGCGGCTTTTCAGCAACACGACGAATCTGCTCGGCGGTCACGACTTCGGTAACCCGGCGCATCGCGCGAAGGTCGCGGGGATTCTGAACATCGACGAGGCCGTGATCCCCAACGAAGCCAGTTGGGCCTACAACGAGATTCTGGAAGGCGTCCTGCGAGGGAAGATCAAGGGCCTGTGGGTCATCTGCACGAACCCGGCTCATTCGTGGATTCATCAGACGCAATGTCGCGACATCCTCGAACGACTGGACTACCTGGTGGTCCAGGACATGTATCACACCACTGAGACCGCTCAGTATGCGGACCTCGTGCTGCCGGCTGCTGGCTGGGGTGAGAAAGACGGCACGCTGATCAACTCCGAGCGTCGTCATGGCGTTATCAAGAAGGTTCGGCGTGCACCGGGCCAGGCGCTCTCGGACTTCTCGATCTTCCGCCTGATTGCCGACGCCTGGGGCTGCGGCGACATGTTCAAGGAATGGACCAGTCCTGAAGCGGCCTTCCGGATCATGCAGCAACTGAGCGAGGACCAGCCCTGCGACATCACGGGCATTCAAGGCTATGAAATGCTCGATGCTGCAGGCGGTGTGCAATGGCCGTTCACAAAGGCGAATGAGCTTGAAGAACTCGGACTGTCAGCGGGAGACGACGGGTTCAACACGCCTGCCAGCCAACCGGCTCAACGACGGCTCTTTGCCGATGGTCGCTTCTGCCATGCGGATGGTCGTGCGAAGTTCATCTTCGAGATGCCGAAGACGATGCCCGAGCCGCCCAGCGACCGCTATCCGTTCATCCTGCTGACGGGACGGGGCACCGCATCGCAATGGCACACCCAAACCCGGACATCCAAGTCTGACGTGCTGCGCAAATTGTACCCGGAACGCATCTACGTCGAGATCAACCCGGCAGACTCGCGACGCCTTGGCATTCGTTCCGGCGAACAAGTGCTGATCACGTCACAACGCGGCGAACTGGATGCCACAGCCTTCATCACTCCCAGCGTGCAACCGGGCCAGATCTTCATCCCGATGCACTACGAATCCGCCAACCGGCTGACCGACGCCGTGTTCGATCCGTACTCGAAGCAACCGTCCTACAAGGCCTGCGCCGCCAACGTGATGAAAAAGTAGCTACAGCTCACAACCAGCTATTACTCTCGACAAGCAATATCCGATCACTCCTTCGCCCCGGTCTCGCCGGGGAGAGGGGTTGGGGGTGAGGGGTGATCGCTGCCCATCGTCGCGAGTTCCACTTGAGTCGTCCCGCAACCGCTGAAGGTGGATGAGTAATGACGCAATCGAGAAGGAATTCGCGTTCAGCGATCGCTTCTTTAGTCCTGACTTGAAGCAATACCAACGCCGTTGTCTGGTAGTCCCATAAGTTGACGCCAGCGTGCCTCAACCATTGCTGAATAGATCGCACCAGAAACGCCGTAGTTTCCCAGCGAGAATCCATCGTTCACCTCTACCAGAACCGTTTCGCCGTTCGTTGTCACACCCCAGTCCATGCTGCAAGCAATCGGTTGATCCACAAAAGCCGTGCATGCTTCGCGAACCACTGTGGGATCGGGAAAGCGGAGCGGATCGCCTTTGTAGTGACCGATGTGCACGACCTCTCGACGCAGGATGGATGCTCTCCATTCCGACTCAAGTGAAACGACCTTTTGAGCTAGGACCGGAACGTCCCGGTCGACATGCGCGGAAGGAATAAGATCTCGAAACGCCGAGATCACGGTGCCGGTGAAGAGCTTCTGATGATCTCTAGGTTTAATGTGAACGGGCAGATTTCCTGGTTCGGTGTCAACGATTCGCCGGATCTCTCCAAGTGTCGTTTCCCAAACCTTTCGCTTTGCCCAGGGCCTCACGGAAAGAGGCAGGTCCAAGTTGGGCGGAGGCGGTCGTTTTGCGCGTTCTACCGCTTTGCGAGTCGTGCCAACTCCGCCAAACACAACGATATCGTCGAGGTTCTCCCGAAAGTCCTGGTCCAACAGTCCTTCTTGAAGTTGTGCGACCGTAAACCGGCAGACTTCATACCCTCGCTGCCAGAACCAGTGTGCAACTCGAGTAGAGCTCATGTAGTTGCGTTCGCTTTCGCGAACAATTTGCACCCAGGCTTTGGAAGTCATCTTTCGGCCCTGTCACTGAAGACATCTGGATTCTGAACTCGCGTTGGAGTCGAGGAAAACTCGCAGATGACACCGTGTGGCAGCGTTGGTTCGGGCTACACCGTCGCCGCTGTTGGTTCCGGTTTTCGATACGGCCAGGCGAGGATGAGCATTTCGGCGAGCAGGAAGAGGAAGACGGCGCCAATGAGCCACTTCCATAAATCACGGCCGCGGATCTGGGCGCCTTCGACGCTGATTGAGTCGTCCTGCTCCAGCCAGCGGTAGGTACCCTCACCCATGCGCTGTCGGAAGCTCAGTGCGTCGAACGCGGCTAGTTGGGATTCTTCGGGCGGGCAGTTGAAGGCCAGCGGAACGGTCTTGGTAACGTTCTTGGCGTCGCTGGATGTATCGATGGCGTTGACGGCGTAGTGGCCTTGCCACAGTCCACGACGGACGCGCACGCCGTAACGGTTGGCGCTCAGAGCTTCGATTGTCAGCGGATCGCGGCGATCAAGCGGCGTCTGCACTTCCCAGCGAGCGCGGTCGGATTTCTGGGCGGGCAGCGTTACGACGTCACCGGTCTCATAATTGCGTTGCGGCAGCGTCTGTTGCAGCAACTGCCGGAGCATGCGATCGAAGACCAGAATGGCATTCGTTGAGGTGAGCGTGTTCCAACTGGAATACAGTCCCGTCGACACGAAGTAGACGCGCCCCGCACCGATGCTGCGTTCCACCAGGAAGGGATGACGGTCTTTGGTATAGTAGCCCACTACTCGCGGTCGGCTTTCCAACGCGAGCTGTTCGATATCACGTTCGTCGAGTTGCGTTTGGGCGTCTTCGTGAGCCCACAACAGCCACGTGGGTCGGTACTCACGACGGCGATCATCGTCCGCCTTGCGCTCGTTGAGTTCCGCTTCCGTGAGCGTTCCCTGACGCTCCTTCTCATCCCACGCGAGACGGCGTTCGTCAGAGCCCTTCAGGAACTCGCGAGCCTCCGTCAATCGCGTGCGCTCGGCGTTCGCCAGATTCGTTTTCATCGCGTCGGAATCATCCGCAATCGCCGCCTTGAAGAAGATGGGCGAGCGGTAGAGGTCTTCCAGCGACTCCGACGTTTCTCCTTCGATCAGAAAGAAATCGTGCTGCAGTGACTTCGGATCGAGCGAGAACGTCTCCAGTTGTTGTGTCGCCGTCTCAGGCAATTGGCCCACGGATTCAAAGCTCAGCGGCGCGGGCAGAATGCCACCGCCGCCCAGCCAACCTGCCTGCTGCCAGTTTTGAGGGTCGAAGTCCGCTCCCGCCGCGATGACCACAGAACCACCCTGCTGCACGTACTGACGCAGCAAAGGCACCGAGTCGCCCGGATTGGCGACACCGGCAATGACCACCAGCCGCGCATCGCTCAGCGTTTCTTCGTTGAGTCGATCAATGGTCAGATGTCGAATGCGAACAAGCTGGCGGTTCTGTTCTTCGTCGGTAGACGTGCGGGGCGCGAGCAGACGTCGCAAACGATAGGTCTCACCGACTTCATTGCGGTTAAGGTTTTCTTCCTGGCCGTATTGGTCGACAAAGACCACGGGCAGACCGGAGACCACCGGAGCGATCAGATGCCGAGCGTTGTCGCGCGGTTGCCGGTCACCAACGCTGCCTTCCGCAGTCGCGGTAGCTGTCGCCTTGAGGAACGCCGCACTGCCTGCACCTTCGCTGAGACCGGCCGTATCGGCGAGGTTCTCCATGCGATGCTTGAATTCGACTTCGCGCGCCTGGCCGGGTTCCAAGTCTACCAGACGACTGGCGACTTCCTCCCCATCAATCGACAACGCGACACGGACATTGGTGAGCGGTTGCTCGCCCGTATGTTCCACGGTCACATGAAACACTGCCGGAGTTTCCACGTCGGCCACGCCGTCTTGCAGCTCAAACTTCGAGATCCACACGTTCTCGGGTTTCTCGATCGGGATGTGGACCAGTTGCACGTCGGGGAGTTGCGCAAGTTGATTCTTAGCCGCTCCGCCTTCCCACAACGTCTGCTGCTGATCGCTGATCAAGACCACGCGTTTGGTGTCTAGTTCCGGAACCTGCCGTGCGGCTTGAGTCGCCAAATCCAGACCGTGCGATGCGCGGCCGATGCGGTCCACGACGCCCAGACGATCCAAGGCGGCTCGCGCGTCGGTCTTGCTGCGATAGGCACTCAGCGCGCTCGTCTCATCCGAACCGCACAAGGGGATGACATGAATCTGGCTGTCGGACGGCAGCGCGTCGATGAATTCACCAGCTTTGGTTTTCGCTTCGTCCAGCAGCGTTCGATTGAGAGCTTCGTAGCCCATGCTCTGGCTGTTATCCACCAGCACGATTGCGTGTACTGGCTGACGTCCGGTGAGAGCTGTCGCAGTGGAATCGTCCTGATTCGAGAGCATCGCTCCGATGCCGATCAGGCTGACGACTACAGCGGCCGCGCAGGTCCCGAAGGCCATCACGCGCGCCTTCTTCTGCGAGGTCAGAATCCCGGCTACGGCCGAGGTAAACGCTGTCACCACCGCCAGAAAGACGACAGCCGCCGCGAAGATGGCGAGTGTGGAAACTCCCGACACGAACGGACGGGCCAGTGCCGCACCGAACAGAGCGACGGCCAGGCATCTCAGCACCAGCACGACCAGATCCCGCAACTGCAGAACCCGGCGGTTTCGCTGCATGGCCTGGCGCAGAAAGTTCATCGCCGCCCACTCGACGACTCGAAAGCGTCGCCGGTTGAGCAGATGGATGATGATCGGTGCCGAGGCTGCAATCAGTCCGGCCACCGCAAAACTACCTGCCAGGAATTTCAGCATGTGCGAAGTCTCAGGTGAGAAGTCATTTTCGTCATGTCGTGCGATCTTCCTTGCCGTCCGACCTGTCCTGCAAGCGACTCCGCTGTTCTTATTTCTGGTTGTCAGGGGTTGAACCGGGCCGCTTCCGGCTACCATTCTGTTCTCGACCGGTCGCGCTCCCAAACCCCGTCCCGAGTTCGCCATGACTTTTCCGTCACCGTGCCCAGATAGTGATCTCCTGCGGGCGATCATGCGCGGCTCGACGGACGCCGACGAACAGCAACGGATTGAGGAACATCTTCAGACGTGTGCTCAGTGCCGTGCAGTGATGGACCTCATTCTGGATGAAGGGACCGAGTCCGCCGGCGTGGGTGATCCCCAGATGACGGAAGTCGAAGCCAAAGCTCCGGAACGTCCGAAGCGGGATCTGGAAACTGTTCCATCCGAAGAAGAAGACTTCACGGACTTCCTGCGGCGCATCTGCCGACCGTCAGCGACCTGTCTCGGCCAGATTGGTCCTTACGAGATTGTGGCGCGGATCGGTCGCGGTGGCATGGGGGCGGTTGTTAAGGCGCGTGACACGCGCCTTGACCGGTATGTGGCCATCAAGTTTCTGCGGCCCGAGTACACGCGTGATATTAGCTTCGTGGATCGCTTCCTGCGCGAGGCCCGCACTGCGGCAGCCATCAATCATCCGAACGTCGTCACCGTGCACAGCGTCGAAGAGATCGGCGACACTCCCTATCTGGTGATGGAGTTCGTCGATGGTGAATCGTTGCAGAGCCGCATGAAGCGCGTGGGTCTGCTGCCGGTTGATCAGGTCGCGCGCATCGGATCGCAGATCGCGGCTGGATTGGGCGCGGCTCACGATCGCAAGGTCGTGCATCGTGACATCAAGCCGGAAAATATTTTGCTGGTGAACGGCACCGATCAGGTGAAAATTACGGACTTCGGCCTGGCTCAAGCCGACGGCGCGATCCGGCTGACTCGGTCGGGCGTTCTGCTGGGCACGCCGAAGTACATGTCGCCCGAACAGGCTCGCGGCGAGACACTCGACCACCGCACGGATCTCTTCAGTCTGGGCAGCGTGTTGTACGTCATGGCAGCCGGGCAGCCACCGTTCAACAAGAAGCGGCAGTCGGAATTGATTAAAGACGTGGCTGAGGCCAACGTGCCGCCGATTGAGTCTATCAATCCGGCGCTGCCGAAGTGGCTGGTGGCGACCATTCACAAGCTGCACAAGCGACGTCCTGTCGATCGCTTTCAGTCGGCTCGTGATTTGGCCAAGTTGCTGAAGCAGCACGCTGGCAGATCTCCGGGCGCCAAGGTTAGTGCTGTTCATGTCGGCTCCCACGATGATGAGGACGACGGCGACACAGTGGTGCAGCCCGTCGAAACGTCGGTTGCGTCCAGGAGCATGCAACGTCGCTGGATCCTGGCGGCGGTTGGAGTTGCGGCGGCTGTGACGCTGGTGAGCATTGGCGTATCTAAGTTCCCGCGTTCTTCCAGTACGGCCGATGGAGCAACGGCAAATGTGCCGAACGTAGTTCAACCTGATGCCGTTGAAGCACCGGCAGAACCAGCACCTGCGGCGAAGGCGACACCGTTCGTGATGATGGTGGATCAAAAAGAGAAGCGGTTTGAATCTCTGCTGGCCGCGTATCGAGAAGCCGTTGCCGGTCAGACGATCACCATTGAGGCGAACGGGGAACTTGAGATTCCGAAGTTGATCATCGACAAGCCGCTGACGCTGAAGGCGAAAGAGGGCTTTCAGCCCATCCTGGTAGAGACGCTCGCCGATCATCTGACGAATGATGCACCTCTGCTGACAATTGCGGCGGACGTTGTGCTGGAAGGTCTGGAGTTCAAGTCGAAGAGTCCGACGATCAAGGACGTGTTCGATCATGGACCGCACGTGGATCCCGAGGTCACGGTGCGAGTCGACGCCGGGAAGCTGGCCGTCACGCATTGCCGGTTCCGTTTGTTACCGGGTCACCCGATGCAGATTGCCATCCGTGGGCAGAGGATGCAGCAGACGGAAATTATCTCGACAGAGATCCTCGGTGGCTGTGCATTTGAATGGGAAAGCCCGATCGAAGGTCGGCTGGTGATTCAGGATTCGTGCAACGCGGGTGTGGAAGCGATCCGCTTCATGGGCCAACCGCGACAGGCTCCGGCGGCCGTTGAGATGCTCCGTAGCACCTTCATCAACGCGCACGTGATGAATGTCGAACTGCGACGCAACGGCCCGGAGTTCAATGACGGGGCGCGGCCGATGCGAAAGATCAACTTCCGCGCTGAGGATTGCGTCTTCGACGCCCGGCACGAAATGTTTGATATTCACGGACCGGGACCTGCCGGAGCGGCGCCCAACAATTCGTCGAGCGACTTTGCACTGGACCGTCTGATCAACTGGGCCGGCGGTCGCAATTCTTACGACCTGGCCGCGTTCGCTACGGTGGGTGGTCCGAACGGGCGCAAGCCGATCATTGCGGACTTTGCGCAGTGGCAGCAGAGCTGGTTTGGTCGCGAGGCAAGTTCAGAAACGGCCCAGGTCCTGCTCGTCGGCGACCGTCCGACGTTCGAGCCAACGATGGTCTATCAGACAACGGCGAACGACTTGCGCATGACGGTGCTCACTCCCGATGGCAAAGTCGTCACCGGTCGCGGCGCGCCTCTCGACCGTATCGGCCCAGGCATCGCCTACGAGAAATGGAGCCGCAGCCCCGAAGCCAAGACGTGGCGAACCAGTCATCGCGCTGAACCGTCTGGGCTGTGAGGTTTGGAACAACGAAACGAGTTTTGGAGTCAACATGCCGAAGCTGGGTGTCAACATCGATCACGTGGCCACTGTTCGTCAGGCCCGCAGGACTATTGAGCCGGATCCGGTGTGGGCGGCGGCCTTAGCGGAACTGGCGGGAGCGGATGGCATCACGGTGCATCTCCGCGAGGATCGTCGGCACATTCAAGATCGCGACGTGCGCGTGTTGATGGACACGGTTCAAGTCAAACTCAACCTGGAGATGGCCATCGCCGAAGAGATCGTGCAGATCGCCTGCCAGTTGAAGCCGCCGCAAGTGTCGTTGGTGCCAGAGAAGCGCACGGAAGTCACCACGGAAGGTGGCCTCGACGTGATCCGCAATCGCGACCGCGTGCGTGACGTCACTCGTCGTTTGCAGGATCTCGGCATCGAGGTGAGCCTCTTTATCGACGCCGACCAGGACCAGATTGCCGCATCCAAAGAATTGGGCGCGCAAGCCGTCGAACTGCACACTGGCCGTTATGCCGATGCCACGCACGAAGCCGAGCAGGCTCGCGAACTGCATCTCTTAAAAGAGTGCGGCGGCTTCGCTATCCAGCAAGGACTCGTGCTGCACATGGGGCATGGATTGACGTACCGCAACGTGATCCCCGTCGCGAGCATTCCCGGAGTTTCAGAACTCAACATCGGTCACAGCATCGTCGCCCGCGCGGTGATGGTCGGCTTTGAACGCGCGGTACGCGAGATGAAAGAGCTCATCACTCTGTAGTCTGAGGCCGCCGGACAAGACTTCCGAAGTTTTCGAAACTTCGGAAGTCTCCGAGTTCGACTAAACCTTGGGTTCCCAGCCCGGAGCGTACTCGCGGGACCAGAGTTGCATGGCCTCGTCGTCGCCGATGATGTGGCCGTCGTTCGCGTTGCACTTCAGCGTGCGGCTGACGCGCTGCGAGATGTTGCCGAGATGGCACAGCAGCGTGCTCTTGTGACCTTCCAGGATTTCCTGATTGAGCTTGAGCGGCGTGTCATTCCGGATCGCGGTGACAAAGTCGACGATGTGTTCGATGTCGCCCTGGTTGCTCTTGTTCTCTTCGGTGACCTTGTCGATCTCGTTGTAGAAGTGGTACGCGCCGTTGCCATCAATCACGAGCGTGCCCTTCTCGCCGTAGAACACGACGAAGTCTTCCGCGTGCCGGTTGCAGCTCATCGCTGTCCAGGCAATTGATTTGCGGCCTTCAAACTCAAAGGCCACGTTGTGGGTATCCGGCGTCTGCTGATCGTCGTCAAAGGCATAACGTCCGCCAGCAGAGATCACCTTGGTCGGATAGTCGACCTGCAGGCCCCAGCGGCAGATGTCGAGCGAGTGCACCCCGTTGTTGCCAAGCTCGCCGTTGCCCCAGTGCCAGAACCAGTGCCAGTTGTAAGGAATGACGTTGTCCATGTATGGCCGTCGCGGCGCGGGGCCTTGCCAGAGTTCGTAGTCGAGATTCTGTGGCACTTCAGCCGGCTTGCCTTTGCCGATGGGACCGCGTGCGGCACCGTACCAAGCCCGAGAGTGGTAGACGCGACCGATCTTGCCTTCCCACATTTTCTGCAGACCTTCAATGATAGTCTTCGAGCTACGGCGCTGCGTACCCATTTGCACGGCACGCTTGTACTTACGAGCCGCCTGCACCATCAGTTCGCCCTCGCGCGGGTTGTGACTGCAGGGTTTCTCGACGTAGACATGTTTTCCCGCAGCGCACGCCAGAATCGTTGCGGGTGCGTGCCAGTGATTGGGCGCGGCGACGATCAGGGCGTCGACTTCGCGATCGTCCAGAATCTTGCGGAAGTCACCGACGACGATTGGCGCTTTTCCACCCGCGTCCTCGACGGATTTCGCTCCCGAAGCCCCACGATTCTGGTCCGTTTCAGCGACGTAACGGACCTCGACGTTTTCCTGCTTGGCGAAGCTGGTGGCGAGCGCCCGGCCACGGCTCAAACCCATCACTCCCACGACGATTTTGCGGTTCGGAGAGTTCTGAGCGAGGGCCAAACCGCTGCTGACGAGATAGCCGGTTGTGGCAGTTGCTACGGCTCCGTCGAGAAACTGTCGGCGATTCATCTCGGTCGTCATGGATGCGTCCCTTGTGAATGAGGAGTCCAAAGTCCAAAGTTTCCGTTCTGGTCGGAAGTCATGTGCCAGCGCAGCCTGCGACTTCAGACCATAGACCGTAGTCTCTGAATCACCAAGGATCGACCCCGTGACAGAACCGACGACCTCAGGCAAAGAAGCTCCGTGGCCAGGCTCCCACGCAATGCCACGCTGGAATGTTGCGGAGTTGATCGATGCCCCCAAGTTCCAACTGACGTTGCGCAGCATCCTGGCCATGATTGGCCCGGGCCTGGTAATGGGCGCGGCAGCGGTCGGCGGTGGCGAGTGGCTGTTCGGCCCTGCCGTTACCGCGAAGTACGGTGCCGCTCTGTTGTGGGTGGGTACCGTCAGCATCCTGTTTCAGGTGCTCTACAATATTGAGATCAGCCGCTACACGCTCTACACGGGCGAGCCCATCTTCACGGGCAAGTTCCGTGTCATGCCCGGTCCGATGTTTTGGGTCTTCATCTACCTGCTGCTCGACTGGGGATCGTTCCTGCCTTATCTGGCGACGAACGCTTCCGTGGCAATCCTGAAACTCTTAGACACCAATTTTGATACAGCAGGCGAAGGTGCTGACTTCAAGTTGAAGCTCACCTCCACCGCGATCTATTTCGGCTTGGCCGTGCCCTTGTTCGTCGGCGGGAAAGTCTACAACTCGCTGAAATGGGTGATGTCGATCAAGCTCGTGCTGGTGTTCGGGTTCCTGCTGACTGTTGGGCTGTGCTATTCGCGCCCCTCTCATTGGGCCGAGATTGCGGGTGGCCTCTTCAGGTTCGGCAGTCTGCCCGTGGAGAAGGCTGAAGACACGAACGGGAACGGCGTGCTGGATCCGGGAGAGGACTTCGATCTCGATGGCAAGCTGGACGTGGTCGAGAAAAAGTCTGGCACCAAAGACAACAAACCGGTCTTCGTGAAGGAGACTGACGATGTGGACGGCGACGGTAAGCGTGATGGTGTCAACGTAGAGAATCTGTTCGTCACACTGTTTACCGAAGGCCGGTTCCCGAAAGTCGACTGGTCGTTGATTGCTTTCATCGCAGGACTGGCGGCAATCGCGGGCAATGGCGGCCTGACAAACACGCCCATCAGCAACTTCACGCGCGACCAGGGCTGGGGCATGGGTCATCACGTGGGGGCCATTCCCAGCATCGTTGGCGGACACGGTATCACTTTGTCGCACGTGGGGTCGGTCTTTGAGGTGACGGACGAATCGCTGCCTCGCTGGCGCGCCTGGTACAAACACATTTGTCGCGATCAGATCTGTGTCTGGATGGGTGCTTGTCTGGTGGGCATGGCGCTGCCGAGCATCCTCTCGATCGGCTTCCTGCAGCGCGGTATGGACATCAATCGCGATGCAGTAGCCTCCATGACTGCCGCTGGTGTTGCTTCCGCCGTGGAGCATCCCAGCGAGGGAACACTGGCTGCGTCCACGTCTTTTCTACAAGGCGCGACGCTCGCCGACATCTTCCGCGGGATGACTTTGTTCTGCGGCTTTTTGGTGCTGGTCACGAGCATGATCTCCACCATGGACGGCTTCGTGCGACGCTGGGTGGATGTCTTCTGGACCGCCAGCGCCAAGCTGCGAAAGCTCGATACGAGCGCCATTAAGTACGTCTACTTCGGGATGTTGATGGCCTACTGCATCGGCGGCCTGATCGTGATCTGGCTGGGCATCAAACCCGGCATGGCATCGTCGATTGCGACCACCGGTTACAACTTTGCCTTCGCCATCAGTTGCTGGCATACGCTGGTCATCAACACCACGCTGCTGCCCAAGGAACTGCGACCCTGCATGGCCATTCGAGTCATCATGGTCCTTGGTGGAATCTACTTCACGTTCCTGGGAGTCATGGCAGTTTGCGGCCTGCTCGGAATTGTCTGAGCGGCTTGGGGTTGCTCAACCAGTGCGTCTCAGGCGATGTGGACTTCGCTTACGGTTTGACGGGCTTGCCTGCGACGAGGTTGCTGACTTCCTCTGCCGTTAGACATCGAGCGAAGATGACCGCTTCATCTAAGAGGCCGTCATAGACACCCCTGGTGTCATTGAAGCGATTGCCGAGACAGAGAGGAGCCACCGTGCGAATCGTTCCATCGAGATTGTCGTGTTCAACTTTTAATGGAACGGCTCTGCCATCCAGATAGATCGTGACACCAGCAGCCTTGCTTGATCCATCATAGGTGACAATCAGGTGGTGCCACTCATTCGGTGGGACTGTTTCCTGGCCGACGATTGCCAGCGAGCGTTGGGGTTCGTCTTGGCCGCCATCCCAGACGGAAGTGAGTCCCGTCCGAGGCTGGCCGTTGTGAACCATGAGATCGAAGCCCCGATAAGGAGGGCGTTGCTCTAGCTTTGAGATGAGACTTTGGACTGGCCTGTCGGTGCGATTGATCCAGGCCCCATAAGAAAATGCATCCGTGCGTTCGAAGTCACCTGTTGCTGATCCGAATTGAATCACTCGATTGTTGAGTCGGACCGCCTTGCCGAATCGTCCAGTTTCGAACTCGATGTTCTGCTCAACGAATTCCACAGTTCCATGATGGTCCAAGCCGCTGCCATCCTGTACCACGATTTGCTTGCCTTGCCTGAGTTCGTCGAACGACCAAACTCCAGCCAATTTTTCACGCAGCGACTTCAACTCTTCGCGCACCTGGCCGGGCTCCTTGCTCCGCGCGAGTTCGCGAACTTCTTGTGGATCTAACTCGCGAGCATAGAGCCGGATTTCATCCAATTGGCCTCGAAGGTTTTCGAGCAGCGAGCCCGGCTCACGCATACCGATACGAAATGGCACGTCAGTGCTGGGTGTCTCCGTCAAGTTATCCATCTCGACGGCACACTCCACCGGAGTGCCATCGATGTAGAGCCGCGTTCCTGATGAATTTCCATTTCCGTTGTAGGTCGCAAAGTAGTGATGCCACTGAAATGGCTTGATGGGATCGGCGCTAACAACCTTGATTCCATTACCAGCCCCGAAATCATGAATCAGGTGAAATACAAGCCTGTCCTTGATAACCATGAGGTCGTGCCCGCGAAATTTCTTCGGTTCCATACGGCCGCAGATTTCGTGGGCATAATCAAACCGCGTCGTATAAACCCACCCTCCCATGGAAAACGCATCTGTACGCTCGAAGTCTCCGATGTTGCCACAGTTCACGCTGCTGCCATCAAAGGCCATCGCCTTGCCGACAGGGCCGTCGATCACCTTGGCGACAGGGCCTCGGCCCACATGCCCGTTACCGGTCATGTCGCGGATGGTATCGGGAGCATCCGAGTCAAAACTCCAGTGAGACGATGTCGGCTTCTTCAGCCTGTCCGTAACAGATGCGGGAACCGGGATCTTTACTTTGGGCGTCAGGCGAACGTTATACAGCCCCGCTCCGACAGCGTGATCATCGAATGTGATGCGGCTTGGCTGAGCACCAAGGGGATGTTCTTCGAACTTGGTACCACCCCGTTTCGGATTGTGTGGACCTTGCGAACTATCTCTCAGTGACAGCAATCGCGCATCATGAGACAGCCCTCCCACCTTCAACGGAAGGGTCTCCGACGTGGCTGTGCCGTCTGGATTTATTTGCCAGTGGAGGTGCCACTTGCGTCCGTTGACCAGGACAAACGAGCGAGTTCCCTCAGGCGTCCCTGGTAATCCGTGCTCATGATGCTCCCAATACAAGCCGTCAGGAGTAACCATCAACGATGACTTCCCATCCACAGCGGCTTCGATGGTTAAGCCCTTGAGCGGAACGGCATCCGGGTCTTCCTCCTCGGGGTATTCTTCGGTGGCTCGACGCGGACTTCCCGAGCATCGAATTGAACCGGCAGTCGTGGCGATGACTTCGCCACCACGACTCGCTTTCACATCGTAAGTAACCTCCGCCTCCGAACTGTCCTCAACAAAAACTTGCACTCGATCCATCAGGGCAAGGTCCAGTTGGCCAGCACCGTTGATGGGCTTGGCTTTGGGCAGATTGATTAGTGTAGCGGCGAACTTCTCTCTTTCGACGGTCGTCACAACGTGCGTGCCATCGCGCCGTTGAATGAGGGCACACGCAGACATCGGCAGCGTACTGGCTCCAAATCGCAAGGGTTGATCGGCAACTCGAGCCTCAAACACGGATGCACCTTGCCACACCGTCAGTCGCAACATGCCAGGTGTTGCTGGCTTCGTGAACAGCTCCGTCTGGACTTCAAACTGAGTTCCCTTTTTTACCACAGGCAACTTTCGAGGCTTACCGTCCTCAGACTCCAGGGTCAGTTCTACCGTAGTCGGCTTTGTAGAAGATGTGAGTTCGACAACCTCGATCTCCAGCGGCTGACGTTCATGCCGGTTCGAGTACCGAATCTCGGGATGACTCAGCACAACCCGTGGGGTGTTGAGGTACTCGCGTGCCTTGGAGATTGGCACAGCAAACGCAATTCCCGACAACGGGACTACTCCGAAGATGATTCCAATGACCTTACCTTGTTTGTCGACTAAGGGGCCGCCTGAACAGCCGGGATTGACTGCGGCGTCCACTTGAATGGCCGCCAACTCGCCACTCTGACGTCGCAATGCGCTGATCTTTCCGGACGTCACCGTGACGTTGGGGAATTGCTGCTTACCACCCGCCAGACTACGCCCAAAGGGAAATCCAAAAGCTGTTACTGCAGCCGTTTCTTCAAGTCGCGAATCCTCACCCAGCTTCAGTGTGGGAATGTCTTTTACCGGCGCCGTTTTCAAGATCGCCAAGTCAACAATGTCTTCGTTGGAAATGTGGACTACTTTGGCCTTGAGAACTCGTTCCGTCTTCTCGCCCGCGTGAAGCACCAGATCAACCGATTCGCCGACATCCAGACTTTCGACTACATGTCGATTCGTCAGGAAGATTCCGTCGTTGCTGACACAGAAGGCTGAACCGGTACCGTGCTCGTGGACATTCACCAGAGCGGTTGCGTCCTTGCAAACCTTGACGAAAGCCGCCACGCCAGTGGCAGGTGTGGGCGCACTCTTTGGGGCTGGCTTGGGAGCTTGAGCTTGAACGCTCCCACAGAACCACAGGCTAAGGATCGCCGCTGCTGTAAGTCTTAAACTTCTGTGACTTGCCACCTGCATGATGACCTCGCGGTGCTGAACTGCATTGCTGTTGTGAATGCAAGTTTATAAATCATGAGTAACAACTGAAATGAACTGGAGCACGATCTCTACACTGCGGGGGCACAAGACTGTGCAACGAATCACGCTAACGCTCGTATTGCTGTTCGTCTCGATTCGGGGAATGGCGGCAGAGATCGATCCATTGGTTTGGAAGAAACCAACTAACACGCCGATGTTTCGTGAGCAGCTCGCTACCGCAGAATTCCAAACTCGCTCCCAATCCGTTTTGGCAGAGCTTGGGGATCTTTCGAAGCTGGAACAATCTGCCATTCCTGATCACGGCGCGAGTGTGAGCCGAATCGCTGATAATGGTCCAGCCAGGAACTGGAATCTGAAGCCCGGCGATGTTTTGACAAAAGTTGACCAGCATGAGTTGTGGGGAGGCGGACTTCCCAATCCAGACGCGCGGCGTCGAGTTACCGTTTTCCGTTACGCAGATGGACGGACTCAAACCATGAGTGCTGACGCCGGCCCTGTGGGGGTCTTCATCGGGACACACTGGCGGCCGGAACTTGCTTATCTAAGAACCAAGAAGCTGCGCAATTCCAAGTGGGATGAGTTCGTGGTTGTCGGATGTCGCAGCTATGAAGCCGATCCGGACCTGGCTGAGACCGCATGGTTTCAGGCGATTCGTGCCGGGTATCAACAGGATGAGCTGGCCAACATCTGTGGCGCGGCGATCGCCATGCGACAGGGACGCCCCCTAGTCGCGGCCGACTTTGCCTATCTGGCTCGCGAAGCCGAACCGAAGGCAGCCAAACTCGTCTCACCGATGATTCTGCTGCGCGTCATGCTCGCTAACTATAAACTCGACGACGCCTTTGAATTATGCCAGCGGTTTCCTGATCAGCTCACAGACGAGCCGCGACTCTTTCGAGCACTCGCCGATATGCATCGGGCACGGCCTGAGTCGGAACGAATGCGGGATGCTCCGAGTTTGCTTGCAGAGAAGCGGTACCGTGACGACTTGTTTCCGCGCTGCATTCCACTGACTCGCGATGCCATTGATTATGCACCCAAACTTCGCGAGCGCAACGGAGTGACACTGAAAGAGGGGAATGGGCACCACCATCCGTTGGCCTTTCTGCCACCTGAACCGGCTCGCGATCTGGAGTTCGTGGTGAAGTTTAGCGTGCTGGAAATCGCTGCAGGACAAGCTGAGAGTACTCTTCTCGTGGCGTTCTTTCCGCATGGCCGAGGCGACGAAAGACAACTTACGACATCCGAGGAAGCTCGACTCTTCGGAGTGCAATGCTTTGAGTCGTCTCGTGTCATGCTTCATCACGTCCCGAGAGCGGACACGACGCTCATCGACGCGCCCTCTTTTCCCCTAGCTCTGAACCGGCAGCACACCATCCGCGTTATTTGTTGCAGCGGACAAGGTGAAGCCTTTCTGGACAATCAGCGTGTTCTCTATCAACCAACGATTCCTCTTCCCAGCGACGTGCCGCTCGCTGCTATCGTGCGACCTTCAGGTTTGAGAGTGAAGATTGAATCGATTGAGTTCAACGAGTTGATCGAACGCCGCAACTGATCGCCGTGAAACGATCAATCAAGTTCGCGGTACCCCCAGGACATGCTATGTCGAGAATTACACGACGGCACGCGCTCGTAACACTGATGGCGATCGGCTTGCCCGGAGTCGCGATCGGGGCTGAGAAGCCGGCACAATCGAAAGTTGATCCGCTGTCGGTGTCGTCGCTCAGGGCGATGATGGGCAAGCTGCATGCGACGTTCAAACCGTTCAAGGCGACGAGTTGGAGTCGGAATCATCCCGACGAGCGGCCGCAGAGTCTGGATGCCTACATCGGCAGCAAGCCGAATCGACCGACGGCCGAACGCGACAAGCTCTACATCCAACCGTTGGGAGAACTTCCCAAGAGCTATCAGCCGGCAGTGGACGCGTCCGCGGAGCTGCTGGCGAAAGTCTTTGGCGTCCAGGTAAAGACGCTCAAGCCGATCTCGCTGGATGCGATTCCGGCAACGGCTCGTCGCAATCGTCCGGACTGGGGCATGGATCAGATTCTAACGACCTATGTGCTGCAGAGCATGCTCAAGCCGCGCCGCCCGGATGACGCAGTAGCAGTGCTGGGACTCACCGCGATGGACCTCTGGCCCGGCAAGGATTGGAACTTTGTGTTCGGTCAGGCCTCGCTGTCTGAACGGGTTGGCGTCTGGTCGCTCTACCGCTTTGGTGATCCGTCCAAAGGCGAGGACGAAGCCAGGAAGTTTCAGTTGCGAGCCTTAAAGCTGGCGACGCACGAGACCGGTCACATGTTCGGAATTCGGCACTGTGTGCACTATCAATGCGGTATGAATGGCAGCAACAGCCTGGACGAGACCGATGACGGACCGCTCGAGTTCTGTCCGCAATGCGTCGCGAAAGTCTGCTGGGCATCCCGCATTGATCCTGCAGACTGGTACGCAGGGCTGCTGGACTTTGCGAAGAAGCACGACTTGGCTGAGCAAAAGATCTGGCAGGACTGCCTCAAGCTGCTGAGTTAAGGCGCTGCCGCTGGCGGATACTCGCGGTCGACGTGAGGCAGGGCGCCTTCGACGAGCGTGTACTCGTGGTTGCTTGGGATGTCATGGAACTCTTGCGATTCGCCGGACGGCCAGGTGACGGTGAGTGCCTTGATACTTTCTTGCATCCCGACGGGCATCAGGATGCGTCGGTCGTTGCTGGCCTGGTAACCGTCACCCGCCACAAGTTGCCGCGTCAAAGTTCGTGAGCCTATCTGCAACTGGATCTTTGCGCCGATGGCATCGCGGTTTGATCTCGTGCCGATCAGCCGCAAGGAGATTCCGTGGCCTTGCGGCTGAGTTTGATTCGTCAGCAGCCCGACAGGTTCATCACGATGAGTGGCCACGAAGTCATCACGACCGTCGCGGTTCCAGTCGAGTCGAGCCAGCGAGCGTCCCAAAGTAGGCTTTGTGAACCAGTCGCCGCACTTGTCCTGCGGGACTTCGGCAAACCGTCCAGCTTCCAGATTGCGGAAGCACTGTGGTCGCATCTGGTACGGAATGCCGCGATAGCGCTCATCGTCCACGTGACCATTGAGCACGATCAGGTCGAGCCATCCATCGCGGTCCGCATCCAGGAACTGAGTCCCAAAGCCGAGCTGCTTCAGACTTGGCTCACGCAGGCGAGTGTCGAGCGTTGCGTCTTCAAACAGACCGGCAGTCATCTGACGGAAGAATGTGTTGGACTCGTCGTAGTAGTTGGTGACGAAGATGTCGATCTGCCCATCTCCGTCAACGTCATCAGCACCAACTCCCATGCAAGCTTGTGAGCGCCCATCGCGATCCAGGGCGACACCAGCCAGCAAGGCTCGATCAACAAACTTGGGCATGCCATCCGCCGATGTTGGTTCGGGAGTCCACAACGAATTCCCGGTTGTGTCATTGGCCACAAAGATGCTCAAACGCCCCGACCCATCCACATCCAGTGCGACAACACCGAGTCCCTTGCCGTGGGTGTCCTTGATATCCGCCGATTGAGTGATGTCGGTGAAACGGCCATCGCCGGTGTTGAGTAGCAGTCGATCGGGCGACGCTGCGAATTCGTGCGGCGTGCAGGCACGAATTCGACCGTCACCGTTCTTGCAAACCTTCGTCGCCAGATCCGGTCCTAGCATGTAGTTGACGACGAAGCAGTCGGGCAAGGCGTCGCTGTTGAAGTCCGCCAGCACACAACTCGTCGACCAATCGTCATCGCGCAGGCCAGCAGAGTCGGTGATGTCCTCAAAGGTGCCGTCACCCTGATTCAGGAACACACGGTCGAGTCCGAGGTTCGCAACATACACATCAGGGAAACCGTCCTGATTGATGTCGCCCACCGTGAGCCCCTGGCTGTAGCGGTCTTCAACGAGAGCCGCAGTTGTCGTGACATCGCGAAAGTGACCTTGGCCATCATTGCGAAAAAGTCGATCCAGCGGCGCGCGGTCGGGAGTATCCAGCGGCCATTCGCCGCCCTGCGTCAGATACAGATCGGGCCAGCCATCCATATCGAAGTCGATCACACCGACGCCACCACCGGTGAACTCGAACGTGCGCATGCCCGGCTTCTCAGGATCGTCGCCGCTGACGAAGCGGAAGTTGAGCCCCGCTAGCTCAGCTTGATCTTCGAAATGAATCGTCTGCTCGTCGTTCGATGCGATGGCTTCAGTAGGGGAGGGCAGCGGCTGCGAAGTGTTTGGCCAAACCGGCAGCGGCAGGTCATCCAGCTTCCAGCGCCGCGCCAGGTCGTGAGTCATCGCGACACGCGGCGATGAGGCGTCTGGAGTAACAGCCGCGATCTTGATGTTTTTGGATCGCGCGAGTGCTGCCCAGCCTTGAGCCTCCCACTGCAGCCCGCAACTTAAGCAGAGGGGGATGATGCGACCGGCGGCGCTGAGGTTGTAATCGAGGCTGTATGCCTTCACAGCCAGTACGAGTTGCTGCAGATCTGCGCCGCGCTGTGCAAAGTCTTTCGCCGCGTCAGCACGGTTAACTCCAGCCAGCAACTGGCCGAGCCGATAGTGGGCTCGCTGATGAGCCGCATCGCGTCGGGTTGCTTCCCAGAAGCATCGGCAGGCCGCTGCGGTCTGACCGAGTTGGTCCGCCATCTCACCGCGCGCGAACCAGATCGCCGCTGATTCGTCAGCCGCGGCCGGGAGTTGACTCTGCCACGTGGTCCAAGCGGATTTCTGATTCGTCGCAACCAATACGAGCCCGTGCAGCGCGTGAGCCTCCACCAGATCCACTCGGTCTCGCAGGACTTCGCGGAGCAGACTTTCCGTTTTCGTCAGATCGTGAGCTTGAAACGCAGCTCGCGCAAGACCGAGCTTGACCAATGGGTCGTCGGGTGTTGTCTTTGCGACCGCCCGCAGAACCTCAACGTTCTCACTAGCCGTATCACCCAGGCCGAGTAACAACAGATCCACATCGTGAATGTCGCCCGCCTTCAGACACGCAATACGCAAGGCGTTCGCTTCCGACGTTCGCCCGCACATGCCTAAGAGTGAGGCATACTCACGGCGTGCCCCTGCAGGCACCGCATCACCACTGACTGCGATCTTAAAGAGGGGCTCCGCTTCAGAAGGCCGGTGCAGTTTCATCAGCAGAATGTCTGCTGCTTTCCATGCGGCTTCCGCAGCTTGAGTTTGATTGCCGTGCTCGACAATTTGACGCAGCGATTGGACGCAGACATCGAACTGATTGAGTGCGGCCGCAGCTTCGGCACCGAGTCGATGAGCTTCAATAAGTGTCGGCTTCTGTGCGACAGCGGCACGTGCGCATGCGAGTGCCCGATCGAACTGCTTCTCAGAGAATGCAACTACGCCTTGAGCCAGCAATTGTTCAGCAGTTGGGCCTGACAGTTTGAGGACCGCGAATCCGGTCGTCAGCACGACGACGACAGCAGCGGCGATCATCCAACCCCGCAGAACTCTGCCGCTGCGGTATGAATTACCAATCCAGAGTACGCGGTGCATGAGCGACGCTTTTGTTCCGGAGCACTCACAGGGCGTTTTGCAGGGGTACCGGGAATCCCATACGAGAGCGTGCCTCGTCGCCAGGCTCCAAAGAGCTTGGAACTGACGAGGCACGATCAGATCCATGTTGATGTCGACGAGCGAACCGTATTACGGCGCCAGTTCCAACTTCAACGAGTTCGTTCCAGACTTGAGATCGGCCGTCAGCGGGCTGGTTTCGGCGACTCGATACTTCTGCGGAATATCCTTGGGATCTTCGATTGGCGGAGGAGTCTTACCGGGCTCGGGCGCCTGTGTGATCGTCGGAGCTGTCACATAAACCTGAAAGTTGCCTTCCGGCAGTTTATCAGGCAGCTTGAAGCTTCCAGACTCGACGGGGGAGCTGGCAGCGAAGCCGGTTTCCCGCTGATAGAAGTTGACGATTCCTTTCGCCACAGCGGATCCATTGAACGTCAACGTCCCTTCGACGGAAGCGGATGGAGCCGGTCGTCCTCCGGAACTTCCTCCGCATCCGATGCCAGTCATTGCCACAGCCACGGTGGCTGCGACCCAGAGTGTGTTTCGCACTTGTTTCATCATGCGTCCAGAAATTGAGGTGTGATTACGTGAGGGTGGGTTGCGGGCAGGTCGAGCGACTTGAGATCAAACGTAAGAGCGTCGCTTCGAAGCGTTCGAGGAGTTCTTGGTTAGTAGTCGTTCAGTGGTACGGCATCGTTACGCGAGCACAACTGCAGCACCGTTGTGAAGTTCGTCTGCTCCGACAGGAATCGAGCCGAACCATCGCTCAGCAGAATGTGAATGCCGCCTGTGTGGTACGAGTTGATCACGGTGTTCGCGTCCCACGGATTGTCAGAACCGCCAGCAGTCGTCGGGGAGTTGATCGCATACCGCACCGTGGTCACGCCGGAACTCCAAGAGTCCGCACCATTCGGGTTCGCCGCTGAAACAGCGCCGCCGAAGGTCGTGCCGGTGTAGCCACCGTAGTAGCCGCTGCGGATGTCGTTGGTACCGATCTTACCAGACTGCTCTGCGATGATGATGGTGTTGGACGTACCGTCGGTGATGTCACGCTCGCGTGTGATCTGATTGTGAATCAGAACGCCGTTGTTGGCATAGAATCCGCCGTAGTTACTGTTCGACCCGACCACTGCTGCTGACGGATCAGGCGTGGCGCCGGCAATTCCGACATACATCGGCGTCTGAATCTTGCGGGAGTTATTCGTCAGGTCCGCAACGGGATCCAGCGGGCTCGAAGGACACACGTAGACCGGGATGATCAGGCCAGCCAGCTTATCAACGTTCACACTGGCACCAGCAGCAAGATTTCCGGCCCACGACACGCCGTTGAAGTTCAACGTGTCGTACAGAGGACCTTGATCGATAAACGGGAGAATGTGAGCGCGCCAGTTAGGCGTTGTGTTCCACGGGGCGAACGAACCCATCGGCCAAGTGCTGTGAGTGCCGTGATAGTCGTGCACCGCGAGCCCCAACTGCTTCAGATTGTTCTTGCACTGCGATCGACGGGCAGCCTCGCGAGCCTGTTGCACGGCGGGCAACAGCAACGCCACCAGGACAGCGATGATGGCAATCACGACCAGCAATTCGATCAACGTAAACCCGCGAACTCTCCGCTTCGGAATGGGCATTTCTGCTCCTCTACAAACGACGTTACTCATCAGACACTATTGGTGACGCAGGCTTCGCATCGGTTTGAGATCGCACATCAGGGCGCGAACCAAAGACCGAGCGCTTGCTGAAGCGTCTGCATCAGATGATGCAGCTCCTGACTGCTCGTGATGTCGTGCTTTCAGGATCGGCGTCGTGAAAGGTGGAAAGCGATTTCCGTTCCGTAGCCGCATGCCGATGCGTTGACGCATCCTGATTTGCCAGTGATCAGATCTCGCTGGCTGACGCTTTCCACGTGTGGAGATCCAGAGATTTCACAGCACACCGTTCAACAAACTGCACACAGGATGCAGGGTGCACATGACTGAGAACTCGACGGAACTCATTTGATAGCGTTGTCTTTCCGACGATTGCTCAATGACTCAGCGAAGATCAGACGACGGCACTGTTAATCTGAAGGGTCAGCGATTCCTCATTCAGAGAAATTCTCTTGAAGCGAGGCACTCAAGACCGTGACTGCAACCATCAGCCTAACTTGCGCGCGTCATGTCCTAAGCAACCGGCAGCATGGCGTTTTCCACGCCTCAACATGCGATTCGTTACTGAAGATTGATTGCGATGAAGCCTGTGGGACCACCATTGATGGGACTTTAGTCCGCCGCGTTCAACCACCAACCAGTAATACAAGCTTCACGAACGTGACGACGGTCTGAGCAGCAACTGTGATCTCTTCATCCAGCGACTGCATCTGCTGATCGTTCACGAGAATCAGCACTCGTCCCTGCTCAAAGGCCTGCGTCGCCAACACGAACTGTTCCTTCCAATCAATGCTTCGCGAGGTCTTCATGCGATAGCCCGTCGCCGTACGCTCAGAGTTCGCAGACGCGATGATGCCACGAAACTCGCCTTTACTTCCGCGAAGATTGAAGTCGTTGACTTCCTGATAGACGCGGCTGCGAATGAGCTCCCTGACCGTGATGTGCTCCGTCAGGAAGTCGAGCGAGAACTCCTGAATGGCCTTACCGGTGCTCAGGTCCTCGTCGCGAATCAACAGTGTCGTCATGGCATCCTCGCACATCTAATCGAGTCGTCGAAACACATCGGTTCGCAGCGCGTTCTCAGAACGCCTCGCTGAGTTCCATCAGGTGGCGACGGCCTAGCGTTCGATGTCGCATCGCGCGGATCTGCTTAATCGGGGGCAGTTCCTGAGCCACCATGCGAAATGCACCCCACAGCGTCGGCTTCCAGTATTTGCCTTGCTCGTTGTACTTCATCCAGCCGCGCTCCGTCTGACGTTCAAAGCACTCGCGCGTGATCGCTTCCAGGTACTTCAGTCGATCACCGCCAAACTCTTCATCCACTCGGATGAATGGCCTCATGCCCGCCGCGTGGCGTTCCAGGAGTCGCAAGTGCAAAGCGTAAAGTTCGCGGATGTCAGCCACGGAAGGCAGTCGGAATGAAAGCTCTCCAGGATCATCCAGAAACGCACCACGCCGATCCGCGTTGTTGGTCTGCAGCAGTACCAGATCGGCCGAGCGAAATCGGCGGACGTACTCGGTGTACTGAGTTGTCTCACCCAACTCCCCGTTGACGATGCTATAGATGTAGCTGACGAGCGCGAGGTCGCCTGACGCTGAATTCACATAAAGTTCCGACAGCGCGGTGACATTGTTGACCATGCCGGAGATGAGGAGGATGCCACGCGACTCGAACCCCAGTTGCACCAGATCTCGACGATACATCGAGAGTTCAGAGTTGACCGTCGGAGGTAGCAGAACGTCTGGTTTTAGCGGCTGAGCCATGTTCTCGGCACGAAAGACCTGCATGAAGTAAATCAGCAAGGTGGGCAGCAGGAAATACACGGCCAGCCCAATGCCGACCCACCCAGCGAAGCTGTCAATCTTGCTGTAGTCCATGCGGTGTCCTTTGAGTTATCCAGAGATTTAGTCCGCTAACCGCGGCAAAGAGATTCATGCGGCTCAACGCAGTTGAATCTGTGACAGGATCGTCGGGTCTTTGATCTTCTTGTCGTCAGCCAGCATCAGGGCTTTGCTCAAGATGATCGACAGCGTGCGATCTCCTTCGAAGGGCAGGAAGACATCCTCACCCGCGTCTGGCTTAGGGACGATGCACAGGTATTGATCGTTCGGCTCCATCTGAATATTGCCGCTGCCGAAGTGGATGCGGTACGTCCGCAGATCTCCCCGGACCACCAGGAAGCGATTCTCGAACGTGCAACGGCCTGCGATCTTCAATCGCGGGATCAGTCGCTGCAGGACCTCGCGACGAGTCTTCGCGGACTCCGACAACGTTCCGAACGAGTACCCAGTCCAGTAGTCGCGGTAGTAGCCGCCCTGCCCACCGTCGTGCCAGTTGGGATCGTTGCCCAGACTGGATACTCCGACGAACAAATCAGCGTCGCGCATGATCTCGGACAGCGCCAGCGGCGGAACATCGTTTAGCGCCATCACGTCATCATCGGGTGCATACTCACGATACGGTATCCAGCACGTCACCGAGATCCTCGTCGTCTTGTGTGCGATCGAGCTGCTCCATCTATAAGACACGCAAGGAAGTCTCCACGAGACCTTCAGGTGCAGCGCTTCCACCAACTTCCACATATCCCTTACCGGTCTTCTCGGCGACGAGCTTGTCGTATTCAGCGCGGGCCTTCTCGGGACTGCCAAAGGGTTTTGTTTTGGATTGTCCATCGGTTCCGATACGACCCCAACGAGTCGTAACATCACTGCCCGCAAGGCTGATCTCCCAGAACTTGCTGGACGTTCCTTCCACAAACTCGAAGAGCCGCGGTCCGCCGGGCGCGACAGGAGGTGCAGCCGGGGTAGAAGCGGCGGCAACTGCCTTTTCCGACTTAGTCGTCGCCTGACTCTTCGCGCGAGGGGCTGGCACCTTGATGACATCAGCCGCCTGCTTCTTCACAGGCTCGGCAGTTGTTGGAGTTGCCGATCCGAGATCGACATCCGTGCGAAGGCCGACGTAGCTCGGGAAACGTGGGATGCCGGCGTCGCTCAGCTCCTGATAGCGGAACTGAATCAGGCTGCCGATGGCTGGCGGATTCTCGCGCTGGCGGTCGCTGAAGCCGGTACCAACAGAGAACTGTTTTCCGCTTGGCAACTGTGCGACGAGCGCCCCCAATCGGCCCGCATGTCGACCTTTGCCGGGTTCGTGACCGATCACAACGGCCTCCGCATCATGGAAGGTCTTGACCTTCAGCAGCGTTGTGGAGCGGCCCGCAACATACAACGAGCCTGGCTCGCGCAGCATGAGCCCCTCGCCACCCACTGACTCGATGCGTCTCAATTCTTCGCGCAGTTGAATTACATCGCGACACAGCTCTTGCTGATGAACCTGCAGGAACTCGTTTTTCCAGGAAGACGCACCATCCTTGAGGAACTCCAAACGTTCCTCAAATCGTCCTGTCTGCGACGGAGCATCGAATACCAGATAGCGAATGCTCTTCCACTGGTCGCTCTTGTCTTGCCTCCGCACGATGCTGACTGTTCGCTGAAACGCCTTGCGATCAAGCCACAACTCACCGTCCAGCGGCACACTTGGCAGACCTTCAATGAACCAGTCCGGAGCGTGGTACAAATTGCCTTGCCGCGAGATGAATTGCTTGCCGTCCCAATAGGCCCGGACACCATCGAGCTTCTCGCTCATCCACCAGCCGGCGAGGTCGAGTGCATTGTCCCAAGACTCGGCGAGCAGAATTGGAGGTTCCGTGCTGCCCGCGTCTTCTTCACCTTCAGTCGTACTCTTCGATGCCTTCACAGGCTTCTGCGGCAGCGCGGAGCCGATGCGTGCGTTCTCAGCTTCGTCGCCGCGAATCTTGCGGATGTGCTTGCAGGTCCGCTGCTCGATCGCGATCGACTGATTCCGCCAGGCCGGGCACGAACACGAGTAAACTCCACCCGTGTTCTTGATGACATACGGCTTCGCCGCCGACCCCTTCACTTCCACTGATTCGCCATCCGCCAGATCAGCCATGAGCAATCCTTCCACCGGTGCGCTGGTCATCGATTGCCTCGCGAAGCAGATTCACGAGTCTGCCTCAGAACGAGTACAAACTTACCGGTAGAACGATGAGTTCGGGGCAGCCAGTTGGCAACCGAAGACAAGGCCGTTTTCGAACTGAGGGCCGGGACTCGATCGGCGAGAGCAAGATGAAGCGAGCTTCTACTCACTTCTTGAGTTCAGACTGGATCTGAAAGCAAGACACGACCGGGGTTCAGTCACCACCACCGCCGCCACAACCTCCGCAGCCGCTTCCACCTCCACACCCGCCTCCGCCGCAGCCACTGGCACCACAGCCGCTTGTTCCGCAGCCACTCGACCCGGCTGTCTTCCGGTTACGAAGCCACGCGGCTTGCAGTGGCTCGCAGACGGTGCCGGTCAACGCGAGTGATCCAAATAGCGCGGTCGCCAAGGCTACATCCTGGCTGGTGGGATTGGACATGCTGCGCACGTCCTTAAGCGGGCTGTGCGTCGCGCGCTGCTCTTTCAACCAGCGATGCACGGCGTGAGTAACGCGAGGCCTTTTCAGGAACATCAGCGCGATGACGAACGTGACCACAACGGCCACGGTCAAGAACCCGACGGGCTTCTCACGGCTTAGTCCCACCGCCACTTTGGCGGCGCCAACAATGGCGACACCGGCGGTCATCACGAAGGGAACGAAGCGCGCGGTCGATGCGTAGTCTTCGGTCGTCAGCCAGCCGCGATCACGCAACGCGGATTCCAGCGACTGGGTGACGGGTGAACCTGTTGCATGCAGGTCTGCGAGCGTGACGTCTTGACTGTTGCTGATCTTGCTGATGAGTGCCGACTCAAGCTGCGAAGGCTGCTCTGGCAACGGGCCGCTGATCCGGAAGTGTTCTTCTGATCCGAATGGAATGCATTGAATGACATTCGTCGTCATCAGGCGTGCCAATGCCGTATGAATGGCCAGCTTGTCGTTGCCCTGCAGGCACGCCACTTCTTCCGGCGTGAGGTTCTCGGTCGGCTCTTCGTCCTCAGGCCACCATGCATATCGGATCATCGAGCCGAGGCTGATGACGCCTGCCAATACCGCGGCGTAGAGGCCGAGAAACTCCACTCCCGACCAGTTCAGGGGATTCCCTGTTGCAGCCAGAGGCAGGATCGCCAGAGCACCTGCCCATCGCATACGTCGTCCAGGGAACCACAAATGACGTGCGGCTATCTGACCGGCTTGTTGCAGCTTCTCGCTCACAACTGCGAGCAGTCTCGGGGCGGGCTTTTTCAATAGCCAATAGCGCCGCAGACTCACGCGCCGGGCGTCATCATCCTCAAAGCGTCGTGCCGGCGTTGGCCAGATCTCCTCGGGTGGTTCTTCACCGAACCAGAAGCGATAGCTCGCCAGCGTTTGTTCGTAGAGCGCCACATGCTTGTCGTGTTCCGCGCGACCGCCTTTCGATGGATGGTGATGCAACGGTTGTTGCAGTACCTGGTCGCACAAGTCACTCCAGTAAGACATCGTGAAGGTCAGGTGCATGTGCCAGACCTGATCGACTTCTTCAGAAGGGCAGACCACGTGTCCGGCAACGACGCTCAGGAATACGAAGCGTTTGTATTCCTCAATAGCTCGCCGAGCGAAGGCCAATGACCAACCCTCTTCCTTGGCCAGTCGCATTGCGAACGGGGATGCGGACTCTTGATCGTCTGGCGACCAGCGAACGAGCCGCTGCCAGCAGTCATGAAATTCAGCGCGGTTCTGTGTCGCAGGAAGCTTCGAATGCGTTTGCATATAGGCTCCTTGTCTGTGTCTTCGCGAATCATGAACGTCTGCTTCAAGAACGTGGAAGGCGTCTTTCGGCTCATCAGGGGCTCAGGCAGAAACTTATTAAGATTCAGCGAGTCCTCTCGGCTCGCCGCACATCAAGGCAAAATCATATGTCGTCCCTAAACGCCCTCTGTGTGTTGCAACCGGCAAGGTCGACGTCGAAGTCCGGTAGTGGCGCCGAGAATGATTTCATCTATAGATCTCTCGCCGGCGTATTCGGAGGTCGGCTCTCTTTTGACGGGTACATGTCGTGGATGATTCATTCGAAGCAGAAACTGAAATTGACACCGCCGAAATGCCAGCCGCGACGCGGTCGGGGTTTTCCCGGTCGATTTTTCAGTGGCGTGCGACCATCGCAGGCGCGGTGTTTTATTTTGGTGTGGCGATCGCCGTGATATCGGGCATGGATCTGGCTGGAAAGCTGCCCGCCCGGCTGCCGCACTTCTGGTATCCGGTGCGGCTGGTCTGGCCGTTCGTCGGGCTGGCCTTATGTTATGCCGGACATCGGATGCGGGCGGGGCTGCTGGACTGGGCTCCGCAGCGACCGGGCCGACGGTTCCGTAAGTTGATTCTCTACACGCGTCAGGAGTGTCACTTGTGTGACATCGCCAAGGACGTGCTGGAGCGATACGGACACTATTTGCCGGCGGTGCATGAAGTGGACATCGACAAGGACGCGATCCTGATTGCGAAGTTTACGACTGACGTCCCTGTCGTCGAGATCGATGGCAAGGTGCGTTTCAAAGGTCGAGTGGACGAGATCCTGTTGCGGCGATTAATCGAAGGCACTCCGCCCAATTGATGTGATGAGCGAGCGGCACGCCAGCTTGTTTCCTCTGCGCTTACAAACCGCTGCCGAGTGACTGCCGGATGATCTCCAAACGCTGCCGCAGCTTGGCGTCTTCGCCCAGCGATTCCTGAATGCGATGGCAGCTGTGCAGCACGGTGCTGTGGCTGCGGTTGCCGAAGTACGCACCGATGACGGTTAACGGTTCACGAGCGATTTCGCGGGCCAGAAACATTGCGCACTGGCGGGCAGTCTTGAGCTGTTGGTCGCGCAAGTCAGAACGCACATCGACGAGTTTGAGTCCGAACTCTCTGGAGACGGCTTTGGCGATATCATCAATCGTCAGAGTCTTCGGCGCGATTTCGTGTGTCAGAAAGACCTTGGCAAAGGACGCATCGAGCTGTTGTCGATGCTGTCTGGCTAATTGATCGAAGCGTTGCACGGCACCGAACAGCTCACGCGGCGAAACCGGCAGTTGCTTGGCCAGCAACCTGATGGCTTCGGGCAGAATGGCGATCTGCAGGTGGCTGCAAGAGTGCTCGATCAACGCTTGGCGAGCCGTCGGCCCTGGCTTGCGAACAGCCGCGCAGACTCCGCTTTGCAAACGGTTTCTCAGTCGCGCCGACAATCCAGAAAGGTCGCCCGGCGACCTGTTGGACGTCATCAGCAGATCAATGCTGAGGGTGCGGCAGTCGTCCATGATGCGGACCAGATTTGCCTGAGCCGCCTGCTGATTCACGATCGCCTGAATGTCGCTGCAGATGATGGCCCGTCGCACTTTGCTGCCGCGCGGCGCGGCTTCGAGCTTCAGCCTCTGATCCAAAGACTCGGCGTCTTCCACGAGGAGTTCTGACGCGGACAGGCTCGTGATCTCAGGCTTCCCCGTGCGTCGCAGTTCGCGCACGAGCAGTTCGGCCAAATGAGATTTGCCGCAGCCGGTGGGGCCGTAGATCAGCACTTGGCGACCATACGACTTCGGAGCTTCCT
Organism: Planctomycetaceae bacterium; assembly: GCA_021732995.1. GTDB lineage: Bacteria > Planctomycetota > Planctomycetia > Planctomycetales > Planctomycetaceae > AM-0621. Next base: position 38,419 of record JAKFWA010000024.1, on the reverse strand, counting down.
CAATGAGGGCAGTGACGCTCGCGAAGGCGAATCGATTCTCTTCGAGCACCAGAAACGGCAGCCCGAACTGGTCGACTCGCACGTTCGGTCTTCGTGACATGTCAGCACGTAGGTAGGAAACAGCCCGGTAGCTGGCAGCGACACCGAACCGCGTTATTGAACTCCAACACCAAAGCCTTCGTCGAAGCCGCTTTCCCAGTTGGATTCGGCTGAGAGTTTGGACGGCGTGACGTTGGGGCTGTCGAGATGGTGTGGTCTCGCGACCTCGGACTGGCCGGGTTCAATACGTCGAGTGGAGTCGTTCGGCCCGTCGAAGCGAATCGTGGGCGTGCCGCGAGCCGGCGCCGCTTTCTGCGGGTGCTTCAGCTTGGCGATGCGATCCTCGCCGTAATCGTCGTAGGTGCAGATGTAGCCCGGTTGCTTCGCGAGGACCTTCTCTTTATCCCAGGACTCGATGACGCGCCTTTGAATAGCGTCGCGGCAAATCGAGTTAATGGGATGGGCGATATCGGCGTATAACTTGGCGCGGCCATCGTCGTCCTTGATGGCCCGGTCTTCATCGAGTTCCACTCCGCAGTCGTTGCAGAAGCGGGCTCGGAGATGATTCTTGGTTCCGCAGCGTGGGCAGCGATCCGTGAGCTTGCGGCTGGGCATCGCGACGAAGGGGCCCTTCGATCCTTGAATGATCTTGAGGTCGCGAATCACAAACCAGCCATCGAAAGTGACGGAACAGAATCCCAACAGCCGTTCGTTGGGATCATCCATCAGTTTGATCCGGACTTCGGAGATTTCCACTGCTGCCCTCCTGAAACGATTCCGTGTTATGGCGGACTAGCTGCCACAAACACTCGCCCAAGCCCCCAGGCTTTGAGCCTCGCCGCAGCCGTCATGGCCTGCAGCCGATTCTGACAAACGCCAAAATATGCCGTGCCGCTTCCGGTCATCATGTGGCCGCAAACGGGTAGTTTCGAAAACGCTGCTTTCAATCGATGAATTTCCGAATTGAGAAGTTCCGCAGGTCGCTGCAAGGAGTTGCACATCAACTCGCAAGCCTTCTTCAGATCTCCTCGTTGTAGACTCTGAATCAAACCTTCGGCGCCGCGAGGGTTTGGTTCGGGAACGCAGTGCTTGTAGACGAGAGCTGTTGAGAGACCACTTTCAGGACGGACAATCACGAAATGCAGTCGTGCCGGTGAGTGAATGGGACGCAGGATTTCACCTCGACCCTGGCACAGCGCCAGAGGCGACGGCGAGAGGAAAAAACTCACGTCACTTCCCAGTTGCGACGCCAGTTGTTGAAGTTCAGTTAGGTCTAACCGCAAGTTCCAGAGCTGGTTCAACGCAAAGAGGCTGGCAGCCGCGTTGCTTGAACCTCCTGCCATTCCTGCTGCGGCCGGGATGCGTTTGAAGAGATCAATGCGAATCCCACTGGTGAGCTTGCCTTGAGCTCTCAGTAATTCCGCCGCTCGAACGACTAAGTTCTCGCTTCCTTCGGGTACAAAGTCGGGTGCTGAATTTCCAGCCGGATGGCTGCCTGAGTGATGACACCGCAAGACGATTTCGTCGGACGATGTCGCTCGGAAAACCAGTGTGTCGTGTAAATCCACCGCGGCCATGACAGTTTCAATGTCATGGTAGCCATCAGCTCGCTTGCCGATGACCTCCAGAAACAAGTTCAGTTTCGCCGGGGCATGAACGACCCAGTTGTCGTCAATATGTTTCAGCCGCATGAGGCGTCACGTCCCGTGATCCAGCTCAGCCTGTTCGCAAACGCCCGCCGTTAAAAAACAGCGGATCTCATCCTAAACGCGCGCAGCGATGCTACGCGGGTCCGAACAAGTGGTCAATATGGTTTTCTTCGACAAATCCTGCCAAATTGTTACGAACGGACAGATTGGTTCGATCCTTGCAGACTGCGGGGCACTTAGAAAGCATTTCTTCAGCGGCTTTAGGATTCTGTTGACTGTCTTACGCCAGAGTTGAATTGACACGATTCGGAGCACGAGTAATATCCCATCAACCGTTAGCTTCTGATGCCTCTTCGAAGGCAGTCGCCAGTGCCGAAGCGATTGTCGTAACCAAGAGTTGACGTTTAACGGTTGGCTTTCCCAGGCAAACGCATCTGCCAACCCCGCTTCAGGCCGCTCTTTTTGACGGTCAGCTCGCTTGGCGATAGTTCTTCAGTCTTGGGAACTCTGTTCGTGAATACTCTGAAGAGTGTTCTTGTTGGCGCCGCTTGTCAGCTAGTGATCAACAGCTGTGTTGCTCGTTAGGTGGAAGTTTTGGCGATTGTTTCCGTGTCTAAGGCTGGTCCTTCAGTGGTCCCGCCAGACAGCGTGTGTTGCAAATTCGTGGGTGACGTCTGGACTCAGAGACCAACGAAATTTTGAACCGTCGCAATGTGTTCCTTTGCGTCGAAGAAGCGGCTTCGGTGACCGCTCTCGTCGCAGCGCGTTCCTCGTGTGGGCACGCACCTGGATTGTCAGCTCTGTGGTCTGACACCTGTTATCTTGAACTGCTGGAAAGTTTCTATGGCGGTAAATAAGCCAGAGTCGTCCCGGACTCCCCGAGTTCGGCGTCGCACCAAAAAAGATGACCTGGAGCCGGTCGAAAAGGCTTCCTCAGATGATGCGCTGGATGTCATCTTCGAAGAAAATGATGAGGCTGAGGCTCCCAAGCCGCGACGTAAGAAGGCCGCTGCTGCTACTACGCGGCGCCGTCGCGCGACAGCCGATGAAGCTGCTGCTCCTGTGGATGCCGAAGTCAGCTTTCCCGAAGAGCCCGAAGCTCCTCCCGCGCGTCCTAGCCGACGTCGCGAACCTGTGGCCGAGGCTTCGGATGAACGTCCGAGTCGACGTCGCGAACCAGCTGCCGAGGCTTCGGACGAACGCCCCAGTCGACGTCGCGAACCAGCTGCCGAGGCTTCGGACGAACGCCCCAGTCGACGTCGTGAACCCGCTGCTGAAGCTCCGGACGAACGTCGCCGCGAGCCAGCACCAAGCTTCACCCCGGCACCAAGCTTCAACGATGACTACGAATCGGAAGGTGCTTCCGAACCGCAGCCGTCAGCAGACGCCGAGGGCACCCCACGGGGGCGCGGTCCGCGTGGTCGCAATCCACGAGGTCGCGGTCGCAACAGCCTTCGTGATCGCAACTACAACCCTGAGGAACGCGTCGAACGCTTCGATCAGGATGACGTTGGCTCCCACGCGAATGACGACGTCTTGAGTGAAGCTCGAGATTTCCAGGTCGCGGGTGGCGATGATTTCGGCCCCGACGCTGGCGGCGAGTTCTTCGATGGCGAGGGACCAGACGGCGAAGGGCCGGACGGTGGTGGTGAAGGACCAGACGGCGGGGAAGGTGAATTCGGTCCAAGACGTCGTCGTCGTCGTCGTCGTCGCCGTCGTGGTGGCGAAGGTGACTTTGGTGGCGGCTACGCCGGCGGTCAGGGTTACCAAGGCGGCGGCGGGCAAGCCGGCTATCAGGGTGGCCAAGGCTACCAGGGTGGTGGTGGTCCGGGCTATCAGGGCGGTGGCGGACAAGGCTACCAAGGCGGCGGCGGTCCGGGCTATCAGGGCGGTGGCGGTCAGGGCTATCAGGGCGGCGGGAACTTCCGTGGACGCCGCGGCGATCGTCGAGGTCCCATGCCAGGTGGCGGTCGTAACCAGATGTCTGGCCCTCCGCAGAACCGCCGACAACGGCCACAGCAGCGCGTTCGCAGCGTCGCGCCGAGCACTGAAGTTATTGAAGGCGTGATTGACGGCGTGCTGGAACTGCATCCCAAGGGCTACGGCTTCCTCCGCGATCCGAAGAAGAACTACCTGGCTCAGGAGAGCGATCCGTTCGTTCCCAGTTCGTTCATCGAGAAGAACTTTTTGCGTGAAGGCGTACTGCTTCGCGCTGAAGTGGGTTCCGGTGTACGTAATCAGGGACCGCGCGTTCGTGAGATCCTGCAGATTGAAAGTCGGAGTCCCGAAGACTACGCAAAGATCAAAAGCTTCGACGAACTGACGGCCATCACGCCGTTCCGTCAGATCAAGCTGGAGACTACATCACGTCCTCTCACCATGCGTGTGATGGACCTGGTCACTCCGGTGGGCAAGGGACAGCGAGCGTTGCTGGTTGCTCCTCCGCGTACCGGCAAGACCATGCTGCTGCAGGACATTGCTGACTCGGTCAGTCACAACCATCCGGAAATGCACCTGATGGTGCTGCTCATTGATGAGCGTCCGGAAGAAGTGACTGAAATGCGTCGCAAGGTCAAAGGCGAAGTCATCGCGTCGTCGATGGACCGCGAAGTCGAAAGCCACGTTCGGATGAGCCAGCTCATTATCGAACGCGGTAAGCGACTGGCCGAGACCGGTCAGGATGTCTTCATTCTGATGGACTCGATCACCCGTATGGCCCGGGCCTTCAACAAGTGGAGTGGCGGTGGCGGTGCTCACGAGACACGCACGATGAGTGGTGGTTTGCACGTGAAGGCACTCGACATTCCCAAGAAGTTGTTCGGCACCGCGCGTCAGTTCGATGAAGGTGGTTCGCTCACCATTGTGGCGACCGCCCTGATTGATACTGGCAGCAAGATGGACGAAGTCATCTTCCAGGAGTTCAAGGGCACTGGAAACATGGAACTCGTGCTGAGCCGTGACCTCGCCGACCGGCGAATCTGGCCAGCCATCGACATCACCCGTTCGGGCACTCGGCACGAAGAAAAGCTCTTCGCGCCCGAGATCCTCGAAAGCGTGACCATGCTGCGTCGCAGCCTGATCTCGCTGAGCCCGATCGAAGCGATGGAACATCTCACGCGCACGCTGGAGAAGTTCCCGACCAACAAGGAGTTCCTGGCGCGAGTCAAATCGCTGCTGTAAGCCTCTGCTTGTTTGAGCTGTTAATTCAGAACGCCCGGTGGGTTAATCATCGGGCGTTTTGTTTTAGTGAGGCTTAAGTTCCGCGTCTGGTCCTCATTCGCATTCTCCGCAGAGAAGGAGGACCAGTCAGTACCGCGACTGTGACGGAGCGGCTCTGGCCGCGATTCTGGAAGCCGCTCCCTCGCGGTCGCGGCACTGCTACTGGCTTTTGCTCTCCTAACCTCTGCCCCTCTGCGGGAAATTGTCTGCCAGTCAGCTCTCTGGACGAGGTGCACGGATCACAGAATTCTTCAGCTTGATGGTGTGAAAACGAAAACGGCGAGGTCGGTGAACCGATCTCGCCGTTCGTCCCGTGCTCGGGAGACATGATGAAGAACTTCAGAGGGGATTAGTCAGAGCAGGTCAATCAGTAGTGGTAACACAGAGGTCTATCAGCAGAGAGGTTCGTCGTTGTTGTCAATCTTCAAAGTACGCCATCAGCAGGTTACTTCTGCAGGCCATCAATCAGTTGACCGATATCTTCGCTCGGCGGCATTGGCACCGGGACGTCTTTGCTCGGCTCGTCCGGGAAGAGGCGGAGGTTGTTGAGCTTAAGAGAATCACCATCGCGTTGTTCAACACGGCCTTCGACCGGACGACGAGCAACGCGGGACTGACGGGAATCAATCACGGTGCGAGCTGCTTCACGCAGGTCCTCATCGCTCAGTCGGCGAAGATTGCCGAGCTGAGTTAGCGGTTCGAGCACGCGGGCAACTCGATGGACCGTACTCTCGAGCAGCACGATTTCCATCAGACTCTTACGCATTGAACTGGTCGCATCGACCTGCTCTTTCAACTGATCGCCGAGATCCGTCAGCAGTTCCAGAGTCTGCACGGCTTCGGAAACCTGCTTGGTCTGCGAGTTCAACGTGTCCTGCAGTCCGACCAGTTGCTCCAGGTTGGACTTCGCGGATGTCGAATCGATTGAGGACAGCGTATTTCGCAGAGCGATCAACTGCTCAGCCTGCTGCACCGCAGCCTTGGAACGCATCTCGTTCTTCAGAGAGAGCAGATCATCCGCAACCTTACGCGCTTCAGGAATGTTGCTGGCTTCTTCGTACAGGTCGTTCTTAAGGGCCACCAAATCGGACAGTTGCTCACGAGCCGTCACGACGGAATCACCCTTCTCAATGACTTCGCGTTTCAGCTCGCCGAGCTGACGCACGGACGTGATCGCCGAATCAACACTTTCGATTTCGACCTTCGCAGTGTCTCGCAAACGCAGCAGGCCATTGACTGCCACGAAGGCATGCTGAGTACCTTCGCTGTTGTTCGAGATGCGCTCTTGCAGAGAGACCATCTGATCAAGATTGGTTTGGGCCATCGGATTGGTTTCCGACTGCTTCAACACGCGATTCTTGATGTTGATGAGTTGATCGAGTGACGCGAAGGCCTTCGAGAGCTTTGAGGTTTCCGTTTCGAGTTCTTCAGTGAGCCGTTTGATGGACTCAATGCTCGCACGGCCGTCTTCGATCTGACGGTACTGAGCCTTCAAGCTGCTCAGCAGGTTGTTGGTTTCCCACGCCTGGTTGTGGACGCCAACCAGACTTTCCATGTCGCGCTGCATGCTGTTGATGTTCGATCGCAGCAATGCCATTTCGCGCATCATGGGCCGACGAATCATGAATTCAACAGCGACAAGACCAATCGTGAAACAGACGACGATTGCACTCCATCGCAGTGACGCGGCGGATTCGACCCCCGCAGACGATGAATAGCGATCTTTGTTCGACAAGGCTGCACCTCCAGAAGCTATGAGTCGGTGAATCGCGTTGAGAGCGGCTTCGCAGCGACGTATCGCGGCAAGAGCCGACGATCAGAGAAGTAACACAGCGGGACGGCATGCCTCAGCCTTTGTCGCATTGCGGTTCTGCTTGCGGTATCGCTGCAATCGTTGCGTCGATTGGAACCACTCAATCCATTGCGATCAGGCGAGGCTCGTGAATGCGTTTGCCTTCTCTTCTATCGCCAATTTGACCAACCGGAATTGCTTCTCATCCTTCGTTGACCGTCACGATTTGCCGAGGTCGCACCTACATCCGTTACATCAAGACGGCAGCGCATGACCGTTGCGGCAATCTGCGACAAGCTCCGCGCAGTTCGCAGAGTGTTTACGCTCACAGCGAGTCGTTGGATTCGTACCAGCGGCTCAGCACCGTGCGGCTCAGCAGATTCATTGAGCCAAAGATCACCAGGCCCAGCAGAGTTGATGCAAACACGGCGGCCAGCAGTTCTGACGTCTTCAACTGTCCCTGACTCGAACTGATGAGATAACCCAAGCCAACCCACTCATTGCCATAGCCCACAAAGAACTCGCCGACGATCGAACCGATCACGGACAGGCCGCTCGCCGTTCGAGCCCCGGTCAGGATGTGCGGCACGGCGTTCGGCAGACGCAATTTGATCCACTGCTGCCAGCGACTCGCGTGATGCAGTCGAAAGAGATCGAGCAGGTCGGGATCGACTGCGAGCATGCCGGTCGTCGCGTTTGTAATGACAGGGAACAAACTGACGATGAACGCGACTAGCATGACGCTCTGCAGTCCGTTACCGAACCAGTTCACGATCAACGGCGCAATCGCCACAACCGGTACGGTCTGCAGAAAGATCGCGTAGGGATAGCCGCTCGCGCGGATGGCTCGCGACTGCGAAAACATGAACGCGATCGCGGTTCCGACCAGCAGGCTGGATGCGAACCCGCAGATGGCGCCGAGAGCCGTGACCGCTGTCGCCTGTCCCAAAACGAGTTTTTTCTTCCATGCGGCCTGCGCGACGGCTGCTGGGCTCGGCAACAGAAACGGCTTGATCTGAAACCAGCGAACAGCAACGTCCCATACCACGACTACCATCAGCAGTGTGAGCAGAGGCGGGAGGACGCGAGTAACGAGCGTGCGGAGCTTCATGACGCGATCCCCGCAGCTCGACGCAGTTGCTGGCTCACCTGTCCGCAGAGTCGCGCGAACTCAGGCTCAGCCCGCAGTTCTGCAGTTCGCGGAAAGGCAAACGGGACAGTGATGTCCGACAGGAACGTGCCCGGCCAGCGGCTCATGACCAGCACTCGCTGACTGAGGAACACAGCTTCCGAAACATTGTGCGTGACGAACAGGCCCGTCCAGCGTTTCTCCCACCAGATGCGCTGCAGCTCTTCATTAAGTTGTTGTCGCAGGATGTCATCCAGCGCCGCGAACGGCTCATCCAATAACATGATGTCTGGATTCGTGACCAGCGCCCGTGCCAGCGAAACGCGCATCCGCATGCCGCCGGAAAGTTGCCGCGGCCGTTTTTGTGAGTCGTCCTCGGAAAGTCCGACCAGTCGCAAGGTGGTCGCAACGTGTGCCGCAGTCTGCTTGCGCTGGTCGCGGTGGGCTTCGCCATTGAGTTCCAGCGGCAGCAACACGTTGCTGGCGACCGTGCGCCACGGCAACAGGTTGGGATCCTGAAAGACGAACGCGCGCTTCTGATCCGCGACGTCCGGCGCCTGATTCTCAATTAATAATGTGCCGGCGGTCTGTTGACGCAGGCCCGCGACCAGCCGCAAGAACGTCGACTTACCACATCCTGATGGGCCAACGATCGACACGAACGCCCCGGCCTCGATCTCGACATTCAGATCTCTCAGCACGTGTGGCTGGCCATCGAACTGCATGTCGATGTGCCGTGCAGAAATCAGGGATGTCGCTGTCATGCAAAGTTCCGGGACTCGAATCGATCAAACTCACAGGACCGAGTTGTAAGTCGCCGCGCGGTTTCGACCAACTCCGTTCTACCGCGACGGACTTCTGAGCGAGATCGATGGTTTTCACGCGACGGCTGTGCTGAGATGCCGCACGCTCGGATTTGCGCAGTCACCAGAATGCACCGGCAAGGAGCCCCGCATGTCGATTTCTGATCGCATCCATGTTGTCGATCACCCGCTTGTTCAGCATCACCTCGCCCGTTTGCGAGACGTCAGCACGACCCCGGTTGAGTTTCGCGCGATCGTTCGTCGACTGGCCATGCTGCTCGCAGGGCCAGCCACTGCGGGGCTCGCTACTAAAGATCTGACGGTTACCACACCGCTGAAGCAGACCGTCGGACGGCAACTGTCTCAGCGGATCGGACTGGTGCCGATTCTGCGGGCCGGATTGGGGCTAGTTGATCCGTTACTGGACTTGATTCCCACCGCCGAGGTCTGGCATCTGGGCATCTATCGCGATGAGGCCACCGCAGAGCCCGTCGAGTACTACCAGAAGCTGCCGAAGTCCAATCCCGTCGATGTCGCCATTGTGTTGGACCCCATGCTCGCTACCGGCGGTTCTGCTGTGGCTGCCATTGAAGTACTGCGACGCTGGTCTGTTCCGCACATCAAGGTGATCTCCCTGATCTCGGCGCCAGAAGGGCTTGCGCTGGTGACGAAGCACGATCCAGAAGTTGAGATCTTTGTCGGGTCGATCGACGAGTGCCTGAACGATCGCAAGTTCATCGTGCCAGGATTGGGCGACGCGGGCGACCGGCAGTTCAACACCATCTGCCAGTAGCTCGTCCTCAGGCGCGTGCGGCGCTGGATCTGGTAGTGTCGACATGCTGTTCGAGATCCTCAATCAGGGCCTCAGCAATGTTCACTCGGTTGGCGCGATTGAATGCCTGCCAGCCGGGTACCGCATTGACCTCGATGACATAGCCGCGACCAGCCGCATCGTAGAGCAGGTCAATCCCGGCGATGACCGCACCGCACGCGTCTGCCGCACGCAGAGCCCACTCGCATTCCGTGTTGGATGGCTGATAAGCCTCGCCGCGACCGTTCCGCGAACAGTTTGTGCGGAAGTCACCATCGGCACCGAAACGCTTCATGCCGCCGAGCACCCGCCCTCTGAGCACTAGCACGCGGACATCAAAGCCCGCATGAGGAATGAACTTCTGCGCGTAGATGACCGCACCGGTGCGTTCGAGCGTGCGGAACGTACGAAAGGCGAGATCTGGATCACTGACTCGGCAGATGCCCCGACCTTCGGCGCCAAAGATCGGCTTGATGACCACATCGCCGCCAAGTGCTTCAAAAGCCGCCATCGCGGACTCTGTTTCCTGACAGACGATGGTGCGCGGCACCGGCAGGCCAGCCGCTTCCAGTCTGGCCGTCGTCAGGTACTTGTCAGTCGCGCATTCAATCGACTTCGGCGGGTTAATGATGTCGACACCATCCCGCTGTAGTTGCGCCAACGCGTCCATGCGGAAGACAACTTGTTCCAGAGTTCCCGGCGGCATCGTCCGAATGACCAGCGTATCCAGTTGGCTCAGAGACAATTCTGCTTGTTCAACATTGCCAGACTCGAACCCGCAACGCGCGTGCAACAGACCGAACTCATATCGCTGACATTGATGGCCGCGTGCGACGGCGACGCGTTCCAATTCATGCCAATACCAGCTTGTCGAGTTGGCCAGTACACCCAGCTTCATGCCGTGACGTCCAGTTGTTTGATGAACTCTGAGAAGAATCGCGGCTAGTGATCTCGCCGCTGTACACGCAGGATACAGGCCCGCTACGGCGACGCGATGGACTGCGGGGAAATCGCTGAATCTTGCGTCCGCTGAGCGAAATCCCCGCACGGCGGAACCGCGCATCCCGCAAGGTCGGCGCCGCCGGACCGTTCTGCGGATTGCCGCCTGGATATTGACGCGATATCACTAGTGTACTTTTAAATATGTGCTCTAGTTGGTGTGTTCCGAATGCGTCGTGTCGCGTTTACTGCGGGAGATAATCCCATGCAAAGCTCTCGTTTCCCCCACAGAGCTCATGCACATCCCTGCGGAGCTGTGGTTGTACTGGCCGCACTCTGCCTGTGTCTTGTCGTTGCGTTCCTTGCGCTGTCTGTCGACATCGGCCATATCGCCGTGTCGAAGGCTGCTGCTCAGAATTCCGCTGACGCAGCGGCATTGGCCGCGGCGCAGGAACTGTACCCGGATCCGCATCCTCAAACGGCGATCAAGTTGCCGCTCGCGTTGCCGATCTATAAGCCGGTGCTCCCTGAACAAGACTTGGAACCCGCGATCACGTCGGCTCAGCAACTGGCCGCAAAGAATCGCGTGGCTGACGTGACCAATCCGTCGCTGCTGAGAGACGACCTGCGGTTCTCGATCGATGATGGAGGCATCATGCTTGGTCCACCCAGCACGATCGATCAGGTCGATTCGCTGCTGGAAATGTTGCAGTTGCGGACTTCAGATCAGGGATTCGTGAACTCCGTGCAAGCGACGGTCCGCCTGGACGAGCAGACGAACGGTTGTCTGAAACTCTTCTTCGCACCGGCGCTCGGGACCAGCAATACGCGCATTGCGGCGCGATCTTCGGCGACTGTGCTGCGTGGCTATGGCGTTGCGACCGGAGACAAGGTGCTGCCGCTGGCGATGGATATCACCATCTGGAACGCGATCCGCTTCACGAATGGCGAAGTCAATGCACTGGATCTCACGCCGCTCGGCATTGATGTCGACTTACTGTCTCTGGATCAACTCCTCGGTGGCACGTCGTTGCTCGGTTTACTGGGCGGACTGACGCAATCACTGCCAGTCGATCTATTAGGGTCGCCCATTCATGTGCTCGACGACGCCAAGTGGCAACGCGGCATGACGACTGTGACCCAGGAGCCGGATGGCATCTGGGAAGTGTTACTACTCGCGGATCAGTTACGAATCGTCAAGAAGACTGGCCTCCTTGGTCAGTTGCTATCGACAGTTGAAAGAGTCCCCAGCACGGTGGTGACGCTCGACATCCCCCGGTCGAGCCGATCCACCCCCAACGCCGCTCTGTTGAATCAGATCATCATAAACGGCTTGTCGCAGAGCGATATTCAATCCTTGAGCACCACCAGCGATCAGCGCGTCTGGCTGCCGTTCGAAGCGAAAGGGTTCTTTGAACTTCCTGATGAATGCGAAGCCTCGTTACGCAGCATCATCGGCCAGCCGCGTATTTTGCCACTGTATGCCACCCTGCCAGGAACCGTGCAGAAAGTGACCGACGCGCTCGGAGCTTCGCATACGTTCAAGTTTGTGGGCTGGGGCGCGGTGGTGGTGACTGATGTGAACCTCACTGGCCCGATTCGTTTTCTCAAACTGCAGCCGGCAATCTATTCCCGCTACAGCGTTTGCGGCGCAACCGGCACCGAAGCCTGGCGATCCGGCAATAATATGAGCGATGGCGTCTACACCTCACCCCGTTTAGTGAAGTGACGTGAGAGTCGCAGGCTTCCTGCAATTAGCCGCTCCAGTCATTCACGTGCCTGGATATTGCAGGGGCCTGCTGACCCTTTTCCGTTCTCCTGCATGAACATTACGGAGTTAGCTGGAGCGAACCTTTGCGCGCTGCTTGAATCTATTAGCCAGAAGTTGTTGCATTCGCAGACATGAATGCGGCACGGACTAAGGATTCAACTGTGTTTGGAATTGAATGGGTCGTAATTGCCGCGATGGTGGCCGTGAACGCGGTCTTCGCCGCTTACGAGATTGCGTTGGCGTCAGTCACATTGGCCCGCTTGCAATTGCTGGCCGATGAGCATCGCCGCGGCGCATCCGCTGCACGCTGGATGAAGCAGAACATGGAGGCCAGTCTGGCCGTCGTCCAATTGGGCATCACGCTGGTGGGCGCTATCGCTGCTGCCACAGGTGGTGCAGGTGCCGAAGAGAGTCTGTCGCCCTATTTCGAAACTCTCGGTCTGCCTCCGATGGCCGCGGACGTCATGGCCATCGGGATCGTGGTCGTGCCGTTGAGCATCGTCACCATCGTCTTTGGTGAGCTGATTCCGAAGGTGTTTGCTCTACGCAACAAAGAATGGGTGTGCCTCAAGCTATCGCCGCCCATGCGTTTGTTCTCATCCAGTGTCTGGCCCGCTGTCTGGCTGTTGGAAGCGGCCGTCATGTCCATTATGAGCTGGAGCGAACGCTGGCAGCCCAAAGTTCCGGGACAGCATAAAGACGAAGAAGCCGAGCTGCAGGAACTGCGAGCCATCGCCGCGCTGGCTCGGACATCGCGACTTATCGGCGGACGTGAAGAGGGCATCATTCTGCAGGCCGTGCGACTCTCGAGCCGGAAGGTGAATGAGATCATGCTGCCGGCTGAGCACATTGCGATGCTCTCGGCGGACAGTTCCATGCTGGACGCGCTGATCAAAGCGCATCTCGACATGCACACGCGATATCCCGTCTGCGAACGCGAGCACGATCCGCAATCGATCATTGGCTACGTGAACTTCAAGGATGTCGTCGCGGAACTGCGATTGAATCCTGATGAACCATCGTTGCGTGGCGTACTGCGAACATTGCCGTCAATGGCTGACAACCTGTCCCTGGCGGCGTGTCTGGAGCTGATGGCTCACAATCATACGCACATCGCTCTGGTGCGTGACGAGCAGCGCCAGATCGTCGGCATGATCACCGTTGAGGACATCGTCGAGGAACTGATCGGAGACATTCAGGACGAGTACGACCGCCTGCCTGCTCAAGTGATTTCTGCGGGCGCGGCATGGATCGTGGGCGGCGGAATCTCGCTGTCCAAGCTGCACGAGGCAACCGGCTTAACACTGCCCTCGGTTGAATCAGAGATGGGTGCTGCACGCAACCTCAACGAGTGGGTGATCGCTCAACTCGGTCGCCCGCCGCGCGGAGCGGATATCTTTGAGCGCGATGGATTGCGTTTCGTTGTCCGCAAGGTGCGTCGCCACAAACTGCTCGAGGCGCAGATCGGCAGGGCTCGGAGCACTGGCACGGGAGCGCAGGTACCGGCCGAGCCCGCGTCGTGCGCACCCGCGAAATAAAAGAACCTCGCAGATCGTGATGATCGTGCGAGGTTCTGAGTTTCGGTTTCAACTGTTTCGTAGGTCGGACAATCCTGTTCGACAGCCGGACAAGATGTCCGGAGCACTTGGCATGCCAGTCCTACGCCACGCGGCTGATCGGAGTGCCGGGTTTCGGCGGTTCCTGCTTACCTTGCTGAGGAGTCGTAGCGCTGAATGCTCGAGTCAGCTCCGGCGGCAGGGTCTTGATATGGATATCCTGCTGCGGGAAGGCCATCTCGATGCCGTGCTCGTTGAGTGCTTTGTAGATCTGCGTATGCAGGTCGCTCGAAGTTTGTCGGCGATGTTCCATGGTCGGTAGGAACGCTCGCAGAGTGAACAGCAACGAGCTGTCGCCGAAGCTTTCGAAGGTGACAGTCGGCTCGGGATCACGGAGCAGGTGGATATGGCGACTCGCGACTTGCAGGATCAAGTTGCGAACCTTGTCCACGTCAGACCCGTAAGCCACACCTACATTCAGGATAATGCGATTCACTTCGTCAGACAGCGTCCAATTCAGCAGGCGGCCAGTAATGAATTCCTTGTTGGGAACAATGAATTCCTGACGGTCACCGTTGGTGATCGTCGTGGCTCGCATACGAATCTGGCTGACGGTGCCTGAGACATCGCCAATCGTCACCACATCACCGATCCGCAACGGACGTTCAAACAGGATGATGATGCCCGAGACAAAGTTGGCGAATACTTCCTGCAAGCCGAACGCCAGACCAAAGGTGAGGGCGGTTACCAGCCATTGCACTTTGGACCAGCTCACGCCGAGCGTTCCGAACACGGCCATTGTGCCCAACACCATCACCGCGTAGCTCGCGAGAGCGTTCACGGCATAGCGGCTGGCCTTGTCGATTGGCAGTTTTTCGAGCAGCGTGAAGTTCAGCAAACCGGACAGGTTGCGAACGGCGACCCAGGTGCAAGTCGCGAGGATGATTGCCATCACCACGTTCGGGATCGTCACAGGTTCGTTGACGATGATGGACTTGCCAGCGTCGTCGATCTGCGTTGTTTCGACCATCCACAACGGCCATTGATCGAAGATCTTGAGTGCCGGAATGACGTCGCTCCAGACCATCCAGCAGCCGGCCATGAAGCCCACGACAGCCATCGTGCGAATCAGTTTCGTCGTCTGATGCAGCATGCGGTTAAGCGAAGTTGCTTCCGCTGCGACACGCGGTGCGAAGTTGGATTCCGTCGAGCTGCTGTAATACAGCCGGGCGGTATCGTCGTTGCCGAACGTTCCCGTAACCGGGAACGCGCCCGTCAGTTGGTAGGTCAGCTTGCGATGGCGAATAGTGACCTGCCGCATCATCACGCCAGCGATGATCACCAGTCCGAAAGCGAGCCAGCTGGTTGTCATCAACTTCCAACTCAGCTGACGCGCTGTGTAGTCGTAACCCAGGACCGACATCACGGCGAGCGTGACCGGAACAGCCTGAGCGGCGTAGTACCAAGCCTGACGAACTCGCAGATTCCAGGATGGTTCCGCGTCGTTGTCGGTCTGTTCGTCGTCTTTCAGAACTCCCGTTTCCGGCTTGAAGAGCCGACGGAAGAAGCCCGCAGTCACGAGCATGCCGCCAATGAAGAGCATGCGTTCAATTGCTGAGTAATCGGCATCGTGGCTGGTCCTGTCGAGAATCACGCCGACGAAGACCAGCGTTAGTCCCGCACCCATCAGCCAGCGCATGTGGCGACGAACCAGGTCACACGCATGGTGAGACCATTGCAGGTGTGCTTCGGCGAGACCATCGTGTTTGCAGAGCAAGGAGACCAGTCGCATCGGCCATCCGACGATGGCGATGGTCAACAGGCCTTGTGCCACTGTGATCGGGAAAGTGCTGGCGGAAGTCGCTTGCAGCAGTCGCCAGCCAAAGAACGCTGGCACCACCGGGAACACGAAGGATCGCACGACCGACAGGCCAAGCACTTGAGCCGTCAGCCACAGATCCGTGCAGGTTGGCTTGGCGGCTTCGCTGCTGATCTCAGCCAGATGCCGGGACACAATCCGGTTCATCCGCAGCATTGAGAAGAACACTAGCAGTGCGACGAGTGTGATCTCGGGGCTGCGGCGGAAGTCGGCGTGCAAGGCCTTGAAGACACCCGCCCAGTTGGCGGGCACGAACATCGCGAGCTCTTGCTTCGACGCGTGTTCGAGATCCCATGGTCCCAGCAGGCGACCGCTGCGAATCCACAGGACTCGCTCGTCGATGTAGCTCGCGAACTTGGAGGTCGTGTTGACGACTTCACGCTCGTGGGCATCCAGCTCCCACAACAACTGATACTGCTGGTTGTACTTGTTCTTGAGTGCCTTCAGGTATTGGTGTTGCCGTTCAATGGCGAACTTCGCACCGCGTCGCAGTTCGGCAATGGGGTCATTGCGCGTTGTCGACCATTCATCGCTCGTGGCCAGCACCGGCGCTTCCGCGACAATCCGGGCAACGATGGCGGAGATATCAACAAACTTCTTGAGATCGTCTTCGATCCCGAGGATCTTGAAGTTCAAGTCGTCAATCTGCTCGCGGCGAGTCGCTACGTTGCGTTGCAGTTGAGCCAGATCGGGCAGATCCGCTTTTGTCTTGCGCAACAGCAGGCCAATCGGACCGGTCTGGCCGATGGCTTTCTCTTTCTGCTTGACGTACGCGAATTTCTCCTCGGTCTCCTCGCGAAGAACTTTCATCTTCTTCACGTTGGCTTCGAGTTCCGTCACCTGCTCGGATAGCTCTTGAGTTTCCTTCGCGAGCTGGACGTTCTTCTCCGCATACGGTTTCAGCAGCGGATGGGTCCGTGCGAATTCTTCGTTGGCCTTTAGCAGGGACAGCCGCGACTGATCGCTGACGTACTTTTGATGCCGTTCGTCGAGCTTGGCTTTCTCGGCCTCAGCCAGTTCCAGTCGACGGTACAGCACATACCGGTTCAAACGCGGTACGTCGTAGGCGTCTTCCTGGTCGTAGGTTTCCTGTTCCAGCTCCAGACGCGCGACGTGGTATTCCAGGAAGCGCTTGCGAGCCCGCAACTCTGTCTTGTGAGCCAGCATCAGCAGCGGATGCTCGGCCGGTGTATTGGAGAAGTCGAGTTGCTCGGTGGCGTCGTCGAGCTGTGCTCGAGCAGTCGGCAGAGCCTTAAGGATCTCGTTCCGCCGAGTGACGCGTTGCTTGATATCTCGTTCGGACTCATTGACCGCGAACTTCAGCTTCTTGAGTTCGTCGTCCTTCTCGCCGATCGCTTCTTGCAGTTGCGCCTGATCGCGATAGGTCGGCAGCCAGGGCTCGGTCGTCTTCAGGCGTTCGATCTCGGCGCGTTTCTCCGTCGCAATACGACTGAGTCGCTGCTGATCGGTGCGCGTCTGGAAGGTGCGAGCAGATCGCAACTCTTCCTCACTGTTGAGCAACTCGGCATGCGCGTTCTGATAGAGGTCCGCGATGCGCGCTTTCGTCTGCGCATCCAGCTCAGTCGAGCGGGCCGCTTCGTCCGCTCGCGAACGAATCACCGCAGTCGTCAGGTCCTGCGTGTCCGTCGGACGACGAATGGGGCGCAGTTGAGTGTCATCTGCGGCCGGCGCATAAGCGACCGAACCCAGGACTGAACCGCCCAACAACAACGCCGCTACCCAGCGACGATTACCGCCGCGGATCGAAAAACCAAGCATGATCCCACCCTTCCCTGAGTCGCCCCGCGCTACGCCTCATCCCTGATAAAGCGTTCTCCCAATTCGCGCAGGCTGACAGATCATTGTTGCGGTGTTTAAGCGAGATGCTTGAAACACGAATAGATCAAATCTGTGAGATTCTTTTTTCAAGCCTCAGAATGCCTCAAGATTTTGCTGGATCGCTGAATAAACCGCTTGATTTCAGCTCGCTCAGCAACAGTGGTCTTAGCTCGGATGCCAGGAAGAACGACCCCGCAATGCAGACCAGATCGTCCGGAGAAATCAGCTTGCGTGCGGTGTGCCAGGCTTCTACAGGGCTCGGCAAGGCATGTACTTCTCGAGCGGTCATTGACGCGACAGTGCGGGCGAGATCGCGGTAAGGCACAGCACGGGGATTGGAGATGTACTGCGTGACGATGATCGTATCGAACGCCTGCAGGAAGACGCGCAACAGCCCAGGCGTGTCTTTGTCGAGTGTCCCCCCAATGATCAGGTAGCGGCGTCCTCGAACAGGCAGATCGTTGATGGTACGCACCAGTGCCTGAGCCGAGGCCCAGTTGTGAGCGGCATCCAGAATCACATACGGAGCGGTGCTGAGGCATTCAATCCGCACCGGCCAACTGATGTGCGAGAGCGCCTCGGCAACTCGCTGCGCATCGATTTTCCAGCCGCGTTGTCGGAGTTGCAGCAACGCGGTTACCGCGAGCGCGGCATTGTGCCCCTGATGCGAGCCCAGCAGTGGCAAGCTCACCTTGAGCCGTTCATCTCCGCAGTGAACAGTCACGTGCGATGCTGCGGCCTCGGTTTGAACCTCGTAGGAAAAATGTTCGCTCAGTTGGTTCAACGGCGAGTTTCGAGTCTTCGCAAACTCTGCGACCACGGATCGCGCGTCCGACGCCAGCACGCCACTGACAACCGGAATGCCCGGTTTGATGATGCCGCACTTCTCAGCGGCGATCTCCGCGAGTCGATGGCCAAGCACGTTCACGTGGTCGCGGCTGATCGTCGTGATGACCGCCACTTCAGGTTGGCAGACGTTCGTCGAATCCAACCGACCGCCGAGCCCCACTTCAAGCACGACGATGTCGGTTTGCATCTCTTCGAAGTAGAGCCAGCCTAGAGCCGTCGTCAGCTCAAAGAACGTGGGGTTCAGTCCGGCATGCTCCCGATCAATGCGCTCGACGAAATGAGCAAGCCGAGCCACGTGCCGCACCAGAGCATCCTTCGGGATCATCTCGCCGTTGACCTGGATGCGTTCTTCAAAATGTTCGATGTGCGGCGAGGTAAATAGTCCGACGCAATAGCCAGACGCACGCAGTCCGGCCTCGATCATGACCGCGGTTGAGCCCTTGCCCTTAGTCCCGGCGATGTGCACGACAGGAATGCGTTCTTGCGGATCGCCCATCAGCGCCAGCAAGTGGCGCATGCGGTCGAGTTTGAAGTCCGTCGCCGACAACGCCGTCGAAACACGTTCGTAGTTGATGCGTCCATGCAGGAACGCCAACGCTTGCTCGTACGTTTCAATCAAGACGGGCAGCTCGCGCGGTGGCAAGTTGGCCATGCTCATTCATCCTTCAATCGCACACCGTGCGTGATAGTGTGCCAGGCCAGCAACGCGTCGCGCGTCTCACGGACCTCATGCACCCGGATGATATCAGCCCCCTGTGCCGCGACGGCAATCGCTACTCCTAATGTGCCCGCCGAAAGTTCATCGACAGGTCGCCCCAGGACCTTCGACATGAACCGCTTGCGTGAATGTCCGATGAGCACCGGCCGTCCGCTGGATCTCAGGTGGTTGACGTTGGCGAGCAATTGCACGTTGTGTTGAGCCGTCTTGCCGAAGCCAATGCCGGGATCGAACGCGACTCGCTCCTGAGCGATGCCAGCTGCCTGCATGGCAGCGAGCCGATCCTTCAGGAATTGGCTGACCTCGGCCACGACGTCTTCGTAAGTCGGGTTCAACTGCATGGTTTTCGGAGTGCCCTGAATGTGCATGGCGATGATTCCGCAATCGGACGCCGCACACACGGGAATCATCTCCGCATCGAAGGTCAGCCCGGAGATGTCGTTGACGATGTCCGCACCGGCCGCCAGCGCTTGTCTGGCAACAGCGGCTTTGGTGGTGTCGATCGAAATCAGCTTGTCCGTTTGAGACCGCAACCTCTCGATGACCGGAACGACTCGTTGCAGTTCTTCGTCAACGGACACAATTGCAGCACCGGGGCGGGTGGACTCGCCGCCGATATCCAGAATGTCGGCTCCGTCTGCGGCGAGTTGCAGCGCGTGTTGAACTGCGGCATCGCGATTCAGGAACTTACCGCCGTCGGAAAAGCTGTCGGGCGTCACGTTGACGATGCCCATCAGCAAGGGCAAACGTCCCAGTTCCAACCGATGAGTGCCAAACGACCAGGACAGCAATGAAGGCGTGAAACTCAAGTGACAGCTCCGCCCGACGACCGGGCCTATTTACCGAGTTGATTCAGGAAGTCAGCGAATTCTGGATTCGCTGACTCTTCGCCGCCAGCGACCTCGCCACCGAAGGGGAATGCCGCTGGTTCTTCCGCCGGTGCGGGTGCTGCGGCAGGAGCCGGTTTTGGAGCCGCTTTCTTCTCGGCGGCGCCGGCGGGTTTCGCTTTGGCTTTCGCCGGTGCAGCACTCGCTGCTTTCGGAGCCTCCGCTTTGGGCGCAGGCGCCGCCACAGGGGAGACCGGCTCGACAACGGTCTCTGTCACTTGTGACAGGAAGTAGGGCACATCGCCAGCGTCATTACCCCCGCCGCTGAACCATGCCGCTTCCTCCGAATCAGTTGCCGCCGGCGTTGCAGGTGTTTCGACTTCTGGTGCTGGTGCTTCCGCCTTTGGAGCGGGCGACGCAGCCTCCTTCTTGCCCTTCGCAAACAGGCCGAACAGAGACTTCAACTTGCCGGGCTTCTCCGCCGTTGGTTGAGTTGCCGTAGGTTCAACCGGAGCGGGAATGGCCGAAGCGTCTGCCGTCGGCGCGGACTCGGCGGCTTCTTCGAAATCAAACGAGAAGCCGGGACCATCTTCCGATCCTCCAAAAAAGCCGGGCAACTCTTCAGTAGCTGCTGCGGTCGCGGCGGGAGCTTCAGCCACCGGTTCCGCAGGTTTCGCAGCGACTGCGGGAGCCGCTGGTGGTTCTGCCGCCTGCTTCGGCTCGGCGGCCTTCTTGGGCATTTCGAGGAGTGTGTCGGGCGCGGATTCGACGTTCAGGTCTTCTAACGAAAAATCGCTCTTCGATTCCGCTGGAGCTGCCACTGGAGTCCTGGCAACGGTGGGACCTTCATCGGCATCGTCACCGAAGCTGGGCCATTGAGGTTCATCAGCCTCGGCTGCTGGCTCGGGCACAACGGCCGGGTCAGGCTTAGCAGGCTTCTGAGCTGCCTTCGCCGGTTTGGGTTGAGCGGCTGGCTTCGGTGCCTCCGTCTTTTCAGCCGCTGCAGGTCGACGTGACTCAATGATGGTGTCCGGAACAGGCTCCACCGACGGTGGGGCAGAATCTTCGGCGGCGGGAGCTGCCTGGGCGGACTGATATTTCACCACAAACTTCAGCGGCCCGATGTCGACCATGCCGCCCGAAGGCACAGGAAAGTCCGTCTGAGGCGGAATCGTCTGGCCGTTGACTTGAGTCCCATTCGCGCTGCCCAGATCCCGGACTGCCAGCGATCCTTCGCCCAGGATGAACTGACAGTGCTCGCGACTGACGTCGTTCGACATCACGCGGAACTGACACGTCTTGCTGCGCCCGACGGTCACGTTCTTGCTGATGGTGACCTTTTGATCCGGCTTGCCCTCAGTCTTAACTCGAAGCTGAACTTCCATCTGACTGCCCTTGAGCGCAAAGAGATGACTTGGCCCAAACAGCTTAGCCACAGCACCAAACCATTCTCAAACGGCATCGCACGAGAACCTTCACCAAAGTTGCGAAAACATTGTTTTGTCAGGTTCGCTCCAAGTGCTGAGTTCCATCCCGGTTCCTTGGTGCCTATCTCCGTGGACTTGTAACATGCTGGGCTGCAGGAGTATTTCAGCGTCCATCGCACTAGCGCACAAACTGACAATAGCATTCGCGAAAAAGAAATCTCTGGTTCGTCCGGGCGCGTCGTAGGGGGCTCCTCATGGCTTCTGTTGGAGAACGCGAGGTCTTGCTGGGCATTCTGGCGTCGCGGCTGGGATGTGTTACAGCGCGAGATCTCGTCGACAGACTGAGGAGCTGGAGCGCGGACAAGTCGCGGCCTCTGGGTGAACTGCTCGTTGAACAACGATTGCTGTCGCCAGAACGGCGGGATCTCCTGACGCGTCTGGTCGATGTGCAGCTTGCCGAGCACCAGGGAGCAGCGCGTGAGGTGGTTGAGTTACTCTGCCTCGACTCAAGTGTACTCAATCAATTGAGCCAGTTGGCAGACCCTGACATTCGCGCCTGCCTGCCTGTTCAACAAGCCGGCGCTGACGATCACGGTCCCGAAACGGTGATCGAAGCCACTCAGTTGGAAAGCCATCGCCAGCAGGGACGTTTTCAGGTTCTGCGCCCACATGCCGAGGGCGGTTTGGGGACGGTTTCAGTTGCGCTGGATACTGAATTGAAACGCGAAGTGGCGTTCAAAGAGGTCAAACGTGCGTTCGCCAAAGACGCAAATGCCCAGAGTCGTTTCGTGCTCGAAGCGGAGGTCACGGGAGGTCTCGAACATCCCGGAATTGTTCCCGTGTACGCGTTGGGAGCGTTCTCAGATGGACGTCCCTATTACGCGATGAGGTTCATTCGCGGAGACAGTCTGCACGATGCCATCAAGAGGTTTCATGAGCATCGAGGTCGCCTTGTGCCAGCGAGTTCGTCGAGTCCACCGGCGTTGTCTCCTCATGGCCACGATACCGATCCCAATTCCTCAGGGTCTGCGATTCATGCCCCCAACAACGTCAGCAAGCGGAAGAACTCGACGCGTACGCCTTATGTCAGCGATCTTGAGTTTCGAGCGCTGATCAATCGCCTGATCGACGTCTGCAATGCAATTGAATATGCCCATAGTCGCGGGGTGCTGCACCGCGATCTGAAGCCTGGCAACATCATGCTGGGCCGATACGGGGAGACATTGGTCGTTGATTGGGGATTGGCCAAAGTCCTCGGACGCGATCTGCATTCCAGTCCTGAGTCAACTCAACTGGGAACCGCCGATACTGAGCGACCGCTGGTTCCAGCGTCGGACAAACTCGTAACGCCCACCATGATGGGCAAGGCAATCGGCACGCCAGCTTTCATGAGCCCCGAACAGGCTTCCGGACAACTGGATGATCTTGGCCCGGCGACCGATATCTACAGCCTCGGGGCAACGTTGTTTCAACTCATGACGGGAGTGCCGCCGATTGGAGCCCGCACCGAGGAATCGTCAGAGCGTCTAGGATTGGCTGAACTACTTCAGCGGGCGCGAACTGGTCAGTTCCCTAAGCCGAGCAGCATCAATCCGGAAACGCCGCGCCCTTTAGAAGCCGTGTGCCTGAAAGCCATGTCTCTGGCAGCGGTTGATCGCTACCGGTCTGCGAGAGCCCTGGCGGTCGAACTGGAACGTTGGCTCGCGGATGAGCCGGTGAAGGCCTATCCGGAAGTCTGGACGACCCGCTTGCGGCGTGCGGTGCGACGGCATCAGACGCTGGCTGCAACGTCTGCGGCTCTGGTCTTTGCGACTCTGGTAGGTTTGGGAATCATGCTGGTCGTGGTTTCCGCTTCCAACGAACGCCTCGCGGCAGAATCGCGGCGCGCTTTTCGAAACTATTACGCTTCACAAATCAATCTCGCCCAGCGCGACTGGGAGAAGGCGGATATCAATCACCTGGAGGAACGTCTGCGGCAGACTGAAGCTGCCAGTACGGGCGGAGAAGACCTGCGGGGCTTTGAGTGGCACTTCTGGAACCAGTTGCGGCACAGAGCCGAGTTGCCACTCAAAGGACACACCGGCGACATCAAGTCGGTTGCGGTTCATCCCAATGGAACCCGACTGGCGACGGCCAGCGGTGATGCCACGGCGAAGATCTGGGATCTGTCTACCGGGCGCGTGCTGATGACCTTGGCCGGGCACACGGGGGATGTGAACGATGTCGCGTTCAATCGGCAGGGGACTCTGGTGGCCACGGTCAGCGAGGATGGCACCGCTCGACTGTGGGACGCTCTGGATGGTCACCTGGTGCGCGTCTTGGGTGGCCATACGAACTTTGTGGTTTGCCTGGCTCTCAGTGCGGATGGCACGCAGTTGGCTACGGGCGGTCGCGATAACGCGGTTCGTTTGTGGGACGTGGCGTCGGGTAAGGAAATTGCTGTGCTCCCCGGACATACCGGTTGGGTCCGTGGTCTGGTATTCAACCAGGATGGTTCACGGTTGGCCTCGGCGAGCGCGGATACCACGATCAAGCTTTGGAATACCAGGACGGGTTCAGAACTGGCGACGTTCAAAGGTCACACGAAAGAGGTGCAGGGCGTCGCCTTCTCGCCTGATGGCAAGAAGCTGGCTTCCGCCAGTGAAGACGGCACCTTGAAGGTCTGGGATGCGGAGACCGCCACTCATCAGTCGACATTGACTGGTCATGATGGGACCGTCTTTGGAGCCGTGTTCGTGTCTGACGGTCGTGAGTTGGCATCTGCGGGCCAGGATCAGTTGATCAAGATCTGGGATGTCGAAACCGGCAAGGAGCAGGCCACTCTTTCGGGGCATGGCGGCGAAGTCCGCAGCCTGGTGTTGGCTAGTGACGGTCAGCGGCTGATCTCCGCGAGCTGGGACCAAACTGTTCGTACCTGGGATGTAGCGAACCGCAAGGAAGTTGCCCGGCTGGATTGCACTCTGGTCGGAGACGGCAATCTGGAAAGCACCACTTTGCGAGCACATCGTCACTGGGCCGTCTGTGTCGATTTCAGCCTTGATGGAAGATACTTCGCATCCGGCAGCAAGGATGAATTCGTCAAGATCTGGGATGCCGCGACCAATCGGGAACTGAGGACGCTGAAGGCTCACACCAGCGGCGTCTACGAAGTGGCGTTCAGTCCCGACGGCCAGAGGCTGGCCACCTGCGGATGCGATCAGACCGTCAAGGTTTGGCAGGTCGAGTCGGGGGAACTGCTGCTGACCCTCGGAGGAAAACTCGGCTGGGTTTACTCCACAGACTTCAGTCCTGACGGCAGCCAACTGGCATCTGCCAGTGCGGACCGGACGGTTCGTATCTGGGACTCCCGGGATGGTCGAGAACTTCTCACGCTGCGCGGTCATACGAACGAAGTGAATGATGTGTCATTCAGCCCCGATGGGTTGAGGCTTGCCACTGTCAGCGACGATCGCACCGCCCGAGTCTGGGATCTTACCAGCGGTCGTGAACTGCTGGTGTTCGAAGGCCACACAGGAGTCTTGTTCGGCGTGGCCTTCAGTCCGGATGGACGTTACGTCGCCTCGGCTGGCCAGGACGAAACGGTGCGGGTGTGGGATTCTCGCACCGGAGTGGAACACAGGGTGCTTCGCGGTCACGTGGACGACGTGAATCGAGTGACTTTCAGCCGGGATGGCCGAAGGCTGATCTCCACCGGCGACGACCACACCATCAAACTGTGGGACATGCTCAGTGGCCAGGAACTGCTGACCTTGAAAGGTCACACCGCCGGAGTTCGCGACGTGGCGATGAATTCGGACGGTTCCAGAATCATCTCTGCCAGTTGGGATCGCACCGTGAAACTGTGGGACGCCCGACCGAGCCGCTGAAGAATCTGAAGTGTCCTGTATCGAAGTTCGGCCCGGCGCTAGTCATGCGTCGTGTGGATGGCTTCAATTCTGTCGTTCCTGTCGCCACGTTCCTTTCTGAGTTCAACGATGCCGAGTCTCGCTCCTGCCTGGTTGGCGGTGGATGTTGGAAACAGCCGCGTGAAGTTTGCCTTGTTCCAGTACGCGGAACAGGCGAACGCGCCGCGCGCGTTGCCACGTTGTCTGGCGGCGTGGACGGTGGCGCTGGATCAGCCGCTGCCGTGGCAGGATCTGCATCTGGCCGTCCAGCAACTCACGAGTGGCGTACGGGGAGTGATTGCCGGTTCAAATCAGCGTGGCGTGGATCGAGTCGTCGCGGCCTGGCCGGAAACACTGTCTCGTAAGCCGTGCCTGGTGCGGAGTTCCGATGGATTTCCGCTGGAGATTCTGGTCGACCAGCCGCGTCGAGTCGGCCTGGATCGACTGTTGAACGCCGTCGCCGCGCCGATCGTCACGGGCGGCCAGAAATCAGCGGTCATCGTGGACTGCGGGACGGCGACGACGGTGGACCTCGTGCGAGCCGACGGAGCCTTTCTCGGCGGCGCGATCATGCCCGGTTTCGCCCTGAGTTCACAGGCCCTGCATCACTACACCGAAGTCTTGCCGCTGGTTTCGATTGAAGAGATCGTCAATGTTCAACCCGACAGCGGCGGCCATCCCGCCGTGGGCAAGAACACTCGCGAAGCCATCATGAGCGGCATCTTCTGGGGCCAGATCGGCGCCATCCGCGAACTGGTGTTGCGACTCGGCGCTTCGCTGGGTGACGATCCACAACTCCTACTGTCCGGCGGCGGCTCACGACTGCTGCTACCTCACCTGACGACGGCCACGCACTACCCCTACCTGGCCTTGCAAGGGCTCGTCATCGTCGCGGCCGCAGGTCGTGCGTCTTGCTCAGAATCGTTGTGATCGTGGTATTGAGGGATCAAAAGTTGGCACACCCAGCATTCGTGTGGTCGTGAGGCCCAGGATAAAGAATTCTCATTCCTTAGACCGGGGTCTGAATCCCTGCAGGGCGAATTGTCAGGGAACTGACCAGCTACTTGTCTTTGTTGCAAGTGGTTCACTTGGCCGCAGCCAGGTCTTTCCCGCGTGAACCTTGGATGCTTGCGTTGGTGTCTTTCATTCATCAACATTCTGTCCGCGCTTCACTTGGGCGAAGCGCTGCAACGTGACTTTTCGGAGTCACGCCGAGTTGTCTGCCCCTATCGTCTAGAGGCCCAGGATAAAGGATTCTCATTCCTTAGACCGGGGTTCGAATCCCCGTAGGGGTGCCTAAGCCCTGTCCGACGCAATCGGACAGGGCTTTTTTCGTTGGGTTTGTCAGCTCAGGCATGTGGTGATGGATGTGACGTCTTCCGATGATCTTTCGGCCTACGACTATCATCTGCCTGAGCATTTGATCGCCAAGCAACCTGCCGAGCAGCGAGATCAGGCTCGGCTGCTGGTTCTGGATCGCGCGACTCAGTCGATTCAGCACCGGACCGTCGCGGACCTGCCTTCGTTCCTGAAACCGGGCGATTGTCTGGTGCTCAATGACACTCGAGTTCTGCCAGCCAGATTGCTGGGAACTCGATCGGCAACGGGCGGCAAGTGGGAAGGGTTGTTTCTTGCGTCGACGTCGGACGGCGTGTGGCAACTGATCGCCCAAACGCGCGGCAAGTTGCAGCCGGGAGAAACGATCTCGGTCGCATCGATTCATCATGCGTCAGACCTGCCGCCGCTGGAACTGCGATTAGTGCAGCGATCGGATGAAGGGGTCTGGGATGCAGTGCCCTCTCAGACGGAACCGGCAGAAGTCGTGTTGCAGCAGTATGGAACCTTACCGTTGCCACCTTACATGCAGCGCAAGGTGGCGGATGCCACCGACTGGGAGCGGTATCAGACGACCTACTCAGAGCGACTCGGTTCGATTGCTGCTCCGACGGCCGGTCTGCACTTCACGCCCGAGTTGCTCGTTCGCTGCCGCGCCGCCGGTGTTGAGATTGCGCGCGTGACCCTGCACGTCGGCATTGGCACGTTCAAACCGATCGCCGTCGAGAAACTGTCCGAGCATCAGATGCACTCGGAGTGGTGCGAAGTCAGTACTGAAACCGTGCAGAAGATCCGTGCGGCCAAAGCTCGCGGCGGGCGAGTTGTGGTGATTGGAACAACGTCTGTGAGGACTCTGGAATCGGCCAGCCAGTCAGGAACGCTCGAACCGTGGAGCGGACATACGCGGCTCTTCATTCGACCGCCGTATCAATTCCGCACGGTCGATTGCCTGCTGACCAATTTTCATCTGCCGAAGTCTACGCTGCTCGTGCTGGTCAGCACGCTGGCAGGTCATGACTTCATTCGCCACGCGTATCAAACCGCGATCGACGAAGGCTACCGCTTCTACAGCTATGGCGACGCGATGCTGATTCTCTGAAGGCGCCGCTTGATCAAGCAGAAGTGTCACGCGAAGGCGCGGAGCCGCGAAGGTTTGACTTCTTTTCTTCGCGGCTCCGCGCCTTCGCGTGAGATCTCATTCGTGTTGCATACGGAAGTGATCAGAACTTCGTTGCCAGGCGGTCCACGATCAGATTGCCAACGTTCAGCGCGGCGGTTGCTGCCGGTGACGGTGCATTGCCGACGTTCACAACGCGCGAAGTGTCCTGAATCAAGAAATCGTCGAGCAGGTTGCCGTCGCGGCCCAGTGCTTGAGCGCGCACACCTGCGGGGGCGTGTTCGAGTTGTTCTGATCGAATCTCGGGAATAAGTCGTTGCAGAGCTTTCACGAAGGCTTGCTTGCTGAAGGATCGCCACATCTCATGGCAGCCGGTTCGCCAATGGCGCGACGCCATTCGCAGGAAGCCCACATAGGTCAGCGATTCCACCAGATCGCGAAGGTTGATGTCGCGCTTCGTGTAGCCCTCGCGAGCGAACGCCAGCACCGCGTTCGGACCGCACTCCACGCCGCCCTTCACCAGCTTGGTGAAGTGCACTCCGAGGAACGGGAACTTCGGATCGGGTACGGGATAGATCAAAGCGCGGCACAGGTGCTGAGCATCGGGCTTCAGTTCAAAATACTCACCGCGAAATGGCACGACCTGAGCCTCGGGCCGCTGGCCGCTCATGCTGGTGACACGGTCCGCATGCAGGCCGGTGCAGTTCACCACGTACGAGGTCGCAAAGTCACCTTGATTGGTCTGCACCACGACTTCATCGGTGCCCGTCCGCAAGCCGATCACCTTCGTGGAGAGCCGAACGTCCGCGCCGTGTTGTTGCAGCAGTTCTCCCAGCTTCAGGCAGACGCCGACGTAGTCCACGATGCCTGCTTCAGGCACGTGAATTGCGCGGACTCCAGCCACGTGTGGTTCAATCTCCTTCAGCCGCTCCGCGCCGATCATGGCACAGCTCACGCCATTCGCCTGACCGCGTTCGAAGATCTTTTCCAGATTCGGAATCTCGGAATCGTCCACCGCGACAATGACCTTGCCGCAGATCTCGTAAGCGATGTTCTGCTCGGCGCAGAACTGCTCCATGGCCTGCTTGCCCGTGCGGCAGTTCTTGGCTCGCAGAGTGCTGGGCTTGTAGTAGATGCCCGAGTGCAACACGCCCGAGTTCCGTCCGGTCTGATGAAACGCCAGCGACGCTTCTTTCTCGATGAGCCGAATGGACTTGTCCGGGTATCGTTGAGACAGCCGATACGCCGTCGCCAGACCCACAATCCCGCCGCCCAACACAATGACATCCGTGCGATTCATAAAGTCCACGCTCAACTGACCGACGAAGAAGACTCCGAACCGTCAAAGAATAGGAACTGAGCGAACCCTTGCGGAGAGCGGTTTCTAGCCGGCGTTATTTGGCGGCCAATCCTGCGGAGAATGCCTTCATCGAACCACAGGTTGAATTGATGGATGCGCCGCTGAGTTGTCGACTCACCAAACGAAAACGGTTCGAGCAATCAGAGTCGCTCGAACCGTTGAGGGGTTCAGATTCACGGACGAAGCGAGTTACGATTTGGCGTCGGAGCTCGAGCTTTTCTCGCTCGCTTCAGGCTTCTTCTTCGTGCGAGTTTCAGCAGCCTTCTTCTTGCCGGCTTCCTGCAACTCAGCGAGTTTCTTCTGCTGATCGGCGGTGAGGACGCCCTTCACCTCGTCGTCTCGCTTTTCTTCCAGCGCGGCGATCTCTTTCCTCAAGGCCGCGATCTTGTCTTCGTAGCCGCCCTGGATCGTGTAGATCTTTTTCTTCTGTTCATCGCTGATGCCGACCTGGCCGTAGTACTGCGGCACTCGACCTTCGGCCTTCTTGGCAACTTTGGCTTCCGCCTTTGTTTCAGCGGTCTTTTCCTGAGCGAGGCTCGACGGTGAATTCACCTGAGCACCGACCATCAAACCAGCCAGAACCAACGCTGCCACAGACGCATTGCGCAACTTCATACGTTACTCCTGTTGATGGATTCACCAGACAAGATGGCCCAACGGATGGCGGCCACGGAGAAACGATAATGCGATTACGAGTGCACATTTGCAAGTATGCCACGGCTGAATCGTATCTACGGTCGATTCAGCCGTGACGCATACGCTGGCGATCAGCTCTTGGCGAGGTCTCGCAAGACCGTGTGCAGGATGCCGCCGTTGCGGTAGTACTTCACTTCGACCGGCGTATCGATGCGGCACGTGGTGACGAAATGCACTTCGCTGCCGTCCGCCTTCTTCGCGGTGACTTCAATCGCTTGGCGCGGCTTCAGACTGTCATCGAGAGCAAACTCAAAGACTTCGGTGCCGTCGAGGTCCAGGGAATCGCGGTTCTCGCCTTCGCGGAACTGCAACGGTAACACGCCCATACCCACGAGGTTGGAACGATGGATACGTTCAAACGAAGTGGCGATCACCGCGCGAATGCCAAGCAGATAAGTCCCCTTCGCCGCCCAGTCGCGTGATGAACCGGTGCCGTATTCAGCACCGGCCAGCACGACCAGCGGGGTTTGCGTCGCCTTGTACTTAACCGATGCGTCATAGATCGACATGACCTCGCCGGTCGGCAGGTACTTGGTCACTCCACCTTCGGTACCGGGAGCCAGCAGGTTCTTCAGGCGGATGTTCGCGAAGGTGCCGCGGGTCATCACGCGATCGTTGCCACGGCGAGCTCCGTACTGATTGAAGTCAGACACGGGTACTCCGCTATCCAGCAAGAACTTGCCAGCGGGCGAATCTTTCTTGATGGAGCCTGCGGGGCTGATGTGGTCGGTCGTGACCGAGTCGGCGACTGACACCAAGCAGCGTGCGTTGTTGATCGACTTAATCGGGGCGGGAGTCACCGGCATGTCGACGAAGAACGGCGGCTCTTGGATGTACGTGCTCGCGAGATCCCACTCGTAGAGATCGCCGGTGGAACTGGGAATGGATTGCCATTCGATAGTTCCGTTGGTCGCTTGGCCGTACTCTCTGAGGTACGTCTCAGGAGACATGGATTCGTCGATGGTTTTCGCGACTTCCGCTTGAGTCGGCCAAATGTCTTTCAGATAGACATCGGCGCCGTCGCTGCCTTTACCCAATGGCTCCGTCGTCATATCGATGTCAGTCGTTCCGGCGATGGCGTAAGCCACAACGAGCGGTGGGCTGGCGAGATAGTTCGCCTTCACTTGCGGATTGACTCGACCTTCGAAATTGCGGTTGCCGGACAACACAGCCGATGCCACCAAGTCGCCTTCGATGACAGCCTTGGAGACTGCATCTGGCAATGGTCCACTGTTGCCGATGCACGTCGTGCAGCCGTAACCCACCGTGTTGAAACCCAGCTTGTTGAGATACGTGTCGAGTCCTGACTTACTCAGGTAATCAGTCACAACGCGGCTTCCTGGGGCCAAGCTGGTCTTCACCCACGGCTTGCTGCTGAGGCCCTTTTTCACCGCATTGCGAGCCAGCAATCCGGCCGCCATCAGGACGCTGGGGTTGCTGGTGTTGGTGCAACTGGTGATGGCTGCAATCACGACAGCACCGTCGGTAATCGTGCTGTTGCTGGCATCGTTCACCTTAACCGTTGGGCTCGCGCCCGTGCGGTTGAAACCCTTTGAGAGCTGATCGCGCCACGTGCTCTGCATGTCCTTGAGCAACACGCGATCTTGCGGCCGCTTGGGTCCTGCGAGTGATGGTTCCACAGTTGCGAGATCCAGGAACAGCGTGCTGCTGAAGCGCGGAGTTGGTGATGCCGACGTGCGGAACAGGCCTTGCTCTTTGTAGTACCGCTCGACGAGATCGACTTCATTCTCGGTGCGACCGGTGCGGCGCATGTAGTTCAAGGTCTCATCGTCAACGGGGAAGAAGCCCATCGTTG
Source organism: Planctomycetaceae bacterium (assembly GCA_021732995.1). GTDB lineage: Bacteria > Planctomycetota > Planctomycetia > Planctomycetales > Planctomycetaceae > AM-0621. The sequence continues at coordinate 6,964 of JAKFWA010000024.1, read as the reverse complement.
CGCCGTATTCCGGAGCCATGTTGGCAATGGTCGCGCGATCGGCAAGCGACATGTGCTCCAGGCCGTGCCCAAAGAACTCCACGAACTTCCCGACCACGCCGTGCTTACGCAGCATCTGAGTAACCGTCAGCACGAGGTCGGTCGCAGTGACGCCTTCGCGAACGGAGCCCTTCAGTTCAAAGCCGACTACTTCCGGCGTGAGCATGTAGATCGGCTGGCCGAGCATCACAGCCTCAGCCTCGATACCACCGACGCCCCAACCCACAACGCCCAGACCGTTAATCATGGTGGTGTGCGAATCGGTACCAACCAGCGAGTCCGGAAACGCCACGCCGTCCTTGGTCAACACGCCCTTCGCGAGGTATTCCAGATTGACCTGATGCACGATGCCGGTAGCCGGTGGCACGACGCGGAAGTTGTTGAAGGCTTGCTGCCCCCAACGCAGGAACTTGTAGCGTTCGACGTTGCGTTGGAACTCGAGGTCAATGTTCTCTTGCAAGGCACCTGCGGTACCGAACGAGTCAACCTGTACCGAGTGGTCGATGACCAGATCGCACGGTACCAGCGGATTGATCTTCTTGGGGTCGCCGCCCATGCGAACCATGGCCGCTCGCAAAGCCGCGAGGTCGACGACGGCCGGAACACCGGTGAAGTCCTGCAGCACAACGCGACCGGGCATGAAGGGGATCTCGACTTCCTTCGGCTTGGCCGTCCAGTGTGCGAGTTCCTTCACATCGAAATCGTTCACGATGAAGCCGTCGACATTACGCAGGCAGGCTTCCAGCAGCACGCGGATCGAATAGGGGAGCGTTTCGATGTCGCCAATCCGGTCGTCGATCAACTTCCGCAGCCGAAAGAATTTGTAGTCACCGCTCTTCGTCTTGAGTGTTCCTTCAGCGCCGAACGGGTTCGCGGAAGCCATGCGAATATCTCCTGTGCGTTAGCAGTGTTGTGTCCGGGCCCGAGCCGCCCGTCAGAGTAGGACGCCCGGAGTGTAATCCTGCCGATCCTGCGCGAAAACCGGCGCCGGGGCTTCTCGCTCTTGAATACTGTCCAACCGGCCGATTACGACTAAACAGTTCTCATTTTCGGGACGCGCGTTTCGATCGATGCACCTGCTCGGAGCCGAGCCATGCTGACGATTGGTGATCTGAGTTCACGCGGCGGACGCAGGGACTTTCTGCAGGTCGGCGGTCTCGCGCTGGGTGGACTGACGCTGGCTGATCTGCTGGCGTCGCAGGCTTCGGGAGCCACCGGAAACCCTTTGACGACAGGCAAGTCGATTATCTTCCTGTTCATGCATGGAGGCCCGTCGCAGGTTGAGCTGTTCGATCCGAAAATGACAGCTCCGTCCGAGATTCGCAGTGCGACGGGCGAACTAGCCACGAAGCTCCCGGGGATCACGTTCGGCGGAACCATGCCGAAGCTGGCCGCTCTGGCCGACAAGTTTTCGATCGTCCGCTCGTTTCGCACTGGCGACGGCAATCACGACATCAAGCCGATCGTGGGGCGTGACAGCTTCAATGCGAATCTGGGTTCTCTGTACTCGCGCATCGTTGGTTCGAACAACCCGACGAATGGCATGCCGACCAACGTAGCGCTGTTTCCGCAAGCCGTGGACGCAACCACTCAGCCCGGAACAGCGGCTTTCGGCAACTTCAGTCAGACCGGTTCTTTCGGCAACGTCTTCGCACCCTTCGTTCCCGGTACTGGCGGCGAAGCGCAGGAGAACCTGCGCATGCGGGTGCCTCAAGATCGGCTCGACGATCGCAAGCTCTTGCTGAGTGGTCTCGATCAGGTGAAGTGGGCTTTCGACAAGTTCGGAGACAAAGCACCGCTCGACAAAGTCCGCGAGCAGGCATTCTCAACCATCTTGGGTGGTGTGGCGGATGCGTTCGATTTGAAGAAGGAGGATCCCGCGACGGTTTCCCGCTACGACACCGCGCCGCTGCTCAAGCCTCAGGACATCAGTCGTCACTGGAACAACTACAAGAACTATGTCGACAACGCCAAGTCGCTCGGCAAGCTGCTGTTGCTGTCGCGGCGGTTGTGCGAACGCGGCGCAGGGTTCGTGACGGTCACAACAAACTTCGTGTGGGATATGCACGCGGATGTGAACAACGCGACGGTCGAAGAAGGCATGCGCTATATGGGAACGCCATTCGACCATGCTGTGTCCGCGTTCATTGAAGATTGCGAAGCCCGCGGCCTCGGCGAAAAAATCTTGCTGGTTTGTTGCGGAGAGATGGGTCGGACACCGCGTATTAATAGCCGGGGCGGTCGAGACCACTGGGGCGGTTTAGCGCCACTGATGCTCTACGGCGGCGGCCTGAAAATGGGACAGGTCATCGGCCAGTCCACGCGCGATGCGGGCGAGCCGCGCACCGAACCCGTCGAGATCAAGCATCTCATCGCCACCATCATGCACACGCTCTTCCACGTGGGCGATCTGCGCATCGCTCAAGGCACGCCGGGTGAAGTTTCCCGCGTCGCCGCCGAATGGATTCCGATTGCCGGACTGACGTAACTCTATGGCTTGCTGCTTGAGGCGGCGCTCACAGCACCGGCGGCGTTGGTACGGGCGCGGATTGAGCGACTTCTGGTGCGGGCTTCGGTTGCGACATGATTCGCACTTCCTGATTAAAGATCTCCAGGAGTGCGTGCAGACAGCAGGCGACGATGGGGCCGATGAAGACGCCCCACAGGCCCATCACCTGCAACCCGCCGAAGACGCTGATAATGGCCAGCAGAGGATGCAGCCGCGTGCCGTTCTGCAGGACATAGGTGCGGATCACGTTGTCGAGCATTCCCACAAAGCCGATGCCGTAGATCGTCAGGAAGATGCCCGCACCCCAGCGACCGTTCCAGAATAGCCAGATGGCATAGGGGCACCACACCAGCCACGTGCCTGCCATCGGAATCAGAGCTGACAACGTGGCCGCGATCAGCAGCAGGAAGAAGGGTCCTAGTCCCAACATCTTCATGCCAATGGCCGTCGCCAGACCTTGCCCGACAGCCGCCAGAAATGTGGCGAGTACCAGTGCACGCACGGACGCTGCAAACAGGCTGATCAGGTCCTCCTGGTGTTGCTTCTCAACCGGAATCAGAGTCTGCGCGGCGAGGATCAAATCCGGGCCGTCGGCGAAGAAATAATAGAGAGCGAGTGCATACACGGTGATCGCGATCAACAGCGCACCGCAGGCGGCGATCAGGCTGGGAGCCTGGCCCAGCACTCGTCCAATGACTCCGACCGTCTGCACGGCGACGGCTTTCAGCAGACCTTGCACGCGAATGAGTTGCTCTTGAACCCAGATGCCGCGCAGCCGACGCAACTCCTGCGGTTCAGCGTTCAAATGCGGCACGTCGTCCCGATTCACGATGTGCAGAATATCCACTTCGAAGTTTGAGACTTCGGGGCCGACGTGCTTTTCGACGGCATCGAGGCACTGGTCCAGCACGGGTTTGATGGCTTGAATGCGGGCGGGATCTTCGGTCTCTGGCTCAACGTGCGATGGCTGCAGCAGGTTACCTTGAGCCCACAGCATGACGGTTTGCATGCGATCTCCAGTGCCAGCGGCGAGCACAAACAGTTCGAGCACGCCCAGCACGGTCGCAACCAGCAGCGGTAGCATCACAGCACCCATGATGGTGCTGGTGGCGAAGAACGCGGCCCAGTTCCGGCGGTCTTTGCAACGTCGCATGAAGTACCGAAACACGGGCTGAGCCAGCAGCGCCGTCAGTCCCGCCAGAAACAACGGCATCAGGAACGGTGCAATCAACTGATAGAACGTCATTCCCAGGGCGACGATCAGGACGGTGATGATTGCAAGCGAAACCATTCTGGCCATGAGAACTGCCTGCTCGACGAGTAAAGAAGTGAAGCTGCAGCCGGTAAGTTAGGAGCGGGGCCTCTAAAACCAAACAAATCGCGTTACAGAACTGCCGGGATTACGCCCACAACGTCAAGATGTGGCGATGGATCGCTGATAAATGACATAAAGCCGAACCGCTGCCCGACATCGGCAACGTTCGGCGGAGCAACCATGAAATCTCGAGTGCGTATCGCGGGGCTGGGAACCGCATTGCCGGCGCGAGTGGTGGCCAGTTCGCAGATCGAGCAGGAACTCGGTTTGCCGGACGGTTGGTGCGAACGCACGACCGGAGTCCGTGAACGCCGACGGGCGATTTCCGAAACAACACTCAGCATGGCGGCCGACGCCGCGAACGCCGCTATTCAGGCCGCCGGAAACGTTCCGTCGATTGATCTCATCATCGGTGCCTCATCCGCGCCGCAACAGGCGATTCCCTGCACGGCGGCTCTGCTGCAACGGGCATTGGGACTGGAGAACGGTCGCAGTTTTTGTCTGGACGTGAATGCGACGTGCCTGAGTTTTCTGGTCGCAGTGGATCTCGCAGCGAAGTGGATCAGTTCTGGGGCGAGCCAATCAGCCCTGATCTTCAGCAGTGAAACGACGCGTCAAAGCCTCAACCCGGCCGAATCAGAGAGTTTTTCGCTGATCGGTGATGGTGCGGCGGCGGCAGTGCTGGTTGCTGCTGGATCGTCGGAGAGCGAACTCGTGTACGCGCAGTGGGCGACTCACAGCAGCGGCGCCGATCTGACTCAGTTTCTCGGCGCGGGCACGCTGCATCATCCGAACGATCCCGCCACAACGGCGGAGATGAATCTCTTTTCGATGCAGGGACGGTCCATCTTTAGAGTCGCCGCGCGCGAACTGCCGCCGTTCCTCGACACCTTCTTCGGCAGTAGTGGCTGGCAGCGTTCAGACGTAGATGTCGTGATCCCTCATCAAGCCAGTCGTATCGGCCTGGAGCTGCTGACGGCCCGCTGCGGGTTTCGCGAAGAGCAGGTCTTTTCGAATCTGGCCACGCGCGGCAACTGCGTGGCGGCGTCGATTCCGCTGGCTCTCAGCGAAGCGGTCGCGGCCGGACGCGTGCAGCGCGGTGATCGAGTTCTGCTGCTGGGGACCGGCGCAGGATTCTCGATGGGAGCACTGGCTCTGACTTATTGATCTTTGATGTATCAAGTTGATCCGCAGGGGCGAACGCAACATGGAGTCGTGGGTAGTGGTCACAGGCGCTGGCAGCGGCATCGGTCGCGAGATCGTGCTGGCGTTGGCTCGCGAACGGCGACGCATCGTCCTGGTCGGGCGACGTCGTGAACTGCTCGAACAGGCGGCGGCTGATGCTCAAGCACTCGGAGCAACCTGTTGCGTGATCGATCTGGATCTCGGCGCGCAGGGTGCGGTTGCGGAACTGGTCGGCAAAGTGCATGAACAATGCGGCCGCGTAAGTGTCCTTATCAACAACGCGGCGGTACTGGCTCAGGGGCCGGTCGAAACATTTGAGCTGGCGGATATCGAACGTGCGGTGACCGTGAATCTGACGGCTCCGCTGCAACTGGTGCGAGCCTTTCTGCCCGACTTGGTCGCTACTTCGGGAACGGTAGTTCTGGTGGCTAGTACCGCCGGCTGGGTGCCGTTTCCTTACACCTCGCTGTACGTCGCGACGAAGGCCGGATTGCGGATGTGGGGTGAAGCGTTTCGAGCTGAACTGGAAGCTCAGGGGGCTCGCCTGTTGATTGCCTATCCGCCGTTCACCGCGACTTCGATGACCAGCGGCATCTCGGATGGAGCAGGCGTGCAAGTCTCGCTGGCACCTGCAGACCTTGTAGGACGGCGCATCGTCAAGGCACTGAATGCAGGTAAGCGGGAGTTGTGGTGCTCGTGGACAGACTGGCTGCTGGCCAGTCTGGAAGGCGTGGCTCCGAGGTTGATGCAGGCGCTAATGCGTCACCAGCGGAAACGCTTTCAACGGATGATGGCTGCGGCGGATGCCAAGCTGTGAGTGACTTGAGGAATCTCAGATGCGCGTGATGGTGACCGGAGCAACCGGCTTTCTCGGACAGGCGACCGTGGCTGCACTCGTGCGGCAAGGCGACGTCGTGCGAGCGGTCGGGCGTCGCGCCGATCAACTGGCGAAGCTGGCCACACTCTGCGCTGAAGTTGTTGCTGCAGATTTGCGGGACCCGGCTGCGATGAACACCGCCTGTGCGGGCATGGAGGCTGTGCTGCACTTGGGGGCTCGGTCCGCGCCGTGGGGACCGGCTGCCGACTTCTATGCGGATAACGTGACGGGTACCGCGAATGTGTCAGCGGGATGTCAGCAGCAGGGCGTGCGACGCCTTGTGTATGCGTCATCGCCGAGCGTCGTGTTCGACGGCCGCGACCACATCAACGTCGACGAGACAACTCCGTTTCCGAGGCGGCTGATGTCGGTTTACTCCGAAACGAAGAAGCAGGCAGAAGAGCTGGTGCGCGCTGCTGGCAGCAGCACCTTGGAAACCGTCATCCTGAGACCAAAGGCCATCTTCGGGCCGGGTGATACGACGCTGTTGCCGCGTATTGTTGAGGCCGCTCGCGCCGGGCGTTTGCCGCGTATCGGTGATGGTTTGAATCGAGTCGATCTGACCTATGTCGACAACGTTGTGGATGCGTTGTTGCTATCGCTCCGCAGTCCGATGGCGGCAGGGCGAACTTATTTCATTACCAACGGGGAAAGCCCGCTGCTGTGGGACGTCATTGCAACCGTGCTGCAACGCTGCGGTGTCACGAAGCCATTGCGGTCAGTGCCGTATCCAGTCGTGTCAGCAGTCGCCGGATTTCTTGAGTTTCAAGCGTTGTTCACACGGCGTGAGCCAACTCTGACCCGCTACACGGCGGCAATTCTGGCCCGCACGCAGACATATGACATTACTGCCGCAAGGCGCGACCTGGGCTACGTTCCTCGCGTGCCACTGGCAGAGGGAGTCGAACGCACGCTAGTGTAGTGACGCCTAAATAAAGTTAATTATTGAAACCTTTGTGTTTAGGAATGGTATTGATCTGGCAACCGGGAGGAAGTTGCCATGAGACGTGCAGTGGTGATTGAGTTGAGCACTGAGGAG
>JAKFWA010000023.1 GCA_021732995.1 Planctomycetaceae bacterium | reverse complement strand
GAGCTGCCGTGCTTCTTGGAGCTGCCGTGCTTCTTGGAGCTGCCGTGCTTCTTGGAGCTGCCGTGCTTCTTGGAGCTGCCGTGCTTCTTGGAGCTGCCGCCCTTCTTCGAGCTACCATTGTCGGTGTCGCAACCACCACCACCACCATCCCCATCCCCATCCCCAACAGCCCACCAGAAGGCGCTGGGAACGATTCGGTCTTCGAGACGGACAATTTGGAAACGAGCAGGACGATCAGCGTTGTCAGCCATTGATGTGTTCTCTCAGTAGTAGGGTGGTTGTAGCGACCAGCGTTCGTCAGCTGGTCCGTGACCCTAGCTCTCGAAAAGAACACGCAAGCTGAACCGGTACCGGCTCGACACTGTTTTCTGAGTAGTTAGGAACGGAGAACTCATCGACCTGACACTCAGAACTAACGACGGTTTCGATTGGTACTGGACAACTGAGGTCTTCGGTGCACCCCACCTTAACTCGTCAATTCAGTCCGCCGATGCGCCTCAGGTCAGGCCGCGGCGGCCTCTGCTGTCGCTTCGTGGATGCGGTCGCAGGCGATCTTGAAGTAGGTCGGGTCCTTTTCGATGCCGATGAACTTCCGGCCGGTTTGGACGCAAGCGACGCCGGTTGATCCGGAGCCCATGAAGGCGTCCAGCACGGTCTCGCCGTCGGCCGCGACTTGGACCAGCTCCGTCAGGATCTCGACGGGCTTTTGGGTCGAGTGCTTTCGCTTCGGTCCGGTCGGGGCCGGGTGTCGCAGAATGCCGGGGTGATAGGTCGCGTCGACCGTCGAGAACTCGCGCGGGCCGTTCGTTCCCCAAACCACGTATTCGCATTGCGACGTGAAGCGGCCGGGCATCGGTCGGGCGTTGCACTTGTCCCACGGCAAGATCCCGCGCCACACGAAGCCGCCGGCCTGCAGGGCATCGGTCGTCGTCGGCAACTGCCGCCAGTCCGTGAACAGGCAACAGATCGCGCCGGGCTTCAGCACACTCTCGAGCTGCGCCAGCCACAGCGAACACCAGGCGAGATAACCGCGTTGGTCGCGGTTGTCGCCGGAGAAGAGCGGCTTTGCTTCCTTCACCCCGTTCGACTGATACTTGGTCTTCGTGCTCTGCATTCGATCGCCTCGAAAGGCGCCGCCGCTGGAGTAGGGCGGATCGAAACATGCCAAGTCGGCGACTTTCGTCTCAAGCTGCGGCAGCACTTCCAAAACGTCGCCGAGATACAGATGGCAGTTGCCGATGATTTCGCACCGAAGTTGTTTCACTGAGGGGTTCCGATTCGAGGGCCGTTGCATCCATGCGGCCGCCGGCCGCGTCTCCCCTCCGTTGAAGTTGCGCCGTCCTCGGTCCCATCAGCGTCATAAAGAGGAGCCGCCTCTCCAAGCGGAAAAGCGGCTCCTCTCGAACTGAGTCGTCCGATACTACTTCCCGTGTCCGGCGTGCTTGACCATTTCACGACACGCCTTCTCACACTTGCTGCATTCCTCGGCGCACATCTTCATGTGCTTGTCACCCGGGAATTTCTCGCACTCCTTCGCGCACCGAGCGCAGGCTTCCGTGCACGACTCGCAGATCAAAGCTGCGAACGGTCCGCCACTGGCCACGATCCTCGCGGCAGCCGAACAGAACTCCGCACAATCCCGACACGTTGCCAACGTCGCAGCGTGCTCCTTCTTTCCGTCGGCAAGCATGTGAGCGCAGTGCGTCGCGCACGAGTCACAAGCACGTTGACAGTCCGAGCATGCTTTGGCACACGCCTGGAGCGAAATGTCGTGGTCCGCATGTGCTTTGGACTTATCCTGAGAAAACGCAACACCGCCGAGGGCGGCGGTAGCTAAGGTCGCCAAGCTGGCGGCTCCAAACTCTCTTCGACCGATCATAGGATTTCTCCCACTATTGGTGATGATGAAGAAGAGCGAAAGCGCCACAAAGAGCGCTCCCGCCCCTCGGAGGAAATGTCAGTCCAGACCTTCCGCGCAGATGCCCACACGGAAGGCGCAGACGCGCTCAACCGTCGCACCGGGAAACGATCCCGCAGCGATCAGCCGAACTCACTTGGCGCTAGTGGCCTTGTTGGCGCAGCAGCTCTTGACTGCCGCAGCCGCACATCCACACGAGGTGCATTCGCACTTGTCGCACGAGCAGAACTCGCCGTTGCAGTCAGGGCACTTGCAATCAACGCAGCAGCAAGAGCCAACAGCAGCCTTGGACGGAGCGGCTTGTCCGCCGAAACCCAAAGCCAACGTGGACAACGCGACAACAGAAAGAGGCGCAATCAGCGCAGAGAAACGCTTCAACATGGAAAACCCTTCAATTGATCTGATGAACGAGAAACGAACAAATGAAACTCGAAAGTCATTCGCTCGATCTCATTCCAACCAGCGACAATAGAGGGCTAGAAGCGGCGGGCCAGAAAGTCGCAGTCGGCCCGGCAAGTAGGCGGCAGAGCTAAGGCTTGCACTCGGAACCGAAGCGGCGACGAACAGCGTTGCGGCCGCTACGTGGACCTGCTTCTTGATGTCCGATACGCAGTTGTCCCGCGTCGGAACAGGGCCAGAGACGGGTTTCGCACAGCAGCAGTTGTCGTTATTCAAGCGAACGACTGGCCCACCCCGATCCTTCTGAGCACAACAAGCACGCTGAGCTGAAGACGCTTTTTTGGCGGTGGGCTGACAGCAACTGGGAGCTTGCTCGACAGGCATCGTGCAACAACACGGAATCATCATCGCAACGACCGGGTTGGCCGCTACGGTGAGCCATGTAATCGCGAGAACTAAAGCCTGGAGGACTCTCATCTCTGCCACGTCTTGGGGTGAGGTATCAGAACCGATGGGAGCATTCTACGCCCGACATTCAAAATTGGTGGAGATAGATTTTGAATAATCACCAAGCTTCGCGGCGTTCTTCGGTCAACCGTCGTTAAACCCGACCAATGCGGCGATGAGGAACCTCCCGTTAGAAACCGCCAGCGGGAGTTCGCTCAGCACACGCATTCGACTGGTTACTCCTTCTTCTTCCCATCATCCGACTTCGCCTTGGCAGCAGCAGGCTTGTCGATCTTCAGATGCTGCATCAGTTTCTCCGTCTCGGCCCGCGCCGCGTCGAGGTTCTTGGTCATTTCGACGCAGCAGTCAGCGACCACGGTCTTGCTGCCACCTTCCGGCTTCTTGCACTCACCGTCGCACATTTCACAGTGAGCCAGCGCGGCCTTGTGCAGCTTCTTGATCTTGTCGACAGACTTCTTCACGGCCTCATCTTTGGGATGTGCGGCCTGAAGTTTGTCCAGCGACTTGTCTGCGGAAGTGATGCTCTTCTTGATCGCCCCAACGTACTCCTGGGTCTCGGCAGGTGGCAGTCCTTCCTTCAGTTGACCCTGCTGAAAAACGATCTGTGAATAGTCACGCGCATGTGTTTGATGCGTGTAAACGCGATGGGCCTCGAACTGGTAGGTTCCATGCGCATCGCCTCGCGCTTGCGAAGCCGCGTTCTGTGCTTGCACAGGAGAAATGGCAGCCAACGCCAACGCCAAGCCGAGAGAGAGCAGTCCGACGATCTTCATGTTGCACCCCGTACTAAGTAGTGGTTGCGTCCGGCGATCATTCGCAAGTCGACGACAATCGTGCGTCTTTAGTTTGCCTTGCGTAACCCAGACGTCGTCGGGCTGGTTTGGCAAAGCTCGTGCCAACTACGTCGCACGTTAATTAATCCTGCTAAAGATGCGATATTTTGAGCCATCGCATCGCGAAGTGTGCTTGATGAAGCCACCAAGGGGTGCGAGTTCGCACGCTCGCTCAATTGGTAACTAAAGCCGAACCGCCTTCAGTTTGCGGAGGACGGTCGGGAACGGTCGCTTCGCGGTGCTCTGCAGTAGTCCCTCGATCAGCTTGGCCTTCGTCGGGTGCTTGCTCTCATTGAGATGCGTTGCCCACTCGTTATCGAGCTGCCAGAGGTCCTCGACGGACAGCAGCTTCAGGAACTCCTCGGTCGGTTGCCAATCGGTTTTAAACTTCACGCCCAGCAGCTCGGCAATCTGCTCGATGCCTTCAGGCGTCATGTCGCCGCTGTAGGTCTCGAAGTCTGCGGTGCTGACGATCGCAATCAATGCCTGATGGACGGCGGTTATGAATGCCTTGTCATCGACCTTCAGGGACATCGCCCAGGCGTCGTCGCCGTGGTACTGCTCGGTGATGCGTTTCGTGCCTTGCTTCTGCAGCGACGCGGACCAGACATCGCGCCGGATCTTGTGGTGCACGTTGTTCGGGCTGCGGAAGTAGAACCACGTCATCAGTCGCATCGCTAAGACGTCGGACAAGCCGGCCGCCACCAGGTGCACCGCGATCTTCTTCTGCAGCGTCTGGACGCGGTGGCGATAAAGTCGCTTCGACCGCTGTTCGGCTTTGTCCTCGGCCTTTTCTTTCTCCGACTTCGCGGGCTGGCTGCTGCTCGATCCGGATGGACGGTCATCGTCGGACGGCTTGCGGCGAGCGAGTCCGGCGTCCTGATGCTTCTGCCACACTTCGAGATTGAACGCCCGCAGCTCCCCGTCGACCTTCTCCAGATCGAGTTCCGGATCCGCTGCATCCTTTTTCGACAGATGCACGTAAGCGTGAGCGCCCCACGAGTCGTAGCCGGACAGCCCTCGCGAAACGAAGCGGGCGTGGTGGTTTACTTCGCGTTCCAGCTCCGCGACGGTGAACGTCTCGACTTCGTCTTCGTCAACTTCGCCGCCGTCCGCTTTCGCGGTTCCGTCGGGGTTTAGGTTGTTGGCTTCGATGATGTTCTCGGCGATCGACTGCAGGACCTGCGGGCGGTGAATCCACTTCAGCAGCGACCGCGAATGTGTGACGGTCAGGCCGAAGTTTTCCTGAGAAATCCACAGCAGCCACATCGCCGGGAGTTCGAGAACTCGCAGCTTGTTGGACAGCGTCGCTTCGTCCATTCCGACTGCCTTCGATAGCGCCTTCTGCGAAGCGTAAATCTTTCGGTCGAGCATCCGTCGGAACATGCGGATCTCTTCCAGCGGCTTGAGGTCGTCGCGTCCAAGGTTCTCGAAGCCGGCCAGCTTCTCAGCATCCTCGTCGCTGCACTCGATGACCTTGCAACGTAGCGACGGCAGCTTGGCAATCTTCGCGGCGCGGCAGCGTCGCTCGCCGGCCAGCAGCTCGTAGCTACCGTCGCCGCGATGACGCACCAGCAGGTCGTTGAGTTGTCCCTGCGACTTCAGCAGCTCGGCCAGCTCTTCCAGCTTCTTCTGGTCGAAGACTTCGCGCGGCTGATACGGCGACGGCCGCAACGCGCCGACAAGGATGTCGATGATCTCGCCGGGCTTCTGCTCGAATGCCTTAATGAACTGATCTCGCTCCGGGTCGACTTCGTTCTTGGGCGTCGCTGACTTTGCTTTCGTCGTGCCTCGGTGTTTGGGGGCGATTGCTGTCACGGTCGGGTTCCTGTTCAGGGTGTAGGATGGAAACGGGGGAAGGGAAAATTCGTAGTTGCCACACTCGCAGCGGGCCTCGATCCAGAACCGCACCGCGTAGCACATGGTGCACTGCCGCAACGAATCCGGGTCGTCGTCAGCCGGGGGCGGTTCCAACACTCGCTTGCGGTCGCTCATGCAGGTGCCTCAGCGGTTTGGGTCCGGGCTTGGCGTTCCATCGCTAGGTAGACTTTCGGCAGCTCGTCCGGTCGCAGTTGGGAAACTCCATTCTCGACGACGTACTTCACGCGGACTGCCGGCAGCTCAGCGGCCACCAGCAGCGGTTCGAGCAGCGAAGGCCGAAGTCGCAACAGCGTTGGTCGGTGGTGCGTTTCGAGCCTCTTGAGTTCTCCCGGTCCGGCTTCCGGGTTTGCGATCTTCTTGCCCCACTCCAGAGCCTTTGCATTCAGCTCGAAGCGTCCCCAGTTCTCCGGCCTCAGTCGGTAGAGAAGCGCGCCGATCGGTGAATCTGCAATCCGCACGTCGAACACGTTCGCGAAGAACGTGATTCGCTCCGTCTCCGGCAGTCCGCTTTCCTCGAAGAGCTGCGCGAGCCACTGCTGGTGCTTCGCTGGGTCGCTTGTGGCGGCGATCAAATCCTCTTTGTCGAAGCCGAAAAATCCACCGGACCGGGCCGGACCGGTTTTATTACCCGAACCAAACCGGGTGCCGGTGTCACTGCCGGTCTGAGTGCCGGTCTGAGTGCCGGTGTCGGTGCCGGTCTGAGTGCCGGTCTGAGTGCCGGTCTGAGTGCCGGTCTCGACGGCCGTCTTCAGTCGCTCGATCACTTCGTCGAGCGGCGTCTTCTCGGGCTCGATCGGCGTCGCATTCCAGACGGCCGACCAATCGACCGTGTAGACGGTGATGGAACGGGTTGAAGCTCGTTGCGACGTCATCAGGCCCCACGCCTCTAAAGACCGCTTGATCGTTCGCAGGAAGCGTTCGCGGATCCGCAGCTCACCCATCAGAACCGCGTCGCTCACCTGACGCACAGAACACGGGCCGACGCGGTGGCCGCGCCAGATCGCGATCAGAAACTCTTGCTCAAGCCTTTCGAGTCCGATCCGCTTGAGCTGCTCACGCAGCGCGTCTACCGACGCGAAAAGGTCTCGCTGTGTCGCCGCCATGCTTGGTCGTCCTTGGTCGATTGCCGTTGTCCAACGGCTACTTTTTCCAGCTCCATGAATCCGGGTTGAACCCGTCTTCGTATCCAACGGTCGGGACGTCGTGCGCTACTCCCGACGAACCAGGCGGAATCGCGGGACCGGTTGCCGGCGTCGCGAGATGGCCGACGCATTCGGCACAGAAAATTCCAGCGGCAACGGCTGCGAAGGTCTCACAGCGGACGCAGGTTCCATCGGCTCGGAGAACGTCAAAGTGCTGCCGCTTGGCTCCGGCTCGACGTTCGGCAGATCGGGCTGGCATAGCTCCCCCAGCTTCTTCTCCTTGGGCGAAATCTTCTCCAGGTGCGCGAGCGAGAATTCGCTCAGCTTCGCGACGTTGGGCGTTGCCGGTTCGTTGAACAGCTTGCCCGGTTGGTTCCCGCGTAGAGCGGCCTCGACCGCGACTTCGACCAGCGTGTCCCATGTCAGGGTGACGGCCTTCCGGCGGCCGTAGCGGCGGACCAGCAGGCCGGCCTTGCGAAGTTCGACGACCAGTTCGTCGGTCACGCGTCGCGTCACGTTCTTCTTCAGCCGATACGGCCGCTGGCGACGCGGGCCGGTTCGTTCTCGCTTCGGCTTCTCGGCCGGCGTCTCCGTCGGAGCAACCTGCCCCGGTTCCACTTCAAAGAGCTGCGGTTGCTTGGTCGTCATTTCGAAGGCCTCCGGAACTGTGCTACGGCCTTCAGCCAGTTTGCGACCTGGCTCGCCTCGCCGGAGCTGCACTTCGTGGCGACGCTGACGCGGCCGGTCGTGGCGTCGATCAGTGGGGTGATCGCGATGCGCATGACGCGTCTCCCTTACTAGGCGGATTTCCGCGCGTCATCGGTTGCAGTCGCGGCGCGTGCTGCCTTTATCTCTTCCCACACTTCGCGGCGGTGAACCTCGATCGACCGCTCGGCCTCAACGCCGAACCGAACCGAGTTCGGGGTCAGGCGGACGACCTTCGTTGATATCTCGCGACCGTCTTCCAACACGATCACGAACTCCTCTTCAACCTTCCTCTTGAACAGCAGCATCGAAGAGCCTCCCCGCTCCTGGCACAGTTAGCCGCGTGACTCATTGCCAAGCCGGCCGCGACGCTCGCCGCGCGTCGCTTTGATGAAGTGGGCGGGAGTCGAACCCGCAAACCAGAACCGTCACCCGGAACCGGCCTCAGCCCTGACCACCTCACACCGAGACGGTGTTAAGACTCAGACTGCGGTTCCGCCTGGGCGTCCGCTGGCGGGTCGACGGGAACCGGCGCGATGTCGATGTAGAACGAATCGCCGACCTTCAGCGTCGCGGCCGCGTTGTCGGCCGAGACGGTCATTTCGAGCTGACCGTTCGGGGTCGCTTTGGCGAAGCGCTGGTCTTCGGGGATGGTCTCGTCGTAGCGCGCCTGATACTTCAGCCGCACAGCGCCGCCGTGCATCTCGGTGCGTTCGATCAACTGGAACTTGCAACGCAGGGTCATGGCCTGAACTCCATTCAAAAAGACTTGGCTATCACATCCGCAAGCCACACGGCCGGCGGTCGTTTCCGATACGTCTCGGTCAGTCGATCGCAGCGCGCATCAGGTCGCGCGTCGCTCCCGGCTGATCCCACGCGGCCGACAGCAACGTCAGGACCGCTTCTTTGTTCGTCGCATCGAGCGACAAGCCGGCACCGTCGAGAAACGCCAGCAGGTCCTTCATCGCCCAGCGGCCGGTTGCCGATCGGCCGAGCTGATTCACGGCCGTCTGAATTGCATCGCTGCTCATGGTTCGCCTCAGTTGGGAAAGGCTCGCGCGTTGGCGAGCGTGAATGACTTCCGGACGGCAAGCACTCGCGCACGCAGGCACCGCCGACACTCTTCACAGCAACAGCCGCCGGACGCGGCCTTCAGCCCGACAAGGTCCCGCAGGACGTTTTCGGTCTCGGCAAGTCGATCCACGTAGCCGAGCCAGAAGAGCTGCAGCGTCGGGTTGTCGTTCTTCAAAGCGGGTAGCATTGACTCCCTCCAATGCGGCCCGTCGCCGCTTGTTCCTCGACGACGGGCCGGAAGCATGAGTACGCCGTGGTTTCACTGACGACGCGTTTCGGCCGGCACTCACGGCTAACCCGGCCACGTTCCCACATCGCCGGCGGGGGCTCGGCCCGAGACGAGTCCCCGCCGGCACAACTCCATGAATCAACGCGGACAGTCCGCGTGTTCGCTTCTGATGCGATCGCTCAGTGCTTTGAGCGCGGCCGGCACGGGATACCGTTCGACCGCGTCTCTCATGTCATCCGTCACCAGCGAGTAGGACCGATCGACGACCGTCTTCGCTGCGTGCAGCGTCATTCGTTCGCGGAACTGCGGAGCGATCGACCACCACTTCGACGAGCAGCTCGCCCTGAAACCGTGGAACCACTTGTTCTGACCGCCGCTGCGAACAGGTTTGATCTTGGCCGCGTCGTAAGCCGCCTTCGCTCGCAGGTAGACCCCGCTGTCCGTCGAGCAATCGACGTTCGTCGGTTTGACCGGGAACAGCGTCTTACGGCCGCACAGCTTCGCGTCCTTAGCCGCCAGCCATAGGGGCGGAATCATGACGCCTGGGAGCGGCACAGCGCCGACCGTTCCGACCTTCTGGTCGCGGTACGCGAGGACGCCGTATTCGAGGTCGAAGTTCTCTTCGGTGATGAGCCAGCCGTCGCACTTCCGCAGGCCGAAGTACCAGAAGATACCGAGTACTGTTTGACCGACGTCACGCGGTGTCAGCAACTGCGACCCACGCGGCCAATCATCCGGCCAGTTCTCCATCAACACCGAGACGCTCTTCTCGTCGAGCGGTCGCGAGTTCTCCGCGACGATCCCACGCTCACGCGGCCGCTGCACTTCGCCGCGATAGGGGACGTCGGTCAGAACGACATCGCTCGCCGGCTTCCCATACGGCACGCGCTTCGACATCCGCGTTTGACCACGCAGCAGCGTGTCGAAGTAACTTCCATAACAGTCGCGGGTCATCTTGGTCGCGACCGCGAAGGTCGCGAAGTCGCCGTCCTGAATGGCGCGGACGTCCGGGCCGGGGCCGTTGTGGTAGGTCTCCCAATAGGTCACCACCCGCAGGTAGTCGGTTTCGGTCTTCCGGGACCAGTCCATTCGCGGCTGCAGCCACTCGAAACAGTTCCGCAGAGTCACGGTCGCTTCTGGTGGCGTCGCAAGACGCAGCGGAGTCACACTCCGCTGCGTCTGTATGAGGTTGCCAACAATCTCACCGACAACGATGCGAAGGTCTGCAATCGACAACGACTTAGAGTCGGTCGACGGTGGCGACGCTTCGGCTCGCGGCGACTCCGCTCGCGGCGTCGGTTCAGGTGCGACGGCGTCGCCGTCCTGGTCTTCCACATACAGCGTCAACGCTGGTCCGGTTGTCGGCATCTGATTCGAGCGAGGTAACGAACTCATGAGCATCCCCACGGCGATTACGATGTTGAAAGCGGTCGTCATCGTGACTTGCTCCATTGCGTAACGAGCTGGCCTTCGTGCTCGCTCGAAAAGCTCAGTGACTCAACTTTGGCCACTGCACAAAAAGATCAATTTGAAACCGGACCGAATGGCCCAAAGCAGAGGGCGTACACTCCCTCGATCTAGCTCAAGCGGAGGCGCCCGCGTCGACGGTTTGTTCGGTTCGACCGGACTCGGATCTGGGCGAGTTTGCGTCAGCGGACGCGGGCTTCATGTCGAGCAGCTTCGACGCCACGCCAGCCATCAACTCCAGCACTGGCAACAGGCCGCTGATGTCTTCAGAACTGGCGACGCACAACCTCGCGCCACCCTCGAAGATTGGAATTGGATAGACGTAGCCCAGCCGCTTCTGGAGTCTCTTCAACTCCTTCTTCATCCGCTCGAACGCTTCGCGGGTCATCGCGTCGGGCACCGCCACGTAGAGCAAGCCGTCTATGCTGGGCTGCACTTCTTGCGGGCTCATGTTGCCTCCGCCTGCAAACGAAAAAGCCCAGCAACCACCGTCGTCAGGGCCATGACGTGAGGCAGTTGCTGGGCTAAGAAGTTTGATTGCCGTCAGTGGCCCTGACGGCGCGGAGATTAATCAGGAATTCCTGATAGTCAACTATTCATCAGAAAATTCTGATTGAGATTCAAGAAGGTCACTTTCGCGAACTCCAAAGACGCGAGCCATCAATTCAATCCAGTCAGCGCGCGGTGAAGAGGTTGACGTCAGCAGTTCGGCGACCGCGCTTTGTTGAGAGCGCTTTCCGAGTTCATTGAGACGCTCGGCGAGACCAGCTTGAGAAAGGTTCTGCTGACGCATCAACCGACGCACGTTCGCACGGAAACGATCTCCGATCGTCAACGGCTCGACTTCAATCGGTACGAGTTCGACAGTGGTGTTTGGTGTCATGCGTCGCATGCCAGCTCCTCCTGCTGATCGCCGATGGCCTTTATCGTTGTGGTCGACGAGACTCAGCGGATTTTAAGTCCGCTGCGTCTGCCGATTTCGCCACAAGGCCAGCGTGGGCTTATTGACACAGCTAGTGCCGTGTCAGGTGCAGGAATCTTGTGACAAAGCGATATCGGCTGCAAGCGGCTTGGAGCTGGCGGCAGCGAGTTGATCCTCCCTATCGACCGACCTACACTCAAGATCTCGGTTGAGTTCGCCGCCACCCAGGATCGCATCGCTTGCTCGGGGAGATAACTGCAATGCTGAGGACAGTGAGTCTGTTGACCGTTGTCTGCGTGCTGATGATCAACCTCAACCCGGTCGCTGCGCAGAATCCCGCGACGGCGAAGAAGGATGACAAGAAGGGCGAGCCCAAGACGCTCACCACAAAAGACAACTGGAGCTTGGCGGCCACATACTTTGAATCGCCAAAGGAAAAAGACGCTCCTGTTGTGGTGATGCTGCCCGGCAAAGGGGAAAGCCGCGTCAAGTTCAATGCCTTCGCGGCGGAACTTAACAAGCAGCAGTTCGCGGTGCTCACGGTGGATCTCCGCAAGCAGGGTGAGTCGAAGCCCGGCGCGAATGCTCCGCCGCAGGCGAAGAACTCAATGGTTACGAAGCTGGATTTCGAGGGCATGCTGGCTTTCGACATGGAAGCCGTGAAGAAGTTTCTTTACGAAGAGCATCAGGCGAAACGGCTGAATATGCGACGTCTGGCGGTCATTGCCGCCGATCAGGCAACAGCCATCGCGTTAAATTACGCTGCGATCGACTGGGCGAAGGAGCCTTTTGATGACGCTCCGAGCGTTGAGAAGCGAACGCCGCGAGGGCAAGACATCCAGGCTCTGGTGCTGCTGTCGCCGCTGGAGCAGTTGCCCGGCACCGCTGTGAACAAGGCGCTGCCAGTGCTGAGAGTCGCTGGAGTGGGGGCCATGTTGATTTACGGCAACTCCGACAAGAAAGCCGCCGACAGCATCTACACCGGTCTCGGTGGTCTGAAGCAGGAAGGCGACGACAAGAAGTACATCAGCATTCCGCTGGAAACCAAGCTGAAAGGAACAGCGCTGCTCGACCACCCTGTGAAAGTTGGCGCTCAGAATGTGCCCGCGCGGGTGGTCATCGCTGGCTATCTGCAAAAGAGAATCGTTGAGACAGACCACGAGTGGCGTGACCGCAAGTCGCGTCTCGAATAGAAGACGCGGACGAGTAAGCTCGCAAACGGAAAGGAGTCCCGTTCATGAGTGAGCCAGTTGCGATTGTGTTGGCGGCCGGCAAAGGCACTCGGATGAAGTCCGAACTGCCGAAAGTGCTGCACGAAGTGTGCGGCAAGTCGATGGTCGAGCATGTGTTTGACGCGGTGCGCGGCGCTGGAGTGACCCGCATCGTGTGCGTCATCGGCCACAAAGCCGATTTGATGCGCGAGGCTTTGGGCAAACATCGAGACGTCGAGTTTGCCCTGCAGTCTGAGCAGAAGGGAACCGGTCATGCTGTCCGCATGGCTGAACCGCTGCTCAAGGATCATCACGGTCCGGTGCTGGTGCTGGCAGGCGATACGCCGCTGCTGAGATCCGCTTCGCTGCGTGATCTGCTGGATGAACTGACGTCTCAATCAGCGGTCTGCGTGGTGGGCTCTGCGATTACCGAAAACAACACGGGCCTGGGACGTGTCGTGCGTGACAGCGCCGGCCGTTTTGAGCGGATCGTTGAGGAAAAAGACGCCTCGCCCGAGCAGAAGCAGATTCAGGAAATCAACACGGGCTGCTACGCGTTCGACAGTCAGTCGCTGTGGTCCGCTCTGGCGGAAGTGCAGCCAAACAACACTCAAGGCGAGTACTACTTGACGGACTGTCCGGCCATTTTGAAGGCTCGAGGCAAGAATGTTGCGGCGGCTCCGAAACTCGACATTCACGAGGCGATGGGGGTTAACACTCCTCAGCAACTGGCCGAAGTGGAAACCGTGTTGAAGAGTCGCAAGTAGTCGTCGCTTGGGCGATTCCGGCGGACTCCACGAAAACGATCGATCCAGCCGGAATCAGACCTATACCCGATAAAAGTCGTTTGTTATGGTCCCGCCCCTCAACTGGGTGAGACCGGTTTTTGAGTCGCGTTGATTGCGTGTTTGTCGCGTCAAGGCATGTGCTGGCAAGGAGGCCAACATGACCGTGAAGAGCAAAGAGTTGAAGTTGCCCGTGCAGATTCGTTGGCTCATCCGCCGCGATATGGGGGATGTTCTTCGCATTGAACGGGACTGCTTTGAGTTCTCGTGGAGCGAAGAGGACTTCTTGACCTGCCTGCGTCAGCGCAACTGCATCGGCATGGTCGCCGAACACGATCAGCAGATCGTCGGCTTCATGATCTACGAACTGCACAAGTCGCGGCTGAATATCCTGAATTTCGCCGTGGCTGCGGAAACTCGCCGCCAGAAGGTGGGCACGCAGATGGCCCAGAAGCTGGTCGACAAGTTGTCTCAGCAACGTCGCAATGAGATTCTGCTCGAAGTTCGCGAAACGAACCTCGGCGCTCAGCTCTTCTTCCGTGAGCACGGCTTCCGTGCCGTCTCGATCCTGAAGGGTCACTACGACGACACGACTGAAGATGCCTATGTGCTGCGATATCGCCTTGATGAGAACGCGAACACGCTGCTCAATACATCCCGCAACCGCATCTCGGAATTCGACGCCGCTTAAGTGGTTGTCGCAGTTGTTTGAGAGTTGCGGAGTGTCCGCAACTCTCAACAGGACTTGCCGCAGCGGAAGGCTGAGTCACTCCAGATGAATCGCACCTGAGGCCCCTCTTCATGGAGGGGCTGTTTCGTTTAACCCAACTCGCGCAACACCTCGAGAATCCGTTCCAGATTGTTCGGCACGGGTACCGGACCATTCGCGAACGACGCCGATTGAATGCCCATCGAGGCGAGCTTCGGATCAATCCGGTGCGGCAGCGACGAGTGATAACCCACGGTCGCGTTCGGATCCTTGAGTTGATGGCCGGTGAGAATGCAGACCACGCGATCGCTCGGCGCGATGATGCCTTCTTCACGCAGCAGCCTGGCACCGGCCACGCTCGCCGCACTCGCAGGTTCGCAACCGAAGCCGCCAGCGCCGATCTTGGCCTTCGCATCCAGAATCGCTTGGTCGGAGACTTCCCGGACGACACCATTGCAGACGTCGAGAGCCCGCAGGCATTTTTTCAAATTGACGGGACGATTGATCTCGATGGCAGTCGCCAGCGTTGAAGCGCGGCGATTTTCGCGATCCATAACGTCGAAGAAACCGTCGATCTTTGCGTCGTCGGTGTAGCCGCCATTCCAACGAATGCCCTGCTGACCATAAAGCTGATTGAGCGTGTTTGCTCCCGCAGCGTTGATGACCGCCAGTCGCGGGATGCGCGAGATGAGGCCCAGTTCTTTCAGTTCGCTGAAGGCTTTACCGAACGCACTTGAGTTTCCGAGGTTGCCGCCGGGTGCCACGATCCAGTCTGGAACGTCCCAACCGAGACCTTCCAGTACACGGAACATGATCGACTTCTGGCCTTCCAGGCGGAACGGGTTCACGCTGTTGCAAAGGTAGATCTTCTCCGCCTTGCAGACGTCGCGAACCTGCTTCAACGCGTCATCAAAGTCACCTTCAATCTGGAGCGTCTTCGAACCGTAGTCGAGCGCCTGCGACAGCTTGCCGAAAGCGATCTTTCCGCTGCCGACAAACACGACGACATCAAACAAGCCGGTCGCGGAGCCATAGATCGCCAGCGACGCACTCGTGTTGCCGGTTGAAGCACAAGCCGTCATCTTCGCGCCGACCATGCGGGCGTGAGTTGAGGCGGCCGTCATACCGTTGTCTTTGAAGCTGCCCGACGGGTTCAGTCCCTCGTACTGCAACAACAGGTTCTGATCCTTAACGCCGACGTATTTGGCGACAGAGGCAGTCGCTCGAAGCTGAGTCTGTCCTTCCCCGATTGTCACGATCTGATCGTCCGCCGCAAATCGCATCAGCTCGCGAAAACGCCACACGCCGCTGTAGTCCAGTGGGTTGCTGCGGGACGACCAGCGCGCCTCGAACTCGCGCAGCGACTTCGGCACAGGCAGCTTGTTCCAGTCATAAGCGATGTCGAGCAGGTTGCCGCACTGCGTACATCCCGAGAGCACTTCATCGACGGAGTAGGTCTTGCGGCAGGCGGGGTTAATGCAGATCTGGTAAGCGGATTCGGTAGGCATTTGGTTTCTTCGAACGATCTTTCAGTAATCAACACGCTCCATTGGCGGATCTTGTCGGCACAGCCAACTTGCACGCAGACATTTCGGATCCGTCGGCAGTTCGCTTCCGGAACTGCGGGCGACGTAAGGATACGGTGCGTCCCGAGGCAACACCAACACAGACCGTTCTGTGAGGCTTGTCCCGCTCGACCGTGTCGTTGGCAAGCAATTCGCCGATCAGTTTTGCAAATGCTGGCCGAGCGAGTTCCGATCGTCAGGAAACACCGGTAATTTCGGAGCCGTGTGTTTGATCCGTGAGGTGTTTCGAGTTCCCAGTTCCTTGAGGCGGGATCAGAATGATTCGCAATCTGTGAGATCACTTGGGGCACAAGCGTGTGACGAGTTGTCTATCGGAGCCAGAGTGAATTAAGGGAGTCTGCATCTCATGCCGCCACTAACGGTCTGCCCTGAATGTCGGACTCGACTGCGGTTCGGTGCGGACACTCGCGGTCAGATGATTCGTTGTCCCGAGTGTGACGTGAGCCTGAAAGTTTCATCCGAAGGCTGCGTGGAACGAGCTTCAGATGATTCGCCCGGCGCGGCGCACGGATCACCCATAACTCGATGGCGTGTCACAATCGCCGCCGCGCTAATTCTTGTTGCCTTCGGAGTTGGGTGGTCGATTGGAACGACACGTCAGCCCGAATCGCATGGGGACGATACATCCTCGACGCCCGTTCCAGCTCAGCCCGAAAAGGCCCGTGAGCACCCACCGCAGAGGGCCGCTGCGCTGCCCCAGGTCAAACAAGAGCAACCGCAATCAGACGTCCGGTTGGCCTCGGCAACAGAGAGGCCCCGACAGTCTCAGATTGAGCCGCCGAATGCCGAGCGACCCGATGCCACGCCGAAAGCAGTAGTTGATGTGCCTGCGTCTCCTCAACAAGCGGAGCCCGCGCCACGTCAGGGGCGTCCCGATGCAGACGTGCAACCGCTGGCACCCCAGAAGGTGGTGCCTCCACCGCCGGTACCTCGCGAAGAGGAGTTGCCCGCTCCACCGCCCGTTGCCAAGCCAATGGTGCCCATCGAAACACTCGCCCGGCGGAAGCTGCAACGCTTCGAGGTCTCAAAACCCACACCGCTCAAAGAAGTCCTGCGCGACTTGAGCGAACTGGTTGCCGGTCGACTGGAACTGGCCGAAACCGTCTCTTCGCAAGAGCTGGATCAACGGATCACGCTGGCACTGACGGACACAGAGGTCGTGGCTGTGATTGAAGCCACGCTGAAATCAACATCTCTGCGGGTAGCGATTCTGGGCGATCGTATTGTGATCTCACCGAAATGAAGCGCCCGATTCGCAGAGACGAACCCAACAATTGGGGTTCCGAAGAGTATAAGCAACAGGACCGATCTCCGTGTGGGAAAGGCCAGCGAGTGTTTATGACTCGTCCTCAACATCAGTGAGTCGCCATGGCACAGGAAGTGATTCAACCGGCCCCCAAGCATGTGCTGCGGGACGAGCGGCGTTTGTTGCAGGGGCCCAGAACGCGACTGGATGAGTTCTTCCGCGTTGTCCGCATCGCCTGCGAGTTCATTCGCGGCTTTCGCGCTCTGCACTTTCTCGGGCCGTGCGTGACCGTGTTTGGGTCCGCCCGCTTCAAAGAGGACCATCAGTACTACGGGTGGGCGCGCAAGCTGGGAGCCGAGATCGCCAAGCTGGGCTTCAATGTGATGACTGGCGGCGGACCGGGGATCATGGAAGCCGCCAATCGCGGTGCGAAAGAGGCCGGAGGTACCAGCATCGGCTGTAACATCGTGCTGCCTCACGAGCAGAAGGCGAACACCTACATCGATGTGCTGGTTACGTTCCGGTACTTCTTCGTGCGAAAGGTGATGCTGGTGAAGTACTCGCAAGCCTTCGTGATTTTCCCTGGTGGTTTCGGAACACTCGACGAAGCCTTTGAAGCGGCGACGCTCATTCAGACGGGTAAGGTTTCGAACTTCCCGGTCGTCTTTGTTGGTGTCGACTACTGGAAGCCACTGTTCGACTTCATGAATCACACGATGCTGAAAGGCGGGACGATTCTGGCCTCGGACTACTCGCGAATCGTGCTGACGGATTCGCTGGATGAGGTATTGCAGATTCTGGACAACTGCCCGTCCGAGCCTACGACAACGGACGATGGCCAAGTTACATCGCGCGAGTGGGAGAAGATCGACGGCGAACCACAGAGCCCGCCGAAGACGGTCTCTGCTAGTCCCATTGCCTAGATCTAAGCGGCGGCCAGGCGGCGTTCTTTCAGGCTACGGCCGATGACCACGGCAGCTTCGATGACCAGCATCACCGACAGGGCGAACAGGATCGTGCTGAGCGGGCCGTTGGGATGCACCTTCTCGCCCTTGCTCATTTGATCGATCCATTTCAGCAGGAACATGGCGAGAGAAGTCATCGTCACGCCGACCATGAACACGGCCGGAACGGCGGTGTACCACCACGTCTTACCGGTCCGTAGCAGCCAGACCGTGACACCCAGTAGCGTCAGAGCGGCCAGCATCTGATTCGCAGTTCCGAACAACACCCAGAAGATCTTCCAGGCGGGTTGGACTGCACCGGTCGTAGGATCGGTCATCGTCTGCAGAATCAGGAACAGCGGCGGAATCAGAGTGATCAGCGTGCAGACGTTGCGTCCTGTACGAGTCTGCCAGCCGGAAACTTCCTGCAGCACGTAGCGGCCCAATCGCGTGCAGACGTCGAGGGTGTCGTAGATGAAGGTGGCGAACGCCAGCAGCGAGAAGTTGAAGAGGTACAGCCGGGCGGTTTCGAAGTTGATACCCACCAGCGATGCCAGCCGCGCGATGAAGGTTGACACGCCTGACGCGAAGATCTGATCGGGGCTGCCGGTGCCTTTGTCGAGAATCATCACACACGACAGAGAGATGACGGCTACGAAGCCCTCCAGCAGCATGCTGCCGATGGCGACTGGTCGCGCGTCGGATTCGACTCGCAACTGCTTCGACGACGTGCCTGAGCTGATGATCGAATGGAAGCCGCTGCAAGCACCGCAGGCGATGGTCACGAACAGAATGGGGAACAGCGGCATGCCATCTTTCGGCACGAAGCTGGTGAACGCCGGATACTTCACTTCCGGTACGCCGCCCAGCAGGCTGCCGACAACGATGCCCAGGAACGCCGCCGCGATTGTGACCGTCAGGAAGTAGCCGCCGAGGAATCCTCGCGGTTGCAGCAACGCCCAAACGGGCGTGATGGATGCTACGAAGCAATAGCCCAGCAGCAAGACGTCCCACGTCTTTGTCGGGCTGAGTCCGAACATCCCGGGCAGGTTCAGCGGCAGATAGGGCCCCGCCCAAATCGTCAGCAGCACCAGCGGCATGAAGATCGCGGTCGCCATGTTCAGCGACGTCTTGGTGTACTTGAGCACGAAGCCCATCACGATGGCGAGCGCCAGATACATCATGGATGAACTGGCAACAGCGGCGCCTTCAGCCGCCTTAGCAGCGACATCCGCCGTGTATTGAGCCATCTGTTCTACTGTGGCGTCCTTCGGCACCGGCGGCGGCGTCGGCGCGAAGGTGCCAGCGGTCAAGTCCGTGAAGGCCACGATGATGTAAACCAGCGCGATCCAGACGAACGACAGGAACAGCAAGTACGCTCGGCGGCTCATGTTCTCGCGGACGACTTCCGCGATCGACCGAGCCTTGTGGCGCACCGAAGCGATCAGTGAGGTAATGTCATGCACCGAGCCGATGAAGATGCAGCCGATCAGAATCCAAATGACCGCCGGCCCCCAGCCGAACAACAGCCCGGCCGTGATCGGCCCGACAATTGGTCCCGCCGCAGCGATGGCTGAGAAGTGTTGAGAGAACAGGTACGGGGCTGGCGTCGGCACGAAGTCTTCGCCGTCATTGATCTCACAGGCTGGCGTTGTGACGTCGTCGCGCAGATCCAGTTGTTTCGCGACCCAGCGGCCGTACGTGAAATAGGCCGCGGTGAGGATTGCTCCCGTACTGACGGTCAAAGTAAGCAAGTTCATACGGAAATCTCGTCGGAAGTTTCTGTCGGCAGTGGCGTCCGGCAGCGCTGCCGGGCGGGTCCAAAGCATCATGGGCACGTGGGTAGCGTCGCCAGAGAAAACTGTAGCATGCCCTGACGACGGTCGTAATCGGCACTCGCCCGCGTCGTCAATTCATTCTGGAAATACGCCGGAGATCAAGAGTTGCCGTTGATGGGCGGCGAACCGTCGCGAGGGGGTTGGTCACCAAGTTCTGCCTCGATCATTCGAAACAGACGACACTTGCCGTGTAGCCATGAATGTGATTCTTCCTGCCGACGGGGCCGAGCTCCCCATTGGCGAAGAAGCCCGCCAGCGGAATGTGGCCAAACGCAGCCTGGATGGCGGCAGTGTCGTGATGCGGTTCACCAAACAGGCGCGTGCCGCGACCATTGCAGCTGAAGAGCAACGCTCCTGACGTTACAGGTTGTCCCTGTTGATGGCGTTCCAGCAGCGTCTTGAGTTCTTCATCCGCGGTGCGGGCGTCACGGACATGAAACCGGACCGTCTGTCCGATGCGCACCGGAGCGCCGATAGCAATCGCGCCGGTATTGCGATCAGCTCCGACAACGTTCGAGATCAAGAAATCGCCGATATCGAATTTCTCCTGATACTCGTTGATCGCGATGCCCAGGTGCGGGCCGGTTTGCATGAGGGCTTGATCGCGTTCGGACAGTACACCGAACAACTCCTGCAGACGTATTAGAGCCGGCTTGCCGCTGAGCTCCTGCACGATGTTGTCTTGAGCTTTCGTCACGATGTAATTGTCGCCGATCGGACGGCAGCCTTGCGAGACAATGGCCGAGACCTTGAGCCCTCCAAACAACGCGACTCCGACCGCGCCTTCGACCTGCATTTGCGAGTTGAAGAACAGAACGTTTTGTCCGGGATTTCGCGCACCGCTCGCCATGCCTCCCACCAATGGGATGCCCGGCAAGTCATCTTCAAGCCGCGCGATCACGACATCCACTGGAGTGGAGAACGGCTCGCCGAACAGCAACACCGCGCGGGCTTCGTCTCGACTAGCGAGGTCCTCGGGCCAGCCTTCGGTCATCGCGCCGTCAGGTGTTGGCTCGAAGGTCAGGTGGAATGGAACCAGTTCCGTGTCAGGCAGCACCGCTGACCAGACGCTCAAAGCATGCCGCTGCTCAATCTCGCGATCTCCGCCCGCGATGAATTCTCCCGCGCAGCCCAACTGCACTTTCGATGGCAGCAGTTCGTTGATCCGCTTGGCCAACGTCGGAAAGGCCTGTCGGTGCTGATGCGATACGAAGACCACAGTCAGATCGGGAACCTGGTCGCCGAGAACGCGACGGATCTCGGCGCAAGCTTCATCAATGGCCTGATCGGTGTCCTTAGCTACCGAGATATGAGCGGCAAATGGCATAACTTCTTTCTGCAAGACGCACCACTTTGACGTAATCTAAGTGTGTGAAGACTCGCTCATATTGAACAGTCCCACAATCATGACGGCGATACGCTTTCTCGGTCGAAGTATTTTGAACTGGCCAAATCGGCAGGTTTCCGATGTCCGAAGCATCTCGCAGTGAAAACGTGACTCGCGTGGAAGTCGAGCGAATTCCGAACCCCGACGTGGAGGCTCCGCAGCCTCCAGCCTTGGGACGCACCGGTCGCGCTCTGTGGACGACCATTGCGTTGGCCTCGGCTATCTACATCTTCGTGCCCGAGCCGACGGACGTGTTCCCGGTCCTCGGCTGGCTCGATGAGGGCATGGCCTTCATGCTGCTGACGACGGCGCTGGTGAAGCTCGAGGTCAACATTCCGATTCTCAACATGCTCTTGAACCGCAAGCAGAAGTCTCGCAGCCGAAAGTGAAGTCGCCGTCAAAACAAAAAGTCCGCGGCCAGCATCTGATTGATGTGAACCGCGGACTTTGAATGAACAGCTTCCGGCAGCAAATGCGACTAGGCGGCTTTGCTGGCAGCGGGATTGATCGGGAACGCAACGGTCTTCGCGCGGGAGATTTCATCCAGCGTTTCGACGAGACCTTCCATCACGCGGTCCTGTTGAGCTTCGGTCAGTTCAGGGAAGATCGGCAGCGAGATCACTTCGCAGCCTGCGGCTTCCGACTGTGGCATTGAGCCCTTGCTGTATCCGAGGTTGGCGAAGCACTGCTGCAGATGCAGCGGCACCGGGTAGTAAATGTTGCAGCCAATCTTGCGAGCTCGCAGACCCTGCAGCACGGCATCACGCTGGCCGTCGCGGACGCGAATGGTGAATTGATTGAAGACGTGCCGATCGCCGGGACGCTCGTAAGGCAGTTCGCAGGCATCTTCGAGTTGCTGATCCGCGAACAGATGGCGATAGCGGGCCGCGTTCTTCTGACGGGCTTCCGACCATGAATCCAGGTAGGCAAGTTTGACGCGCAGGATCGCGGCTTGCAGCGCGTCCAAGCGGCTGTTGATGCCGACTTCGACGTGCGTGTATCCGCCGACGTCACCATGCACGCGTTGCCGACGCATGCGGCGAGACAACTCGGCATCGTCGGTCGTAATCAGACCGCCGTCGCCTGCACCACCGAGGTTCTTCGTGGGGAAGAAGCTGAAGCAACCGGTCGATCCCAGCACGCCAGCTCGACGACCCCGATACTCAGAACCAATAGCTTGGCACGCATCCTCAATCACGCCAATGCCCGCGTGAGTGGCCATGCGCCAGATGGGTTCCATGTCGGCACATTGGCCAAACAGATGCACGGGCATGATCGCTCGAGTGCGACGAGTGATCGCCGCTTCGATCGCTGCCGGATCAATCGTGTAGGTGTCCGGGCAGATGTCGACGAAGACAGGCGTCGCGCCAGTGCGAGCAATCGCTCCGGCCGTTGCAAAGAACGTAAAGGGCGAGGTGATCACTTCATCGCCGGGCCCGATTTCCAAAGCCATCAGCGACAGCAGCAATGCGTCGGAGCCCGAAGCGCAGCCGATCGCGTCGCGAGCGTCGCAGTAGGTAGCAACATCGGTTTCGAACTCGCTGACTTCATCACCCAGGATGAAAGTCTGGTTCGTCATCACCCGCTGCACCGCTTCGTTAATTTCGGCTTGAATCGCGCGGTACTGAACAGTGAGGTCAATCAGCGGAACTGGCTGTGGGCCAAAGGTTTGGGCGTTGAGCACCTCGGTCATGCGCGACTCCATTCGCCAAAGACGAGGACAAAGTTGAATTGTATCAGTGTTGCGGTCTGTGAGGTTGATCGACCGAATCCCTCTGTGAAGTTGATGCTTCCTGCTCACTTCGTCTGAGGTTTCCCTTCAACCTTGAACTTTTCTGTTGTCACTCGCAGTGACCACAGTTCAGCCCCAGGTTTGCATCGCCACCTCGGCGTTCGCGGGCAGTCTAGGTCCGTCGCGGAAAACGGGTCAATACGCGCCCGGAACACCCTTAAAACAGGGGGTTGATTGAGGCGAGGCCCTGTTCGGAACAGAGGACTCAGATGGGTCGCCTGCTCGCGTCTGGCATTCGGCGGCGCGGTCTAGATTTTCACGGCGGTCTTCCTATCATCTGACGGCGTTGCCTGTGCCCTCTCGAATCACTGCATCACGGATAGGTCAGCCAGATGCCGAAAGTTACTTTCACGAAAGAAAAGAAGACGATCGAAGTTCCCGCTGGGTCCAACCTTCGCCGCGAAGCACGCCGCGCGGGCATTGAACTCTACAAGGGAGTCCATAAGTACGCGAACTGCATGGGCCTTGGCATGTGCGGTTCCTGCCGCATCTACGTCAAGAAGGGTCAGGAGAATCTCAGCCAACCCGGCTTTGTTGAGAAATTCACAACCAAACTTGGTGCCAACCCCGAGGCATTCTTCGCGTACATCGGTCACGAAAACGAAATGCGTCTGGCCTGCCAATGCACGGTGAGCGGCGACATCGAGGTCGAGACTCAAGCCCCCTGCAACTGGCACGGCGAAAAGTTCTGGGGCTAATCCCAACGACCGGCAACACAGCAACAACCCACCGCCCGAAGCCGTCGCGATTTCAACGCCGAGGTCTTCGGGCGATTTCGTTTCTGGACTGGTCGACGAGACATTGACTTCTGCACTATTCAATCAAAGGAACCGACAGGTTGGGGCCGGACTGACGGAAGTCACCTTCGCGGACGGTGACCTCAAGTGCATCGAGGCACTCGCAGAGTGGCACGGCAAACTTGCGAGTCACCGCCCAGGCATCCCGCAGTTGCCCCATAGACGCAGACTCAATTTGCGAGAACAGGTCTCGGCACTTGATGCGTGCCGCTTCGAGTGCGGAACGTGTGAAGGCGATCTCGTCAGTCGCGCGGATGATGAGCTGTTCCTCGACCATCAAATTCAGCATTTGCTCAACATCGTCCGGTTGACGAGCTGTGGACTGGGCTAATTCCTTCAACGTAGGCGGCATCAACTTGCCGGTGCTGAGCTGTTGCCAGGCGGCGTCGTAAAGCCGGCGTTGCTGTTTGGTGAGCCGCACCTGCATATCGGTGGGACCGATTTGCTCGCCGATTTGAACCAGATCCTTTTGAGCGACCAGTTGGTCGATCAAGACCTCTAGCAGCGATGACTTGGCGATCGTTTGGCAGGCGGTGAGCAGCGTTGGCTTCGGCAGGGATCGTCGCGGTTGATGCCGGGCAACCTCGTTGCGGATCGTTCTTAGCACCGTTTTGAGCAACCTCTGCAATCGTTCGGTGTGCAATTCAATTTGCCGTTCGCGCGAGTCGACGCGTACTAGCTCTTGCTTCGCGCGAAGCTCGTTCATGAGGCGAGGCAGGTCTTGCGGCGCGATACCCGTTGCTTGTGCGACCGCCAGCTCGATGCCTTGCAGATCATCCTGACGGCTCAAGTACGCGGATAATCGAACCAAGGGCGAGGGATCTCCAAGCCGTCCGCACAATTCATCCAGATCGCGAATGCGATGAGTCGCAGCGTCTTCGAGACTCGGGCAGAGAATGCGACCACCGCCGAGCGTCATTGCGGGTGAGACTCTCCGCACGATGAAACGCTGCCCCCAAGTTGCCACGACTGGTTCACGCAGTCGCAGATCAGCACAGGACTGTTGCCCCGACTCCAACGTGCCACCTCGCAAGCTGACGCGAGCGGCAACCTCCGTCGTTCCCAGATGCAGCATGACTTCTGAGCGATGCTTGATACCGCTCGGCGTGCGGTCGAGAGCTTTCAGTTCCACCAGCAGGCGGCGCGTCGGACGCAGATAGCCCGGTGTGGCGAGTTCGCAGCCACGTCGCACTTCATCGAGTTTGATTCCTGCCAGATTGATAGCAGTTCGCTGGCCAGGTCGCGCGCTCGATGTTGCGTGACCGTGTTGCTGAACACTGCGCACGCGGACTTCGCGACCTTCCGGCCAGAGTTCCAGCACATCCCCTGCGGCGACGATGCCGCTCAACGTTGAACCCGTCACCACCGTGCCGTGACCGGCCAACGAGAACGCGCGATCAATCGGCAGACGATACAACGGCAGCGGTTGGTCAAATATGGCGGAACAGCAAACTTCGAACAGTCGTTGCTTCAGTTCATCCAGTCCGGCTCCAGTCGTTGATGACACCGGGACGATCGGTCGACCGGTCAGAAATGTCCCGGCGACTGCGGACGAAATGTCGGTCTGCACCAGTTCCAGCAGATCCGGTTCAACGAGGTCCGACTTCGTAACGGCGATCAAGCCCTCGCGAATGCCGAGCAACTGCATGATGTCCAGATGCTCGCGCGTCTGGGGCATCACACCATCGTCAGCCGCGACCACCAGCAGGGCGACGTTAATACCCGTCGCCCCGGCGACCATGTTGCGTACGAAACGTTCGTGGCCGGGAACATCGACAATGCCGAATCGCATCCCCTGAAATTCGTAGTGAGCGAATCCAAGGTCGATCGAGATACCCCGCGCCTTCTCTGCGGGGAGCCGATCCGTGTCGATGCCCGTTAGCCGACGAACAAGACTCGTCTTGCCGTGATCAATATGACCAGCCGTGCCGACGAGTATGTCCACCTGCGGAGATCTCCCACCCGAACCGCCTGGCGGTCCGGTTTGTGAAAGCCGCTCCGCTACGGTGTTTCGAAGCGACCGTCCTGATACACGCGAATGCCCGGCCCGACATCATCCGGGGCGGTGGCGAAGAAATGGAAGCGAACCAGGTTACCCTGAATCTCGCCGCCGACGGTCACATAGGCCTGAAACTCTTCGATGTCTTGCGCCTGAGCGGGAAAGACGCTCCAGAAGAATTCTTCGACACGATCGAACTTCGTGACCAGTTGCTGCAGGTTCAGCTCGAAGCTCATCGGCATGGCGCGGCCATCTTCCGGGCCACCGACCAGCTCGGTGGAACCGAGGTACATCCGCACGACCCAGGCGTCATCTTCCATGCGGCAGTCAAAACCCACACGGGCGACACCGGTCAGCGGTTCGAATTGTTCGGCCATGTCCTCAATGAGGCCGGTTAACCAGGTGGGCCGGGCATCGCGTTTCTTTTGGCCTGGCTGCCACGTCTCCATCTGTTTCAGCAAGTGTTGGACGACAATGTGAGAATGGCTCAAGGTGCAAACTCCAGAAGCAAGCTCAGATGAAGCGCATGTTGCGACCGTACAACGGTCAATAGTCTTGGTACCCGGAGATATCGGTTCCCTGCGAAGTTGCTCGCACGCAAAGCGGACTCATGTTTCGAGATGCCGCTCTGCCGCGTGCATTAGCGCAATGGTGTCGGGAAGCCGGTTCGTCTCGGAGATGCCTCGCCCAGCAATCTTTCACGAGAAACGGACGGCAACACGCCGCAGGGTTGCAACGATTGCAGCAGCTTCTGAGTGTTGTAGAGGCGGCGCCCGACGTGCCGTTTGGTTAAACTCTGCCACGCGGAAGCTCGCCGCATGTCTCACTTCTGGAGTACGTCATGTCTGAGACCAGTCTGACTCGCCGTGCGTTCGCTCATCAGTTTGCTTTTGGCTTCACCGGGGCGTCTGCAGTTACCGGCATCGTACTCGCCCAGGAAGCGACAACTCCGAAGAAGAAGGAAGGCGACGCCACCGGCTCGGAAGAACGGCCACTGCCTCCTGAGGAAGCCTATCTGCTCGGCCTGATCCTGCGGCGCTATCCCGACAAACGCCTCGACGAAGCCGCCGTCACCGCGATCATCAAAGACATTCGAGGGGACGTGATCCGCGGCCGAGTCCTGAGCAACTTTCCCTTACAGAACGGTGACGAACCCAATCCGGGATTCCGGGTTTGGCGAAGAGAAGCCTGACTCTCTTTTCCGAGCAGCGATCCGACGACATCCGGTCGTATCACATTCATTTCGATGGATCACTTGCCGTCAAATTGGGCGACTTTTCTCGAATGGATGAGCCGTCTTCTTGCGGCAAACCACGCGTATGCGTGACGGTCGGAAATTTTCGTTGGGGGCGAAAACTTTACTGGCTATATCACCAGTGTGCTGCCTGCGGGCCTTCTCCGGAATTGCTCCGAATCCCTGTCAGTCCGTTTCAATCAAAGAGGGAGGCCATACATATGTCTGACACTCATGATCGCTACATCAACACTGATGGACTGGTCGACTTTCTGGAGGAAATCAAGCTCCGCACTTGGGCTCGTAAGCACTACACCGAGCCGGAACGTCGTAAAGCGGATTGGAATCCGATCATCCTCCAGGAAATGAAGCAGCGAGATCGAGAGCTGACGGCTTAGCGTTCGCCCGATCGTCAATCGTGCCGTAATCGGTCTGCAGTTGTGCGCAGGCTGTCGGTGGGCGGTGTTGCCTGCAATTCCCCGATTAGCGTTTGGCCTGTCCAATCTGCGGCAACAGAGTCGCCATGAGCTGTCTCCGCTGCGCGTGGCTTGTTTGCAGCGCTGATGGTCCGCTTTTCCTGTAGTGCCCCACCGAAGAAGCTTGAGCTGTTCTGCATTGGGTTTGTCGACGCCGTAGCGGCACTAAAACCGCAGTTCGATGCCGTTGATCCACGAGCTGATCCCGTTGTTGCTGACGCGGAAATAGTCGTAGCCGGTATAGAAGCCGAAGCCATTCGTCGTGATTCCGCCGGTGGTCCGAATGTGAACCAGGCCGTCGCTGCTAACTTTGCCCAAGTCCATCGTGGCGGTGAAGACCAGCGGTTTCAGAGGGAACCACTCGGCACCGTAAGTGAAGTTGAACCCGCTCTCCGTCTCACCTCGATCAGTGAGCCAGTTAACGCCAGCGCCTGCCCGGAATGCCCAGTTCTCGCTTTGAGCGAATCGGTAGGTCAGGTTGAAGTCCCCATTCCAGAGTTCGTCGTGTCCGCCGCCGTTGAGTTCTTCCTGACGGTAGTAGAACTCGGTATCGATTCCGAATCGCGACTTGTGTTCGATGACGGCGCGTCCATTCCAGTGAATCAGGTCGTCAAAGTCTGTGCCATACTGGCCCTGCAGCACTGTTAACCAGTCATGGCTGCCGCGTACGTCTCGGTCGTAAACGATTGCTCCCTCGGCGCCTCGATAAGGGTGCTTTGGAAACCAGGAACTCCGTGCATAATCGTCGTCGAGTGCACCGTAAGGAGCCCAGAACGGCGACGCGGCCACGAAACCAACGCCCAGTAAGCCCCAGCCCATCAACTGGCCGGTCAGGGAATCCTCTTCTTCTTCGCAGCTCGAACTCCCAAGGTAGGACCGTTCCGTTTTCTCAGTGCGGCGAGGCGGGCTCGCAGGAGCAGACGGACGGCTCTCTTCAATGCTCAAGTCGCTGCGAATACTCGATAGCTTGTCTCCGGCTGAAGCACACGCCGACGCTGCAACAATCGCCAGAATAAGAATCTGCCACCGTACCGAGCGCATTTTGCGGCATCCTTGCCATCAGTCTCTTTTCGTCCAGATATTGATGTCGGCAGGAATACAATTGTCGCGGCGAAAGTGTCAAACCCAGATCAGCGACCCGCTTCAAACCCATCAGGTCTCCACTCACGGTGCTCGCTCAGAAGCAAATGCTTAAAGTCATCGGCGTACTGATACGACGCCCGGAAATCCAGCTTGCGTGCCGGGAGAAAAGGGGCGTCTACCTCTCAAATTCTGGCCTCTAATGAGATTCGCTGCGGCTACGGGTGATTACACGACGTTCGAGATCAAAGACGTCGCCAACGGACAGGCTGTGGTAAGGCTCTTCGTCGGCAGGCACATCTTTCGCGTAGAGCAGTACCTTGCTGGCCCCGATCACGCGCAGTTGGTTGCCGGTGACTACAGCCGCCGTACCTTCGTCGATACCAATTCCCAGCAGCTCCGGATGTGCTTCGATGACGGGTATCAGATCTTTCTGCCGCTTCCGAGCGATGACGTGCTGGTCGATGGCAGACTTCTTCAGCAAGCCAAAACCTTCCTCGTGCCCTTTGGCCATCATGATGTGGTTTCCTTCCGGAGCGCCACGCACGAGATACGAGCCCTGGATAGTCGCTCCGGCAGAACTGCCTCCCACGACTCCACCACGCTCCAGCACCGCGTTGATCTCTCGAAGAGTTCGAGTGCCGAGGTACGAATCCGCAAGTCGCCACTGTCGCCCTCCGTCGATCCACACGGCTTTCGCACGACGGATCGGAGCGACAAACTCTTCGGAGTCGGCAACCTCACGGTCGCGCGTATGCACGACGGTCACATCTTTCACACCAGCCTTGGTGAGGAACGATCGGGCGACGTACTTTTCACCCCACTCTTCGCCAGTATTGGCGGTGGGTATGACAACGAACGGGACATCGCGTCCCCCGGCGCGCTCAATGAATTCGTTGATGATGGTCTTTCCCATGCTGCCACCACCGACGATCACGAGGGCACCATTCGCCGGTCCGAAATCTTCAGCTGAGGCAACCACTGGACTGAGTAAGACGAGTGTCAGCAGCCAGCAGATCACTGATCGAGTCATCAAACGCCTCTCTGCGATGGAACGAAACCGGCGATCGCGCGAACCTCAACGATGCGGCACGGTACCATTCCCATTATCACGCGAACACGGATTCTGAGTTCGTTGTCACAAGGTACGTTGGTCAGCGTTGAATCCTTCTTCGATTTGTGGTGGCTCAAGTGAGTATATCATACGAGATTCTCGGGCAGCCCGGTCGTGATAACGCCGTGCTGCTGCAGGTCGACAGCGGGCAGTCTGTCGAGCGCCTGCTGTTCGACTGCGGTGAAGGTTGCCTTACCGACATTCCGATTAGTGACATTCAGGCGATCGACCATCTGTGCTTTTCGCACTTTCACATGGATCACGTCAGTGGGTTCGATGCCTTTTTCCGCTGCAACTACGCGCGTGATACCAAACCCAACCACATCTGGGGACCACCGGGCTCCGCTCAGGTTCTACAGCATCGGTTTCAGGGATTTACGTGGAACCTGCATGAGCAGATGTCGGCGAGTTGGCGTGTCACGGAGATTCATCCGGAGTGCGTGCAGACGACACGCTTCGAGTTATGTGAAGCCTTTGCTGTGGCGCACGCCGAGGGTAGCCAACTCTGCCAACGAGTGATTTTTGAAGGCGCCGGCTTCGTCGTGGAAGCATTCACGATGGATCACCGCACGCCCACTATCGCTTATCTGGTTCGAGAGAAGCCGCGGCTCAATATCGATACGTCGCGGCTGGCGAGCATGGGACTGAGACCCGGCCCGTGGATGAGACAACTCAAGGATTCCGTGGATTCTGAATCGACGGTCGAAGTGGATGGGGTGTCATATGCCGTCGGTAGATTGCGGGAGCAGTTGCTGGTTGAAACACAGGGAGCGTCGTTGGCATATCTGACCGATTTTCTGCTCGACGACCTCGCGATAGACCGTCTGTCCGACGCGTTAAGGGGCTGTCAAACGATGATCTGCGAGAGCCAGTACCGTCACGCGGATCTCGAACTGGCTCGCAAGAACTTTCACATGACCACGGTTCTGTCGGCGACGCTCGCGCAACGGGCGGGTGCAGACAAATTGGTGTTGTTTCACTTGTCGGATCGGTATGACCGTTCTGAGTGGTTTGACATGTTGCGCGAAGCTCAGCAGGTGTTTTCCGCGACGGAGTTTCCGGATCATTGGGCGCCAGCGCGGTAAACAAATGAAATACCTGACGAGGTTGCAGGCCGTCGCTCAAAGTTGCTGTTGTGCGGGCCGGGCTGAATTCCGACGTCCCGCGATGTGGTATCATCGTTCGGTGCCTGGATGACCCCGCCACATTGGTGTTGAGCAGCTTTCGAGATCCATCATGAGCGACGCACAGCCATTTCGCAGTTTCAGCGAGTTCTACCCGTTCTACCTGAGCGAGCATTCCAACCGCACCTCTCGTCGGCTGCATTTCATCGGTACCACGTTCGCACTGTTGATGTTCGTCGCCGCCGGTGTGACGCAGCTCTGGTGGCTGATTCCGACCGGGATCGTGCAAGGGTACGCGTTCGCCTGGATCGGCCACTTCTTCTTCGAGGGTAACAGGCCGGCTACGTTCAAGTATCCTCGTTACAGCCTGATGGGCGACTGGCGGCTGTGGTGGGAAATGCTGACAGGGAAGGTCAAGTTCTAACCGGTTGCTGGACTGCTCAATCGATCTGGGCCTTAAGCCGAGTGATCGCTATCGCGACTGCAGCCGATCAAGCTGAGGCAGGAAGTGTGTGCCCAGGGACCACAGATTGAGTGCGCTCGCACCTAAAGTGGTGAGGCAGACCAGGATCGATGGGATCGCGAACCAACTGGTGATTGCTTCCTGATGGACCATCGCCAGCATGGCCAGACCACCGAACGTCAGCAGGCCGTGAAACAGAAAGTGTTCGTCAACCATCTCCTGCGTCGCCTTGTCCAGCAGCATGACGGACAGGCGTTGCATGATGAGGTAACTCGGCACGCACTGCAGACCGTAAAGCAGCAGGACTCCGTAACCGACCGGTGAGTTGATCGACATCGCCGGCGGGAAGGCGCGCAGTTCGTTGAGGATGCCGAAGCTGGGCGCTGCAAAGATGATCATTGCGGTTGTTGCCGCAGCGAGCGCCGCGGAAGCTGCCGCGTACTGACGAGTTCTGGGATCTTCCGCGTACGAGGCGACAGCGACCTGCATGAGCGCAGTAGCACCTGAGGGCACCGCCAGAAACAGCAGGGCCATCACGAATGCCAGCGGTCCACCGTCGGTGGCGTTGAGGAATGCGGCAGCAAACATGGCGACTACCAGCGTGACACCGTACTCAACCACTCGCCCGTCAATCTTGATCAAGTAAGCCAGCGGAAGTGCGGGAAGAGCGATGCTGCAGGCCATCGCGACACCAGCCACGGCCAGGTTCTCTTCGCCGAGCGCTTCTGACGAGCCTTCGAACGGAATGAAGACTTCCATCGACAGAATAAACAGGCGTTTGAATGCCGAATAAACCATTCCGTTGATGGCGACGGACATCAGGCAGGCCTGGATTCCAATCGCCGTGAAGCTCCAGCCCAGTGAATCGCAGAAGCGACTCGCGACCACCATCGAGCGAACGCAGCGCTCTTCGGGGGGCATCAGTGGTTTCGGTGCTTCGTAAGTCGGAAGTTCCGACTGCGAGATTCGTGGATCGTGTGATGCCAGATTCGCCAGCTTGGAAAAATCGAGCTCCGGCAGCGACTTGGGGTTCGAGGGCAGCAGATCAACGACTGCTTCTTCCCGGTCTTCGTCGAACGCGCTGCGCGCGGGCTGATGACCACCGGGCGGTGCTTTGGATTCACGTCCCGTGTTGCCAAGCAACTCGGCTTCGTGTTGTTCATCCGCATCCAGGCGGAAGGAATCGGGGAGATGGAGTTCACCGGAGTGTGGTGGCATCGACCGCGGCATCTTCGGCGCAGCCGGTGGTTCCGATTCGCGCGCGGGTCGGGTGGGGTGACGGCGCGGTGCGCCATCGTCCTGATCGACCTCGTCTGAATCAGCCCCGGAACGTCGACGGTGAGCGCGATGAGCGACGACATCTTCTACGCCATCATCGCGCTTACCCGGCGAATGTTCGTCGTTGGCTTCGCCATTAGTCCGTCGGCTTGGAGAACGACGCGCGGGCCGGGCCGGTGACTCATCAGCGGGTTCTTCCCGGACTTGAAGTTCGTCATCGATGGCTTCCGCGACTTCAAACTCTTCGTCTGGAAACGGTGGCTGGTAGCCTTCAGGCACCTGAAACTCAGCCGTCTGAAATCGAAACTCATCAGCCGATGATGGAGGACTGTGCCGCCCCGCTGGACGTGCGTCATCATCATCGGACCACTCCACTCGCTGCGGATGCGAGCGGCGCGACTCCGGCACGTGCGCCCGGGGCTGACGATGGTCGTGAACCTCTGCGGCTTCGTGGCTGGCTGTGCTGGACGTTTCAAATCTGGACTGATTCCGCCGAAACCAAGGGGGCGCCGCATCCTGTCTCTGCTGTTGTTCCAGCATGAAAGGCGTTGGCACCGGAGGCGGGCGTTCCTCAAGGTCATCATCATCAACGACGATTACTTCGTCTTCGTCGCTGCCAAAACCTTCCTCGGGAACAACGCGTTCCGCTGCCTGCCACGAGCCCATGTCGCCCACGCGGACAAGGTCACCCTCCCGAAACCAGCGCTGGTCAATCATCTGTTGAAGCTGAGCTTCAAAGATGGGACCAACCTCCCAGTCTCGGCGGGTGACGAAGTACTTCCGCATGCCAGACTTTTATTTGGCAGCTTGCTGCTGCGGTGGGTTGTAACCGGGGGCGGCAATGAACTTCTTCAGTTCCATGCCGTCATCAAGATTCCAAATGCGGACTTCGCCGTTGTAACTCCCTGCGGCGACGCGCTTCGCTCCCTGATGAACTGCAACCGAATACACCCAATCCGTGTGCCCGCTGAACTGACGCACTTGTCCGCCGTCAGCCACTTTATGCTGCCGAGCCGATTTGTCTGCGCTGCAACTGAAAATCTGCCCATCCGGCGTGACGTTCACTCGGAAAACTTCACCGCCGAAGCCCATGTTCCGGATCTGCTTGGCATCGCCGGGCTGCCAGATCCGCACTTGCTTGTCGTTACCACCAGTGATGACCTGAGCGCCATCCGGGCTGAACGCCACGCTGTAGACAGCATCGCCGTGACTGTTGAACGTCACCTGCGAATCGCCGGTCGTCGAGTCAAACACCTTCGAAGTCTTGTCGCGGCTGGCCGACGCCAGTTTCTTGCCATCCGGAGACCACGCCACGTCCATCACCCAGTCGGCGTGATCTTCAATCGCCAGTTCCTGCTTCTGAGTCGCCAC
This sequence comes from Planctomycetaceae bacterium, assembly GCA_021732995.1. Taxonomy (GTDB): domain Bacteria; phylum Planctomycetota; class Planctomycetia; order Planctomycetales; family Planctomycetaceae; genus AM-0621. Next base: position 153,887 of record JAKFWA010000023.1, on the reverse strand, counting down.
ATCGAAGACGCGGATCGTCCGATCGGCGCCGGCGGTGGCCAGTCGCTTGCCATCGGCACTGAGACTCACAGCGAACACGGCATCGTCCGTGCGAACGAGGTCGCCCAGCAGCTTACCGTCCGCCACGTTGAACAGCTTCGCTTCGCCGATCTGAGCGGGAGTGCCCGCAGCAACGACGACCGTCTGGCCATCCTTGGTGAACTCAATGTCATAGACGCGTTCAGCCACGTTGGTGATGCGGCGCACGACGTTGCCGTCAGCAGCGTTCCACAGCACGACTTCGTGATAGCCACTGGTCGCCAGCAGCGAACCGTCATGATTGAACGCCATCGCCGTGACCGGCACGGGCACGGGATACGCTTCCGGAGCTGGCGGCTGAACTTCCTTCGGGATGATCTGGATCAGCGGTTGGCTGGCAGTGAAGCCTGCGTCCAAGACCGCTCCGGTATCAATCCACTTCTTGACGAGTTCGATCTGTTCCTTGGAGAGAGGGTCGGCGTCTTTGGGCATCGACCCGTCAGCAATCAGCGACAGCAGGGACGAATCGCCGCTGTGCATCGCCTTGACCGCTTCACCGGACTCGCCGCCCTTCACGATGCCCGCGAAGGTTTCCATGTTGTAACGGCCCTTGGCCGTCTTCGCGTTGTGGCACGCCAGGCAGCGCTTCGACAGCACCGGCGCGACGCTCTCGGCAAACGAAACCAGCTTGCCGACACCAATCAGAGCCTTCTCCGCTTCGCGGCGCTTGGTGACGTGTTCGGTGCGCACGGTGGTAAAATCGGCTTGAGCCTTCTGCACCTGCGGCACAATCGCGGCGATCTGTTCTTCGAGTTGCTTGGCGTTCGCGGTGCCGGTTTCGACCGTCTTCTTCGCACCAGCAATGCTGTCCTGCAGTGTCTTCAAACCGGCTTGAGCGTCTCCCAACGCCTTGGCTGCAGCATCCACTTTCGGCTGCTCGGCTTTGAGCTTCGCGTCTTCAGCATCGGCAGCCTTCTTGGTGTCTTCCTGAGCTTTCTTCGCGGCGGCCAGTGCTTCGTCCGCAGCTTTCTTGGCGGCTTCGGCCTTGGTGACTTCCTCTTGTGCCTTCTTCTTCGCTTCTTCCTCAGTCGCGTCGGCTAGCACCTTCTGAGCATCAGCCAACGCCTTGGCAGCAGCCTCCGCTTTAGGTTGCTCTTCTTTGGCTTTGGCGTCCGCGGCTTCAAACGCTTTCTTGGTGTCTTCGGCGGTCTTCTTGATGGCTGCGAAGGCGTCGTCGACGGGCTTCTTGGCAGCCTCGGCCTTCTGTACCTTCTCCTCTTCTGGCTTCACCTTGGGCTCGCTGTCCTTCACGAGCTTGTCAGCAGTGCTCAGCTCAGCCTTCTGCTTGATGAGTGCTCCCTGCAGTTCCGCCTGCTTCTTCTGGAGATCCTTGAGGGCCTTCTCCGCAGCGGTTTCTCGCACCTTCACTTCGTCGGCGACTTTGACCAGCTCGTCAGCTTTTTGAATGGCCGCAGCATCTTGAGCGAACGTCAAGTTTCCGGAGGTCAGAGCGATCGCCAGTGCCAGACAGAGCCAGCGAGCGGAACTCAACCAGCGGGAAGCAAGGTGACGGAGGGGCTTCAACATGAACGAGCCTCTTTTCAGGGGAAGTGGATCGGAGGGCAAGCAGAGGATTGCAGGCGGGATTGATGCCGTCATCAAAGTTACCGAATGTGACATCAACAACGGTTGATAGCATCCGGGTGGCCTCGCGCGCTGTCAAGCAGCGGATACCGTCTTGGCCAATTCCGCCGCAAGTACGGGATCTCGGAGGCAGTGCATGAATGTCAGTTATGGAATGACCGACCTACGCAGCTCGGTCACCACCATCGAGTGAGAAGTTCGCAGCTTTAATCCCACTGGCAGAGCGAAAGCGGCGCCCACTCTGAAAACGCCTTGGGCGACTGAAACACGACGTCCATGCCGCGCCATCGCGCGATGTTCAGCCATGCGAGACCCCACCACGAAAAGATCCAGTGCCGGCTGACCATCAGTTGCCGGCACCAGTCGAATTCTAGCTCCCACGTCTTCTCGTGAGGTCGGCCTCGCGCGGCTCCCTTTGCGACTAACTCATCGTGCTTGGCCCGCCACTTCTTGACGTCCCACTTCGCCTTGAGCTTTGTTCCGGCTTGGCTCACCGCTTTCAGCAACATCTCACTGTCGCCGCGAATGACTCCCAGAGGGAATTCGATCAACATCGGTGGGAAGTCGGAGGAATATCCCGGCTGAAGCTTCGCAGCCAAAGTCTCTTCGGCCTCACGATCTTCGGCGAGCGCGTATCGCAAGATGGCTTCGCGCATCTCGCTTCCTGCTGATATCTGAGCGGGAGGATGCAGCTTGTAGGCTGTGGCAACTTCTCTCGCCAAGTCGCGTTCACCGGAGACCGCGGCCATCATCCAAAGCAGCGGCATCACCTCTCGCTGGGGCTGCTTCGCACACAAGAATTCAACACCGGCCAGTTGCTCTGACATTTGCCACCACCGTCCACCGAACTGATCGGCCAGTTGTTTGGCAGACGAGGGCCGTGTTCTCTCAATGCGGCAAGGAGCTTCCGAAAAGTCCATGCTCCTCAATGCTGGTCGGAATCGGTCAACCAGCTCACGACATGTTTCGCGAATCACCGCGGGCTGCGAGTGTTGCACATACTCCAACTCGCAGAGATGCATACCCGCGCGGAATTTGGAAGACCAATCACCCGAGTTAAGCCCTTCGCGGGCGATCGATGTCTGCCGCTGGGTCCATTCTGGAGATAACACCTCGAGCATCTTCTGACCCATTGGGACATCCACCGCTTTCTGAAAAGAGATAAGCCCACACGCTCCATCGGTCGTACTGGAGGCGAATTAATGAAGCCGACGGTACTTATGCTGTAATCAATATGATGTGGGCGATTGTGCGCGCACGTCGAGTTGTGCCCCGTGTGAATTGGATGATACGTTCAGGAGTTTCCTTGAGAAGAATGCACGTGGGATGAGGCAAGTTGAGTTCGTGTGTACCAACTGCCGCTTGCGGTCGGGCAGGGCATCGGAGATACAACAGGGCGCAGATTGTCCGCGTATTGATGAGGTTCCGTCATGGCTCTGCATTCCGCCTCGCGGCGTCACTTTCTGGCAACTCAAGCGACGAGCATCGGGGCGACGGCCCTCGCGTGGATGCTGCATCAGGACGGCGCGTTCGCGGCTCCGAAGAAGCCTGAAACTCAGCCAGCCGTGTTCGACCTCAAAGCCAAGTCGCCCGCCCGCGAGCCGCAAGCGAAGGCGATGATCTCGTTCCAGATGCAAGGCGGGCCATCGCATTTGGACCTCTGCGACCGCAAGACGGAACTCGAAAAGCACCACCTGCAGAACTTCAAGGGTGATATCAAGTACGACAATGCTGCGGAGGCCAGTGCCAAGCTGTTCGCCGGTCCCTGGCAATGGAGCAAGCACGGAGACTGCGGGATGGAACTCAGCAGTCTTGTGCCGGGATTGGCGTCGATCGCGGACGATGTCACGCTCATCCGGTCGATGCATACGGGTGTCAACAATCATGGCCAGTCGATCTTCGCGTTGAGTTCTGGGCGCCCGTTCGCGGGTCGACCTTCGCTGGGTTCATGGCTGACCTATGGACTGGGTTCGGCGAATGAAAACCTGCCCGCGTATCTGGTGTTGACCGATCCCGGTGGCTTGCCAGTGGAAGGCATCTATAACTGGACCAACGGCTGGCTGCCGTCGCTCTATCAAGGCACGGTTATTCGACCGAAAGAGCCGCGGATTCTGAACCTCGATCCGCCACCGAATATGCCAGTGAGTGCCCAGTCTCGATTCCTGTCTTTGCTCAATGACATCAATCGCGAGCACCTGCAGGAGCATCCTGGGGAGCAGGATCTGTCGGCCCGCATCGCCAGCTACGAACTGGCAGCTCGCATGCAGACGGCGGCGAAGGAGGCTCTCGATATCTCACAAGAGACAGAGGCGACTCAGGCGGCGTATGGGCTCAACAATCCGACGACGAAGGAGTACGGCTCGCGATGCCTGATCGCCCGGCGACTGGTCGAACGCGGCGTGCGGTTCGTGCAGATCTGCACCGGCAATCAAACCTGGGATCATCACGGCAACATTCTGAAGTCGTTGCCTGCAGCGTGTCAGCGAACCGATGGGCCGATTGCGGCTTTGGTGAAGGACCTCAGGCAACGCGGTCTGCTCGACTCCACGCTGGTGCATTGGGGCGGCGAGATGGGACGTCTGCCCGTAATTCAGAACGAAAAGAACATTGGCCGTGACCACAACACCTACGGCTTCAGCATCTGGATGGCCGGTGGCGGAGTGAAGGGCGGGCACATACACGGCGAGACCGATGAGTTCGGCCACAAAGCCGTGCGCGACATCGTCAACCACTACGATTTTCACGCCACGGTGCTGCACCTGTTCGGCATCGACCATCGCGAACTTCTGTTCGCCCGCCCCACTGGTGAGGGCTCCCTGGTGGATGGTCAGGCGGCGCGCGTCGTCACCGAAATTCTGCAATGAGCGAGCGGTTCCTGAGCGTCGGGATGACTGGTTTGTAGGTTGGACAATCCTGTCCGACGCCGGACAAGATTGTCCGGCCTACCTCTCGGTCCAACTCCGATGGCTCACCGCGATTGCTCGACGAGGCCAATCAGGTATTTGCCGTAGCTGCTGTTTTTCATAGGAGAGGCGAGTCGCAGGACCTGTTCGGCGTCGATGTATCCCATGCGCCAGACGATCTCCTCCAAACAGGCAATCTTCAGACCTTGCCGGGCTTCCAGCACGCTGACGAATGTCGCGGCTTCAACGAGCGACTCGTGAGTGCCAGTATCCAGCCACGCGGTGCCGCGGCCCCAGACTTCAACACTCAGCTTGCCGCGGTTGAGGTATTCGCGATTCACGTCCGTGATTTCGAGTTCGCCGCGCGGTGATGGCTTCAACTGCTTGGCGATGTCCACGACGTCTTTGTCGTAGAAGTACAAACCAGTCACGGCGTAGTTCGACTTCGGCTGCTTCGGCTTCTCTTCGATATCGGTTGGGCGTCCCTCTTTGTCCAGCACAACAACGCCGTAACGCTCGGGGTCGCGGACGTGATAGGCGAAGACCGTCGCACCGTCACGCTGCTGGTTGGCGTCCTGCAGGTTCTTGCTGAGGCTCTGGCCGTAGAAAATGTTGTCGCCCAGCACGAGGCTCGAAAGATGCCCGCTGACGAACTTCTCACCAATCAGAAACGCTTGAGCCAGACCGCCGGGATTAGGTTGCTCGGCGTACTCGAACGAGATGCCGAATTGCTTCCCATCGCCCAGCAGACGTCGATACAGCGGCAGATCGTGCGGCGTGCTGATGACGAGGATTTCTCGAATGCCCGCCAGCAGCAAAGTCGACAACGGGTAGTAGACCATCGGCTTGTCGTAGACGGGCAGCAGTTGCTTGCTGACGACCATTGTCGCCGGGTGCAGCCGCGTCCCAGACCCGCCCGCCAGGATGATGCCTTTACGTTGAGCCGCGTCGCTGGACACCGCATCCATCTCGTGTCTCCGTACTGGTTGATGATCCGATTTCGAGGCTCGAACTTCGCAGTGGCTGGAACCCCTCATCCGGCCTGCGGCCACCTTCTCCCCTTTGGAAGGGGCGAAGGCAATGGTGAGAGGAGTGAATTCAAATCGCTACGAAACTACGAGTGGGCGCTGCGTTCCTGCTCGAGTTTCGTCCGGAGCAGCGTTGCACGCGCGACGTTGCGTTCGGATGAATTGAGCGTCGCGCCTTTGGCCTTCTGCAGATGCGCCGGTTGAATTTGAACGAACAACTGGTTGAGAGCCGGTAACCCCACATCCGTGATGAGTCCCAGGTTCACGCCGAGTCGTACGCTCGACAGCAGGTGCATGGTCTCTTCGGAGCTGATGGTCTGAGCGCTGCGCAAAGTCCCAGCCGCGCGAGCGATCGAGTCGTGCAGTTCGGGTTGCTTGCTATCCATCAGGGCCGTGCGAGCTTTGCGTTCGAAGCCCAGCACGACCGGAATGACTTCGCGGACCTTGTCGATGATCTGCGTCTCGGTCATGCCCAGCGTGTACTGGTTCGAGATCTGGTAGAAGTCGCCCATCGCCTGGCTGCCTTCACCATACAAGCCGCGCACGGCGACATTGATCTTCTGCAGGCCGTGGAACACCTTCTGGATTTCGCGAGTCAGCACCAGCGCCGGGAGATGCACCATGACGCTGGCACGGATGCCCGTACCGCAGTTGGTCGGGCACGCGGTCAGATATCCAAAAGCTTCGTCATAGGCGTAGGCCACTCGATCACCGATGGCCGTATCGAGCCGGTCGATCTCATCCCAGCAACTGTCAAAGGCCAGGCCGCTGCGGAGCACCTGCAAACGCAGATGATCCTCTTCGTTGACCATGACCGCGACATCTTCGCTGCGCGAGACGGCAACTCCGCGGGCTCCGGTGCCTTCGGAGTGCTCGCGGCTGATGAGTTGTCGCTCCAGCAGGAACTGGCGTTCGATTTCATCAAGGCTGGCGACGTTGATGTACGACAGCGGTTTGGGCAGCGGCAGGTCCGACAGGACATCGCGCAGTTGCTTTTCGATGCGCGCTTTGGTGCTGTCGTCGGCTTTGCTGGCGAACGGGAATTCAGCGAGGTTGCGCGCGAGTCGAATGCGCGTCGAGATGACCACGTCTGATTCTGGTCCGGTCCCACGCAACCACTCGCTGTCATTCTGCGTGAGGCTATTGAGGTCCAAGGTCCTTCTCCGAAAGTTGCGATTCAAGCGAGTGGATTTCGTCGCGCAGCTTAGCTGCCGACTCGTACTTCTCCTCGTCGATGGCGGCCTTCAACTGGCTCTTCAAACGCACGAGTTGATGCTGCAGATCTTGTCTTTGCGGCGAGACTGCAACCTGCCGGGGCGTTTTGCCCACATGCTGCGTCTGGCCGTGAATGTTCTCCAGCAGCGGGAGCAATTCATTACGAAATGCCACGTAATCGTGCGGGCAACCCAGTCGGCCTTGCTTACGGAATTCGCGAAACGTGATGCCGCAATTCGGGCAGACGGGATCTTCGGCGTCGTCGAGGGCCTCAGACGCGTCTTCGAGCTTGTCGAATTCGAACTCGGATGACGAATCGTCGTTGGTGTCCGCCTGTTGGAGATAGTCCTTTGCGCAGGTCTCACACAAATGGACTTCAGTGGCCTCACCCTTACGAATTTCCGTGATATGCAATGTTGCTGGCTTCGAGCAGCGACGACACTTCTTCATCAGTACAGTCCAGGCTCGAAGCGCGAGCGCGTCGAACGCTTGAAAGGAAAGCGAGGTGGCGGTTTGTGATTCGCCAAAGACTGGCAATTCGCGAACCGACTAACTTCAATTCGCGTCCATCCGGCGGGTCACAGACACCAGAAATGTTGTTGTGAGACCGTACTTTAGGCCGCGAAAGCAATTCAATCATATTGGTGCCTTAAGACCCGAACAAGGTGCACTCGGCAGACCGCTCGAACTCGCCCCGTGACCTGAATCCGTGTCTTTTGAGCCCGCAACCGTCCAATACTTTCCGCAACGACGCGACAAGAAACAGCCTTCATGTCTCACTTTCCGAACTTCGACGCGTTTCAGCAGCTCGCCCCGCAAGCGGACCTCGTTCCGGTCTACCGGCAGCTCACCAGTGACACGCTGACCCCCGTCGAAGCCTTCTGCAAGCTGCAGGATTCCGACCGCACGTTCCTGTTTGAAAGCGTCGTGGGCGGCGAGAAAATCGGGCGATTCAGCTTCATCGGGGCCGCGCCGTTCCTCAGCATTGAGGCTTGGGACACGAATGTGGTCGTCACGGAAGGGAATTCGGTTCAGAAGTACCAGGCGAACGATCCGCTCCGCGAACTGGAAAACCTGCTGGCGAAGTACCGGGCCGTGCATCTGCCTGAACTGCCGCGATTCTGCGGCGGTGCGGTCGGCTACTCGGGCTACGACGTGATTCGTTACTCGGAACATCTGCCGAACTCACCGAAAGATGACCGCCAGCTTCCGGATCTGTCGTTTGCGTTCTTCGATCGCATGGTCATCTTTGACCAGATCCGGAAGACGATTCTGGTCGTGTGTCATGCTCAGACGAAGGGCGACCTGAAGACAAACTACGCTTCGGCCTGTGCGGGGATTGACCTGATCGTGCGGCAGTTGCAGCAGCCGACCGAAGCGATTCGCATGACGGACATCGCACTCGGCGGCGAGCCGAAGCTGAAATACGAGTCCAACTTCAGTCAGGCCGAGTTTGAAACGGCGGTGACCAAGTGTCAGGAATACATCAAGGCGGGCGACATCTTTCAGGTGGTCATCAGCCAGCGACTGGCTCTGGAAACGAAGGCGAAGGCGCTTGATATCTACCGGGCCTTGCGAGTCGTGAACCCCAGCCCGTTCATGTTCTTGCTGAAGACGCCAACCGTGGACCTCGTCGGCAGCTCGCCCGAGATCATGGTGCGGGTGGAAGAAGGCGAAGTCACCATCCGCCCGCTGGCCGGTACGCGTCCGAGAGCTCACGTCCTTAAGGGGCGACCGAAGTCGGCTGACCTGTTCCCGGAACTCAAGGCTGTCATCGAAAAGCATTTCGGCGCGGACGTCTGGAACCGCTTCGATCAGGTTCCCTCGGACCAGTTGGAAAAGCTGATCGCCGAGGAACTGCTGTCGGACGAAAAGGAACGGGCTGAGCACGTGATGCTGGTCGATCTGGCTCGCAACGACATTGGCCGCGTGGCTGAGTACGGCTCGGTGAAGCTGAGCGACGTGATGGTCGTCGAACGCTACAGCCATGTGATGCACATCACATCCAACTGCACCGGGCAACTGAGATCAGGTCTGACGGCGCTGGACGCTCTGCGAGCTGGACTGCCGGCGGGAACCGTGTCTGGGGCTCCCAAAGTTCGGGCGATGCAGATCATCGACGAGGTTGAACGTCATCGCCGCGGCCCGTACGCGGGAGCGGTCGGCTATGTCGATTTCACCGGCAACATGGATACCTGTATTGCTCTACGAACGCTGGTGCTGCAAGGCTCACACGCCTACGTGCAGGCTGGAGCTGGTATCGTCGCCGACAGTATCCCGGTGAACGAGTACCACGAAACGCTCAACAAAGCCAAAGGCATGCTGCGGGCCATCGAGGTCGCTGAGGAATCAATCTCCAACTGACGCTCGCCGCTGTCGCTGCTCCGTAGTGAGAGCCGCGCGTCATCAGGTGCGCGCGTGATTAAGGGTAATATTGGCAATTTGGTGAAGTGGCGAAAACTCTGCCAATAATGCTGGCCGTGTGAGAGATGTGGATAGAAAGCCCCTCATCCTCAGTAGCTACGGCACAGTCGCACATCGGAGACCGACGATACTTCTGCAGCACGGTCGTCTTGTAGCGAGCGTATGGATTGTGGCGGCACTGGATGCCCCACGCTTGCTCGCGGCCCAAGACGTGAACCGTCCGGACTCACAGCGCTAGATCAGGGAGAGAGAGCAGTGAGAATCTCGTTCTCAGCACGAGCATGGATGCTCAGCACCGCGGGACTGGTTTGCATGCCGGTCAGCGCTAGTCTGGCTGAATCCACACCTCAACGTATCCAACGACCCAGTGTCGTTCCCGCCGTCGAGCAACACAAACCCGCACAGATCGTTCAGGTCGGAGCGGCCACCGAACCACGTCGCCTCGGCGATCAATCGGGGGCTCGTCTGGCCGTCGACCGGTCGGTTTCTACTTCAGGGACCAATGGCGTGCAGCAAGTCGCTGCGGCTGGACCCAACCAGAACTCGGAAGTGCAGAAGAAACTCGAAGAACTCTATCGCAAGAACGGTCGCGAGATGCCGCCGATGGCGATGGAGCAACTGCCCGAGCAGAACCTCAAGCAGAAGGTTCCGCCGTTGCCTAAGCAAGCCGCGACGCCTGCGACTCCGACGTCTCAGCCTGTGGTGGCTCAAAGCCGCTTTGGCGGACTGTTCAAGAACATCAATCCGTTCAAGCGAGGCGAGAACGACGAGCGTCCGCGACATGTGGAATCCATGCCGGCAGACGTCGCTCGCCAGCAGCAGGCGGTCCAGGCTCAGGGATCTCAGCCGCAGTACCGCAACTACCAGCAGCCACAGGCTCAACAACAAGCTCAGCCTCAGCCGCAGCGGTTGGCTCCGCCACAGCAGCAGGCCGGTTCGAAGTTTGTGCCACCGGCTCCCGCGCAGCCGCCAGCCGCTCCCGCTGCGGAACCGCCTCAGTTTACGACTCCAGGTCTGTTGAGCCCGAACAGCGGTGCGATTGGTCGAGCGATCAGTCCGAACGCTCCGGCACCAACCGACTTGCCTGAATTCAAGCCGGCAGTGCAGTTGCCCCAGGATGCCCGGCTGGTGCCTAAGCCAGCAGCCCTGAGCCCGACAATCACAGCTCCGGCAGCGATTCCAGCGGCGGCACCGAAGACGTCTGAACTCCCCGCGTTGAGCGGTGAACTTTCCGACGCTCCGTTCGGAGCCGAAGAAGTTGAAGCCAAGAAGCCAGCACCAGCGGCTCCGGCGTCTAGCGATGATCTCGACAACGCGTTCCCGGAACTCTCTGAGACCGATGCAGACAAGGGCAAAGCCAAGGCGGCGGCTCCGAAAGCGGCTCCCAAGCTGCCAGAACTCAAGAGCGAACCCGCTGAAGACGCCAAGGACGAGAACCCCTTCACCGGCCTGAAGCTTGAAGCGACAGAAGCCGCGAAGGAAACCATTAAGGAAGCCGCGAAACCGGCCCTGGAAGCGATTGATAAGGCTCCCAAGCTGCCTGAGGCGGTGAAGCTGCCGTTGCCATTGCCAGAACCGGGCAAGCTCGCCGCGGACGATGATGACGACGACGATGATGACGAAGAGGAAATGACTTCGGCCAAGTCGGAACCGCAGCTCGATCCCGCCGCGAAGATGAAGAAGATTGCCGACCGCAAAGATCTCAAGGGCTTCAAGGGCTTCTGCCCGGTAGCTCTGCGAGACGGCCGCGACCTGGTGGACTCGAAACCTCAGTTCAAGGCGACCTACCTGGGCAAGGTCTACAACTTCTCGTCCGAGGATGCTCGCGAGAAGTTCACGAAGAACCCGAAGCTGTACGCTCCGGTGCTGCTGGGTCGGGACACGGTGGCTCTGAAGGACACTGCGGAAGACATCGAAGGTAAGCTCGATCACGCCGCGTGGTTCAAAGATCGCCTCTACCTGTTCAACAGTGCGAAGACGAAAGACAAGTTCGAACTGCAACCCGCTAAGTATGTCGTCGAGGAGTAACTCCGAAACGTCTGCTTGATGCTTGAGTCCGACGCTCACAAACCGCGTTCACGAACGGCAGGATGCCAAATCGTTGAACGCGGTTTTTGTTTTTGGCGGGGCCGGTTGCGAATACGATGAATGCTGGTTGGCACGAGACTCCCCGCGAGCATCAGACGTCGCCGGAGCGCAGAGCTGGCCGAGGAAACACCTTCATGCGATACGTTCTGCAGGACCTTCTAAACGTGCGGCAGTTCCGCGAGGACACTGCTTCGCAAGAGCTGCTGAAGGCGCGGAACAGGCTCGCAGTGGCGGAACAGACGCTGCTTGACCGGCAGCGCGAGCTGCGGGAATACATTGCCTGGCGCGTGGCGGAAGAGGAGAAACTCTACGCGCAGATCATGCGTCGCGAGATCCAGCGGAAAGAACTGGATGACCTCAAACTCACAATCCAGGAATTACGAGACAGAGAACTGAGTTTCCAGGAAAACATTCTGAAGGCCGAGAAGGCGATCACGGAAGCCAAGGCTGCGCTGCAGCAGGCTCAGGCTGCGTACCGGGATACGGTGAAGGCTCGTGAAAAGCTCGACGAACACAAAGCCGTCTGGACCGACGAGCAATTGAAAGAAGTCGAGTTCAATACCGAAAAAGAAACCGAAGACTTTCGGCCGCGCGACCCCGATGCGCTGGTCGAAGATGATGAAGACGATCTTGAGGCTACCTCTTATGAGCGCGATTAACTCGAACCCGTTCGCGTCGACGAACCCACCGGCGACTGCTGTCCCGCCCGGCGCGGTGCCGACCGATTCGACTCAGAACAGCTACGACACCCAGTCTCTGGATGAACGGTCCAGCGAGGAACTCAATGCCGATGCCGATCGCTTTTCGTCGTTGATCAATGACCGCGCGGAGTCTCGAGAACCAGTCGCGCGACAACAGGACTCGCGCGACGGTGGCGGTGGTGAGTCGGATTCATCTCAATCTGATCAGTCTGGCGGCGACGCGGGCGGATCGTTTCGATCGGGAACCGGGACGTCCGAAACGCCTCAAGAAAGTCTTGCCTTTCGCGGCGAGCTCTCTGCACCGAGTGCTGAGGTAGCGTCGGGCAACGAACTGTACGACTCGGATCAGGCTGACGCCGACGTGAGTCCCGTTGAGTCTGAGTTCTCAGGCCAGGCGATCCTGCAGTCGATGGCCTTGCAGCCGGCTCAGGCTGCAACGACGTTGAACGCCCCCGCAGTTGCTTCGACCACTCCGGCAGCTACCACCCTCGACGCGGCCCAGGCTGTGGATGCCCTGGCGACTCAGATAGCCGACCGGATTCTTGTTTCCGAACCGGGCATGTCCGGTACGGATGAAGTTCGCATCCTGCTGAAGGACTCGGTGCTGCCGCAGACGGAAGTTCGCTTTTCGCGCGACGGTGGAACTTTGCAGGTGGAATTCGTGACGCAGTCCGAGGCGTCGTTCGATCTGCTCCAGGGTCATCAGAACGCCTTGCAGGACCGACTGGCCAGGAAGACCGATCAGCCGATCAAGGTTGCTGTGACGCAGAGTGGTCAGCAAGATGCCAGTGGTGATGGCCGTTCGCGGCAGCGCCAGGAAGTGGAACTCGATGCGTCGTCATCGAAGCCCGCCGCGAAGTAGTTTGTCGTTGACGCTCACAGGCAGGTTCAGGCTCCGGCAAGGTTCCGTGTGATTGAAATGAGGCTCGATGTCGCCGTTCGTTCTTCCGAAAGCTGCCCGGGCTGAGGTCCAGTTCCGCAACATCGTTTTCGGAACACATCGCCGCATTCCGTTTTCGATCGCCGATCAAAGCTGGGACTTTCGCTTCGATTCCGATGTGCCGCCCTTTACCGCGCCGGTCATCGTGACGTTGTCTGTTGGTAGCGAACCTGTGCAACTTGAGCTTTCCGACCTCGACGCATTTCCTGTCGTCCGACAAATGCTGGCCGGAGTTGCCCTCGATCAACTTCCCACCGAGCTGCAACTTGTTTCGCTGGAAGCCGCCTTCGAACCGTTGCTCAATACTCTGCAACAGGTTACCGGGCAGCGACTGCGCATTGAGCGGGTCGGGGCGACTCCGGTTCCGCTGAGCCACACCGTCACGTTCGTGCTCAGTTGCGGAGCGCAGCAGGTCTTCGGCCGTGCGCTGATCTCCACCGCGACGCGGGAAACTCTGCAGAAGCTCATCAACACCGTCGCGCCGACTTCAGCTCTACAACCCGTCGATATCCCGTATGTCTGCGAATTGGAGTGGGGGCGCGCGACCGTCACGTTGACCGAACTTCAGAGCCTGCAGGTTCACGACGTGCTACTGGCCGACCAGGCGTCAATCACCGACGCTGACCAACTGCGGCTAATTTGTCCTCAAGGAACCACGTACCCGGTCCGGGTGGTGGATCGGACGTTGACAGTTTGCGGTCCCGCTGAACCCGTCGCGACGGCTCGCAGACCGGCAGCCTCAGATCCGCTCGGTGGCCGAGCCGACCTGCCCGTCGTCTGTGTCTTCTCGCGCGGTCGAATTGGACTGACGTTAGCGGAACTCGCCGCGCTCCAGCCTGATCGACCAATACCTGTGAGCATCAGCGACGATCAGCCGCTGCAGGTGCTGGTGGCTCAGCAACTTGTTTTCACCGGTCAGGCGGTCGAGATTGGCGATCGACTCGGAGTGCGGATCTTGCAGGTTCATGGCTGAAGGGCCGGGACGGCGGGCGCGGGCATGAAAACCCTCACGGACGGGCAGCCGGTGCGATTTTGACGCCGGTGATCGTTGTGGCTGTTGAACGGGCACCGAGCCGCGTGATTTTTCCGCGTTAACGGGCCGGACTTTTCCCTTCTGGCATAGCTTTGAACCGACCAAATCCGAAAAATCGGGCGCCTGACCTTTTTCGTTACTGGCGGAACTTCAGCCTTCAGGGTTTCGCAGAGAGACGTGGACGATGAACAAAGCTCCCAAACGGTTGATGTCGCTCGATGCTTATCGCGGCTTCGTGATGCTCGCGATGGCCTCGAGCGGGCTGGCGTTTGCCAAAGTGGCACCACTAGTCCGCAATGAGCACTCCGGCGAATCCTGGGGCAGCGCGTGGACATTTCTGTGGGACACTCTGGCCTACCAGTTCGATCACGTGCAGTGGACTGGCTGTTCGTTCTGGGACCTGATTCAGCCGTCGTTCATGTTCATGGTGGGAGTGGCGCTGCCGTTCTCGATGCAGCGTCGAGTCGATGAAGGTGAGAATCCCGCCCGGCAGTTTCTGCACGCGATCTATCGAGCCTGCGTACTCATCGCGATGGGTGTGCTGCTGTCATCGTCAACGGCGAAGGGCATCAACTTTACCTTCGTGAATGTGTTGTCACAGATCGGCCTGGGCTACGTCTTCCTGTTTCTGCTGAGTGGCAGAAGTCTGAAGGCGTTGGCTCTGTCCGCAGCAGTGATTCTGATCGGATATGGGGCCTGGTTCACGTATCAGCCGATTAATCCTGTCGAGGCGACTCAGACTCAACTTCAGATTGTGAAGTCCTACGCGGAGAAGGCGAAGCCCGTGCCGCCTTATGAGTGGTCCCAGTTCCGGGGCCATGCAGCGCACTGGAATAAGCACATGAACGCGGCCGCTCAAGTGGACCGCACGCTGCTCAACAAGTTCCCGCGACCGCAAACCTTCTGGTTTAACGAAGGCGGTTATCAGACGCTGAACTTCATTCCGTCCATAGCGACGATGATCTTCGGGCTCATGGCCGGTGTGGTGCTGCGAAGCGATCGCAGCGACCGTGACCGTTTGAAATGGCTCATCAAAGCGGGCTTTGTCTGCTTCTTCCTGTCGATGGCCGCTGACACGACTATCTGGCCGACGCAGTGGCTGCCGCTCGACCTGCAGGAACAGTTCTATGAGCACTCGTGGTCGCTCTGCCCGGCCGTGAAGCGCATCTGGTCGCCGACCTGGGCAGTGTTCAGTGCCGGTTGGGCGTTCTGGATGCTGGCGGGTTTCTACTGGTTCGTGGACATAAAAGGCTGGCAAAAGCCGGTGTTCCCACTGGCAGTGGTGGGTATCAATTCGATCGCCATGTACTGCATGTCGCAGCTGTTCCGAGGCTGGATTGGCGATGCCTTCAAGACGCTCTGCCGGACCGTTGATCAGATCGCCGGCTGGAGTTTCGGCTTGAGCGGTTGGACCGATGCCGACCGCTGGGTCTACGCGCCAGTGCTCGACAATTTTATTCGGCTATGCATCCTGTGGGGCATCTGCGTGGTCCTGTATCGCAAGCGGCTCTTCCTCCGTATTTGAACTGCTTGAGCCGAAACTCCGAACAAGGGGATGGTCGGTTGTTGAGTGAGCGGCATGTGGCGCGAGGATCGCTTATCGTTCTTGATCCTGCGAACGCTGTTGGACGCTCGCGCCTTTGATTTGCCTCTGTCCTGTCGCACCATGCCGCCTGTTCTTGAGTTCGTTGTCGAGCCTCTCTTTCGCGGCAAGCGCATCGACACGTTTCTCGAAAAGCACCTGCGTAACTACACGCCGTATCAACTGCACCGGTTGCTGCGGGCGGGTTGTGTGAGTGTCAATGAAGTGCCGGTCGATGTCGTCTACCGACTGAAGACGAACGAGGTCGTACGGCTCAAGCTGATCTGCCCGCCGGACCGCTGCACGATCGCTGAAGACATGCCGCTGCAGGTGCTCTACGAGGACGCCTGGCTGCTGGTCGTCAACAAGGCTCCGGGCGTTAACGCTCATCCGGGTGGCGAGTATCAGTCCGGTACGCTGATCAATGCGGTGCAGCGTCATCTCGATCAGCAGACCGGACTGCCAGGGCTTTTGCGGCCAGGTATGGCTCACCGGATCGATCGCCAGACCAGTGGTGTGATTGCCTTGCCGAAGGATCATCTTTCACACCGGAATCTGACGAAGCAGTTCGAGCTGCGTACGGTCAACAAGAGCTATCGCGCGATCTTGTGCGGTCGACTGGAGCCAGATTCGGGCAGCATCGATTTTCCGATTGGGCTGGTGCCAAATCTAAAGTGCAATCTGATGTGTGCGAAGCCGATCGCACGTGATCCGCGACACGCGAAGACCTTGTTTCGCGTGATCGAGCGATTCGACAATTACACCTTCGTCGAAGCCAAGCCGGTGACGGGGCGACATCATCAGATTCGCATTCACTTCGCCGAACTCGGCTATCCGCTGCTAGCCGATGAGTTCTATGGACCATATGGCGAATTGAAGGACGGAACTCCGCTGGGCCGCGAGCCCGATTCGCCGGTGGCGTGCAGTACCTCTCCGACCGGTGAAGCATCACGTGAAGAGTTTTCCGCGTGGTACGATGTCGAGGAGGATGAAGACGAAGAACGTGCGGAGTCCGCGTTCTTCGATCCGGACTTACCCATGCGGCGTCATGCTCTGCACGCTGCGACGCTGAGCTTCAATCATCCGATTACTCAGTTGCCGATGGGCTTCGAAGCTCCGCTGCATGATGACATGGAATCCACGTTGCAGATGCTGCGTAACCGGACGGCGTAGTTGCATCTCTGCCTCAGCCTGACCAAGCTCCGCCTGCACCGTCGGGAATCTGGAACAGGAGTCATCGTTATGTTGCGACGTCTGTTGAGCGTGGTGTTGCTGGGACTCATGAGCGTCACGGGAGCGGCTGCGGCTGAACCCGCCGTGACGGGGCAAAGCATCATCGAAAACTATCTGGTCGATGAAGCCTTGCGACTCGATGACAAGTTCCTCGACGGCGTGCAGACCAAAGACGACTGGGAACGCCAGAAACCGAAGTTGAAGCAAGACTATCTGGAGATGCTGGGTCTGTGGCCGCTGCCGGAGCGCACGCCGCTCGAGCCGAAGATCACCGGCACGATCGAACGTGATGAAGGCTTTGTGATTGAGAAGCTGCACTTTCAGAGCCGGCCAAAGCTGTACGTGACGGGCAACCTCTATCGTCCCAAGACAATGAAGGCCGGTGAGAAGTTGCCCGCTGTGCTGTATGTCTGCGGCCACTCCGGCAAAGGTCGCGATGGCAACAAGACCGCGTTTCAGCATCACGGCATGTGGTTCGCAACACACGGTTATGTGTGTCTGATCATCGACACGTTGCAGTTGGGCGAGATCGCGGGCATCCATCACGGTACTTACAAGCACGACCGCTGGTGGTGGCAGGCACGCGGCTATACTCCGGCGGGTGTCGAATGCTGGAACGGTATGCGTGCGATCGACTACCTGCAGAGTCGTCCCGAAGTTGACGGTGAGAAGATTGCCGTGACAGGCATTTCGGGCGGCGGCGCGGTGACGTTCTGGATCACAGCCGCTGATGAGCGAGTGAAAGTCAGCGTGCCGGTCAGTGGCATGAGCGATCTGGGCGACTATGTCGGCAAGAAGATTGTGAACGGGCACTGCGACTGCATGTTCATGATTAATACTCACCAATGGCCGTGGACCGCGATTGCCGGTCTGGTTACTCCGCGACCGGTGCTGTTTGAGAACTCGGGCCACGATCCGATCTTCCCGATGTCCAGCAACGACCGCATTCGTGCACGCATGGAGCATCTCTACGGACTCTATACCAAAAAGCCCGGCGACCTGTTTGATATTGGTATTACACCCGGAGGTCATGCCGATAATCCGGAGTTGCGGCTGATGGCCTACCGCTGGATCAACAAACATCTGAAGGGTGATAACAGTCCGGTGACTGAGCCAGAACTGCGACCCGAAGAAGGTCAGAACCTGCGGGCGTTCCCCAACGAACTCCCGGCGGACGAGATCAATTCGAAGATCGATGAATCCTTCGTACCACTGCACAGCGGCAAGCTGCCAACGTCGAAAGACCAGTTCGCCACATGGCGTGACACGCAACTGTCCGAATTGCGGCGGTTGTCGTTCGCCGGTCATCGCAGCCCGGTGGTGGCTGTCATTGAACCGCAGACCGAGTTTACTCACGAGAAACCGACGCGCGGTTCGTGGATCACTGAAGAGCGCTCTGTCGATGACCCGAGCAGCCTGCCGAACCGCTCGGCCGAGGTCGCCTGTCAGTGGCACTATCTACCCGGCAAAGGTGATTCAAACGTGGTCTGGATGATCGTGCTGAATCCGCAGGAGTCGCTCGACCAGTTGCCGGCGTGGGCGACGACCGTTGTCGGTAAGGACGCTGCGGTTCTGCTAAGTCCGCGCGGATCTGGAACTCTGACTTTCGAAGACAAGCCGCCGTTCTACGTGGCTCGCTCGTCTGCTCTGCTGGGTCGCACCACGGACAGTGGCCGCGTTGCCGACGTGCTGGCGTTCACTGAGTTCACTCACTTTGTAGCGAGCACCCGCCAATGGAAACTCGCGGGCTCTGGCAACGCGGGTGTGATTGGAGCGTATGCTGCGGCGATCGCGCCGCCGCATTGCGTGACCGAAGTCACGCTCGTTAATCCGCCCGTCTCGCACCGTGATGGTCCGATCTTCCTGAACGTGCTGCGAGTCACCGATGTGCCGCAAACGCTCGGGCTATTGGCGCCGCGAAAGGTCTCAATCGTGACTAATAACGCCGATGCCTTTGAGTCAACTCGGCGGGTGTTTCAGACCACGAACGCACCGCTCACGATCAGCAAGTAGTACCTCGCGATTCAGCGGCCCGCTGAGGCTGCATGGTTACTCGTTCGCAACTTCGACGTAGACCTTCAGGCAGTCGCCGGTTTCGAGCAGGTGCATCATTTCCTTGTAGTTTTCCAGTCCCTTGATCGGATGCGTCAGAATCTTGGGCGTCACTCCGTGGAACATGAGTTCGCCCACGGCCATGGCGGTGATGCCTTGCTCGAAGTGTTTCCAGTTGCCGTTGACGGTACCGACGAGCAGCTTGTTGCCAAGCACCCACTCCAGATTGATCTTGTTGGCGGGCACGTCATTGAGCTTCTTGTCGCCACCGGTGACGCTGGACCAGATCAGTGCGCCATTGAGGCCCAGATACTCCATCGCGCCGAAGGCCTGCGCTGCGCTGCCGGTCGCTTCGAAGATGATGTCCGGCTTGTGACCAATCTCCTTGATGACCTCTTGTGGAGTTTTGCCTTCAGCGGCACTGCAATAGGTCGCACCGTAACCTGTGACGATTTCAGCCTTCAGGTTGGCTTCGGCCTTCTGGCGGGCGAACGTGTAGACCCGCATGCCCTTCAGTCGGAACATCAGGGTGGCCAGCAACCCGATCTGGCCTGACCCCAGCACGAACGCGACGTCCGGGTGCCAGACCTGCAAGCGATGCTGAGCGAGCGTCGCCTGTTCGATGCCCTTGGCCACCACGCTGGATGGTTCGGCGAGCACGCCCAGATGCTTTAGCTTGGAAGGAATGCGAACGACATATTCCACGTCGTCGACGAAGTACTCCGTCATGTAGCCATGACGCAGGTTGATGCCACGTTCGTAGTAGGTTTCTTCGCTGGTGACGTCGTTGCGACCGATGCGGTCATAAATCGATCCACCTGGGCGGCGGACTGTGCAGGAGACGTAGTCGCCGGGCTGCACCTTGGTGACCGCCGGGCCGACCTCGATCACCTTGCCGAATGATTCGTGGCCGATCACCAGGAAGTCGCTGCCCGGAGGCGGATTGCCGTACAGACCCTCGTTGATTTCGCGGTCCGTGGCGTCGACGCCGACCTGCAGAACCTTGACCAGCACGCCGCGACCGTTTGGAACGTCCGAGACTTTCGGCATAGGGATGTCGGTGAGATGCACGCTGTTCTTGTGCGGTGGCTTGACGGCAACGGCTTTCATGGGGACGTCCAGGTCTGAAGTTCCGGTTTCACGATCGATCGGCGCGGCGCCGCATCGGCAAGACTGCGCCTGGCGGAAGATTAGGACTTAGATGCCAATTGCGAAAACGTCTCTTCACCCGACATCGCGATTCCGCGAATTCCGTTCGCAGGTTACCGGGTTGCGCGTAGATGCGGGTTGTAGCACCAGCCAGCCTGGCAGCCTTAACGTGGGAGTGCTGGGGAGAAATTCAGTTCGTTTTCACTCGTGTTCAAACTTCCGGCCGTCAAGAAACGCCACTAATTTTGGGTTGGACGTGACGACGGCGAATGACGTGTGACTCGCGAGTTGTGCTATCTACGCGGAATTCCTGTTTCGGAAACTCTTGATGCGTGGCTTTGAATTACTCGTACTGGGGTGCGGCTTGATGGCAGGCGCCGCGTTCGTGCTCGTAAAGACGATTCGCAACACGCTGTATTCAGAGGATCTCGAACAGGGCCAGGAATGGCGCTACGACGTTAATCGCATCAACGAACTCCGCTCGCACAGCGCGGTCTACCGGTTGTTCTATCCGGCCATCGTGGTGCTGGCGGCGTTTAACAGGCGGTTCTTTCGCGACTCGTTGCCGACTGTGGCCAGAGAAATCCAGGCGGCGGGGTTCTCGCGGTTCTGGACGCCGGAAGAGTTTCTCGCGAGGCAGCAGTTGTATGCGTTGTTGCTGGCCCCGATTTATGTCGCCGTGTGTATGGACTTTCTGGATGAGCTAGGCATCGTCACCGGGCTCGGTCTGGCCGCGTTGACGGCTTTCGCGCTCCGTCGCAGGTTGTCGGCGCAAGCTTACTACCGGCTGTTTCAGATCAAGAAGAAGCTGCCGTACCTGCTCGATCTGCTGACTCTCTTGATGGAAGCCGGAGCCACGTTTCTGCAGGCTCTGAAGGAATCGGTCAGTGAATTCCGTGAACAGCCGGTGGGCGTTGAGTTCGGTCGAGTGCTCGCCGAAATCAGCATGGGCAAGAGTCGTACGACCGCGCTGGAAGGCATGCGCGATCGGCTGTCTGACGATGAGATCACGTCGATCCTGGGCTCGATCATTCAGGGTGAGCAACTCGGTACGCCACTGGCGACCGTGTTTCGTACGCAAGCCGATGTGCTGCGCATCAAACGAACTCAACGCGCGGAAACGATTGCTGGCGAAGCAGGGGTGAAGATGCTGCTGCCCGCCATTCTGGTGATGGCCGCGACGGTCATCATCATCCTGGGGCCGTTCGTGATTGGATTTCTCTACGAAGAATACCTTGGCTGACAGCCACTGCTGAGTAGCTGCCAGCCCGACTCATCACGACCTCGGCCGCCTTGCCGAATCAAGCACTCTTCGGGCTAGTTCCGATGGTCGTCATGCGAATGATCATGGTCGTGGCTGTGATCGTGCGAATGATCGTGGCTATGGTCATGATCATGCGAGTGGTCATGGCTGTGGTCATGATCATGTTCGTGACCGCAGTCATCGCCACAGTCGCCATGATCGTGATCGTGGTCATGACCGTGTTCGGCCTCGGATTCAAACCAGGCTTCGAGGGCTCGATAGACATCACGTAACGGAATCTGCTGCTCGCGCGCGATCTTCGCGCAGGCGTCGTACTCTGGCTTGAAGGCGACGGCTTCTCCTTCGCGATAGCCGAGCTTGCCCTTCACGGTGCCCCACTCCTCGGAGTCGAGCGACAACTCCTCACGGCGACGGATCGAACGTTCCAGCCGCTGCCGACGGATGCCAAACGTGCCGGTTTCCTGAAACAGAATCGATTCAAACTCAGCTACGCGCGAGGGCTCGCACAGTACGCTCAGCAGGATGCCGGGCCGGTCCTTCTTCATTTGAATGGACGTGGTGAAGACATCGAGCGCGCCTTCGGCAAGCAAACGCTGCTTCGTGTAGCCGATGATTTCACCCGTTACGTCATCCAGGTTGGTTTCGAGCAACGCGACGTAATCGGTCTCTTCGGGAATCTGGCCTTCACCGACGAGCAGGCGCAGCACGTTGGCTCGACCCGGAAAATCACGCGTGCCCGCCCCGTAACCAATCGCATCAATCGTCATTGGCGGGATGGGTTCAAAATCATCCACGAGCACCTTCAGAATGGCAGCACCGGTCGGCGTTGTCAGTTCGGCCTCGATCGGGACATCCACAAGCGGAATGCCTTTGAGCAGTTCCGCGGTGCCCGGCGTTGGCACGGGACACGCACCGTGAGCGATGTGCACGGTGCCGCGTCCGGTGGGTACGCGGCCGGCCACGATGCGATCCACTTGCAGCAAATCAAATCCGATCGCGACACCCACAATGTCCACAATGGAGTCGATCGCCCCGACTTCGTGGAAGTGAATCTCTTCGATGGTCGAGCCATGTACTTTGGCTTCAGCCTCAGCGACGGCTTCAAAGATGCTTTTTGCGATAAGTCGCTGAGAGTCGGTCAGCTCCGACGCTCCGTCGATCAGCTCAACGATGTCACTCAGATGCCGGTGCGCGTGCTGTTCGGGATGTTCGATCTTCACGTGCGTGGCGCGAAAGCCGCAACGCATGACGGACTCGATCTTGACCTTCACGCCTTTCAGGCCGAGTGAGTCGATACCGCGTCGGATCGCCTGCGGATCGACTCCGGCATCAATCAACGCAGCCAAAGTCATGTCACCAGCAATACCGGTGGCACAGTCGAGATAAGCAATCCGCAAGATGTCGTCCTTTCAAAAGCTCATGAGTTGATTCTGCTTGCTATCGCGAAGCATAAGGATCACGCGCGGAATTCGCGTCCGTGCGGATCGGAATCAACCTGAACTGCGACAACTCGCGGGTTTACTGAGGGTTTGGGCAAAAAAGAAGAACCGCCGTACTGCTGTGTTGCCTCGGGAAACAGTACGGCGGTCGGGAGCAAGTTTCGAACGGAAGTGCTCAGCGCGAACTCAGCTTGAAGTCCGCGTTGGGAAGTCCGCCTTTCGGCACTTCGAGAGTTAACTGGGTCAGTTGCATGTCGCTGAACGACGCCGGGACTAGTTCCTTGGGCTTTGCGGGGGCAACTCCCATTTGTGGATTAGCGCGGCGCGTCATGGCGATCGCGTCGAGTTGTCCGGCATCCAATCCCTGTTCGGCGGGGAGAGCCTGTTGAGCCTGATTGGCCAACCCTTCGATCTTGGAGATGACGACTCGGTAGTTTCCAGGTGGCACGGCCTGAACCAGTTGAAACTGTCCCGTGTCGTCCGTTCTTGCAAACCCTGTGGATTTGTCAGAGATCAGCTTCACCTCGGCACCAGCCAGCGGCTGGCCATCCATGGAGACGATTCCCTTAACCTCGGAACGTGCTGCAGTCACCGAAGAGCCGCAGCCAGTGAACGTCAGGGGTAACAGGGACAGGCAAACGCCGACCTTCACGGAATTAGAGACGTACATTTCATTTACTCCTGGAGGTTGCCCGGAGCGATGCAACCCTCACCCTGAAGTGACTCGTTCAAGTGTATTTAAATTATCTTGATACCGGACGGTTACTCCATGTTGGCGACTTGCTCGTTATCATGGATATAATTCGCCAAGGTAAACATCCGGTAATCGATTGACTGGCTGAGAAACTTCACTGACCCATCGTTAAACAGGAAGGCGGCTCCGCCGGGATGACTGCTGTTGAAGCCCCATGCATAGGCTCGCCCCAGCGCATCGTTTCCATAGGCCGCGTTAATCCTCCAGTCCCGTGCATCTGTCGCAGCGTAGCTGGCAGGCAACACGTCGGTTGACGAACCACTCACCACACGTCCGTGGCAGCACGTGTGAGTCCCCGTCAGTCCCCACGGACCGTAGTCTGAGGATGTTTTACCTTTGCCACCATGAGCTTCACCGATGGCAATCGTAGTACTCAATCCGTCTGTGATTTCCTGAAATCTCGCGGCACCGCTGTTGCCAAAAGTGGCTTGGCGGATATCTGTTGACGTGCTCTTATAGGTCGCATCGTAGTCCGTAAAAACACCCGTCGCGAACAGGTAACTCGTACGTACGGCGCCAATTCGTTGATAGAACGCATTGCCGGTATAGGCAGTGGATCGTTCGCCGCCATCGGAATGAGTTGGGCAGATCATGAAGCCTGCAGGCATGGCGCTGATAATCGTCGAATTGCTGGTATCAGTTCCCGCTGCGGGCATGCTGTAAGGGGATGACGTGCTGGAGCACGTATTAAAGTCGTAGCGGTCGTAAGCCGCCTGTTGATCAAGCGATGGCAGCAGAAACGCCCACCCGGTTGTGTTCATGACACGGTTTGAACCCGTGAAGAACGTGGCGGCGTTATACCGTCCCGAATGCAGCAGCGCGGGTGGCAGCACGTTGTATGTGGAATGATAGTCATGCAGCGCAATGCCCAGTTGCTTCAGATTGTTGCGGCATTGACTGCGGCGAGCCGACTCGCGGGCCTGCTGGACCGCTGGCAACAGCATGGCCACCAATACGGCGATGATTGCGATTACGACCAGTAACTCGATCAGTGTGAACCCACGACTGAAGGCGCGAGGAGACATCTTTCACTTCCTTAGAAACGGGCGCATCGTTACGAACACTCCGTTGAATGAGGCGCTCAGCGACCACCGAAACTCATGCACTGGGGTATCAACGCTCGCGAGAAAGAGTTTCCTTGATGAGCAACCGGATTCTGCATTTCCGATTGCTTACGAGCACGAAGTAGTGGTCGAAGCAAGCACAGTGCCAACTGCGGCGATCATCGTTCAAAAGTTCTGCAAGACGTTGTCAACCACGCCCATTGGATCCCGTCTTCATGGGATCGAAGGCGAGGATCGTGCTGGTTCGGGGATGCCGAGTGCCCGCATCAAAAGCAGACAGTGCGCAACGAATAGCCACTCGGTGGCTTCAAGCCGTCAGTGGAGAGCCCAAATGTGGCGGTCGCTCTTGTTGCGTGATCGGGCGATGGCGCGCTTAGTTCGCCTGAGGAATAAGTGCCCAGCCGGCGAGAACTATTTGCTGCTCCGGTCGAGATAATCAGGCAGCTTGGTGTTGCGGAAGCGCAGGCGGATCTCTCCCTGACAACATTCGCACTCTTTGATTTCATACATCGGAATGGAGCACACGTCGCACCAGTAGTCTGTTTCCTGCCGCTGCTGCTTCTCGTCGAACGTGTAGATGATCAGCACCTGCAGGTAGGGCAACCCCAAACGCCGATAGCCAATGAGTTGCACCTTACGATCCCGCAGACGTTTGTCCTGATACAGCGCGCGTCCACGCCAGTCGGCGGCGATCGGAATGAGGTCCCCGTTGTCGGTTTCGAGCACCGCCTGATTCTTCATTTCGTCTGCCACTTTGATGCCGCGTCGTTTGAGAGCATCCTGAGCCAGCACAACCTTTCCCTCGTACAACTCGCGCTTTGGCTCATCGACGGCAGGCTGCTTTGTGTCCGCCTTTTTCGGGACATCAGCCGCGACGACCGCAGACACAATGAGAATGCTGATGATCAGAGAAACCAGTCGGTTCATGGCCTGAGCCTGCAAGAGTGCCTTAGCTGAGTTGCGTGACGCGTGCGTCGTCTCCGAGCGACTCAAGCGTTCAATCATAGCCGCAACTCGGGTGGCTGCCGAACGGCTGGAACTCATCTTGATGGCGTTTGCGGTGAGCACCATGATCCACTGGACCGCGCCGCGATTGGCGGGGACAGGCTTAATTTCTGGACCTCAAGGACGAGGCCTCTGATGAAAATACGCAGTCGCATTCTGACGCGAGTTGTTGCGTGGGCTTTCGTAACGTCGTTCAAACTGCTGTTTAGTACTCTCCGGAAAGAGTTTGTTGTCTTGAACAACGACTGGGATCTCGACGCCTACGACGTCAACGTCAAAGGTCGTTATTTGTACTGCACCTGGCATGACACCATCGCGATGCCGTTGTTTCTCGGCCAGTCCGAGCATATGGCTGCGATCGTAAGCCAGCATCAGGACGGTACTTATCTCGCCGAGGCCATGCGATATCTGCGGATCATGCCTGTGCGTGGATCGTCGCGTCGCGGAGCCGTAAAGGCTTTGCGTGAAGCCCTGACTGCGGCTGAGACGCACCATATCACCGTCACTCCGGATGGTCCGCGCGGGCCACGCCGGAAGATGAAAGATGGGATCATCTATATCGCGTCCAAATCCGGTCGCCCGATCGTGCCCATGACGGCCGATTGTGAGCGCTGCTGGAAGATCAAGGGTGACTGGACTGATCTCGTCATCCCGAAGCCATTCAGCCGCGTGAAACTGATCCTGCATCCGCCGATCCATGTCCCGGACAACCTCGATCGCCACCAGATTGAGGCGTACACGCAGCAGATCCAGGACGCGATGGATCAGGCCTACGATGTCGCTGAGCACCGCCGCGCTGCATAGCTCAATAGACGCGAACGGGATGTTTTACATCCACTCGCGGATGACTTTGCCTTCGTTGAGCAGGATGGGGCGGCCGTCCGGAGCCTGCACCATCAGATCGTGCGGGAGACCCAGCTTAGCGAAGACGGTCGCGCCGATGTCGGGCGAGGTGTACTGGTTTTTGACGACCACGCCGCCTTCGTCGTCGGTGGCACCAAGCACGCTGCCGCCGGGGACTCCGGCACCGGCCATGACCGCGAAGCCGGATGTGGACCAGTGATCGCGGCCACTGGCGGAATTGATCTTGGGCGTGCGACCGAAGTCAGACAGCCACAAGACCAGCGTTGAATCCAGCAGTCCCTGCTCTTCGAGGTCCTGGACCAGAGCGGGCAGGCCCTGATCGACCTGCGGCATCAGGCGGTCTTTCAGGGACTTGAAGTTATTGGCGTGAGTGTCCCAGCCGCCCGACGTGACCGTCACGAAGCGGACGCCCGATTGAATCAGACGGCGCGACAGCAGGAGGCTCTGGCCAAACTTGTTTTCGCCGTAGCGCTTCCGCAGGTCGGCGGACTCTTCGTTGATCGCGAAGGCCTGCTTCGTCGCGGGCGACGTGATCATGTTGAACGCGGCTTTGAAGTTGTCGTCCAGAGCTTCAAACTTCTCAGGCTGCAGATCGGCTTTGCGTTGCAGCTGGTCGAGCTTCTGCAACGCCTGCTGGCGGCGGCTGACGCGGTCCATGGAGACTCCGGTCGGCGGAGTAATGTCGCGAACCACGAAGTCCTTGGCGCTCGGGTCGGCGAGCATTTCAAAGGCACCGTGTTCCAGTCCGAGAATGCCGGGCTGGCCTCCGCCGAAGCGGCGATCCACATTGCTGCCCAGTTGCACGAACGGCGGCAGGGCGGTCTTGAACTTCTTGAAGTAGCTGATGATCGAGCCGTAGGTCGGGTAGTGCACGGCCGGGTTGAACTTGCGGCCGGACATCACGAACTGGTCGGCGGTGCCGTGGCTACCGTTTTCGGGATTCCAGCCGCGCAGCACGGCGAAGCGGTTCAGTTCGCGAGCCAGCGTCGGGCACACTTCGGTAAACTGGACGCCCGGAACGGCGGTGTCGATGCAGTTGAATTCGCCGCGAATGCTGACGGGCGCCGCTGGCTTTGGATCCAGAGTGTCATGGTGCGAGCAGCCGCCCTGCGACCAAATCAGGATGCAATTCACATCGCTGGCAGGAGTCGAATTGGCTTTGGCCTTCGCGGCCAGCAACTGTGGCAGCGCGAGCCCCAAGCCGCCGAGAGCACCAATCTGCAGGAAACTGCGGCGAGAAACGCCTTCGCAATTACGTGCGGACCCCATGAAAAGATCGAGCATGGCGGGACTCCAGACCAAGGTAGGAGGCGAAGCGGAGGAGCGGGGCAGCAAAAGTCTGCTGCGGAGTGCGGCGAGCGTAGTGATTCTAGGGGGCGAAGCGGCGGGATCAATGGTTGTTTACATGATCGGCCGAGGTTGGCGGCTGCTTGACGGTCTCTCCGAACCGGCCATATTTCGCGCACGGTCGGGTTTCGACGTGTCGTATTATCCCGATCGCAGAGGCGTCTCGCGCGACCGTAGGACGGACAATCCTGTCCGTCGGGGCGAGGACGGGCAGGAGTGTCCATCCTGCTCATCCCCTCGAATCACCATCAAAAGTGCTCGCCTTGAACATCACGATCAACGGAGAAGCGAAGTCGGTCACCGATGGCCTGACGCTGGCTCAGCTTGTTGAGCAACTTGGCCTGCAGCCACGTTTCGTCGCCATCGAGCGTAACCGTGAACTCGTTCCGCGCACGCGCCACGGTGAGTGCGTCCTGCAACCAGATGATCAACTGGAAATCGTTACGCTCGTCGGCGGCGGGTGAACATCGAGCCGTTGCTCAGAGCAAAACGTTCATTCAGCGGCGAGCGACGCGCAGACGATTTCCTCATCGTTGCGAGCGAACACGCAGCGGTGCGCGAAGGCAGGATGCGACCAGACGACCGAGCGTCCTCCGGCATTACCGGTCGGTTTCAGCAGCGGAGCGCGGCTGAGTTCCTGATATCCCTTGGGCGTCAGTTTCGAGATCAGCAGTTCGCCCTGTTCGTTCGCAATGAAGAAACGGTCGGCCTGTTGCACGAGGAATGCATTCGCCCAGCGCGCATTCCGAGCTTTATTGGCCGCAGTTGCCGTCAGGTCCTCCCAGATGCGTTCGCCGGTGTCGGCCTTGAGACAGCGGAGTTGGCCGTAGCTGCAGACTCCGTAGATGTAGCCATCCACGATAAAAGGAGTGGGCATGATGGAGTGCAAGCCGTCAGTCTGGCGTTCGTTCTTGCCCTTGCCGCGCCACAGTTCTGTAACGCCCGGTTTGGTTTGATCCAGCTTCAGCATGCAGGGACCATCGTAGAACGACGTTACGAACAGCATGTCGCCCGACTTGCGCGGCGTTGGCGCCGTGAGGCCTTCCTTCGAGCCGAACGGGTGGGACCACAAGAGCTTGCCTGTCTCGGGCTCCAGCGCATTGACCGCGTCAGGCAACCAGACGATGAGCTGCCGCACGCCAGCGGATTCGTAAATCATCGGCGGTCCGTAGCCGGGCCCGTGCGGTCCCGTCGCTGACAATGCCTTCCACAGTTCTTTGCCGGTGGCGGTGTCGAAGGCGACGACCGCCGAGTTCTCGCCGCCGACCAGGCAGATGAGCTTGTTGCCGTCGATCAACGGATGCGATGAGAACCCCCAAGTCGGAGAAAGCCGCAAGCCGTAGTCCTTCTTGAAGTCGCGGCTCCAGACCACTTCGCCCTTCTCGATCGTCAGGCAGTTCAGATGTCCCTCAGCGCCGAGGGTGAAGACTCGATCACCGCTAACGGTCGGCGTGCAACGCGGACCGGCGGGATAACTCACTGTGTACACGCACGGATAAGCATGCTCCCAGATGACCTTTCCCGTCGCCTCGTCGAGGCACAGCACGCGTTCCAACGACGGCACGGCGCCGCGTTGGAAGGGACTTTGAGGATCAGCGCCTTCGTTGATCTTGCGATCGGTCACGAACACTCGCGAGCCAACAACCGATGGTCCCGAGTAACCCGATCCGATCGGCGTCCGCCAACGAATCTTCAAACCAGAGGCCGGGATCTTTTCGATAATTTCAGTCTCGCGCCACACACCATCGCGCTGTGGACCAAGCCACTGCGGCCAGTCGTCCGCAAGACTTGAATTTGAGACCAGCAGCACACTGAGGCAAATCAACAATGACAAACGTCCGAATTCAGTCATGGGATCCTCCTAAAGTTGATCGAGCGACTGGACTATATCCGCACGGGCGCCGTCTTGCTGCGGAACCAGAGGAGATTGAAACACAGAGGCTCAGAGAACACAGAGGCTCAGAGAACACAGAGGTTCCCAGGCGAATCTGTTCTCTGTGCTCTCCGTGGCTCAATGTTCCAAAAGCACGACCGCCCGGTCTGAATTCGCAATGAACTCTCGCCGCCAAACGTTTCCACATTCCGTGTAACGCCAGTCGCTTTTGGGTGTGTATACGGTTAGGAAACGACCATGACACAATCACCAACGACCCGTGCCAGCCTGCTGTTGCGGCTGCGTGATTCGCAGGATCACGAGGCGTGGGTTGAGTTTGTGTCGCTGTATGAGCCTGTGGCTTTTCGGTTGTTGCGACGGCATGGACTGCAGGACGCGGATGCTCGCGAAGTCATGCAGGAACTCTTCATGGCCGTAAGTCGCAGCATCGACCGCTGGGATCCCGCCAAAGAACGCGGGTCGTTTCGCGGTTGGCTGCGACGAGTGGCTCGCAACCTGGTCATCAACTGGCTGAAGCAACGCGATCGGCGAGTCACCGCGGCTGGCGGGTCTGAACTGCAACTCATGCTGGATCAACTGCCGGAAGATGCGGCGGCCGAGACTGCTGAGTTCGATCAGGAACTGCGGCGAGTGTTGTTCCATCAAGCTGCCGAACGAGTGCAGCGCGAAGTTCAGGCCACCACTTGGCAAGCCTTCTGGGAAACCGGCGTGTTGGGAACTTCTCCCGCCGAAGCCGCTCAGAAACTCGGCATGCAGGTGGGGGCGGTTCGAGTCGCCAAGTGTCGCGTACTGGTCCGGCTACAGGCTGCGGTGAATGAATTGGAGAAGCTCACATGAACCCTCAATGCTCAGTGGCTCTGCTGGAATCTGCGTTAGCGGGGGGGCTGCCAACAGATAAAGAAGCCGCGTTGCACCAGCATCTGGAAGAGTGCGCGGAATGCAGTGCGACTCTGGAACGCATGGCGGGCGGAGCAGAATGGTGCCGCGAGGCGGCGAAGTTGCTCGCGTCTGATGAACTGGATGCGACGCTGCCGCCGCGCGAAGAATGGTCGGACATCGACTTCACCGTCGAGCACCTTGAACCGTCAGATGAGCCCAACGTGCTCGGTCGCCTCGGCGGCTATGACGTGTTGGAGATCGTCGGTCGCGGCGGCATGGGTGTCGTGCTGAAAGGCTTCGATAAGGAACTCAAGCGGTGCGTGGCGATCAAAGTGCTCGCGCCGCATCTGGCTCAAAGTTCGTTGGCGAAGAAGCGGTTCGCTCGCGAGGCACAAGCTGCGGCTGCGGTCGTGCATCCCAACGTGCTGGCCATCCATCAGGTGCAGGCCAGCGGTCGTTTGCCGTTCCTGGTGATGCCGCTCGTTGCGGGAGAATCATTGGCTCAAAGGCTGGCGGCGCAAGGTGCATTGGAGCTGAAAGAGATCCTGCGCATTGGCATGCAGGCGGCGGCTGGTCTTGCGGCGGCGCATGAGCAAGGTCTGGTGCATCGCGACGTGAAGCCCGCGAACATTCTTCTAGAAAAGGGCGTGGAGCGCGCGGTGCTGACCGACTTCGGTCTGGCGCGAGCGGCTGATGACGCCACGCTCACTCAAGGCGGCATCGCGGGGACGCCTCAGTATATGTCACCCGAGCAAGCGCGCGGTGAACAACTCGATGCCCGCTCGGATCTTTTCAGTCTCGGCAGCGTGCTCTACGAAATGGCCAGCGGCGTTTCTCCGTTCCGAGCGAACTCCACCATCGCCACTGTGCGACGAGTCGTTGATGAGGCGCCGCAAGCATTGGGTTCGCTCAATCCTGAATTGCCGCCATGGTTCATCTCCATCGTGGATCGCCTGTTGGAGAAAGATCGCGCGCGGCGCTTCAGCTCGGCGCAGGAAGTTAGCGATCTGCTGGAGCAATGCCTCGCGCACCTGCAGCAGCCTGCGACATCGCCACTGCCCGCGATGCTGATCAAGCCGCCTCATCGTCACTGGTGGTCGCGACTGGCGACTCGCCAGGGGTTCTTCGAACTGCTGGCATTCCTGGGAATCAGCGCACTGATAGTGTTTATGCTGGGCACGCAGCCACCCGAGATTGCAGGCGAATGGTCCGGCGATGAGTGGGGGCAGGTCGTTCTGAAGAAGGTCAACGACAACGAATACACCGGCACCTACAGCGACACGTTCGGTAAAGAGAAGGGTGAGATCCAACTCAAATGGTCGCGGATCGAACGGCGTTACAACGGCACCTGGCGCGAGGGGGATGCGCGTTCCGGGGAGATCTCCGTGCGGACGGTGGGTGAAGAAATCCGAGGCGGCTGGACCACCAGTTCCGATTCGAAAATCAATCCGTCGACGCCGCATCTCTCAGACCTCGCGTGGACTCGAGGTCCCGCAAAGGCAGCCAAAGGTTCGCCGCCGAACGTCTCGTATCGAATGGCGCTCATGCCGAAGTTGCAGCTTGAGAAATCGGAAGCGGCATTGGAGAAACTGCAGGCTCAAGATGCATGGTTCCATGATACATCCACAGCAGAGTTCCGCATAAAAACAGCGCGAGTGGATGCCTTGAAGGCCGAGATCGCGAGCTTCAAAGTCGCGTGGGTTAAGCATGAACTGAGCATTGCGCAGCATAAGTCTGGCGAGCTTTCCAACCGCGAGTTCAACATCGCTCTGAGTGAGATCAACACCGCCGAAGTGAAGTTGCGGGCAACTCAGGCCTGGGCAGAACATCGTGCGGGCACTCGTGCCTTCGGTCCGGTTCAGGAGCGTTTGATCCGTGCGAACAATCAGGCGCCATGGCCCTGGTTTGACATCGACACCAATCGCGAAATCACCAGCTTCGACGGTTTCGCTGGTGAAGACTTCACGGCCGATGTGGACTTCTCGGCCGGTGTAGAGCCGGGCCATGGTGGGCTGGGCACTGCCGGGGAAACGGGCTTTGGGTCAGTATCGTTGGAGGATGCTCAATGGGATGCGATTACTCCCGAGCAATTGGTTGAAGCCTTGAAGCGTGCGACTGTGGATTCTATTCGTACCGAAGGCCCCTTACCGAAGACTTATGGTTTCAGCACTCGGGCGGGCGGCATGGGCCTGCTGCAAATCGTCAGATATCACGATCAGCCTCGTGGAGTGGAGATTCGATACAAGCTGTTCCTGCCTGTTGAGCAGAAGACGCAGCCCGGTTTTGCTCCAGTCGTGGAAGTGACTCTTCAGGATCCGGGGAAGGGAAGTCACCCCTCGACCTTCCTGGATCTGGAGACGGGGCAGACGGGTTCCAAAGAGCTGATCCTTGGACGCAAGAAGATCTTCAACTGGGCTCTGAACGCCGGCATGGATCTGGAGTTCTCAGGCTTCAGCCCCAACGAGGGTCTGCAGGGCTGGCGCATGCTGGTCGTGGATGTCGAAGACAGTAAATGGGACACGGCGACTCCCGAGGAAGTCCTGAGTAACTGGCGTTTGGCTGACGACTTCAAGCCGAAGAGATCCAAGGGTGATGCTCTCGATCCCGTCCTCACCGACCCCGAGGAACTGGCGATGTTTGAGGTACCACAGAGATTCAAATCGGGCACGTATTTCATTCGCACGTCCAGCAACAGCCGTGGCATTCTGCGGGTCAGCGTCAGCGAAAAACCGCACGGCGTACGGATTCGATACAAGCTCATTCGATCCAAGGATTGGGATGAGGGGATCAAGGTGATTCAGTCTGGGAAAGGTTCGAAACTGCCTGCGGGTTATGAGCCGGAACGCAATGAGCTGATTCTGGAAAACGCTGCACCGTCATTCTTGTGGTTCGACCTCGATACCGGAAAGTCGCTTTCGGCCCAGGATGCTTTTCCGAATCGCAAGGATGAAGAGATCTCTGACGAGGAATACCGGCAATGGCGAGAAAAGAACGGTGTGGATGTCGCGGCGTTCATCGAAGCAGATGGCACTGGTGGCTTACGGTCGCTGGACCCGCAATTCGCGGCCTACCCACTTAAAGAGCTGCAATGGCACGAGGTGCACGGCTCGCTGCTGAACGATCTGGTGAAGGCTCACTGGAAAGAGGCTTGCCACACGATGATCTCGGACGGAAAGTCGTCAGCGACTTACATCTTCAAGACCGGGGCGGGACGTCACGGCCTCTTGCAGATCACGGGACTCAGTTCGGATCCCCGAGGCGTCTCAGTTCGTTACGCGCTGGCTAGAACCGAAGCTGCGATCAAGACTCCGGTCCCAAAGCCGCCAGGTCTTGAATTCGGTCCCGTGATCGAACGAGTGCTCCCCTATGGCGCGCCATGCTGCCAGCAGTACTTCCAGTTCCGCAGCGCGCAAGTGCTGGTTGTCGGAAATGGACCGGGAACAACCGATGAGGAGTTCGAACGCGACCGCAAGTACATTGACTACGAAGCGGGTGGCGCTGACATTTCGTTAGGGAGCAACTCGGGCATTCAACTCGTCGGCGAAGGCTGCATTTTCACTCAGGACCTTCAGGACCTGAAGTGGGATACCATGACGGCTGAACGCGCCGCGAATTCCATGAAGCATGCGAACTTCACGTTCGGTGTAGTGGAACCCGGCGTAAAAGACTTGCCCGCGACTTATCTATTCAAGACATCTCGAGGGGATATCGGCATCCTGGAACTCTTGGGGATTGTTGATGACGAACGCGGCGTCAGTGGCAGCAAGCGGATCGGTCGTGGATTGAAGTTCCGCTACAAGCTGGTGAAGCACGCGAACTCGAATGCCTACCTCAGCGATGGTGTGGCGTGGAACTTCGGCCGCCGGCTTCGCGTTCAAGCTGACAATCGCGCGGCAAACAAAGTGGTTGAGGCCGAACCGCGTCAGGTCTTTCGTGTTCAAGCTACTCAGCGCGTCACTGTGCTGGCCTATTCGCCCGACGGCAAGCTGCTGGCAACGGGGGGCGAACCTGACACCGTCAGCTTGATCGATGCTCAAACCGGCAAGGCCGTCTCGACGGTGAAGCTCTTGACCGCGGATGAGGAAGCCATCCTCGCCAACAAGGATGTTCAAAACGCCCGCACGCGATCGACCGACGCCATGGCGCTGACGTTCTCCCCTGTTTCGAACACCTTGGCCGTCGGCAGCAGGCTGGGCCAAGTGAAGCTCTTCGACGTACGCACAGGGCAGTTGAAACGATCGTTCGACGGCGTGGAGCGCGTGACGGAAGATGGCAACAAGAAACTCCTGCCAGAGTTCCTGAAGCTGCCGCTGGCCCACGACAACGTGTGGGCGCTGGCGTTCTCAAAGGACGGCCACCTGCTGGTCACTTGCGGCGAAGCGATCGATTATCAGCAGGATGGCGTCCGACGTCTGGGACATGGTCCGACTTCGGGGCTGATCAAAGTCTGGGACGCCAAGTCGGGCGAGCTGATGTGTGATCTGAAAGATGAACACAGCGGCCAGGTCGTTCAGATCGGGTTCTCGCGGGATGGGTCTGTTTTCGGGAGTGCCGGTCATTGGTATCCCGGCGTGGGCACGCCCGGCACGGGAGTCAAACTCTGGGACCTGGTAGACACCAAAGTCACGAAGGTGCTGCTGATTCCCAACGGACACCTCGGCGGCGGCAGCCCATTGAGTTTCGCCTTCTCGCCCGACGGCAAGCGTATCGCGGTCGGTTTGATGCAATACGACAAGAGTACAGACATCACCAGCGGTTCGATCAATTTGTACGCTGCCGGGGGTGTGCTCGAAGCCAGTTGGCGAGTCCCGCGCGCTGTCCGACCCGTGGCGTTCTCCCCAGACGGTAAAGCGATTGCTGCGATCAGCGGAAAGAGCACGCTGGCACTCTGGAACGCGTCTGACGGCGCTCCACTGCGTGAAATCCGAGTGCCGGATTCTGAGGGCGAGCGTTGGGAGTATCTTGCTTTTGCCCCGCAGTCTCCATCCGTCGCCGTTTGCGGAATCAACGCATCAGGACAGGGAATTGTGGTCGTCTATGCGTTGGATAACACACCTTCTTTGCCGCAAGAGTAGCGAGTGTTGCGCTCACTCTGAGCGTATCGCGCCAGTTGCTTGACGCGTGTGTTCTATAATTACTCACCTCGCTCGGGCTCTTGCGGCTTTGTTTCAAAGTTCGAGCGGTATTTCAGGTACAGGAACGAGCCGCACAGCACCAGCACGCCCAAGAGGATAAACGCAACCACGCGGTAGATCTCATTCAGTCGTTCCAGATCCGAGAAGAACACCTTGCAGGCGACTAAGGTGAACAGCGCCAATCCCGCGAGCCGTAGAGGTTTCACGTTGCGTCGGATACCTCGCAGGACCATTCCGAGTGCGAACAGCGTCCACCAGATCGACACTCCGCCAGCGCGCAGGCCAGGCAGGAAATGGTGCAGGAAGGTATGTACTTCCAGCGTGGAGGCTACGAACGCCAGTCCCAACCCGGCACATCCCATCACAAGTTGCGTCTGGCGCGTGTTCGCGTTGCCGGCGAGCAAGCGATACCCCATCAGGAAAAATGCGGCGGTTAAGCCGAAGTCGAGGACTCGCAGGGTGGCGTCGAGAATGCTGTAGGTCGTGCCATAGATCCAGTTGATGGACAGTCCCCAGAAGCTGGCATCGAACACAAACAGCTTCACCATCAGACCGGCGCCAAACACGATCAGCAGCACCTGCATGACGGCGCTGGCCGTTCGCCGATACTCGTAGAAGAACAAGCCGCACAGTCCCAGCCACAAAAGTGTAAGCACCGGCATGCGGAACGCGGGGAGCAACAAGCCGAACGTCTGGTTGAGTTCCAGATGCAGGTAAACAAACAACATGCCGACGCCTGCGGCAATGGCGGCTCGGACTGCACCGTTCTCCGGGACCAAACCTGGTATGTCGTTTGCGCTGTCCCACAGACCGCCCTGCGGACGTTGCTTCTGCAACAGTTGCACAGCACCGCCCAGTGAACCAACAGGAACTCCAAACATGACAATGCGGCTCAACAACTGCAGGGCGTAATCACCGAGTTCCATGTCCGCAGAGTGCGTTCCGAAGCCGTATTGGTTCGGAAGATCCAGAAATGCAAATCGGAAGAATACGAAGAGATACAGAGCGTACGCCGCGTGACGCAGAAACTTGCTGTCCAGCTTGCCGGCGATCCACAAAATCACCAGCGCTTGCACAGACCAGCTTACTGTGATCCATGCATTCGACAGCAACAGGGGCACGGTGATCGCAAGAAAGAACGCTGCCAAACCGGTGAAGGTCAGCATCAGTTCGCGATCCAGGATTTTTCGCGCCAGACAGTAGTAGACATGCACGGTATAGAACGCGGCCAAACCCAGAGTCACTGCCGCAACCCACTCGCGGCTGTATGTGAACTCGATCAATCTGTAGCTGGATACAAAGAAGACGCTGGCATTGAGAAAGAGCACAATCACGTCCAGCAGATTCGACTTTGTGCGATTGCGCAAATTGTAGATAAATACCATCGTCGAAAAGATGGTGAAGAACGCGACGAAGAATGGCATCACGTCGAGAAACTGGTGCGGCTTATAGGAAGTAAGCGCGCCGAGCGCGAGCGTCCAGTTGCAGACGAAACTGAGATAGTTCAGTAGCGGCCAGTTCTTGCGACTGCAGACCCAGAGTACTCCCAGCCCCAGGATGAGCATGTAGGCGTTGAGTCCAAACAGGTTGCCAGAATTGGAACTCAGCATCAGCGGGGTGCCGTAGCCACCCAGGATGCCCAGCACCGCAACCAGTTTGGAGTTGAATCGAATGGCTATTCCGCCCGACAACGCCGTCACGGCGATCATCAGGCCGAAGGCAACCTGCGATGGTATCAGGTTGTAGAAGTCCGAAGCGGCAAACGCGCTGAAATACAGAGTGGTGATGCCGCCACCCATCAGTCCTTGTCCCAGCACCGAGAACTTACCGCCAAGGATGCGAGTTCCGGCAATGAGCATGCCGAGGCCTGCAGCTACCGCGATGCCGACCCGACCCACCGGAGCCAGCAAGCCTTCGTCGATCGAGTACTTCAAGAAGTAGCCCACGCCGAAGATCAGCATCAGGATGCCGATGCGCAGCAACCATTGACTGGCAACGGCGTACTCAACGGAAACACCCTTTGGGATGTGCTCCTCACCGACGATGATCCAGTTCCAGATCTTCGTAAGCACCTCTTTGGCTGCTTGCTCGAATCGGTTCGGTTCGCGTACCGGTTCAACTCGTCGGGGCAGGGCAGGGGACTTCGAAGAGATGCCGGCTGCGAGTTCTCGAGCCCGATCTCCGCTGTCTGTATCTCTTGCTGCCAGCACGGGCTGCTTGCGCTGTGTTGCTTCCGAACGGTCGGATGACCCAACTGGCGCTGCGATTGGGTAACCGCGATCATCCACTTCTGTGGCATAGTCCTCGAAGGCGTCGGCGATGACGTCTTCGGACACTTCGGCTTCTGCCACCCGCACATCGGCCACTGGTTTCGTGGGGAGTGTCGCAGGTGGCGTGAGCGGCCGAAGTTCTTCAGGGGCGACTGCTTTCTCCGGCGGTTGGCTCAGTTGCTCTTGAAGCAGGCTCAATTGCTTTTCAATGCGTGCCAACTGCTTCGCCTGGCGGAATTCACGTTCGCCCGATTCCCGCCGCAGGCCAGCGATAGAACGCCACATCGCTATTAGGGCTGCTACTGCAATCAACAGAAAGAGCTCTTCCATCGCGGTACTCGTTGGTGAAGATGCCGGTGAAATCACCGCCGGGCTGAAATTTCAGACACGCCGGGGCTCAATTTAAGGCCCTTGGCAACAATGCGAAAACGCCTGCGGGATATAACGCGAGATCTCCTGAAGGAGACTTGAGATGCGAAAGTCAGCAATGGTCAGTCTCGAACACTTAATTGCATAAACTTCCCTTGGCATCGAGGATCGATCAGGCTCGTGAATCTGGTTTTTCTCGCAGTACGCTCCCATGGGGTCACAAGGTCTTGAGCGACAGGAGCTTTTCGCATGGTCAAAACGGTTCTCGGTATCGGCGCCCATTACGACGACTGCGTGTTCGGGATTCCCGGTGTTCTGCTGAAAGCCGTGCGGAAGAACTGCCGCGTGATCGTGCTCTCTCTGATTGGGGACTACAGCAACTGGAAGCCAGTTAAAGGGCGCGAGAAAGAACTGATTCAAGGGACTGTTCGTCTTGGTCAGGAATTCGGCGTCGAGATGCGATTCCTCGATTTCGCCGGGATGAGGTTTGACGCCAATCAGGCTTCGAAGCGAGCGGTCGCCGAGGCGGTCGCTCAGATACAGCCCGATATCGCCTTCATGCTGTGGCCGCACGATCGCCACGCGGATCACGAGGTGGCGTCGCAGCTCAGCTCCATCGCGCTGCGGCACGGTGATCGTCTGCTAGCCGACGGCACTCCGTTCAAGTCGCCTCGTCATGCCTATTGGTACGACAACGGGCCGCGCCACACGATCGGCTTTGAGCCCAACACATTCGTCGACATCACGGACGAATGGCCCAAGGCCTCTGAATGGTTGGGGCGTTTAATGGCGCTGGTGCGTCAAGCGGACTATGACCCGCTACGCCCCGATCCGGCTCAACGCACCAAGGAAGCGCTCGCGAGCTACCGGGGCCAAACTTGCGGGGTCGCCTACGCGGAAGCGTTTCGGTCTGAGAACTCATATGCACATGACATTTTATGACCTAGTTGAAATTTAAACACAGACTGCATAGTCTCACACTCGTCTCTGATGCGGACTGTTACCTCATGAGACCACGGCGCATCTCCACTTCCCAGTCTCTTCAACGAGCGAGGCGAAACATGGCGACACCCAACAAGAGGGGCAGATCAAGCGACGGCGCGGAGGAACTCGATCTCAGCAGCCTCAGCGCTGCCGGGCAGATCGAAGAATGGCAACCGAATCTCACTCAGTCTCTGAGCGCGGCGCAGAACGCCGAAGCCATCGACGCGGGCGCACTGGCCGTGCACGGAGACTGGTTTGCGGCGCGCGATGATTTAATCGGCATGCTGGGTGGGAACGTTGGGTTCGCGGAGCAAGTCGCGCAGGCAACTGACCCGGACAAGTTCGGACTGCACAATATCATGGGGATCGGGGTCGGTTTGAAGAGTTCTTCGGGAAGCTACACCGGAGACCTGGCAGTCAAGGTTTTTGTTCGCGAGAAGGTCGCCCCCCATCGGCTGGCCTCTGAAGCTGAGGTGCCGTCTCAGATCGGCGGTCTACCAACGGACGTTGAGGCGGTGGGCGAACTTTTTGCGCAGTCGTACACGGCACGTTACCCGCGCCCTGTCCCGTGTGGCGTCTCGTGTGGCCATGTGCGAATCACGGCAGGAACAATCGGGGCCATCGTGGTTGCCGACAACAAACGCTGCATCTTGAGCAACAATCACGTGCTGGCGAACGAAAACTTCGCGCAGCTTGGTGATGCCATTATTCAGCCCGGCCGCAGAGATCTTGGGATTGATCCTCAGGATCGCATTGCCATTCTGCACAAGTTTATCCCCCTCAGCATGACCGGAATCAATCTGGTCGATGCCGCGCTGGGATTCACCAATTCGCAGCTCGTGAAAGCAGACCATGTGACGTTCAGGATCTCGACAACGCCGATTGCTCCGTCAATCGGGACGTCGGTGATCAAGAACGGCCGCACGACGCAGGCGACGCAGGGCACCATCGTCGCGATTGGCGTGAACAACGTCCGAGTGACCTATACGAGCGGCGTGGCGACGTTCAACAACCAGGTGATCGTTGTGGGACTGGGCAACAGGCCATTCAGTGCCGGCGGTGATTCTGGTTCTGTGATCGTGACTGCCGGGACAAAGCAGCCGACCGCTCTCCTCTTCGCGGGCAGTTCGAGCCATACCATCGCGAATCCCATTCAAGCGGTGATGTCTGCCTTGGGGATTACGGGTTTCTTATAAATTTGATTCGGCTGAAGATCTGAACTAGTCTCAAGACGCGGCCACACGGTTGTAGTCGCGTCATTCTTTTTGAATGCCTGAGAGTTGTTTTGAACCTGATACATGGAGCGAGTCATGGCATCCATCGAGGATCAGCTGCTCGCGGCTCGTGACAAACATGAGACGTGGCTGAATCAGCAGCCGGGCGTCTCTGCCACTGGCATTGGGATGAACAGCGGCGGCCAAACTTGCGTTAAGATCTTCACCAATCACATGCCGCCGGATGTGAAGACGGCGATTAGTCAAAGGTTTGGCAGCACGCCGGTTGATTTTGAAGAAACCGGCGAATTTCGAGC
The DNA here is from genome assembly GCA_021732995.1 of Planctomycetaceae bacterium. Taxonomy (GTDB): domain Bacteria; phylum Planctomycetota; class Planctomycetia; order Planctomycetales; family Planctomycetaceae; genus AM-0621. Next base: position 113,078 of record JAKFWA010000023.1, on the reverse strand, counting down.
TTTCTGACGAACTGAATCTTAGAGCGGTCGTCAACGCGCAGGCTGCGGTTGGCGACTTGCTACATCCCGCTGGAGCTACTGTCGAACGATGCGGAACCGCTGAAGTCCGTACTCGGCATCGAAACGTCAAAGCTCGGCCCGCTGCTGGGCATGTCGGGAAACGAGGCGCCGACGTCCGGAGTTGAGGTTCCGAAAGAAAAAGAACCCGACGTGACGTCATTGTCTGGAACGCCAACACTGCCGCTGCCGGCGTCAAATGCTGACGACTCGGCGGTGAAGTACGCACCAGGCTGCTCAACGGGCGGCGGTGCCTGATCCGGAGTCGCATGTTCGACTTCGGAGGCCATCGCGAAGAGTTCCTGCTCTTCCATCGGATGAACGGCGCCGAACAGAGCTATCGCAGGGTTGTGAGCGGCCTGACGGTCGGGCCAATCGAGCGACTTGCTGCGTAGTAACAGCGCGAGTCGGGACTGCTGGTGCTGCCGCCATTCAACAGCCTTGAGGAAGCTCATCACGAAAAAGGCTAGCATCGCCAGCAGGAATGGGAGCAGCGATCCCGTCACCATCGTCAGCACGAACCCGCCGAAAAGGATGGACGCGAGTCGCAGAAATCTGACTGTCGGCTCCTCGCCTGCGGGGACATCCGGCTCTGCCTTTCGCGGACGAGGAGTTGTGCGAGGTTGCTCACGATTCAGACGTTCCTGCTGGGTTTTCTGACGCAGCAAGGCGACCTGCTTAGAAATTTTGCGCGTCTGTCGATCAATGCGGTCGAGCTGCTCCGTCCAGGCGGAATTGTCGTTGTGTCGGATGGCCAGTTGAGTCTGACAATGCCGGCACGTGACGAAGTTCGAGTGGCTTGGAACGCGCAGCGGAGCACCACAACGGTCGCAGGCGATCGAAATGAGATCCATTGCACATTCCCCGCAGGATGAAGGTGGGCCACAACAGCTTGGCACTCAACAGAACGCAATTCGAGCGAAGTGGATCAGTTGGCGATGTAACCTCTTGAGAATCCACTCTTAAGGTGCTGACCTCAGCCGATCAGATCCGCAATCGGAGTTCCGGGGCAAATGACGATCGGACGTCCGACGTTGTCATGCAGTTCAAGTCCCTCGGGAACGCCCATTTGTCGGTAGATGGTTGCTACGAGGTTCAGGGGATTGACGGGGTTGGACGCCGGATAAGCCGCGTAGCGATCCGAGGAACCGTAAATCTGACCGCCGCGAATACCGCCACCAGCCAGCACCGACGTGAAACAATTCGGCCAGTGATCGCGACCATCGGCCCCGGCTCCGGCATCGCTGTTGCGCTGGCCGATGCGCGGCGTCCGGCCGAACTCGCCGGTCCATACCACCAACGTTTCATCCAGCAGACCGCGTTCGGAAAGGTCATCCAGAAAAGCAGAAAAAGCCTGATCCGCAGGCGGCATCAGACGCTCACGGTGATCGATGAAGTTGCGGCTGTGAGTGTCCCAATACACGCTGACGTTCTTGATACCGTCATTCGGCCAGAAGATCGTCACCAGCGGTACGCCGCGTTCGACCAGTCGCCGCGCCTGGAGCACGGACTGCCCATGCGGATTGCGGCCATAGCGGTCTCGAATGTGGTCAGGTTCTTCCGATAATTCGAATGCAGATTTTCCCACGGCTGAAGACAGCAAGTCGAATGCCCGGCTGTAATGACGAGTCATTGCGCCGAGCGATCCAGCTTGCTCCAGACGATCAAGACGCCGCTCGACCGATCCCAGCAGGGATTGGCGATCACGAATGCGATCCTGAGTCATTCCGTCCTGCAGCAGAAAATCTCCGACACGGTAGTCGGGCAGGTCCGGCCGTGCGTCGATCGTCAGCGGGTCCCAGGTTGGTCCCAGCCAGCCGGCGAGTTGACCGTGGCTCTGCTCGACGAATCGCGGGACGTCCCCCGGCATTTTGGGCCGCATTTGGACGAACGGCGGCAAGGGGTCACGGCCTCGACCCAGCTTCGCCAGCACTGCTCCGATGCTCGGCCAGTCCTTGCGAAGATCGTCGCCGACCGGCGGCGGTTGGCCGGTCAACAGGTAGTGTGTTGCCGTTGTGTGATCGACATTGGGATGCGTCATCGAGCGGATGATGGCCAGCTTGTCACACCGCTGGGCCAGCAACGGGAAGTGCTCGCAGATCTCAATTCCCGGCACGTTCGTCGAGATCGGCTTGAACTCTCCGCGAATCTCGGCCGGCGCACCGGGTTTTAAATCCCACGTGTCCTGTTGAGCCGGTCCTCCCCACATAAACAGCAGCACCGTCGATTTCGCACGCACGGGCAGCGTTGGACGCTCTGCGGCCTCGGCCGCTCGCTGCCCCGCCAGCAAACGTGGCAGCGACATCCCTAGCAGACCGATCGTGCCGGCCCGGACGATGTCACGTCGAGGAAGTGGTTGCGACAGATGCATATAACTTCGCAGGGTGAAGTGAACGCTTCGAACGAGTCCTCCGCCAGACACTCGGTGGATGTCTTACCATGCCGGACGCGCTGATCGGAGGACCGAATCGAAAGCTTCGCAAGTCAATTCTGGGAAACTCAACGGAGAGGTTCAGGTCGCAGTTTCTCCGAGTATCGGTCAATTACACCGCAGGTGGCGTGACCTTCAGTTCTGTTGCCAGCGTCAGCAGTGCTTTCCAGTTGCCGTCGTCGACCGGGATACCTTCGACCTTACGTTTGGCAAGCACTTTTCGTTCGGGATCGCCGGGCAACATGACGTCGCTGGCGCCGTCCATCAGCGGGACACTGCGGACGTATTCTTCGAGCCCCGCGATCTCCTGCTTCAGATGTTCGTATCCGGCGTAGTGCTTGGGATCGATCACTATGAAGAAGGCGCAGTTACCCATTGGCGGCGGCGGGTTCGGGTAAGAGCACTGGCCGCCTGAGAGCGCGCCGCACAGCATCTCGATCATGAAGGCGAGCCCAAAGCCCTTATAGGCCTGATCGCCACCCATTGGCAGAATGGTGCCTGGCGGGTCGCCGTAGAGCTGATTGGGGTCGGTTGTCGGCTTGCCTTCGGGATCGAGGATCCAGCCCAGCGGCACCTGTTGTCCTGCGATCTTCTTCACGCGGACTTTGCCTTCGGCTGTGGCACTCGTACCGAAGTCCAGCACGAACGGGCCTTCTTTTCCACCCGGCATACCGACGCACAACGGATTGGTGCCGAGACGCGGGCGCTTGCCGCCGACGGGAGCCACACGCTGAGCCGCTCCATGTGTGTTCGCGCAGATGATGGCAGCCATACCACGGTCAGTGGCCATCTCAGCGTACTCACCCAGGCGTCCGATGTGAGCGGACTGACGCAAAGTTCCCGAGGCAATGCCGACGCCCGCGGCCTTATCGATCAACCGGCCCATCAGTTGTTGCGACAGCACCTGGCCAAAGCCCCAACTGCCGTCGCCGATGACGGTACCCGCGGTCTCATGCACGATGCTCAGTGCCTGGCCAGCTTTCAGGCGCCCCTCTTGAACTTGCTTCACATAGAAGGGAATGCGCATCACGCCGTGGGAGTCGTGGCCGCGCAGGTTGGCGTCCACCAGACTGCGGGAAACGATGCCAGCTTCACCGGGGGTGGCACCGCCACCAGCGAGCAATGCTTTTCCAAATTCATACAGCGGCGAATCCTGAAGTACGGGCACGAGTAACTCTCCGGGAGAAAGTGAAGTTCAGACAAGCGGCGAACCAAACTGGCCGAGCGTCGCATCTGTTGCGATGCGGTATAGCGAGCCCGCTTTCACACTCGCAACTTTGAGCCGCCCGAAGCTGTGCCATGTTGGCGACTAAGTCGCTAAGCGAGGAGTCAGTGTCTAAGGTCTCCACCGTTAGCGGCAGCTCCGGAATAGTATGACTTCTGATGAGGGATTCTCCATGAGACATGCGGTGCTTGCGTTCGTGACTCTTGTTGCTTTGTCGATGTCCGCCACGTTGCTGGCTGCCGAGCCAGAGTTGCAGGCTCTGGAGTTCAAACCCGCGACAGACGGTCCCGGTCTACGCTATCGCATGTTGGTGCCTAAACACGGTCCGGATGAAAAGCTGCCTCTATTGCTGTGCATGCACGGAGCCGGTGAACGCGGTGACGATAACCAGAAGCATCTGGGCTACTTCGTGCCGCTCTACACCGGAGAAAACGGTGAGAAGTACCGCTGCATCGTCGTGCTGCCGCAGGTGCCGAACGGCAAGCTGTGGGCCTCTTATGGCTGGAGCACTTCGTTCAACGCGATGCAGAAAGAGCCTTCCGAAACCATGCAGCTCACGAAGCAACTGGTCGACCAGTTGTTGAAGACTCAGCCGATCGATCCTGACCGCGTGTATGTGACCGGCCTCTCGATGGGTGGATACGGCACGTGGGAGTTCACTCAGCGCTGGCCAGAACTTGTCGCGGCAGCCGCACCCGTTTGCGGTGGTGGTGATCCAGCTCAAGCGGAACGCATCAAGAAGATTCCCCTATGGGCCTTTCACGGCGCCAAAGACGGAGTGGTGAAACTGGAAGAATCAGCGAAGGCTGTCGATGCGTTGAAAGCTGCAGGGGCTCAACCCAAGCTGACTGTCTACGAGCAGGTTGGGCACGATAGCTGGCGTCCGGCGTACAACGACCCGGGCATCATGAAGTGGTTCTTTGAGCAACGCAGGACAGCAAAATAGCCACAGGAAATCGAACAGAAGCTTGCAAAGGGCGCGAAGAGGATTTAGTCGAAAGTCGCTTGATCGTCCTGGGGCGTTCGAGCATCTCAGGCACCCAGTGAAATCCGAGTTTGCCTCACATGTCTTTTCGATTCAGCAAGCAAGATGCCGCCCGGATCGCGGTCGAAGTGGCTGCGGAATGCCTAGCCCGCCTTCCCAGCAGTGGTTGGAAATGGGAGTGCCAATCTGCCGTCCCTGACCCTGTGAATCCTGACCGGAGGGGAAGAAAAGTTCCGCGAAAGTGGGTCGTGTCCATCTTGTGGTGGAAGGACGGCGCGAGCTTTGATGGACCGGGAATGATGATTGTCGATGTGGAACAACGGACGGGAGTTCTCATTGAGACACCATAGAACACTAGATTGTAGATTATCATCTTCCCTTATGGCTCTTCGCGAGCTTCTGTTCAGCCTCTTCAGTTCTTCTTCGACGCCGGGTTCAGGTGTTTGTCGAGGAACTCGTAGGCCCGGCGTCGCGCGACTTCTGGGAACGCGTGTGGGCTCGGGTATCGGAAGAGTTCCAGGTTGGCTGACGCGCCAAGCAGTTCATAAACCGGCTTGGCCGCGTTGACACAGTCTTCGACGCCGGTGGGATCGAAGTCTGAATCTTGTTCGGCCGCGCAGGCGAGGAACGCTCGTGGTGCGAACGAGGCGACGATCTCCGGAAAGTCGAACGGCACTTTGGCGGCATTGTTTCCATAGACTGCCGCGATGCGTGGCATGTAGCGCGGACCGGTCCAGCTCGGCACGTCGTCTTTCTTGAACGAACAGAAACCGCAGTTGGAAACGATGGCCTTCAAGCGTGGCTCAAAGGCTGCTGTGAACATTGAGTTGTGTCCGCCGAGTGAATGGCCGATGCAGCCAATTCGCTCGCCATCAACCTCTGGGAGTGACTGCAGCAAATCGACTGCTCGCACATTGTCCCAGACAGCTTTCATGGAACCGCTGACGTAGCCATGCGCGGGACTGAAATCGAACTTGTACTCACCGAAGGACGGATAGTCCGGAGCCAGCGTCACATATCCGCGCTGAGCAAGTTCCAGTGCGTAGTGTAGGTTCGGATCACCAGCGAGTCCCGCCGGTTCGTTCTTGCCGGCGTTCGTTGTCTGCTGCAGGCATAGTACCGCTGGCAGTTTTGAGCCTGCTTCGTGCGGAGGGATGAACAGGTACGCTGGCACTCCTTGATGAGCGTCCGAGCGGAACACCAGCTTGCGACGAATCAAGTTGCCGATGTGCTCTTCCTGCTCCACGCGCACGGCAAGTGGAACTCGCGCGAACGATCCCGGCAAAGAGCCCATCACGTCTTCGAGACTCGCCACAATGTGCTGACGTCGCTGCGACCAATCGTCTTTCGTCTGCACAGGCCGCGAAGTTCCTGCCGCGTCTTTGACAACCATCAATTGCGAGTGATCGTCGTACTTCGGCGGAGTCGTCTTCACGAAGCGTCCGACAGGGAATCCGTCCTGGTAGGAGATTTCAAACACACCGTTGTGTGTCGGGTAACGCACAACGTCGCGTCGTTCGAAGTCCGTCGCTCCCTGACGTCGCAATGCGTCCGGGCTTTGCGGATCGAGCCACCGGCCAGCGACCTGCAAGACGATCTCAGTGCGGTTGCCGAGCGAGTGGCCGGTGCTGCTGAAAACCTTGCCGTCGATGTCCGACTTCTGGATGAATCGCGGCACGATATCCAGTTTCGCGGTCTGAACGTTCGCCACAAATTCCTGAGCGTCCTCAAAGGGACACGTGCGATCATCGACGCCGTGCACGGTGACAATCTTGGCCTGTGTTCGGAGTTCCTTCATCACACTCAGGTGCTTGGGATGTCCGGGCCAGCGTAGCTCCTGATCATCCAGTGTCAGGGCGTACTGATGAGAGACATCGCGCCGGTAGCGGGCATCGAGATCGCTGCCTCCCGGCATGTTGAACGCTATATCGTCACTCAGCTTCTTCATCCCGCACAAATCGACGACGCAGGCAAACGTGCGCGGGGCGAGCTTGTTCGCCATCAGCGTGACATTCCCCCCACCTGAACCGCCCGTCGCAAAGATGCGCCGCGAATCGAATTCAATTTTCTGTGTCTGCAATTGGGAGAACACACAATAGGTTGACCGTAGAGCATCGAGTCCTTGCAGGTAGCCGAAGTCGTAAGGCTCAGGTCCTTCGATCGAATCCTTTGGCCCGCTCTGCAGATAGTTCACGCACACCGCCACAACATTGAGGCGGCTCGCCAATACTTGAGGACTCGCGGTACCGACGCAGTCCGTCCCGCCCCAGTTGTGCAAGGTGAGCATGATGCCGGTCTGAGTGTTGACGCTGCTCAGCTTGCCCATCGGATAATGCACGAGCACTTGTATGGTTCGTGGCCCCGGTCGTAGCGGCCATTCCTGAGCGGGCAATTCGACTCGCTGGTCGGATGCGGGCAGCGCTGGCCAGTCCGCGGCACTCAGCCGGACGCTCGCGGACATCAGCAACGCAACGCACACGCAGAGGATCAACGCCTTCATCGACATTCTCCTATCAACATCCGGCGATCAGATGCCGGAAACAGCGCGCAAGTTTGACACTCTGACCGCTTCGCACGAGCCTGCGTCAGTTGCGACCGTCAACGGTCTGACGGACAACTTGAATGATCTGAATTTTCAAGACGAGTCATCATGGCGAAGAACGATAAGAAGCGGCAGCAGAAGCTTGAGAGGAAACGCATGGATCGAAAAGCCAAGCAGAAGTCGGCGGCTCAGCTGACATCCGCCGCGCCGCAGGATCGTATGCGAGTTGCCGCGCAATGGCCGATCTACGAATGCGTAACCATGACTCCCATGGAGGGCATGACTCAGGTGTGGATCTCGCGCCGCGGTCCCGACGGTATGCTGGCGGATGCCCGATATTTGGTTGACACCTACGCCATCGGCGTGAAAGACGTCTTTTCGAGCATTTCCTCGTCGGCTCAGGACTGGGCTGAATCGAAGGCTGCTTTGAACGAAGAAGAGATCGCTCTGATGTCATGCACTCCCGCCTATGTGCGGAAGCTGGTTGAACAGAGCGTGGCCTATGCGCGGTCGCTGGGAATTGAACCTCCGAAAGGCTACGCAGTTGCGTCGCTGCTGTTCGGCGACGTGGACGCGTCTGAGTGTCGTGATGAATTCACGTTTGGGCAGGACGGCAAGCCGCTCTACATCGTTGGAGGCGAGCGTCCCGAAGATATTCTGCGTTGGGGCCAGCTGGTCGAAGCAGCGGGTGGTTCGGTGTCGTTGGCACGACGTCCAGACCTCAACGAGTCGCTCGAAGAGGAAGATTTCGACGACGACTTGGACGCGGACTATGACGATGATCTGGATGACGATTTCGACGATGATGGGTTGATCGAGACGGAAGCGGTTAGACACGAACCCAAGTCCGAGAACTAGTCTGCTGGGCAGCCCGGTTCGGAGGCTGCTGCTGATCGTTCGGGACTGCCGCTTTGCCCGGCGGCTCGCTAATCTGCCGCCCGCCTGATGTGGTTTGACTCGACGGATTGTGGATGGAGTAGAGGAAGAATGCGGATTCGGGATGTGTATCAGTCGCGGCGTTTTGGCCTGTCGATCGAAGTCTTTCCGCCGAAGACCGAGGCCGGAGATGCGGCGCTCGCGGAGACGTTGCGTCGAGCCGCCGCGTGGAAGCCCGCGTTCGTTTCCTGCACCTATGGAGCTGGCGGGAGCACTCAGAATCGTACACTCGATATCTGCAGCTCGGTTCAGAACGAGCACCAGTTGACGGCCACCGCGCACTTCACGTGCGTCGGCTCAACCCGCGAAGAACTGGTGGCGTGGCTGACTCAGGCTCAGGCTCGCGGCATTCACAACATCATGGCTTTGCGCGGTGATCCTCCGCAGGGAGAAACCAACTTCAAACCCGTCGCGGGTGGTCTGCAGTATGCCAACGACCTCGTGGCTTTAATCCGCGAAGGGTTTCCTGACTTCGGCATCGGTGTCGCCGGGTACCCGGAAAAGCATCCGGAAGCTCAGAGCCTCGAATCCGACCTGCAGAACTTGAAGCGCAAGACGGAAAGCGGAGCTGACGCCGTCTTCACGCAACTGTTCTACGCCAACGAACACTTCTACCGCTTTTGCGATCGGTGTCGGGAACTCGGCATTCATGCGCCGATTGTTCCGGGCATCATGCCGATTACGGAATTCGCCCGCATCAAACGCATCACGTCACTGTGTAAGTCCGAGTTTCCGACGCAGCTTGCGGCTCGTCTGGAGCAGGTTCAGAACGATGCGGCTGCGCAGTTCGAGATTGGTGTCGAATACGCCATTCAGCAATGTCAGGAACTCATCGACCGCGGAGTCCCCGGAATTCACTTCTACGTCCTTAACCGCATGGATGCCTGCGACCGGATTGTCGAAGCCCTGCGCATGCCAGGTTAATTGTGTTGGTTTGTCACTGAAGAAGTCGGAAGCTTGCGATCGACTGGGTGTTCGGCGAGTCGGATTCGACTGGTGAGAAACGGAGTTCATTCGGAATGAAACTTCCGCAACTGATTCTTAGCAGTCGCAATCGGAAGAAATCCGGAGAGATCCAGGACCTGCTGGCTCCGTTTGAGATTCAGGTGCGCTCGGTTGCCGAGTTTCCGAACTGCCCCGAAGTCGTTGAGGACGGTGATTCCTTCGCAGCCAATGCGGCCTTGAAGGCGACTCAGATCGCGAAGCTCTTGCAGCAATGGGTGCTGGCGGAAGACAGCGGTATCAAGATTGACGCTCTGGGCGGTCGGCCCGGCATCCATTCCGCGCGCTACAGCGGCGAAGGTGCTACGGATGAGCGCAACAACGAAAAAATGCTGGAGGAACTGGCTGGTGTTCCCGATGACAAACGAGGAGCCCAGTATGTCTGTCACGTGTGTCTTTCCGATCCCAACGGACAGGTGAGGCTGGCGGTCGAGGCGACCTGTCGAGGGCGGATCACTCATCAGCCGCGCGGATCCAACGGATTCGGCTACGACCCGTATTTCTTAATACCAGAACATCATCGCACGTTTGGAGAACTGAGTCCCGCGGTTAAACAGCGACTCAGCCATCGAGCCCGCGCGTTTGAACGCTTCATTCCTCAACTCGTCAGTTTGTTTCAAGCCGAGTCCTCTTGATGGACGTAGGACGGACAATCCTGTCCGTCTTGGCTGCGGCGGACAGAATCGGCGCCCTACATCCGCAGTGACTCGATCCTTAGGAGCATCCCATGATCGTCGGTCTGCCACGCGAGATTAAGCAGGACGAATACCGAGTTGCGATGCTGCCCGTCGGCGTGGATGAACTCAAGCGGCGCGGACATCGAGTGCTTGTTGAACGCGGTGCGGGACTTGGCAGCGGTATTGCTGATGAACTTTACTCGGGCAGCGGTGCGGAGATCGTGCCGGATGCCGCCAGCGTCTTCGGACAGGCGGACCTGATCGTCAAAGTGAAGGAGCCTCAACCTTCTGAATGGCCCTTGCTGCGATCCGGTCAGGTGCTGTTCACGTATCTTCATTTCGCAGCGAATGAGGAACTGACGAAGAGCGTGCTGGCAACCGGCGTGACGGCGGTCGCCTATGAAACTCTGCGAGGTCCGCGCGGCGACCTGCCGCTGCTGACTCCGATGAGCGAAGTCGCCGGTCGCATGAGTATTCAAGAGGGCGCCAAGTATCTGGAACGGCCGCAGGAAGGTCGCGGCATCTTGTTGGGCGGCGTGCCCGGTGTGGCTCCCGCACACATCACCATTCTGGGTGGCGGCGTGGTCGGCAAGAACGCGGCTCAGATCGCGGCTGGTTTCAAGGCCGACGTAACGATTCTGGACGTCAGCGTAGAGCGGTTGCGATATCTGGCCGACATCATGCCCGCCAACGTGAATACACTGTTCAGCGACCGGCACATGATCCGCGAGGAACTGAAACTGGCCGATCTGGTGATCGGCGCCGTGTTGATTGAAGGAGCTCGCGCGCCGCGCCTGGTGTCGCGTGACGATCTTAAATTGATGAAACCGGGAGCGGTCATCATCGACGTCGCTATCGACCAGGGTGGCTGCATTGAGACCAGTCGACCAACGACTCACTCCAAGCCCACGTACATAGTTGACGGTATCGTGCACTACTGCGTCGCCAACATGCCCGGTGCGGTTGGTCGAACGAGTACGTACGCGCTGTGCAATTCAACGTTACCCTATGTGCTACAACTCGCGGATCACGGTATTCAGGCTGCGAGCCGTCTGGATGCGGGCATTGCACATGCGGTGAATCTGTTTGCCGGTCATGTGACCAACAAACCGGTGGCGGATACGTTCGGGCTGCCTTTTGTGGAGTTTTCTTCGCTGATTTAACGAGTGCGGCAAGCGGGATGGCAAGACTGCTGTTCCCCGATTCGGGAGCCGATCGCACAATGGCTCCGGTTGAGTTTTTCAACGTCATCGGAATCCAGGAGGCGTGCTATGCCCCAGGCAGTCATCGTCGGAGGAGTCCGCACCCCCTTTGTCAAAGCTGGCGGTGAACTGAATCAGGTGCCCGCTCCCGAGCTAGGCCGACTGGTCGTTCAGGAATTGCTCTATCGGCTCGATCTGTTGCCGTCCGCTGTGGATGAACTGATCGCGGGCAACGTCGTTTCGCCAGTAGACTCGGCCAACGTCGCCCGAGTCATCGCGCTGCGTGCTGGCATTCCGCGTGAACGCATCGCTCACACGGTGAATCGAAATTGCGCCAGCGGGTTTGAATCGCTGACCGAGGCTGTCGCGCGTGTTGAGTCCGGTGCCGTCAAATCTGTGATGGCCGTCGGCGTGGACTCCATGAGCAACGTGCCGCTGCTGTTTCGCAAGCAGTTCGGTGAGAAGCTGCTGAAGCTCTCGCAAGCCAAATCATTCGGGCAGAAGCTCGGTTCGCTGAGTCGCTTTCGCTTCGCGGACTTTGCACCCGTCATTGGTATGAAGCTGGGGCTCACCGATCCGGTGTCCGGGATGATGATGGGCGACACTGCGGAAAAACTCGCGCGCGAGTATCAAATCGGCCGCGATGAGCAGGATCAGTTTGCGTTGCAGAGCCATCAAAAGGCCGTGGAAGCCGCGAAGGCTGGACGCTTCAACGAAGAAGTGATGACCATCTATCCGCCGCCCGCTTCTGATCCAATCTCGGCGGACATCGGCCCGCGCGAGTCGCAGAGTCTCGCCGCGCTGGCGAAACTTTCGCCTTACTTCGATCGACGCTGGGGATCAGTCACCGTCGGTAACGCGTGCGGAGTAACCGATGGCGCCGTAGCCTTGATGATTATGGAAGCTGAGCACGCCAAGTCGCTGAACTTGCAGCCGCTGGGCCGCATTCGAGGATCAGCCTATGCCGGTTGCGATCCGGCCCGGATGGGACTGGGGCCGGTGTACTCAACGGCCCGGGCACTTGTTGACGCCAACATGAGCCTGGACGACATCGACCTGATTGAACTCAACGAAGCCTTTGCCGCACAAGTCCTGGCCTGCGTGCGCGGCTTCGCGAATCCGCCCGGCGACTGCACCGACGCCGCTTGCCGAGCCAAGCTGAAACCGTTGGACCTGACGAAGCTCAACGTCAACGGTGGAGCGATCGCACTCGGACATCCAGTCGGAGCAACCGGGGCTCGACTGGTACTGACATTGCTCCATGAGCTACGTCGACGCGATCAACGCTTCGGCTTAGCCACCGCCTGTATCGGAGGTGGCCAGGGCGGGGCGGTGATTGTGGAACGACTGGCGGCTTAATGCGTTTTTCGTAGCAGGCAGAAATGGATCTCAGCGCGGCAAAGGACAGTCATGTTTCAACTCATTGAGAATCGTGATGGCATCGCGCGGGTTTCGATCAATCGGCATGACAAGCCGGTCAATGCCTTGTCGCATCAGATCATGGAGCAGTTGCGAGACCTGATCGATCAGATCAAAGCCGATCGGTCCATTCGCGGCGTCATCTTTCAATCGACGAAACCGGGCGTGTTCATCGCGGGCGCCGACATCACCGAGTTCGAAAATCACACCGATACCACTGCCGCCACGGAAGTCTCGCGGTTCGGGCAGGACATCTTCCAGAAGCTGGAGCAGATCGGCATTCCGACCGTCGCACTGATATCTGGAGCGTGCCTCGGTGGCGGCCTCGAGTTCGCCCTCGCCTGCACATACCGCATTGCGGATGACTCAGAGAAAACCAAGATCGGTCTACCCGAAGTGCAGCTTGGTCTGCTGCCTGGATGGGGCGGAACGGTGCGGCTACCGGAGAAGATTGGTTTGATCGATGCGCTACCGTTGATCTTGTCGGGACAGCAGCTCAACGGCTTTCAAGCCCGGTCACGCGGGATTGTGCAGGACACCGTCCCGACCGAGGCTCTACCGACGGTCGGCGAAAAGATCCTCAAAACGCACTTCGAATACGGCTCGGCAGATCGACTGTTTCGAGCACCGAAGAAGCCGGGCTGGCGACGGGCGATTGAGAATCTGACCGCTGTCCAGAACTATGCGTTGAAGAAGGCCGAGCAGGAAGTGCTCTCGAAAACTCACGGTCATTATCCGGCTCCGCTGGCGATCATCAATGTGTTCCGGCGCGGTCTGAAGGCGTCTCGCGCGCAACGTTTCTCAGAAGAGTCGCAGGGGGTTGCGTTGCTGGCGGCGAGTCCCGTCACACGACAGTGCATCCGGCTGTTCTTCCTGCAGGAGGATGCCAAGAAGAAACCCGCCGAGATCGCAGCCGACTTCGATCCCAAGAATCTGCAACAAGCAGCCGTGCTGGGAGCCGGTGCGATGGGGGCGGGCATTGCACTCCTGTGTGCTCGCAAAGGCATCAGCACGCGATTGAAGGACATCAAGCCTGAGTTCGTCGCACGTGGCGTTAAAACCATTCGCGAGCTGGTCCAGAAGGATGTGCAACGCAAGCGACTCACCGAACTGGAAGCCACGCGCGTCTATGACAAGCTCAGCCCGACCACCGACTACCGCGGACTGCAGCACGCGGATGTCGTTATTGAAGCCGTGCTGGAAGAAATGAGTATCAAGCGGCGCGTGTTCGCGGAACTGGAGGCGGCGACAAGTTCAGAGACGGTACTGGCAACCAATACCAGTTCGCTGCTGGTCAGTGAGATTGCTCGCGATGTCGCTCATCCTGAACGAGTTGTCGGGCTGCACTTCTTTAATCCGCCGCATCAGATGCCGCTGGTGGAACTGATTCGCACACCGCAGACGAGCGACGCCGCGCTGGCGAAGGCGTTTGCTCTGGTGCAACGCCTCGGTAAGACGCCTGTGGTGGTCGGTGACTGCGCTGGCTTCCTGGTCAATCGCATGCTCGGCCCTTACATGAACGAAGCGGGTTACCTGCTGGCTGAAGTGAATGACCCACTGGCGATGGATCGTGCGGCCGTGCAATTCGGCATGCCGATGGGGCCATTGGCCCTGAGTGACCTTGTTGGTTTGGAGGTTGCCGCGCACGTGGCCGCGAACCTGTACGCCGCCTATGGCGAACGCATGAAACCCGCGGCGATCTGGACACGTCTCAAGGAACTGAAGCCAGCTTCTGCGGGCGCCAAGCCCAAGCTGCTCGACAAAACTGGTAAGGCTCTCAATCCCGCAGTCACGTCGATCGTCAATCAGTTGCGTCGTGAAACCGGAGCATCCGCTGCGCAACCTTCGTCCGATGAAATCATCGAGCGACTGGTCTATCCCGTCATCAATGAAGGGGCCTTGTGTCTGGCGGAGGGCATCGCACGTCGCTCGGAAGATATCGATCTCGCGATGGTGTTCGGCACCGGCTTCGCACCGTTCCGAGGCGGCCCGATGCAATACGGTCTGACCGTCGGATTAAACCGCGTCGTCGAAACTCTGGAACGCTTGTCAGCGAAGCATCCGCATCTCGCACCATCGCAAGCGTTGAAAGACTTCGCCAAAGCCGGCAGCTTTGCGAAGCGTTCCGCACAGGAGCCTGAACCACTGGTCGCTGCTGGTGCGCAATAATCTGGATCAGCGTTTGGTAGGGCGGACAATCCTGTCCGCCGGATCGCGTCAATCAGCGACGACAGCGTTTCTCAGCCTGCCGCGTTTGCGTGACCCGCTGAGGCTGCTTGCGTTCGTCTCTCACAGTCTCGACCATCCTGCGCCGCAATTCTTGGCCTCTGTTTTCACAGCGCTTACGCAGGACTGAGACAATGTCAGAGCACAGCAATCGACGCGACTTCATGGAACGAATGGCCGCCCTGTCGGGCTTGGGCCTGTTGGCGGCAGGCTGCCAGCCGGCTGAGCAATCGGGCGGCGGCGGAAGTGCCGCGCCTGGGCAAAAGAAGTTGCGTGCGGCGTTCTCCAACGCTGGTCTGCAGAGCACCTGGTGCACGCTCGGCAAACAGACTGCGGAGCTCTGGGGCAAGCTGCTCGATGTGGAGATTGTGTGGTTCGACGGTGAGTTCGATCCTGAGAAGCAACGCAACAAGATTGATGCGATCGTCGGGCAGGACTGGGACTTCTGCTGTTTTCAGGCCGTGCAGATTGATTCGCTGGCCGCTCCTGTCAGAAGACTCAAGCAACGCAACATTCCTGTGATCTCGATGGATACGCTGCTGGTCGACATGGACAAGATGCGTGACACCGGCGTGTGGCTGGAGGTCACTCCCAATCAGGTTGATATGGGAGTGCAGAGTACCCAGTACCTGATGGACAAGATCGGCGGTAAAGGCAAAGTCATTCACATTGGTGGCTTGAGTGCTCACAGTGGTGCTCAAGGTCGAGCAGAAGGCTTTGAGAAAGTGCGCGCTAAGTTTCCCGACGTGCAAGTGATTGGCGGCGGCGTTCGCTGGTGCGACTGGGACAAAGAGAAGGCTCGAGAAACCTTCGACACACTGCTGGCCCAGCAGACCGAACCTATCGCCGGCGCGTTCTTCCACAGCGACGACATGGCTCTGGCCTGCATCCCGGCGTTGAAGGACTCCATTCATAAGAACATGGTCATCACCGCAGTCGATGGCCAGAAAGAAGGCCTGCAGGCGGTTCGAGCTGGCCAACTCGCGGCGACAACCGTGAACCCGGTCTGCCTGATCCACCGCACGGCTCTGATCGTCGGTCAGTTCATCGTCCGCAATCAGGAGAAGGTTGAAAACGTCCCCGAAGAGATTATCACCCCCGGCCCATTGTGCTCGCTCGACAACAAACGCGTGCTGGATTCGATGTTCTATCTTGCTGATCCGACACACTGCCTGACCTAGCCGCTGCGACTGTTGATGCGGACCATTGTTCGTTCCGAGTGGATGTGTTGTTGTTTCGTCACGAAGTTGATGGCAAACTCGAAACGCGCGGCTGCGCGATTGGTTTGTCAGCGACGCGTTTTTGGTGCCACATGTCTCGACGAATGCAGATCCTGCTCGCATTGGTGCCGCTCATGGCGAGCGCTGCCCTGTTGTCGCATACCGCCTGGGCGGATCAGAAGAACAACAAGAATTCGGCGCAGGAGAAGAAGGACGACGCGCGTATCAAGCAGCAGACGGAGGATGTTCAACGCGTGCAGAAGGAACTGCAGGGCGAAGAGCGTGAGCTGGCTGATGCGGAGAAGGATCTGGCTCAGGCTCAAGCCGCGTTGAAGAACGCCGGGCGTGAGGAAGACGCGACGCGTGATCGGGTCGAGGCAACGCAAGGACGCACAATCGGAATTGATCGAGCGATACAGGTTCAAGTCGAGGCCAAGAAGGGCTTTGATACTGCTGCGGCTCCGGTGCTGGCAGCTTTGAAGGAATCGGCAGCTTACAAAGCTGCGAAGACGCGCTCAGACAAGGGGCATCAGGAACTGAAGCGGATTGCGGCGCAGACGGATCTGACCGTGGATGAACGACGCCGTCGAGAAACTGCTGCGAATGCGGATGCATTGGCTGTGGCGAATCTGGAAAAGGAAACTTTGGACGGGCACGCGGACGTCAAAGTTCTCAAGGTCAGTGCCGATGAGGCGGCTCAACGCGTGCAGGAACTTCGCGCCAGGATCAAGTCGGCTGTGGATAAGGATTCGGCAGTCCGCTCGGCTCATGATGCGACCAGCAAGGCTCGCGATGCTGTTGAGGTTGCCCAACGTCGAGTGGCTCAACAACGCACCAAAGTGGCAAACACTCGCGCCAAGCTGGCGAAAGAGTCAGGCGACGTGGCTCAGGCCAAAGCCGCCGACAAGGCCAACGACAACAAGAAGCCGAACAACAAGAACAAGAAGTAGAGGGCTACTCGGCCACAACCGGTACAGACTCCGGAGCATCGATCGGTTCGATTGATGCGCCGAGTTCGTGCACTCTCCGCAGCAGAGCTTGCGGCAGCAGGCATTCGAAAATGACTTCGGTGTCGGTGTACTTCTGGCTTTGAATCTGAGCGTGTTCTGCCAGAAACGCTCCGATGCGTCCGTTCGCGACGTTGCCAGTCAGCCGCACATGAGCGAAGCCGTCCCCGAGTCGCTTGGCCACTGCCAGAGCCAAACGATCCAATCCCTCTCCCGATGCGGCACTGACGACGACCGCGTGTTCATGACGAACTCGCAAGACGTCGACAATCGATCGATCCGCGCAGGCGTCGCACTTGTTGAGTACGAGCAGCATGTTGGAGTGATCGACACCGATCTCATCCAGAACCTGATGCACGGTATCAATCTGAAGTTCAGCTTCGGGATGACTGGCATCCACGACGTGCAGCAGCAGGTCTGCGTGCCGCGCTTCTTCCAGTGTGGACTTGAAGGACGCGACCAGATGGTGGGGCAGCTTGCGAACGAACCCGACGGTATCACTCAGTAACACGTCTCCCCAACCTGTGATGCTCCACTTACGCGTGCGGGTGTCGAGTGTCGCGAAGAGCTGATCCGCGGCGTAGACGTCCGCGCCGGTCAGGGCGTTCATCAGCGTGCTTTTGCCGGCGTTGGTGTAGCCAACGAGCGACACGGTCTTGTGATCGCGTCGCTGAGCGACCATGCGCTGCCGGTGTTTTTCTACTTCGGACAGCTTGCGTTTCAGTTCATCGATCCGCTTGTCGATCAGACGACGGTCGACTTCAAGCTGCTTTTCACCGGGGCCGCGACCGGCACCGATACCACCTTCGATACGTTCCAGGTGGGTCCACATGCGCTTCAGTCGCGGACGCAGATAAAGCAACTGGGCCAGTTCGACCTGCAGCTTCGCTTCGTAGGTTCGGGCTCGACTGGCGAAGATATCCAGAATGACTTCGCTGCGATCGACAATGACCCGATTCAGTTCCTTCTCAAGATTGCGTCCCTGACTCGGCGAAAGGTTGTTGTCGAAGATGACAACTTCCGCGTCGGTGGAGTCGAGCAACTCTTTGAGTTCCGCAAGCTTGCCGCTGCCGATTGCGGTGGCGGTATCAAGAGTCTGTCGCCGCTGCGTCATGCGCCCGACAATTTCGACACCAGCGGTTTCTGCCAAGCCTTGAATCTCGCCGAGCGGGTCTTCGTAGAGATCCTTTTCGTCTTGTTCGATGACACCGACCAGAAAGCCGCGCTGGTGCTGGATCTTCAACTCGTCGCGATTCGCTTGTGACAAACTGGGGTTCCTCGGAAGTCGGCATCTCACCTGCAGTCGCGCAGGTGGATTGCCGCAGAGACTGGAATGCTGGCATGAGTCGCGGACTGCGACCACAAACATCTAACGAGTTTGCCGCTCGCTGCCAAATTGCGGATAGCAGACACGCTCGTTCAATTCTGAGTTCGCAGCGATCACTGACGAAGAGATCATACGATTTCAGGGTGTCTGTCGATGGTTTTCCGCCGCCGCGAAAGAAAAAAAGCCTCGCCTGATTTCTCAAGCGAGGCTTCGGATTGCAGAGGAATTGTTGGTCGCAAGTTGGCTGCTTCGTCTACTTGGCGTCCCACCACCAACGGCGAGCTGGCAGCTCGGACTTGGCGTGGACCTGGTCAGCAGTCGTTTCAACCTTGGCAGCATTCTTGAAGACGGTCTGATCGTTGATGACCGCTCCCAAGTCGGCCCGTACGCCGCCAGCCACTTGAACGACGACGTCACGACCACGGTAGACGCGGTGATTGACTACCGATTCTACTTCACGGGGCACTTCAAACTTGGCGGTCTGATAAGCGCCATCGGCAGCGAAGACTCCGTAGTTGAAGCCGACCTTGCGAGCCGCGCCCTGATTGTGCATCAGCGACGCCACCAGGGAGAGGTCGAAGACGTTTTTCAGGTCTGCGAACACCAGATCGTACTTGGCCAGTTCGTCGTACTTCTCGGTGAACTTCTCAGCGAACAAGCGGTTCGCACCTTCCGACTGGCCGGTCTGAACCTGCTGGCCCAGATCGTTCAACAACTGATTTTCGGACTGACAGAGCACTGACGAGCCGACGAATTCGAAACCGTTACCGTCCTTTGAATGCAGGACCGAGTCATACTTCATCGTCAGCCACCAGCGCAGGGCGTCCAGCTTGCCGGACTTCTGCTCTTCGGCGGTGAAGAGGTCGAAGACACTCGGAATCTTTGCTTCTGGATAGCGGCCAATACCGACCAGCTTCATGCGGTAGTCGGCTTCGATGATCACGCGAGCGACCCGTGATTCCGGATTGATGCCGCTGTAGACGATGTCCTGACGACCGAGTTGCTGCTGAGCTTGCGTTGCGAAGTTGCGCACGCCGCTGCCAGCCGCGAGAGGCGACTTTGAACTGCGCTCCACAAAATCCTTCAGCTTCTTCAAGCCTTCCTGACGCGGATTGATCGAGCACGAGAAGTGACGTTGTTCATTGGTTGAGAACGCTCGCAGCACGTCCACGAAATCATCCAGACGGGCGACCGGCTTGCCAGTTTCAGTGCCGACTGGAACTCCCGCGTCGTTGTACTTCCAGGCTTCGGCCTTGCCAGCCAGCACAATGTCGCCGTCCTGCGGATACAGGAACATGTGTGTGACTTGCGTCAGGCCGCCCATCAACTGCATGGATTCTGGAATCGGCTTGCCTTCGGAAAGGCGAGCGGCGACGGCGCGTTCCAGACGCTTCAGCGAGATCACTCGCATATCCGTTGCTTGAGCCAGTTCTTCATTGAGAACCGCGGCGCGAGCTTTCGCTCCCAGATCCTTCAGCCGACCGGTTTGCTCTTCCTTGGAGACCTTCAGCATCACGCCAGTGGGGTCGACGCGAACACCCTGATCGAACGACGAGATCGTGCCGTTGCCTTCGCCAGTCGATTCCCAACCGCCGCTGGTTTCCTCCTGAATCAACTGCATCAGGGGACCGAAGTCCGCCTGGGCACCACCAGCCAGCGCACGCTGGCCAGTGACATTGCGGCGAGCCTGCTGCTGTTGCGTTTCATCCGTCATCTGCCGAATAGAGCCGGAAGCGGAGTTCGCATCGCCAGCCCGAACTTGAGCATCCGCCACCATGGCCAGCAGCGTGGATTTCTCAGCGGGGTTTGCCGCGAGTTTGGCCAGCTTGAGGGCTCGGCCGAACTCGCCGAATTCCAGGTGCTTTGCCACTGCCGCCTGACGTTCCTCAGGATTCGCAGGAATTGCAGCACTGACGGACGAAGCTCCAGCGGCGACCGTCAGCCAGAATGCCATCAAACTCACGGACTTCCTTGACCCTAAAGTGCGTCGCAGGGACCACAGCATCGCGTTTCTCCCGGGGTGACGCCGGCCAAACGCCGGTGTCGGGTGAATCCGACAGTCATGAATTGTCAGGTGATAAGACCGAGTCAGAGGAACCGAGCCTACAACTCTATTGAATTGTGACCCAAGATCCTCAGGAACCGGCCAACCGTCAAGAAGTTTCGCAGGATTCTTGGCACGGACTGCGAAGCTGATAGCTACGCATGGAACGACCGGAGAGGTTTGTCAGGCCGGTCGCTCTGCGTGGGTAAGTCGTGTGCGTGGGGCAATCACTGAGGCTTGTGGCGGCTTCGGCGAACGGTCGTAAACGCCTCCTGTCGACAGTGTACTTTTGCTTATTCTCGGGGCGCCAACCGTGTTGGCTTCTGCTTTTGAGCGCCAGCCCCTCCAAACGGGAGGGAATCAACCCGGCACAATCGGCCCCGGATATCCGTGAAATGGGTAAATGAACCGCCATCTCAACTGACATTCCTGCCACACGCGACATTGCGGGATAGGGTCTTTGTGAGCTGTCGAGAAGCGGTGACGGCGCGCGGTGACGCAACGGTTGTGTTGACTTCACCAACCGCGCAGCGACTGCCGATCGGGGAACAGCGGGGAACTGCCATGACTCATTCCAGCGTGCTGGTGAAAGCGGACGGCGATCTGGTCGGAGAGGCCAGCGTGCGCTTTAAGAGCCAGTTGCTGGAGGCGATTCAGAGCAACCTGAGTGAGGTCATTGTCGATCTGGCGCGAGCGCGGGTGATCAATGGCCAGGGAGTCGCTGCGGTACTCATGGCACGCAACTCGGCTGAGTCAGCAGGCAGAACGCTGAAAGTCAGACTGGGCCGCTTCCGCCAAGCCGGGTTTGCGAAGATTACCGGGATCGACGCGATGCTGGTTGAGGACCCCGACGGAACCGAGTTCGACGGAATTTGAGCGTGTTTTTGCAAGCCCCCGACTGAGCACGGGAGCATTTGGTGACAGTGGACCCAAAGTTGAACCAGAGCCGGAAGAAATGTCCTTCCGCAATGTTCACAGGACAAATCCATGTTTGAAGAGAACACAGAGATTATCAACGAGTTTGTGATCGAAGCCTGTGAAGGAATGGGCGAGATCGAAACTGATCTCCTGGCTATTGAAGCCAGCGCGGATCGTGTTGATACCGACCGGGTCAACAAAGTCTTCCGTGCGATTCACTCCATCAAAGGTGCTGCCGGCTTTCTCGGGCTCTCGCGCATCAGCGAACTCTCGCACTCGATGGAGAACATTCTGAACCTGATGCGCAGCGAGCAACTGAAGCCGACTCCGTCGCGCATCAACGTGCTGCTGCGTGCCGCCGATCAACTGAAGTCACTCGTTGACGATGTTCACAACTCGGAGTCAGCCAACATCGACACCTGCCTGCAGGATCTCGGAAAGATCGCCAGCAGGGATGATTCAGCGACGTCGGTTGCTGCTTCTCCCGCACCGTCCTGCGAGCAGGCACCGGTCGTGGCGGCTCCGGCACAAACTGCTTCCACGACTGACGCACTCGTCATTCCGTGCCGCGTCGAAGAATTGCCAGTGGCTGTTGATCTTCAACAGTTGCAGCAGGCGTGGGCGGCGGATCGCTCCGTCTTCGTGATGGATTTCGACATGATCAAGGACCACAACCTGTCCTTGAATGTGTCTGAACTGGGTGAGCGTCTGGCTGACATTGGCGACATTCTGGCTACGCAGGTTGCGCGAGAAGCTCTGGGGGAACTGTCCGCGTCATCTCCAGCGTCACTCCCGTGCCTCGTCGTGATCGCAACCGTATTGAAGCCTGAGCCGTTTGCGCGCTTCTGGCGGTTGCCGCCAAACAGCCTCTACATCCTGACGGACTCGGCCCCCGCCGGGCAGTTCCGCCGCCGCACGACCACAGAAACACCCGCGAAGACAACTACCCCGGATCCAGTTCCGGCGAAGGCACCGGTTGCCGCCGTTCCGATTCCAGTGTCAACGCCAGCCCCGGCCGCGGCACCCATCGTCCCGACTCCTCGTTACGAAGTCGTTGCCGCGGCAGCGCCCGTAGCGCCTGTCAGCGCTCCCGTTCCTCAAGTACCTACTCCGGTTGCTCACGCACCGGCTCCTGTAAAACCAATGGTGACCCCGGTGGAAGAAACGAAACCTCAAGAATCCAAGATGGCGGCCAAGCCCTCAGCGGCACCGGCAGAATCATCCAAGACTGACAACAATATCCGCGTGGCGGTAGCCGTGCTGGATCGACTGATGAACCTTGCGGGCGAACTGGTGCTTAGCCGCAATCAACTGCTGCAGGTGCTCGAACAGCATGAGTCGCGGATGCTGGAGTCCGTCGGCGCACGCATCGATCAGGTCACCAGCGAGCTGCAAGACACCATCATGCAGACGCGCATGCAGCCGGTTGGCAATGTCTTCAATCGGTTCACGCGAGTCGTTCGCGATCTCAGCAATACGCTTGGCAAGCAGATCCAGCTGAACATCGAAGGTCAGGAAGTTGAACTCGACAAAACGATCATCGAAGCGATCGGCGATCCGCTGACGCATCTGATCCGCAACTCCGTCGATCACGGCATTGAGAAGCCGGAAGTACGAACTGCGAACCGCAAACCGGCGCAAGGCACGGTGCATCTGCGAGCGTTCCACGAAGATGGCAAAGTCAACATTTCCATCGAAGACGACGGAGCCGGAATTGACGCTCGCAAGTTGCGTCGCAAGGCCGTCGAGAAAGGCCTGCTGACTCAGGAGAAAGTTGACGCGATGAGCGATGCCGAAGCATTGAAGCTCATCTTCCTGCCGGGCTTCTCAACCGCCGAGCAGATCACATCGGTCAGTGGACGCGGCGTCGGTATGGATGTGGTGAGGACGAACATCGAGAAACTGGGCGGCTCGATCGACATCGAAACCGACGTTGGTCGCGGGACGACCATTACCGTCCGCCTGCCGCTCACACTGGCGATTATCCCGTCGTTGATCGTGCGGTCTTGCGGGCAACGTTTCGCCATACCGCAGATCAACATCAGCGAACTGGTCCGCATTCGTGTTGGTGATGAGGCCAAACGCATCGAACGCTTGCGTGATGCCGAAGTGCTGCGACTACGCGGAGTATTACTGCCTCTGGTGCGTTTGAGTTCCGTCGTGAAGCCGGACGATAGCACCGCAACCGGCGCGGCTGGCGAGTCTGCGAATATCCTGGTTGTGGAAGGCGGCGGTCTAAAATTCGGCCTGATTGTGGATGGCCTGCACGACTCGGAAGAAATTGTCGTCAAGCCGCTGGGGCGGCACATGAAGGACATCGGCTTCCTCGCGGGGGCGACCGTGCTGGGTGATGGTGGTATCGCGTTGATCCTCGACATCACCGGGCTTGCGGTTCATACCGAACTGGGTGTTGGCGAACCCGCTGCGAAACACACCAAGAACGAAACCGAAGATCGCGTTTCGGAAACCATTTCCACTTTGATCTTCACAAATCATCCGTCCGAACAGTTCGCGATTCCGATGAGTTCCATCGCTCGCATCGAACGGGTGCGAATTGAACAGATCGACTCTGTCGGTGGACAGGAAGTGCTGCAGTATCGCGGCGGTACGCTGACCCTGCTCAGTCTGGAGAAATGCATCGCGGCCAGGCAGCGCGACGAACAGGCCCGCGTGTTCGTTGTTGTCTTCCACGCCGGTGAGCGAGAAATCGGTCTGATTCTGCCTGAAGTCTGCGACATCCTCGAATGCTCGTCGAATCTGGATACCCGCACCTTTATTGAACCCGGTGTGCTGGGTTCTCTGGTGATCAATGGGCGGGCGACGCGCTTCCTTGATACGTACGAACTGGCTCGCCGAGCACATCCAGAATGGTTCGGTGCTACACCCGCGGTTGCCGCCGCACCAGCGGCCGGTCCCGCCTGGTCAGGACCGGTGGTCGCGGCACCTCATCAGCCTGCGATGCTCGCCAATGCGGTTCACAGCCCGACTTCTCAAGCGGCTCCGAAAGTGACACCTGTCGTCCTGCTTGCCGAGGACTCCACCTTCTTCCGCAACAAGGTCAAAAGCTTCATCGAGCAGATCGGGGCCGAAGTGGTTACGGCGGAAGACGGCCAGATCGCCTGGAACATTCTCTGCAGCGAGCGTCATCAGTTTGCCGGAGTTGTGACCGACATCGAGATGCCGAACATGAACGGCTTCGAGCTGTGCGAGCAGATTCGCGGCGATTTGAGATTCCGTCATCTACCGGTGATCGCCCTGACCTCGCTGGCGAGTGATGAGCATGTGACCCGCGGAACGCAGATCGGAATCAACGAGTACCTGATCAAGCTGGACCGCGACAAGCTGGTCCTGGCCGTCACCTCGATTCTGAGTTGCCGGGCCGATGCCCCCCAGCGGCCCGCACTGGTCTGAAGCCGATCGTCCCAAGGCTGAATTTCTCTGAACGCTCAGTGTGAGAACGCAACCGTTGCGCCCACTGCGACCGAAGACATCCTTTCCATCCAATCCGGATCCTGAACCATCATGGTTACCCTGATACCAGCGAACGCCACCGTTACCGAACATGAGTTTGCGACGTTTTATGTAGGCGACAGCCTCATCGGCATCGACATCCTGCAGGTGCAGGAAATCAACCGTAACCTCGAACTCACTCACGTACCGCATGCTCCGCCGTGCGTACGCGGAGTCGTGAACCTGCGGGGTGATGTCGTCACTGTGATCGACTTGCGGGTGGTCTTCGGATTGCCCGGACGTCCCATCGACGGGGCGAATCGCAACATCATTCTGTCTTGTGGTGAGGAGCGAATCGGCTTGCTGGTCGATCGCATCGCCGATGTCGTCCACGCGAAGTCGGACGAGATCGATGTTCCTCCCGCAAATCTGCTTGGTTTGTCCGGTCGTTTCTTCAGCGGAGTTCACAAGCTGGAAAACGACCTGCTGCTCATTCTGAACGCCACGTCGGTTGTGGCTGAGCCAGAGGATGAAGCGACTGCTGCTTGAAACACCACGACTCGTTCCGGCGAACCGAACTCACGGATCGCGGAACTCCGAGCGTGCCGCTTTCGCGCTGCTCGGAACTGCTGTTGCAAATCGTTCCCATCGACTTTTTTCTGAGGGTAAGTGCAGGACATGAAACTCAAAACCAAACTCGTCGCTGTGTTGCTGACGTGCGGTCTGGTGCCGCTCGTGGCTGCTGGAGTTGTGAACTACCAGAAGTCTTCCTCGGCCCTGACGCATGTGAGCGCCGAAGGTGAGAACGCTCTCACGAAAACTAATGAAGCTCAACTTGTTGCGTTGCGCGAAGTGAAGAAGTATCAGGTGCTCTCTTACTTCAACACGTTGAAGAATCTGATTGTGAGCCTGGCTGAAGACCCAACCGTTGTGGATGGCATTCAGGAACTCGACGAGTCTGCCCACAGTTGGCTGAAGGACGGCGTCGATCAGCAGAAAGTCGAAGAGATGCGTCGCGAACTCGCGGGCTTCTATCGCAACGAGTTTGCCGCGGAGTATCGGAAGCAGAACAACGGAAAAGAATTCAGCGCTGATGTATCGCTGAGCAAAGTCGATGAACTCGGCGTGTTGATGCAGCGCAATTTCATCGCGGCCAATCCACATCCGCTGGGGCAGAAGTTGAAGCTCGACAAGCTGGCTGTGGACTGCGCCTACAGCAAATCGCATCAGGAACTCCATCCCGTCTTCCGGAACTATCTCGAACGATTCGGCTTGTACGACATCTTCCTGATCGATCCCGATGACGGACACGTCTTCTACACGGTGTTCAAGGAACTGGACTTTGGCACCAAGATGTCCGATGGCCCCTATGCGAATTCTGGACTGGCCGATGCCTGGCGAAAGGCGGGGGCTCTACCCAAAGGCAGTTCGGTGATGGTGGATTTCAAGCAATATGCGCCTTCCTACGAGGCACCCGCCAGCTTCCTGGCCGCACCGCTGTTCGATGGTGACAAACGCGTCGGCGTCATTGCATTCCAGATTCCTCTGGATCAGGTCACTGCTGTCATGAATCAGCGCGAAGGACTCGGTGACACCGGCGAAGCAGTGCTGGTCGGGGCGGATTACCTGCCGCGTTCCGATTCGTATCTCGACAAGGAGAATCGCAGCGTCATCGCCGCCTTCCGAAACCCGGAGAAAGCGCTGATCAAGTCGGAAGCCACGCTGGCAGCGATTGAGCGTCAAGAGTCTGGTATCAAAGTGACAGCGGACTACCGCGGTCAGCAGGCCATGATTGCGTACACTCCGATTGACGTTCTGGGCCACAAGTGGGGCCTCGTAACGAAAGTCGATGTTGCAGAAGCGCTCGCTGGTGCCACGGAGATGAAAGCTGACTCGGATGAAGCCCGATCCAGCCTCACCTGGTGGATGTTGAGTTTAATTTCGGCTGCGGGTGCTGTTGTCAGCGTGACTGCGGTGTACTTCGCGAACTCGATCACTCGGCCCATCGTCAAGGCAGCCGAATTCGCCAGCCAGATTGCAAGTGGCAATCTGTCTCAGTCTTGCGATGAAAAGGCCAGCGGCGAGGCTGGTGCACTCATCGAAGCGATGAACAACATGCGCAACAACCTGCGAAACATGATCGGCAAGCTGACCAGCAACGTTTCGACGCTGTCGAGTTCATCCACCCAGCTTTCATCGAGCGCCACGCAACTTGCGTCAGGTGCTGATGAGACTACTGGTCAATCTTCAGCCGTGACGGCGGCTGCGGAAGAGATGACCGCCAGCATGACGACGGTTTCGTCTTCGACGACGCAGATGACAGCGAATGTTGAATCTGTCGCCGCAGCCATCGAAGAGATGACGGCCAGCATCACGGACGTCGCTCATAACGCGGAGAAGGCTGCCGGCGTTGCCAGTGAAGCCGCTCGACTGACTGAAGTCAGCAACGCCAAGATTACTCAGCTTGGCCAGGCGGCTGATGAGATCGGCAAGGTGATTGAAGTCATCCAGGACATTGCCGAGCAGACCAACCTGCTGGCCCTGAACGCGACGATCGAAGCCGCTCGAGCCGGTGAAGCCGGCAAGGGCTTCGCGGTTGTGGCGACGGAAGTGAAGGAACTCGCCAAGCAAACTTCTGGCGCGACGGACGACATCGCTCGCCGCGTGAAGGCGATTCAGGAATCGACCAATGAAGCCGTCAAGGCGATCGGTCAGATCGAAGGCGTGATTCGCAACGTGAGTTCGGTGTCGAGCTCGATCGCGAACGCGGTCTCCGAGCAACAGAAGACGACGCAGGAGATTGCCCGCACGGTCCATGAAACGACCACCGCGGTGCAGTCTGTGTCGCGTGGTATCAACGAATCGGCCCTGGCTTGCCGCGAAATCAGCAAGAACATGGTCCGCGTTGACAAGGCCGCGAAGGAAACCTCAACGGGTGCTCAACTGGCCCGTAGTGCGGGTGATGGTCTGCACGACATCGCTGGCGAGTTGGAAGAACTCGTCAAGCAGTTCGCCATGTAAGACCGGCAACATTCGCTGCTGACTCGTCCAGGTGCATGTCGCGGTTCGGTCAACTGACCGGGCCGCGACAGCCTGGCGGCTTCAGACCCCGACGCTGCTGTTGTGGTCACTCTCAACACCACCGTCGCGGCCTCGCGTTCAGGTCCATTCTCAACCAGGAAAACCCACCACTGTGCCTCTAGCCTCCGCTCCCTCCGTTCGCGTCCTCGTTGTGGATGACTCCGCTATCTATCGGAAGATTGTGCGAGACATCGTCGCGAGCATTCCCGGAGTTGTCGTTGTGGGCTTGGCTCGCGACGGTATGGATGCCATCGATCAGATTGAATTGCACAATCCGGACCTGATCACGCTCGACGTCGAGATGCCGGGCGTCTCCGGGCTCGTTGTGCTGCGCGAAATTCGCCGTCGCGGCCTGACAACCAAGGCGATCATGGTGAGTTCACTGACCCAGGATGGTGCCCGAGCCACGATGCAGGCCCTGGAAGAGGGTGCTTTCGACTTCGTGACGAAGCCGGTTGGCAACCGACCGATGGAAAGCGCCCAGATCCTGCGATCTCTGCTGGCTGAGAAGATCGAAGCCTTCAAGGTCAACAAGCAGTTCAGCCGCGTGAACACGGCGTTGGCTGCGATGAGTGCGAAGTACACCACTCCGAAGGCAGAGCTGGCATCTGTCGCAGCTCCGGAAGTCGCGACCGTGAAAGGCCGCCGAACCGGCTGTTACGCGGCGGTGGGTATTGGAATCTCAACCGGCGGACCGGACGCTCTGCGCCAGTTTCTGCCGTTGCTGCCGGAGTCCTTCCCGCTGCCAATTGTCATCGTGCAGCACATGCCCGCGTTCTTCACGAAGACGCTCGCGGATTCGTTGAATTCCAAGTGTAAACTGCACGTGAAGGAAGCCGAGCCAAACGATCTGGTGGAACCCGGTAAGGTGCTGATTGCTCCTGGCGGGTTGCATCTGCGGCTGTATTCGGTCGGAACGAAAGTTCGCGCGCAGTTGACTCAAGACGCGCCCGAGCAAGGTTGTCGTCCATCGGTTGACGTGCTGTTCCGTTCGATGGCCCAGACCTATGGCTCGGAAACCCTGGCCATGATCATGACTGGTATGGGCTGCGATGGCACGGATGGCATCCGCCTGATCAAGAAGGTTGGCGGCAGCGTGATTGCTCAGGACTCTGCGAGCTGTGTGGTCTATGGCATGCCTCGCGTGCCGACCGAAGAAGGGCTCGTAGACTGTGTCGCGCCTCTCAACAAGCTAGCCGCAGAACTCTGTGCGTTCGCGGGGGAACCGGTGCTCGCATGAGTCTAACTTCCCTGCAAATTCAGGCCGTCTGCAAGCTGACCGAGCAAGTGACCGGCATTCAATGGGATCAGTCGAAGGACTATCTCATCGAAACCCGACTGGTGAACCGCTTGCACGAGTTTGGCTGCAAGTCGCTCGAAGAACTGTTGCGCAAAGTCGAGAGCTCCAACGGGCCAGAGCGCAACGCGTTCATCGACGCAGTGACGACGCGCGAAACCTTGTTCTTTCGCGACGAGTCGCCCTACATCGCACTCGAACACAAAGCCTTGCCGGAGATCATCGACGCCAAGGCGAAGTCGCCCTACGCACGCCGTCTGCGCTTGTGGTCGGCGGCGGCCAGTACTGGTCAGGAAGCCTACAGCATCGTCATGACGCTGATGGAGATGCTGCCGGACTTCGACCGTTGGGACGTGCAGGTGACGGCGACTGATATCTCGGACGCCGCGCTCAGCACTGCCAGCCGCGGGATTTATACGGACTTCGAAGTCGGCCGTGGCATGCGGCAGGACTTGCTGAACCGCTACTTCAACCGGGTGAGTGGTGGCTGGCAGGTGAAGGACGAGGTACGCAGCGTTGTTACCTTCCAGAAGGCAAACTTGCTGCAGCCGTTCGTGAACCTCGGCCCGTTTGACATCATCTTCTGCCGCTATGTTGCCATCTACTTTGATGTGCTCACGCGGCGCGATCTTTTTGAACGCATCTCACGAGTGCTCACATCAGACGGCGCGATCTTCGTTGGTGCCTCGGAGAACCTCTCTGACTTCGGCCCCAAGTGGTTGCCGCAGTTCCATTGTCGAGCCGTCTACTATCAACCCAACCAACCGCGTGCGGCAATCTCTCTGCAGCCGCAGCATCCATTGGCGGGGGCGACTTCGGCTTCGCCTGCCGCGCCGCGTTTTGGACTGGCAACGGCAGGGCGATAGCCGTTCGAGATCCGGCAACTACTTCAGCGGCTTGCCTTCAATCGGCTTGCCGTTGGTGGTCAGCACCTGGATCTCATGAGCGCGATGTTTGCCGGTGTATTTCCAGACCAATTTCTTGTCGCGTGTCACTTCAAACACCTTGATGTCGCCGCGGCTGCCGTAGCTGGCAATCACCGTATTGCCGTTTGGCAGCCGCTGGCCCCCGCACGGGTCCGCAAACGGCTTCTCCGGGAAGTCGTCATTGGAAACCTGCCAGACAACCTTACCCGTTGAGTCAAACTCCACGGTCTTGTTACCGTGAGTCAGGTTCACCAGCGTGTTGCCGTTCTCCAGACGAATCGCCGTGAAGGGCCAATTCTCCGCCTTGCGACCGCCGAGACCTTCCAGATCGGTTTTGATTTCGCTCAAGACCTTGCCGTCCGCCGAGTACTCCTTCACTTTGAAGGCGAGCAGGTGCGGGACCAGATAAGTTCCCGAAGGCAGCTTGCGAGCCATCCGCGTCTGCATGTGAGCATTGTCGGTTTCAGGTTGCAGAGGAAATTCGAGCTTGATCTGTCCTTGAGGATCAACTTCGAGCAGCCGTGGTTTTCGACCGAGTTCCGTGACCAGCGTGTTGCCTGAGTCCAGTCGCTCAATCGTGCCGAGTTCGTTGCTCTCCGGCGATTTCTTGTAGGACCAGACCACCTTCTTGTCGCGCTGGAACTCTTTGGCTTCGTCGGTCCAGGCAATCAGGATGTTGCCATTCGGCAGAACATAGCCATCGCGCGCCGCTGCTTTGCCCGAGTCCCATTCTTCTTTGCCGTCTTCATCAATGATGCCTGTAAAACTCGGCCCGGCGATGAAGAATGAATGGCGGATCTCTTCAGCTTGAGCGGTGGCCGCGACGGCCAGAAAACTCAGCAGGGTCAAAGTGATGGCTTTCACGGAACGCTCCTTGGTGTGAATTCGATCGTGGTTTCGGCCGAGAAGTTGAATCGCAATCCAGATGTGACACGGCGAGTTTCTAGCTTCGCCCACGTGATCAGGCGAGTCGCGGGCTGATCACAGATGCTCTCCCGCGCTGAACCGCTGCAGGGTTGACGGGAGACCGTTTCTTGTGAGCTTCATTTCAGGGATGAAGAAACTTGTAGGCAGCTTCGCGCATGTCGGTGGGAAAATCGTGCGGACAATCCGGGTGCAGAACCTGGAGATGCTCAGGATGGCCGTGCAGTTGGAAGATAGGGCGAGCAGCCGTTGCGATGTTGTCGACGCTGGCGTGGCGGAAGTTGGAATCCTGCAGCGGAGCGATGATCAGAACTCGGCGCGGTGAGAGCGCGGCGATCAACTCGTGGAAATCGAACGGAATGTCCTGCAGTCGGCCGCGATACTCGGCGAGGCGGGGCATGTAGCGCAGTTGGCACCAGCCTTTTTCGGGATACCAGTTCTTTTCGTTTCCCTCGTAGTAGTCGAGGAATGAGTCGAGTCCGCAGCTCGAAACGACTGCTCGAATGCGTTCGTCAAAGACGGCTGTGAAAACGGCATTGTGACCACCAAGCGAATGACCGATGGCTCCAATGGCATCGGCTTGCACGTAGGGCAGATCCATCAGCAGATCGATGGCACGCATGTTGTCCCAGACCGCTTTCAGTGTGCCGCTTTCCCAGCCCAGACCGCGCACGTCCGGTTGATACTTCGCGAGTAACACATAATTCGGTGCGATGGTGACATACCCGCGTTCGGCAAGCTCACTGGCGTATTGCCGGTTGGGGCGTCCAAGTCCCACGACGGTGCCATGGCCAATGGTGTTGTCTGTTCCATGCAGACACAGCACGGCGGGAACTTTGCCTCCACCATCCTTGAGCAGCTTCTTGGGGATGCACAGGTACGCGGGCACGCGCGAGCCGGGT
Organism: Planctomycetaceae bacterium; assembly: GCA_021732995.1. GTDB lineage: Bacteria > Planctomycetota > Planctomycetia > Planctomycetales > Planctomycetaceae > AM-0621. Next base: position 81,280 of record JAKFWA010000023.1, on the reverse strand, counting down.
TCGGAGGAATACGTCAGCAGGCGTCGTACATAGCTGCCCATGTCGACTTCTTCCTCAACCTTCACGTTGAGGGGACAGCGCTTCTCCGGTCCGGGTAATGGTCCCATTACGACCTGCATGGAATGCACGATCTCTGCTCGGCGCTTCGCCCAGTCAGCTTCGCTCGATGCAGCCGTCGGCTGATTATCAGCGCTGCGGTAGAGCAGCAGGTTGTCACGAGGCAAGCGTGGTGAGGGCGTGGTGACGCTGACTCGTGCTGTGAGGATCTCACGCCGCGAACGGTTGATACCCACCAGACCGCCGGTCAAGGGGTCGGCAGCGATGCCTTGGCCCGTGAACGGGGCGGCCTGTTGATCGACGAACTTCAGAACGTTCCCCTCTGCAGGCAGCGCCAGACGAAAAATCACAGGATCATCGTGTCCTGTCACCAGTAACAGGCCGCCGCGCCAGAGTCCTCCTGAAAGACTCATGCGGCCCAGGTGTTTGATTAATTCAGCGGGGTATGTCCAACGCGCGATCTCGTTCCAGTCGGCATCAAACTTCACCAGGAAAGTACGGGAGTTGTCGTCGCCGTATTTCGCGAAGTTGCACCACCATGCCCCGTCGTACTTCACGGCCCAGGTCAGGCTGCCACCGAAGTCGCCGAAGTTCTTGAACGTTGACAACTGCATGGTTTCCAGATCAACGACTTTGACTTCGCTGAGTTCTGGTGTCTTCGGGTAGTTCGAATGAGCACAGTACAGTCGGCCATCCGCGATGAAGCCGCTGTTGAGATGCAGGGCCTCACCCTGGCTGACCGCGAGCTTCTCACCGGTGTGACGGTCGTACTTCGCAACGACCGCATTCGTGATGGCGAAGAAGTGCTGCTCGGTGGCTGCCGCTGCTTGATTCGCTTCCGTCGCCGCCAGTTTGCCTGTCTGTTTCCATGTGAACGGCGCGGGCGTTGGCTGAGCTTCACACGGCACGACGCCCGCGAACCCGGCGGCACACACCAACACCAGCCAGAAGGAAAATCGACAGGCGTGCTTCATGATTCAGGACCTCAACAGGACGTGGCAGAGGAACGACAGGGTAGCCTGCCTGCGGATGAAGCGTGAAGGAATGAGTCCATACCCGCTAGAGCCCGCTCCGACGGAATCCAGCGGCGTCTGGTGATCCGAATCCGGTGGCTCCCGTTAATTCGGCTGTGATTCACGGACCCTTGGACACTGAAAACAAGGCTTTTTGCTGCAAGGTATGGCTGCGATGCGCCCCGCCCACGTCATCATCAGCTCCGATCCACCGATCGTCGTGCTCGACCGGTTGAATACTGCATTCAACCACCGGCCGAACTCGCGGGGCGGCGATGTCAGGTATCACGGCCATTTGTGGGATCGCGGCTTTCGCATCACCCGACGTCCACTGTTGCTTGAACTGGGCGATCCGCCTGTCGTGTGTGGGCGAATCGCTCCCTGCAACGGCGGCACGAGGATCGAGTTGAGCATTCGACCTACCTGGTCGGCGCTCTATCTCTGCACTCTGCTGACGATGGGGGTCTCCCTGTTCCACATCGCGCCGGGAGGAGGTGGGCTGAATTCTGTGGGCTGCTATTGGTTGCTGGTCTTCCTGTGCTGCTTGTTCCTGAAGATCACTGCAATCTGTGACGCCGAGGGAACAAGGGCGAAGGCCGTTTTGACTGAGATCATCGCCCCCGTGTCGTCCAGGACAGAGACCGGTTCACGCCCTCGTCGTTTAGTTCGCTCGCACGAGAGGCCTCAGGCGATTTCTGAGGGAACTTGAGAGCCGTCTGCGGGGATCGCGCGGATCACCTGGCGCGGTGGATTCACGCAGGGGTCTTCGCGCAGTTCCAACTTCCACGGTTTGTTGCCGGGGCCATCCAGTGTGTCGCCGGTCTTGAAGATCTGGCCTTTACGGATCATCTCCAGCGTGATGTTCCGCAGGAAGGTGTCCACGGTCTGACATTCGTAGCCGTCCTCCGTAAAGCACGCTTCGCAGTCGGGCAGATCCAACTGACCGTTGCCGACGGTGTCCATCACCATCCACGTATCGGTGGCTTTGAAGACTCGAACGTTCGACCACAGCTCCAGCGGCGGCAGTTTGTTCTCAACGGACCAGTTCACAATGTCATTGAAGATATTGTGGTCGCGCAGCACTTCCCCGTTGGGATTGAAGAAGCACATCGAACCCGGCAAGCCCAACAGCGGCGCGATGATATTCGTCAGAAAGACCAGTTCGGCCAGTGGGGCGTAGTCGTGAGGAATGACAGTCATGCTGGGATCCTGCCCCCACGCATAACCGCTGCGCACACGGATGAAGCCGCGATGCTTTTGGGCGACCTCAGCGGCTTCAGGCCAGGCCCACGATTGATCGCAGGCTCGTTCGAAGCTGCCGGGGTAGGTTCCTGGACCGAACTGACCCATCGACCAGGCGCCGTACAAAGCTGACTCCTGTACGGGATCGCCCATGCCGTCCGGCCACGGACGCGAGACAAGATCCACAGCAACGCGACCGTTCACTTCCGACCGGTATGACACCACGACCGACGGACCGCCGAACGCCCATTCTTTTTGAGCTTCCACCTTGCCCAACACTTCGAAGCGTCCGAGGCTCGCCGACACTTCGTCGATTGACGGCAGCTCTTCAAACAACACGCAGAGGCACTGCGTCACAAATCCCTTTTGAGGCATACAAGTCCCATCCAGATTGAGAATTGACCAACAGGTCGCCCTTAGTCGCGTTAACTACCGAACCAATCTATCAGGTGCGGTTCGTGGTGATAGCGCTCGGTGGCCGCGAAATCCTGTCCCACGTGAAAACCGGGTTGGCACCACGCATGAGTCGGAAACGGTCGAGCTCCGAACAACGCATAGATGCTGTCGTGAATCAGAACATCAGAACGAATGAGCGGCCAGACCATCTGTCGCAGGAACATCTGGTCGATCGCGCGAGCCACGGAACCCGTCGGGCGGAACGCGGTGATGAGTTCCTGGATCGGGGGCAAACGACCGGCGACGCCGCCCCACATGCCCGCCAGAATCAGTTCAGTGTGGCCGTAGAAGTCACGCATCACGTGAAACGAACGATTTGACTGCAGCCATTCATCCACAGCGGCCTTCTCGCGAACCGACAGCAGCGAATCGGAATCCCGGATCAAAAAGCGGTCCACTTGTGGATCGCTCCAGACCATGAATCGCCAGAAGTAGCCTTCATAAAACTGTTTCGGTGGCTGCTGCGCAACGACCAGTTGACAGCCGAGTTTCTCTAGAGTTGAGCGGACTCGCTGCGGGACCGTGACGTCGCAATAGAAGCGACACGTCCAGCCGGGATACAGATCGCGAACCAGCCAGGCGTTGCGGTAGGCACCTTCGATGTAACGCCGGTTCGATCCCCACAAGCTGTAGGCGATGACGTTGCGTTCGCGCCGCGACGGATCGAATGGCCGTGGCGCAATGACAGATAGGTCCCTGTTCGCCGCCGGAGCTTGCTGATCTTTCAAGGTGAGTGATCTGGATCCAGCCGCACGTGCATCGTCCACCCGCCCGAGATAGATGTAGTTTCGAGCCAGTACGTCCCACCAATTCGCAATATCGTCGCGCTGCTTGACGGCAGCTTCCATCAACCGTGTGGACCCCGCGAAGTCGTCCGCCAGACTTCGTGCGATCCCTTCGCTGGAGAGTAGATCAATGTCATCCGGCAACAGTCGTCGCACGGATTGCAACGCTTCAATGCCCGCCGCGATGGTACCCGCGCGATCAAGGTACTGAACCTGCTTGAGAGTCAGTTGCTTGAGTTCCTGAGGAGTCAGTTCGGCCGCGCCGCGGAACTCGCCGAGCATCTCTGCGGCCCGCGTATGCTGTCCCTGCACATGAGCCGTCTCAGCAGCGGCCAGCACGCTCGCTAAAGTCTGTCCGGGGTTCATGCGATTCCGATCCATCACAACGCCGTAGTCAGTCGGTTACCGATACCACCTCGGTGAACCTCTCCGCGATCTGACCGGAAGAACCCGCAGTGCGACTTCTGATTGCTGCGTCCCGCGCGAACACGCTTCCACAAGCGACCGGAAATGTGCGGGCGCTATTCCTGCGTCAGCACGTTTCGATCGATTCATCAGCCTGCCTGAGTTGACGCAGTGCTAGGAATCCTGAGTCGGTTCGGATGTCGGTGGCTCAAATTTGGGAGCAGTGACTTGAGCCGTTTCATTCGTCGCCGTGGGGCGCGATGCGGTCAATGTATTCGAATAGGATGGAGAAGACGAGTACGTCGATTGATGGAGTTCATCCTCAATCCCGCGCACACCCTTCTTGAACTCGACGATACCCTTGCCGACGCTACGGGCGACTTCAGGCAATCGCTTGCCGAACAACAGCAAGGCGATCAAACCGAACACCATCATTTCCCCCGGGCCGGGGGTAAAAAATGCCAGTAACGGAGAGGTCATAGTTCACCTCGAAACGATTGGATCAGAAAGAATGACACGCAGACGCGCCACACCGGATAAGTCGAGATTAGGCTCGATCGACGTGACCGACGACTAGGTTGAACACGCAACCGGGCGGCACAGCCATCACGAGGGTTGATCGCTCTTGGGTGGCAGCTTTGCTTCTGGGGCATCGCCTTCGTCGGGCTCGTGCATGCCCTTTTTGAACTGCGTGACACTCTGCCCCAGCGAACGCATGGTGCTCGGCAGGCGGCTACCAAACAGCAGCAAGCAGATCACTCCGAAGATTGCCATTTCTGGCAGACCAGGTGCCCAGGCGAGAATCATATCGTGTCTCCTGTCTTAAGGCGGGACGGACGGACCGAGCGGCCATTCGAAGAACATCCTCGAAGTTTGCCGCAAACCCAGGTCAGATCGCTACACAAGCGAACTAACCTTACGACAGTCAGCGAGAATCGGCCCAACCCGAAAGGGCACGTACGTCACCAAGAGCAGCAAACAGCCAGAACCGGGACATCCGTGGGAAGGCCAAACACGCAGAGCTGTCGACGGGATGTCCACTCGGTTCGCCCGCGGGGAGCAGGTGTGGTGAGCGGATCAGCAAGCCTTGCAATCAAACCTCTGCAATTACTGATGCAGCTGACGGCCTCGATCGCAAGTCATCGACTATTCTAAAGCCGAGACGTTCGCTGTCAATTGGCGAGCGGAACATCACCGACAGACAATCATCTGAAGAGCGAAATGTACCATTTCAGCAGGTCTGACAGCGGCCACAGCCCGGCCTTCGTCAACAGGACCACCGGTGCGTAGAAGATCTCCAGGCCGTTCTGCAGCGGTTTAAACTTCACCGCTCGATGCAGTGCGGCCATCGGTCCGGCTGACAATATGTAGACTGTCAGGAACGCGCCGCAGGCCAGACTGAGTGCTGTGGCTTTCTGACGTCGATTTGGCGGCCGTTCAACCAATGAATCCGTTTTGGCTTCCGCGTCTGCGATGGTGTTCTCGTTGAGGTCCGTCATCGCGTCACCTGCCGTTAGGACTTCTCGGCCGTTTCGAAGATGGACGCATTGGTTTCTTCCGCGTCGTTCGCGTCCGCCCCCACGGGGATCTTTGTGGCGAACTTGATGGTTCGTGGCGGCAGGCAGGTTTCGGAATTGCACGGCTGGAACCGCAGATGCAGCTCGAACTCATCCTCTTGACCGGCGAGATCCTGCGGCACTTCCAGTTCGCCGATCAACACTGCCTGACCTTGATAGATTTGAGCCATCTCGGACGCGTCACCGCGTGGATAGCTGATCGATTTTAATTGCGTCCCGTGTTTGGACTTCAGGGTCAACGTGGTCGGGATGGAGGTTTTCGCTCCCGAAGGGTTCGCGTTGATATGCCAGCCCGGTTGAATCTGAATCTTCACCGCGATGCGCGTGGCTGAGCCCGGCACCAGCTTCGTCGTCGATAAGAATGCTGTGACGCTAACAACCTCTGGTGCGCGTGCTGGCTTCTCGATTGAGGGCTTTGGTTCGGCAGGTCTCGGGGCTGGCCGCACGGATGGTGCGATCAGCTCTGCATCCACAGTCTCGCCCTTGGCTGGTTCAACACCGCCGGGTTCTTTAGGCTTGGGTGCCGGCGTCTTGGGACCACCAGCTGACGCACGATAGTCGCGGTTGTCGAGGAACTCGCTGAGCGCCAGCAGCATGTTGGATGAACTGCGCGGAGCCTTCTTCATCTGTTGAGCGAACAGTTCCAAGGTCTGCTGAGCACGGTCGCGATAAGTCATGTCGCCCGTCAGGGACGCCAGCCGGATCATGTTCCGCACACTGGCACTGTTGCCCGACGGCAGTGCTCCATCAGCTCCATCCTTGAAACGCGTCAGCAGTTGCTCGTGCTCTTTCGATGTGTAGAAGAACCCATGGCCCTGATCGTCCCAGAAGAGTTTGATCTGATCATCCATCAGGTGACGGGACGCATTGAGCCACTTGGGATCGCGCGTCACCAGATGCAACTCCAGCAGGCCATCGATCAGGAAGGCGTAGTCGTCCAGATAGCCGTTGAGCTTCGCCTGTCCGCCGCGATAGGTCCGCAGCAACCGACCGTTGCCGTCGCGCATGTTGGTCAGCACAAACAGGGCCGCGCGTTCGGCGGCATCCAAGGGTTCTTTACGACTGGTGATGGCACTCATCTGCGCCAGCGAACGAATCGCCAGTCCGTTCCACGCGGTCAGGACCTTGTCATCCTTCGATGGCTTCGGTCGCTCATTCCGCACGACAAGCAGCTTGCGTCGCAATTCAAACAGCTTCAACGCGAGTTCACGTGGCGGTACGCGTTCCTCGACAGCCAGCGTTTCAACGGACTTCATCAACCGCAACACGAAGCCGTGTTCGAACGAAGATTCGCCTGCGACGCCATAAGCTCGTCGGAACAACGGCGCGTCCGGCCCCAGCGCGCGTTCGATCTCTGGAACCGACCATGCGTAGAACTTGCCTTCGACGGACTCCGTCTCGGCATCCATCGCCGAATAGAAGCCGCCGTGAGTATCCTGCATCTCGGCAAAGAGAAAGCCGGCGATGTCTTCGGCAACATCGCGGTAGTGCGGCTTGTTCGTGGACTGGTAGGCGTCCACGTAGAGATCCAGCAACTGCGCGTTGTCGTAGAGCATCTTTTCAAAGTGTGGCAGCCGCCATTCGCGATCGGTCGCATAGCGATGAAAGCCACCGCCCAGATGATCGTGAATGCCACCGAGCTGCATCGCATCTAGCGTGTGCAGCAACGCACGCGCGGCAGCGGCATCCTGATGCTGAGTCGCTTCATACTGGAGCAGTGCCAGCTTGGTGGGCTGCGGGAACTTCGGTGCGTCGGGTCGTTCAAAGGAGAAGTCCACGCCACCGAATTCAGAGTCGTGGCTTTGCACCAGTGACCGCGCTGCCTGCTGGACGAGTTCGCGATCAAGCTCAACCTTCTCCAGTGCGAAGGCCGGACGCATCTGCTTCTGGACGACGTCGGTCAGTGTCGCCGCATTGCGGACCATGTCCTCGCGGCGATCGCGCCAGGCATCGGACACCATCTTGCAAACTTTGGGGAAACCCGGCGCCAGCCCTTTGTCCTCGGGAGGGAAATACGTCCCGCCAGCCATCGGCTGACCGTCAGGCGTCAGGAACATCGACAGCGGCCAGCCGCCCGAGCCACCTGCGCCGCTCAATGTCAGATAGACCTGCAACGCGGTCATGTAGATGTCATCTACATCGGGGCGTTCTTCGCGGTCCACCTTGATGTTGATGAACTGCTCATTCATGAGCTTGGCGATCTCGGGTTTCGAGAACACCAATCGTTCCATCACATGACACCAGTAGCAACTGCTGTAACCAATCGAGAGGAAGATAGGCTTGTTGTCGCGCTTCGCGGCTTCAAAGGCTTCGGGTCCCCACGGGTACCAGTCGACCGGATTGTGCGCGTGCAGCAACAGATAAGGACTGGTCTCTTTAGAGAGACGATTGCCACCCGCTTCCTTGCCGGCCGCCTTCGTGTCGTCTGATGTCTCAGCCGACACCTGAATGATCGACAGCGGAAAGATGCTGTTGCTCTTCTTCTCAGGAGCCTTCTGAGAAGTCGCACTCGTTGACTTCGCTTTCGTCGTGGCAGTACGTCGTTGGCAGCCCAGACTGGTACTCATCACGAGCACAGCGAGGACGATCCATCGAGTGGTAGAGAGCCACGCGCGCATCGATCTGTTCCACTCCATCAACAATTGAGCTTCATGCTGAGTCCGCCAAGCCCTATGAGTGTAGCGTCTTGTTTGCCTCAGCCTACTGTGGTCCGCACGTTGTCATCATCAATGGCATGAGCACGCGTAGCCAAGAGGAGCGATGGCAAACACTGCCGACTGGCGGACATCTGCAGAGCTCGTTCAAGAACCTGTGCGAGTCATATGCAGAACCGAGAATCTTCATTGCGTTTCAAGGTCCCATTGGTAAAGTCTCGCCGCCTTGGCGACATCCGCCGGCCATGATCGCCCACCTCAACAGGAACGTGCGATGAATCGCGAGCCGATCTGCAGTGACTGCAACATTCAGGATGTCGAAACGCTGTCACGCCGACGATTCGTTCAAGCAGTTGGTTCAGTCGCAGTGGGTGCGACTCTTCTTCCGAAGATGTCAGTCGCAGCAGAGCAAGAGAAGGCCAAGCCGGAATCGCTCGTCAAGAAGCTCTACGATTCACTCAACGAAAAGCAACGCGAAGAGATTTGCTTCGCATGGGATCACAAAGACGATCGCGGCTTGCTGCGAACTCATGTTTCCAACAACTGGAACATCACCGACAAGAAGATGTTCAATGTCGGAGGTGAGTTCTTCACCAAGGATCAGCGCGATCTGATCGAAGCATTGTTCTTTGGTCTCTACAATCCAGAGTGGCATGCCCGGCTTCGCAAGCAACTTCAAGACGACGCGGGCGGGTATGGTAAAGAACAGACCATCGCCATCTTCGGTGAACCCGGCACCGGCAAGTTCGAATGGGTGATGACCGGCCGCCATCTGACGATTCGCTGCGATGGCGACTCCACCGAACACACAGCCTTTGGCGGCCCAATCTTCTACGGTCATGCTGCTCAAGGATTCAACGAAGCTGCTGACCATCCGGGCAACATCTACTGGCATCAGGCGTTGAAGGCGAACGCCCTCTACAAAATGTTTGATGGCAAGCAGCGAAAGTTGGCACTCGTCGAGAAGGCCCCGGCTGAGGCCGCAGTGGGCTTCCGCGGCACGGAGCCAAAATCCGGAATTCCAGTCAGCGAATTGTCAGCAGACCAGAAAACGCACCTGCAAGGCATCTTGAGTTCGCTGCTGGAACCCTATCGAACTGCCGATCAACAAGAGGCGACAAAGTGCCTCGAAAAGTTCGGAGGGCTCGATAAATGCAGTCTGGCGCTCTACCAGTCGGACGATGTTGGGAACGACGGAGTCTGGGATGTGTGGAGATTGGAAGGACCAGCATTTGTCTGGCACTTCCGAGGCAGTCCTCACGTCCATGTGTGGGTCAACATCGCTGACGATCCGAACGTGCCACTGAATGCTCGAGGTTGATAGTTTGGGCATTCTGGAGTGACCGTCAGCGGTTAACTGACTCCTCCGTGGCCCGTGATGACTGCTGAGTTGCCTCGCACTGGAAACTCTTTCTAAGCACTCAGCATCGCACTCTTCTGACGAGTGCAGTTTCGCCTGTTTCCTGCATCCTATCTTTCGCACACTTGCAAGAAAGAGCGGCACCTTGAACCAGCCAGGGAAGTCTTCTCGCGCCGTACCGAAGTCGTTCCTCACACACAGCCAACGCAGCGAGCCTAGATCGATTCAACAACGCTTCTCGCTCAACCAGATCACAACCTATCGCTCGACGTTCGAGGAAGATCTGCAGCAGTTGGCGAAGTCGTCACTCAGCAGCATCGGGTTGTGGACCAACAAGCTGATCGATCTTGACCCCAGTCAGGTCGCCGCTCAGATTGCCTGCGCTGATCTGAATGTCTCCAGCGTGTCCTTCGTGGGTGGGTTCACGGGCAGCATGGGTGCCACCTACCGCGAGGCGCTGGATGAGGCTTTTGATACGCTCTTCCTGGCCGCCGCAGTGAAAGCACATAGCGTGGTGGTCGCTCCGGGAGCACGTGGCAAGTACACCGCCAATCACGAGCGCAAGCTGGTCTGCTCGGCGATCCGGGAACTGGCCATGCTCGCCGCTGAGCTGGATATCAACCTGGCCGTTCTCCCGATGAAGGCCGAGTTCGCCGGTCGCTGGACCGACCTGCATTCCTTCGACGCCGCGATGGATGTTGTGGATCGCGTGGATCATCCGCGCGTCGGAGTCGCTTTCGATTCGTTCCATCTGCTGGACGACAAGATGCTTGCGCGGTTGCCGGAGATCGCGGACGACATCATGCATGTGCAGATTAGCGACCGCGTGCGGCGTGCTCGCGATGAGTATGCTCGCTTCGCTCCCGGCGAGGGCAACTTGCCGTTGCTCGAAATGATTCGCGCCTTGGAGCAGGCCAACTATGAGGGCTACTTCGACATCCAAGTCTGGTCGAACGAATTGTGGCAACAGAGCCCCGCAGAGATCGTCCAGCGGTGTGATGAATGGGTGCGGTCCGTGACCGTTGAGGAATCCGTTCCGACGGAAACAATGGTTGTCTGATGCGTTTGGCTGCTGTTGCTGAAGATGGCTGTCAGAGTGGGCGTTGTCAGTGATGGGAGAGCACCCTGCGTGAGGCGCACTGGTTGGGGTCGAACGGCGCTAGTTGCGGTTGCTAAGCTCTTGGCTTGCCGAACAACTGTGCTGCTGGCTGCATCGAACTGAAGTAACCCACCCATGTCCGACGTCCTTGACGCTACCCCCTTTCAAACTGATGAGGCTTCCGAACGCTCGCGGCGATTGAGCGAGGCGGCGCTCGCGGGTGCTCCTCACGCGATGGGGTTTCAGGTTCTGAAGAAGCTCGGCGAAGGTGCCTACGGAGCGGTGTGGCTGGCGCGCGAGAACAAGACGGGCAAGCAGGTGGCTATCAAGTTCTATACGCATCATCGCGGGCTGGACTGGTCGCTGCTGAATCGTGAAGTCGAAAAGTTGGCTCTGCTCTACACATCGCGCAACATCGTGCGATTGATCGATGTCGGCTGGCAGCATGACCCGCCGTATTACGTGATGGAGTACCTCGACAACGGCTCGTTGTCCGCCATGTTGCAGGACGGTCCGCTGCCGGTTGACGAGGCTATCCGCATCGTGCGATCCATCTGCCAGGCGCTGGTGCATGCGCACGGTCGAGGCGTCCTGCACTGCGATTTGAAGCCGGCGAACGTGCTGCTCGACTCCGACTTTGAACCGCGTCTGTGCGACTTCGGCCAGTCGCGTCTGTCGAACGAACAGAACCCGGCGCTGGGTACGTTGTTCTACATGGCTCCCGAGCAAGCGGACCTCGCGGCCGTGCCGGATGCCCGATGGGACGTGTATGCACTGGGCGCGCTGCTGTATCACCTGCTGGTTGGCGAACCTCCTTATCGTACGCCCGAAGCCGAAGCGCGGTTGCACGCAGCTCCGAGTCTCGAAGAGCGGCTGAAGATCTACCAGCAGTTGGTGCGCGAATCACCGCGGCCGACGGCTCACAATCACGTGCGCGGAGTCGATCGACGGCTGGCTGAAATTGTGGATCGCTGCTTGCAACTGAATCCGGATCGGCGTTATGCGAATGCTCAGGCTGTGCTGGATGTGCTGTATATCCGAGACCGGCAGCGTCGCTTGAGGCCGCTCGTGGCACTGGGAGGCATCGGTCCGGGGCTGCTGCTGGTCGCCATGTTCTTCCTCTCGAAGAACCTGATGGACAGTGCGGTGGATACCGCTGAAGAAAACCTGACCGAGCGTGCGTTCGAAGCCCAGGTGATGTCTGCCAACATTGTCTCACGTAGCGTTGAACGCGAGCTGCAGGACCGCATGGATGAACTCATCGAAGTGGCGGCGGACACTCAATTACGTGCGGCGATTGCAGCGTCCGCAGATCGTGGCTGGAGTGACCGCGAGAACTTTCAGCAGATCCTGGAAAGCACGAAGTCGACCGTTGATCGTCGCCGCAAAGAGCAGGGCCGCGAACTGGATGTGAGCTGGCTGCTGGTGGACGCTCAGGGCTTTCAGCGCTGGCGCGATCCTCTGGAACCTGCCACGATCGATCACAACTTCTCGCATCGCGACTACTTCCACGGGCGCGACAAGGAGTACAAGCCCGGGCACGTGCCGGAAGGCATTCAGGCCATCATGGAGCCTCACTTGTCACTGGCTTTCCAGAGTGCCGTGACGAAAACCAACATCATCGCCATGACGGTACCTGTGTGGGACGCCAAGCAGGAAAACGTGATTGCGGTGCTCGGCCGCACGACGAATCTGGGGCAGTTGCTCTCGCAATACGAAGTCAGCATTCGAGGTCGCGATGGCATTCATCGCACGATCGCCATCGTCGACCGCCGCAACTGGCGACTGCTGGACCATTCGGGATTGAAGAACTCCAAGGTCCGCGCTGAACTGACCAGTGATGAGTTCCGTGCTCTGCACCTTGACGAGAGCATCATCCCGCGCATCGAAGAAGCGGAAGAGCAGGCCAAGTCCGGCGGTTCATCGACTCCAAATACAGATCGCGAAGTACGGATCTCTCTGGAGGACTATCAGGATCCGCTGGCAATCATCAGCCCTGATGACTTTGGCGGCGACTGGCTGGCGTCGTTCTGCCCCGTCGGTCTGACCCGCTGGACCGCGATCGTGCAGGAACGCAAAGCCACGGTTTTGCAGCCTGTCTACGAGATGCAGCAGCAACTGGTCTTCTACGCGTGGCTTGGTCTGAGCGTCGGTGGCCTGGTCGTCGCAGGACTGTGGTACTTTGTATTGCGAGCCATCAACGAACGCGGCATCCGTCAATGGACGCGTTCGCCTCGCCCCGCGTCCGATCGGCTGACCAGCCACACGGACGCGAAGTAGAAGTGACGATCATATTGCTGTTCAGGTAGCACTATGGCTTCAGCACCAGGCGATAGCGACGTTCGAAACCGGACAGGTCAATCAGTTGCGTTGCCGGGTCCCATTGGGCGCTGGTGAAGCTGAGCTGATCGGTAGCGATGACCTGCTTTAGCAGGCGTTCGCCAGTCGCCTTGTTGACGACTTCCAGTTGCAGTTCGCCGCCGAAGCCGAACACGTCGCGGTCGTAGTGCAGGAACAGCAGGGTGGGGTTGGCGAGGAAATCGCTCAGCACCAGCGTCTGCTTCGACGTGTTCTTCGTCCACACCTGTCGGCCGTCGTCGCGGCGGAAGGCGACGATGACGCCGTGACTCCACAGCGAGGCCACGCTGCCCACCGTACGCCGGGAGTCCCAATCGAATGGATCGGATACACTAGCACCATCCTTGGCTTGAGTCGGATTGAGCAGCAGATAGACGTGGTCACGGTCTGTGACCACCTGACGCCAGCCGCGGCCGAGACGCAGCGCTGGCGGTGGCGGGTCCGAGTTCACTCGATGTCCGTTCCAGAGCTCGATGCGAATCACCTGACCTTCGCGCGTGCAGGCGACGACTTCATCGTCGGCGGTCTTGCAGAATTCCGTGCGGGCGTCGAACTCGTGCTTCCAGACTGTTCGTCCCGTGCGATGGTCTCGCGACTGCAGAGTCAGGCGTTTGGCTTCGGAGTTCAACGCGGCACTGACGATGTTGTCGTCATCAATGAAGATCGCGCTCCGGACTTCCTGAGAGTCTTCCGGTCTGGGCAGAGGTTTGCCATCGAGTGCCCGTAGAGCCACCAGCGTGTCTTCGCCCTCGTCATCTGACGTGTTGATCCACAGCGTTTCGGTTGTGCCCGTCACACTCGAAAAATCATGGATCAGCTTATGAGCCATCCAACGCAATTCGCCCGTGCGAACATCGAAGACCTGCAGTTGCTGCTTGGCACGTACGGCCACGTACTCCGAATTCGCAAACAGCAGGCCGTCACCCGGAACGTTATTGTCAAATCCAACGCCCGCGAACTCTGCGGCGGGCACCATCTGACCGATACCTTCCGAGTTGCCTTCATCCACCTGAAGTCCTTCATACTCCTCGTCGGTCTCCGACAGCGCTACCGGGACGGACCAGAGCACTCGACGGTCAGGCAAAGAGAACGCCTGTAGCACGCCGCCATTGAAGGCGATGAGCGATTGCCCCGAACGACGTATCTGCAATTCACCGCGCTGCTGCGAGTTCGCGCGCAGTGGTAAGCTCCAGTACGTCTCACCGGTCTGTGCGTGAGACAGTCGCAGCCGGTCGGAAGTCGGCGAGTATTCGAACTTGCTGGCTTCCACATGCAGTCCCGCAAAGAAGTCCGGGCGGCGGCGGGCTGGTTCCAGCGGAATCGTCGGCTGCGACGCATTCTGGTTGGGCATGTGCAGGATGGTCGCGGTCTTCGGAGCGAACGCGAGGCGGGCGGCAGGAGTTGCAGCCTTCAACTTTTCAGAGAGCGCGGTCGCGGCGGCCATGACTGAGTCCAGCTTGGCGGCTGTGGCTTCTTCCGTGACCTGTCGCAACAGCGATTCAGCGGTCGGGAGATCCTGAAAATCAAGACTGAGCTGCGCTTGAGCCAGACGTCGTTCCAAAGCGGCCTGCGGAGTCGGTGCATGTTGCCGGGCGACCTCCAACCAGTACCGGGCCATCACATACCGGCGCGCAGCCACAGCGTCGGCAGCGAAGCGTTCGGCACAGGGCACGACTGCGGGGTGAGCGTTCAGCATGCGCACGATGCGGGCTGCTCGGGGTGACGTCATGTCCGCAGTGGCTTCTTTCAACAGCGACTCGACCTCGCGATCCAGTATAGCGCGGGCACCGTTTTCCAACTGCGGCCAGAGATCGCGGATCAACCCCTGCACCCAGACCGCTTCGGACACCTGCAGTCGCACCGCCGGGCGCGGCAATGGCGGCGGAGAGGTTTCTTCGCTATCACCGCCGACAGCTTTCGCTTCGGTTTTATCGACCTCTGCTGCCACCGGTTCGGTCGTGACCAGACTGCTGTCGGATCGCACCAGCAATGTTTCGTCCGCGCGCCGTGCGATCAGCAGCAAGCGTCGCAGAGCAGCTTCGGGGTTGCCGGATTCCACGAGGGCCGTCACCGCGAGTTCGTCAAACTCCTGCCGGTCTTTCGGCGTTCGTACGAGTGCTTCTAACTCGGTCAGCAATGCGTCTCGATGTATTGGATCGCGGCGGACGGCTTTGACGAGCGCCCGTCGCAGGTCCAGTTCATAACGTTCCAGGAAGCTCGCCTGATCCGAGCCGAGTTTGATCTTTCTGAGAGTCTGCAACGCCGCGTCATCTTGTCCGCGCGACAGAGCCAGCTCCGCTTCGAGCATCTGGATGTCGAGACTCGCAGGTTGCTCCCCTTTACGGCTCAACCGCTGTTCCACCGCAGCGAGTTGCTCCAGCGCCACCAGTTCGCCGGGGTGATGCGAGATCAGCAGGCCGCGATACAGCAGCAGGTTTCCGAGCGGCCGGTCGCGTTCTGTGAGATCAATCGAACTCGCCAGCTTGCCGGTCGCCAGATCGACCTTCAGCACCTCGCGACGCATCGTCGGTTGATACAGATAACCGTCCGCCAGAATGCCGCGGCCGGAAGGCAGCAACTTGTTTGCTGGCAGTTCGAGCTTCCACTTCTCTTTGCCGTCCAGGTCGATCGCCAGCACCTGATCGTTGCCAGCCAGAATGAAGCAGTCGTTCCACGCGCCCGCCACATAACTCATCCCGGCGCGATCGTGCTTCCAGACTCGCTTGCCGGTATAGAGATCAAAGCACTGGAACGCATCGAACCCAGAATCTTCTTCGTGCGATGAGGTCTCGTCTTCGTCCTCATCGTCCATCTCGTAGTCAGAATGGTCCTCGGCCTCGATCGGCGTCATCAGCACCCGATTGCGGGAGATGACTGGCGCGGAGGTCGCCCAACGCGTGCCGATCTCTTCGTTCAATGATCGCACCTGCGCCTGATTGCCGAAGGCAAATAGCCGGGCCGGTCGCTGACCATCACCTTCATCGGGCTTCAGCCGATCGAAGTAACGTTGTGCCCACAATACCGAATGCCGCGACCGATCGACCGCCACCAGCCAGCCAACCGTTGTCGGACAGATGATGAGCGAACCTTGCACGGACGGCTGAATCGCCCACACGCGACGCAAGGCGTCACGTTCAATCGGCATGTCGGCGTAAGACAGCAACTGCGACCACTTCACATGCCCGGTTGCCGGTTCGAGTACATGCAGCCGGATCTCGGCATCACGCTGACCGACGACGAACAAATCGTCACCGTCCACCACGGGAGCACCCAGAAAGAACGTCCCCGGCAGTTGAGCTGCCAGGTCTTCCTGCACAACAGGACCGCCGGTCTGCCACAGCATGCGACCGGAGTCCAGGTCGTACGCTCGCAGGACATTCGCACCCAGCCGATTGGCGGCGGGCGTTCGATTGCCACGCGTCGGAATACGGCCGCTGGTCTGATACAGCGCGATCAGCGGATTGTCGTCGACCACAAACAAGCGACGCCCGTCGCTGCTGAGCAACGCATGATTCGAATTCTGAAACAGGTACTGGCCGAGCGGACCACCCGTGCTGCTATGGCTGTTTCCCTGCAGAAGTGCAGCACCATTCGGCCCGCCAAACGCCGTTGCGAGGGAGCCGTCCATCAGCACGGCGTCGGCCGAAATTCCATCTTCCAGCGACCATAACAGCCGCCCGGATTCCGCATCCAGTACTTCGAGTCCGCTGAAGGACCGAAACACGACCTTGCCATTCACGAGCAACGGCATCGCCGTCGGGATCGCCGGGATACCGCTCTCTGTCAGATATTCATACAGGTTATCAATCGCCGTCTGCAGCGGCGTGCTGGACGTTGTGATCGCGCGCCAGCGTTGCAGATTGACAGGTTCGCTACCGCGCGCGAACGCATTGCGGCGCGAGTTGCCAAGGAACATCGGCCAGTCCGCTACGGGCTCATCCAGGTCGCGAACGCGCGGCTTGAACTTCGCAATCAGTTCAGCGTGCACGTCGGCGCCCAGTGCTTTGGTCATCAACTGCTCAAACGCCGAGTCGCCCACAATGTGGGCCGCAATCGCCGCCTTGCGTTGCCAGGCCGTGCGCTGAGTGAGGCTGGGCTGTGCCTCCCACAGTTGTTTGAACCAGGTCAGCGCAATTCCGGTATCACCGCGATCCATCAACCGCGTCGCCAGCGCGTCGGCCGCGATATAGCCGGGCTCAATCCAGAAGAAACGCGTCGCCACATCCGACAACTTATCCAGACTTTGATCCGCCAGCGCTTCCTTCAACAACCGGTCGCCGTCAGTGCGGTAGGTACGTTCAAACGTATCGCGGACATCGCGCGGGGCTTTGCTCAGGTGCCGCAGCACCGCTCGACGAAACGAGGTCACCGATCCATCTTCCAGCACCGTCAGTGAATCCTCGCCGCGCTCATTCAGGCGTTTGAGCATCTGCAGCACCGGTCCCCAGTTGTCTCCGGCGGCCTGTTTCTGAGCTCGCGACCAGTCAGCCTGCAGATCCGGATCAAGCGGAATCAGCTTGTCATAAGCATCGAGTTCGCGTTTGTCGGCAGGATCGTCACGATCGGCCTGTACTTGCTGCGCAAACGGCGCGGCAGGAGCCGCGGGTTGAACTTGCGGCTGCACCTGCACCTTTGGCTGTGGCAGAACCGGCTGCGGGAGCAGTTGCTGTAAGACCTCGCGAATCCCGTTGAGGTCCTGATCTTTGGCCTCTTCTTCGACGCCGGGAGCCGGAGTCGGTTCAGGTTGTGCCGGTTGAGCAAACGACCATGCCGCCGCCGGGCAGGCCAGAATGCCGGCCAGCAGCAGGATGCGAGCTAATCTCCATCGACGGTAAGTCACGGACTTCCTCATCCTCGTGAATGACGACGATCTCGGACGGGATGTCGCAGACAGGCTCCGTGAGTTCAGCGGACGCTTCCACCAACTCCTCTGACTTCGTCAGCTCTGTGATGTCATTCCTTTGACCGCTGTCGAAGAGCTCCTTCCGCGGCACCGTATGAGTATACCCGGCGCGCAGGCGCATGCGATGCCAGAGGGAAATCGCGCACCACGTTCCACGGCGGCGCTAAGCATCGCAGCGTTGAACGGAACCCAGCCGGATAATCCGGATCTGCCGGGCTCGCTGATGCTGAGCACTCCAGCGAAGACGCCGCGGGGAACGTCCGGCGCGGGCAATCGCAGCGATTGAGTTCTGCGGGCTTTGCAATCGCTGCAAACGGACCGGACAAGCTTGAGCCGCAGAGCCTGCATGCGCCGAAGTCTGCATACCTTCGTGTCAGCAGGGATTACGCGCGCTACCGCTAGGTCAGCCAGAGACGGTGCGCGAGTTATGACCGACCAGTCTCGACAGCTTCGTTTCGCATTCGTCTTGAACGTGAGCACAAACCGTTTGACTGTTGCCGAATCAATGAGTGCTCGCTGTTGAGTTCGGTCGTTGACCGCGACCGAGCGTTCTTGATCAGGGCCCGAGATCGCCCGTTAGCCAAAGGCTCAAGGATCACTGTCAACGGAATGACGCTCCCGACGTTGAACCGCAATCCGGTTCAGTCAGGCCATTCCGTCGTCACTGATCCCTGAGCCTTTGTCTTTTTTGCAGGAGTGCCTCTCGATGTTGCACCTTTGGCGTTGGATCAATGTGAACTCGTCCTGGACGTTGGTAACCGGTGCAATCCTGCTCGCGGGAGTCAGTGGCTGCCGTAGCGCGAGCGTCTATCACGGTCGCTCCTACTCATCGGGCACGGTGTTTGAACCCGCTCCTTCCGCGCCGGTACCACTCGTTCCCGCCGAAGACAAAGGCGAACCGAAGACGCCCATTCTGACGCCTGTACCGAACACGACTCAGGTGGTGCCACCGCCGGAAGAGGACGACAGCGAAGCCGAGATCGCGGCGAAGAAAAAGGCTCGCACACCGAAGCCCGTCGATGTGCCACCAATCCCCGCCGACCCGGTTGAAGAACCCGTTGTGGAAACACCGGTCGTCACGAAAGAGGAAGCCAAGCCGGCTTACGTTGAGCCCAAAGTCACCGCGACCGAGGTAGAACCTCAACCGGTTGTGGACGAGGAACCCGCCGCGCCGGGTATTAAGGTGCGCATTCCCGAGGCGAAGACAGCTCAACCCGTTGAGACCAAGGTCCCGGTGCCGCAGGCCGAGGTGCCCAGCCTCCCGACCCTCGATCAGGCTGATGAACCGGAACCGACTTTCAAGCCGAAAGCCATCACGGCTCCCGTCGAATCGTCTGTAAAGGACGACGCGCCGATCGAGACGACTCCGACCGAAGAACCCGCCGTTCCAGCTCTCGCGCCGGTTCGCAAGCCGGCTGTGAAAGCGGATGACCTCGAAGAATTCTTCGTCGACGAAGAACGTCCCCAGGTACAGCCGCAGCCTGTTCAGAAGAAGGTGCCCCTCGAAGTTCCGCCACTGCCGGAAGCCGTGCAGCCCAACGATGCGGAAGAAGAAGCCGTGCCGGCTCCCAAGAAGGCACCGCTGCTGCCAACTCGTGAACTGAATGAAGAAGACTTCAAGGACACAGTCGAAGAACCGGCCGCGGAATCGAAGCCCGCGCTGCCGCCTTTGCCGAAGATTTCTGAACCGAAGCCGTTGCCGGAACCGGCTGCCGAGCCCGTGAAGGAACTGGACGCCGACCCGTTTGAGCCAGTGGACGAGAACAAGCCGAAGGCCGTGCGTCGCGAATCTGACCCACGCAAGACGGCGACGGCCAGCCAGTTGAACTCTACATTCCCGGCAATTGCCCCCGGCCCGAAAGCGAACAAGAACGAGCGTCCGTTCTCGCTGAAGCTGCCGGAGCCGGAACCGGTTCGACAAGTTCCAGTTCCGAAGCCAGTCGCGCCGAAACCAGCTCCGCGCATCATCGGCCCCTTGCCGGACGGTGCTCCGCAAACCAACGCGACGCCAGCAGACAAAGGGTCGACATCAAAGGATCTCGCCCAGTTCGAAGCGACGGCGGATAACATCGTCGTCGGTGATGACGGTTCCATCTATGTCTCGCATCGCACCGCGATCACCCGCATCGCGGCGAATGGTCAGGCGGAAGTCTGGTCACAGACCGGTGCTCCCCGTGGTCACATCATTCTGACCGACGGTTCGCATGTGGTGTGCGATGCCAGCCAGCGTGCCGTGCTGAAGCTCGACGCTGAAGGCAACCTCATCGAGAAGCTGGCCACCAAGAGCGGCGGTTACTTCCTGCGAGCTCCGCATGATCTCGTCAGCGATTCGGAGGGCGGCATCTACTTCACGGACCCCGGCTATGCCCGCGTTCGCAACACGATCGGCCAGATTCATTATGTGACCCGCAACGGTCAGGTGAACGTCGTCGCTCAGAAGCTCGCTTACCCGGAAGGCATCGCGATTTCGGCCGATGGCTCGAAGTTGTACGCCATCGAAAGCCAGACGAACCAGTTGCTGTCGTTCGAGGTACTCGCCCCCGGCAAGGTCGGTGCGCGCACGGTGCTGTCCAAGCTGAGCGATGAGTTCAACAAGAACGGCGAAGGCTCAGCCTCGGGACTGACCATCGACAACGACGGTCGTCTGTACGTCGCTCACCGTGACGCGAACCGGATTGAAGTCATTGATGCTGACGGCCGCGCCGTGACGACGTACTCCTGCGGCAACCTGTCCGTGTCAGACGTGGCGCTGCTGAATGGCCACCGCCTGCTCACCGCTGGCGGCCGAGGCCTCGAACTCGCCCGCGGTGCGATCCAGATTGTTGATGTCGCCAACCTGCGTTAGTTACGGTGAGGACTGGAACCGTCACGCTGCTCGAAGAGAAGAATTGTCTGTGGGCTCAGTTGCTATCAACCGAGCCCACAGTCGTTGAATACACAGCGAAATGACGAACTCGCTGGTGTTACCGAACCGGTGAATCTAAGACGCCAGTCGACTGATCTGAAGTACGTAATCGAGGATGCTTTGCACATCCAGTGACTGCACGACGTCCACGTTTGGCTGCTTGCGAAGCGAACGGCGGCGATCACAAATGATGGCACCGCGCGTCAGTTCGCCCTCTGTCTCCACATCGACATGCATCGGTCGCGTTTCGCAGAAACGGTGCTGAGCAACCACGGCCAGCGCGGCCACCTCGCGTAACGGCATGCCTTCGAGGCCAAGTTGCTCGTGATGTGCCGTCAACGCGAACGGCAGCAACTCGGTGCAGAACCAGTGCAGACGCGAAGTGGCTGCCTCCTTGAAGCGATTGAACATCTCGTAGCTCATGATGAGCCGATTGCAGACGTCGAGCGGCACGAGCGTCTTCGTGGCCGGTGCTCTCAAGACACGTTGTGCCGCCGACGGATCCGCAAAGAAATTGAATTCGGCAGAGGCCGTTGCATCGCCTCCGACACCGATCGATCCACCGCAGCACACCAGTTCTTTGACCAGCGTGAGGAAGTCCGGAGCGAGATCAATCGCCCGCTCGATGTTCGTCAGCGGGCCCAGCGTCAGGATGGTCACTTCGTGCGGATGGTTGCGGACCAGATCGACCAGCACCTTGGCCGATTCGTGCTGGTTGTGCAGTTTGGCATAAGGCAATTCGACGGACCCCAGACCGTAGTTGCCCTGCAACGACACCGGGTCCATAAATCCCAGGTGGCCGATCTTGCCGAAGTCTGGCCTGGGCAGGTCCGAGCCACCCAGCCGCGGTGACTTGCTCGGATCCACGGCCTCTGTCACAGCCAGGATATTATGAGTCGCCAGTTGGCCTGAGATGCAGCCTGCAGTGGCGGTTACGCCGATTAAATCCACCGCGGGATCAATTGCTGCCAGAGCGATCGCCAATGCATCGCCGATTCCGGGGTCCGCATCAATGATGAGCTTGCGAGGCATCTGTTGAATCCTCCAACAACGAGCACCGAAGTGGGCCGTGAACTCAAGACTCCGCAACAGTTGACGTTCCAGTTGGGTCGGCGGGCGTACCCATCCCTGTTTGCTGCCTCAGCTTAGCGAGCAACTTCGTGACCGCAGTAATCCGAGATTTCAAAATCGTGGTTTTGCAGAATGACGCCAGATGCAGGGCGGTGCGATGACGGTTCAAAACGAAACGTTGAGCGCCTCCAACCAGCCGCACCGTTTTCAACATCGCTGATTTGCCGCACTGCAAACCGCACGCCCGATGGGGACAAGAACTCGTCAGGCTGGAAGTTCACCCGGAAGAGTAGTTCTCGGCATCGACGGCGGTTGATGGCTTCCTTTACGCGGCGTGTCACAGGTGTGTTTGAGGCGTTCCCTGCCAATGGGATGCATCGGGCGGCTGGTCAGTGAGAGGACGATACTTGTATTCAAACGCAACGTCGCTGAGCAATTTGGCTCGGTCGGCAATGTTGGTGCCTCTCGGTTTGGCGAATAGACTGCCCGGATGACTTGTTGCACCCGGGAGCCAGCTGAATGACCGATTCGATCGCCGACCTGACACAGAGCACGCACACGGAGCTACTGCCTTACTCGCAACCCTGGTTCGATTCGCTGCGGAAAGTGCTGGGCGAAGCCGCCTGCAAACAATTGGGATTCTACGCCATTCCGCCCGAGACGCTGCTGTCTGTGGTGATTCCCGTCTACAACGAACGCGACACGATTCATGAGATTCTGAAACGCGTACGGGCGGTGCCAGTCCGTAAAGAAATCATCCTGATTGATGACTGCAGCCGCGATGGCACTCGCGAGATGTTGAAGACGCTGGAAGACGAAGAACGCGACCGGGTGGCTAAAGCCGCACTGGCTGGGCAGACGCTCCCGGACGACAACCGCGTCACATTCATCTATCACGAAGTCAATCGCGGCAAAGGTGCCGCCGTTAAGACGGGATTCGGCGCCGTGCGCGGGCAGATCGCGCTGATTCAGGACGCGGATCTGGAATACGACCCCGCTGAATATCCCCGGTTGATGCGACCGATTGTGGAAGGTCAGGCCGATGTGGTTTTCGGCAGCCGCTTCCTCGGTGATCAACCGCATCGAGTGCTCTACTTCTGGCACTATGTCGCCAACAAGATGCTGACGACGCTGTCCAACTGCTTTTCGAATCTGAACCTGACCGACATGGAGACCTGCTACAAGCTCTTCACACGTGAGGTAGTGGACGCCATCGGCCCGAAGCTGGCTCAGGAACGGTTTGGTATCGAGCCCGAACTCGCCGCCCGCGTCGCGCGACACCACTTCCGTGTCTATGAAATCTCCGTCAGCTACTCCGGTCGCACCTACGAGCAGGGTAAGAAGATCACCTGGAAGGACGGCCTGAAGGCTCTGTGGTGCATCGTGCGTTACGGCATCGCTGACTGACTTCGATCCAGGGGTGTGAGCGGGCCTGCTTTTTGCCTCGTGCCCTTCGCGGGCGTCGCGGCCTATGTTCAGCCGCTCGCTTCACGAGCGGGAGTGAATGACCGATGATGCCGCCGCGTGCTAGTAACTACTGAAGTGAAGCAGGTCCAACATGCGTGAATATACGACCGAATTGCTGTTTCGTCCTGAAACTGAAGCTCAGCGGTTTTTGCCGGAGGGTCCGTACCCATACGGCTCGCATCAACTCAGTTGGGTCAGCATTCAGCACGGGGTCGGACAGACGACGGGTTCGCTGAACGTGTTCGACTTCGCAACTGGCAAGAATCAGCGATTCGAGTTGCCGGGACGTCCGGGTTTTGCATTTCCGACGAATCAGAGCGGCACGTTCATCATCGGAATGGAACGCCATCTGGGACTGTTCAACATCGACGGCCGGAAGTGGAAACCAGTCGGTGACCCGGTCGAGCAGGGCGTCCCAGGCACGATCATCAATGACGGCGTGGCCTTCGCGGGCGGGCTGGTGTTCGGCTGCAAGGATCTCAAATTCGCCGAGAAAAAGGCGGGCCTGTATCTCTGGCGACGTTCGGACGGGAAGCTGATCAAGCTGCGATCGGATCAGACCTGCTCCAACGGCAAGATCATTCTCGGCGCGGGCGATCAGGTGACTATGCTGGATATCGACACCCCCACAAAGACAGTGGTGCGGTACGAACTGGATGTCTCTCGCGGTTCGCTGTCAGAGGCGACGATCGTGGTCGACTTGCGAGCGAATTCTGATTTTCCGGACGGAATGATCGCGACGCCGGACGGTCGCAGTGTCATCATTGCCTTCTATAATCCGCAGGATGTCGAGTTTGGTGAGGCGCGTCAGTATTCGCTTAACGGCGAACTCGAAGCGGTCTGGAAAGTCTCCCGATCACCCCGCGTTACTTGTCCGCAACTGGTGCGTGCGAACGGCGGTGTAAAGTTGATTTTGACCACGGCTGATGAAGGTCTGACGCCGGCCCAGCAGGCTCAACATCTCAATGCGGGCTGTCTTTTCAGCAGTGATACAGAATTCACATCACTGCCCGAGACGCCGATTTTTGAAGTACCGACCGCCTGGCTGACTGAGTAGTGGAGTGACGATGACCTCGCGATTGAGCCTGCCGACGTGTGAGACTGTGCAGAAACAGCTCACGAAAACCGGCATTCGCGACTTTCAAGTCACCCAGGTTGCGGTGCCCGAAAGCGACATCCGACAGTTTTGGGCGGACCGCTTCGCGTCACTGGCTAAGGAACGTCCGGACGCAATCATCTTGCGATCCGTTCGCCCGGCCTTGGAGCGGCTTGAACAAATAGGACCAGCGACACCGATCTTCCGCTGGGAGGCGGATGGAGAACTCGGCAAGATCGTTGGTTATTCCACTCGGCAGAAAATCGTCGCGATCTATCCTTGGGTTATGGTCGGGCGCGACTGGGTAGGCAGCCTGCTCTTCACTTAACGATGGGGCTCCAGTTGCGACATCGGACGGGTCTGCTGGCGCGGTGTGGCTTGTTACTGATCATCGTCGAGATGAGTTTTGTCATAGCCTTTCCGCCGGACAACAGACGTGTGGATGAACTCCTGCTGTTGAGCCTCAGTGACCAGATCGGGTGTGCCGATGGGCACGGACGCAATCATCGTCGAGTTGATAACTCGCCGCTGGGACTCGTCGGGTGTCAGGATCGTGGCTGTGTGGAGTGTGCCTTGCCACGCGAGACTTTCGCGCGAGAGCGGTGCGGATGAATTGTTGATGCAGACAATCTGGAACGCCGTTTTCGAGAAGCATGGAATGCGCGTGGCGTAGGGACGCAACAGCTCATAGCCAGCGTGAAACATCGGGTTGTGTCGAGCCATGAACTCTTGAGGAGACAGACCGAGGTCGAACGCGCACTTCGCGTAGTCCGAAATCTCCAGTTCCGAATCTACTTCGGTCGGTTCGTATCCCAACATCAGGAAGCACTCCGGCGGGCCGCCGTCGAGATGCGGTCGGGTCGTCGTTTGTTGATCGAAGCGGGCGGCTGAGAGATAGGACAGCGTCGGGCCACGAACGGACTCGTGAATCCGCGCCATGGCTTGCTTGAGATCGACCATCAGACGCCGAAAGCTGACGGAGTCCAATGAGCGACCGGCATCGACGAGGCAAAAGCCCGGCTCCGAGAAATCCATGCGGCACGTTCGCTGATAGACTCTTCCGGCCAGCGATTCGACATCAAACGATGCGGCCGACAGGCAGATCGAACTGCTTGGCCACGACGATTGCTCAAGGGACATTTGCGGACACCAAGGGAGAGGATGGCGTGGCGCCATCAGATTCAATCACAGATGATGGCGTCGGAACGAGCGATGGACACAACAGGATGTCGTTGCGTTGTCGTTTTTCTGAATTCATGACGAAAAATTCAGGCGCCTTTGGCGTGGCAATCCGCTTTGCTCGCGCCTCCGGCATCCGGCACTGGCTTCCTGATGGTCGAGAGCAACTCGCTGCGCTAATGTGCGTCGCGTGAGTCTGATCCATTCATCCGGCACGCTCTCTGGATTTAAGGAGTGATCTATGCATCGTCGCAATTTTCTTTCCACCAGCGGATTGAGTTTGGCGTCTCTGGCAGCGGGGGCTTATGCCGCCGAGTCGGCGGACAGCAAGAAGGCCCCGCGCGTGGGTCTGATCGGCACGGGCTGGTACGGCAAAGCCGATCTGTTGCGACTGATTCAGGTCGCGCCGGTTGATGTTGTTTCGCTGTGTGACGTCGACAAGCAGATGGTCGCTGAAGCGGCGGACATTGTTTCGCAGCGGCAAGTCTCAAAGAAGAAGCCGCGCACATACGGCGACTATCGCGAGATGCTGAAGGAGAAGGATCTCGACATCGTGCTGATCGCGACGCCGGACCACTGGCACGCACTACCGATGATTGAAGCCTGCAAAGCCGGTGCGGACATCTACGTCCAGAAGCCGATTGGCGTCGACATTGTCGAAGGGCAGTCGATGCTGGCAGCGGCTCGCAAGTACAAGCGGGTCGTGCAGGTGGGCACTCAGCGTCGCAGCACGCCGCATCTGGCTGAAGCTCGTGACCGGTTCATCAACGAAGGCAAACTCGGCAAGATCGCGTTCGTCGAGATCTACTGCTACTACCACATGCGAGCTCGCGAGAATCCGCCGGACATCGCGCCGCCCGAGCATCTGGACTATGAGATGTGGGCCGGGCCAGCTCCGAAGATTCCATTCAACAAGTTGGTCCATCCGCGAAGTTGGCGAGCGTTCATGGAGTACGGCAACGGCATTGTGGGCGACATGTGTATTCACATGCTCGATATGGTGCGCTGGATGATGGACCTCGGTTGGCCGACAACCGTTTCGTCGACGGGCGGCATTCTGATGGACAAGGCCAGCCGGTCGAACATAACGGACACGCAGACTGCGACCTTCGAATTCCCCGGCTTGAATGTCGTCTGGCAGCACCGTACTTGGGGAAGTTCACCCGATCCGAAGTACCCGTGGGGTGCGACGTTCTACGGTGACAAGGGTACTCTGAAGGTCAGTGTGAACGGCTACGACTTCATCCCTATGGGGCAGGGCGAAACCGTGCATCGCGACGTCACGATGGAACTCGAACAGTTCCCGGAAGACAAGACCGAGAAGGATCTGGAACGGCACGTCGCCCCGGCGATCCGGTACCACATGAAGGATCTGCTCAAGGCGATCGAGATGCGCGGCAAGCCCGTTGCGGACATCGAGCAGGGTCACATTTCCACCACGGCCTGTATCCTGGCGAACCTGTCTCAACAGTTGGATCGCTCGCTGAAGTTCGATCCTGCGACGCATCAGGTTCCCGGTGACGCTGAGGCCAACAAGCTGTTGCGCCGACCGTATCGTGCTCCGTGGAAGCATCCGGAACCGGACGCTGTTTGAGGGGTTGGGGATCAGTGGTTAGTTAAGGCGTTCGGTGTCACACGCCTGTGCCGTGCACCGAACCCCTTTTGACCACCGCAAGGTTTACGCAACCCGTGCGCGCGGCGAACCGTTGGCGATAATCAGCGAGCTGTCAGAAACGGTGATTGCATCCGCCCGTTGCGAGACCTGCCGGGTCACAGTGGGTCTGCGGCGAGGTGTTCGACGATTGTCGTAATTCGTTAGGGAAGGGCCAATCAGCCCCTGAACGAACTTCGAAAGCGCTGGTAGTGTTTGCCGCGCTCGTTCGACTTCGGGACTGCGAATCGTTCCCGAATCAGCGACCTTTCAGACAGACGTGGGCCAACCGTCTGCGGGTCAGGTGAGTACACCGCGGGCTTGGAAATTCTGCCAGTAGGAGGTGCTATGAAGTTGAGTGCGATCAGTCGTCGGTGGTTGATGGGAGTAGCGTTCATTGGAGCGCTGGCAACAGGGAGTTGGGTCCGTGCCGCAGACCCGATCATTGTTGTTTCGGTCAAGAGCTTGAATGAGTTGATTGCGGACGCAACGTATCTGGGCGAGACCGTTGGTCAGCCGGCTCTGCCAGCGTTGCTGCTCGGCGGCCTGAATCAGTTCACTGGAGGCCAGGAACTTGAAGGGCTTGATCCCGCACGTCCGATCGGCGCCTTCATGTCCTTGAATGAGTCCGGCGATCCAGACATGCCGGTGGTGTTCGTGCCGGTCAAGAACCGCAAGCAGTTTGCCGGAACGCTGGGCAAGATCTTCGAGAAGAAGGAGACCAAAGAAGGGATCACTGAGTACGCGTTGCCGAATGGTAACCCATTGTTCGGGATTGATGACGGCGAGTGGTACTTCCTGTCACCCAACCCCGCCGGATTGGATGACCTGCCCAAGCCAGCTCTGCTGGTGAAGTCCAAGGCGGACATCGCGATTGAGATCGACGTTGAGAAGATTCCGAAGAAGTTCAAGGACCAGGCGCTGATTGGCGCGGAGCAGGGTGGACGTGCGAAGGAACCCGCCAATGAAGGCGAGCGCATCGGTCAGGAGATTGGTATCGCTCTGGTGAAGAGCCTGATTACTGATACGGCTCGTTACTCGATCAGCATCGACATCGATTCTCAGGAGAAGTTTGTAGCGATCGATACGTCGCTGACGGCTCGCCGAGGCACACCTCTGGCCGCAGCGTTCGACAGCTACAGCAAAGTGAAGAGCGCGTTCACCGACCTGGTGACGGATGACACGGTCGCCAGCTTTGTGATGGCGGCTCCAGTCTCGAAAGAAATTCAGCAGGGCTTTTCCTCAGCGTTTGAGGAAGGCTTCAAGGAAGCTTCGCAGAAGGGCAACAACAAGAAGGACGAGAAGGAAGCTCGCAAAGTCGCGAACGCCATGAAAGCGGCTTTCGGTGAGGCGATTGACTTCGCCATCGTTGCGAACAACCGTCGCGGCAAGCTGCAACTGGTGGGTGCAGTGGGAGTGGAAAACGGCGACGACCTGTCTGACCTCTTCGATGAACTGGCTGCCAAGGCGGAAGATCCCAGCCTGAAGCTGAACGCTGCCGAGCACAACGAAGTGGGGATTCACGCGGTGACTCCGAAGATTGCTGATCCTCAGGCCAAGAAGCTGTTTGGTGCGAACTCGGTTCTGAACTTTGCGATCGACAGTGACCGCATCGTGTTCTCGTTCGGCTCGCAGGCGCTGAACGGTGTGAAGGCCGCTCTGGACGTCGAAGCCGATGAAGATTCCGAAGCCGCCCCGATCTCGCTGAGCATTGGACTGGGAGCAGCTCTGCCGCTCTTCAAGGACGATTCCAACGCGGCCATGATCGAGAAGGCCGAAGAGATTCTGGAGAACGGCAACGATGAGATCGTTCTGGAAGTTAAGCCGCAGCCACGTGGCGTGACTGTGCATTTCGAGATTCAGGAAGCTGTCCTGAAGCTCGGCCAACTGGCCGGTGGCGGCGGACAGCAGTAGTCCCTCGGATTTTGAATGGAAGCGCTCGTTGGGCTCCCGGAGTCACCTTGGACTTCGGGAGCCTTTTTTGTTTGTGGAGTGATGCTGTTCGAGCGAAGTACCAGCAAACGCCGCACATCCACCGTCCGTCGATCGCGGTTTCTCTTCAAAGTCCGGCAGCATCCGTCGTACAACCCGGTCGCCTTTGCCTCTGAATGAGACCCGTATGACCGATTCCTCGACTCCCGCCGCCGCTCCTGAACCTCAGCCACAGTCAACGACCGTCATCGCTCGCGAATCGCTTAGTCTCTGGGACGCGATCAGCATCATCGTGGGCATTGTTGTCGGAGTGTCGATCTTCAAGGTCCCGGCGATCGTGTTCTCGAATGTGCCCAGCGGCATCGCCGGGTTGGGTGTGTGGGCACTGGCTGGTGGATTGTGCCTCGTGGGAGCACTTTGTTACGCGGAACTGGCCACGCGATTCCGGCAGGGCGGCGGCGAGTACCTGTTCCTCACGCGCGGTCTGGGCCGAGAGGTCGGCTTTCTGTACGGCTGGGCCCAGTTGACTGGAGTCTTCAGCGGCGCCGTGGGCACAATGGCATACGTCTTCGCGGACTATGCGGTGAAGTTAAGCGATCCGCTAAGTGATTCGAATTCAGACCGTGGAGTCTGGTGGGCCGTCGGAGCCATTTGGGTGCTGACCGTCATTCACATTTTGGGAGTGAAGTCCGGCAAGCTGGTGCAGAACATCCTGACGTCGATCAAGGTCATCGGGCTGCTGAGCCTGCTGGTGGTCGGCTTCAGTTCGTCGGCCTCAGAATCACTGATGGCGCCTTCGCCAGTGAAGGATTCCAACATCGGCCTGGCGATGATCCTGGTGTTATATGCCTACGGCGGCTGGAACGACGCTGCCTTCGCGTCGGCTGAGGTCCGGCAACCACACCGCAACATTCCTCGCGCGCTGATGGGCGGTATGCTGGCCATCGCGGTGCTGTACGTTCTGGTGAATTGGGCCTATCTGCAGGGGCTGGGGCTCAGCGGCCTGCGGACGTCGTTTACGCCCGCGTCGGACCTGATGGCTCAAGCCACCTGGCTGATCCCCGTGATTCGAGACTCCGCCACGAAGCTTGTTGGCTTGCTGGTGATGGCGTCGGCGCTGGGAGCCATTCACGGCATGATCTTCACAGGGTCGCGGTTGTACTTCGCGATGGGCGTCGAGCATCCGTTGTTCGCGCGATTGGGCCGACTGCACGCGGGGTTGGGATCGCCAGTCTCCGCGCTGCTGGTGCAGGCGTTGATGACGTCACTGCTGATTCTGACCGTCGGCACCGCGGAGGGGCGAGAGGCGGTTGATTGGAGCGTCAGTTGGCTGGGCCGCGATCCGATTCCGTGGGACAAATACTTCGGCGGCTTCGATACCCTGCTGGCCGCAACGGCCCCCATCTTCTGGAGCTTCTTCCTGTTGAACGGCTTGACGCTATTCATTTTCCGAGCTCGCTCGATCGGCGAAGCGGACTGCTTCCGAGTGCCGTTCTACCCGATCACTCCCCTGATCTTCTGCGGCACCTGCGGCTTCATGCTGTATCAAAGTATTCTGTATGCCCAGGACCTGACTTGGCTGGCGTTGCTTCCCTTGCTGGCCGGAGTTCCTGTTTACTTCTTGAGCAATGCGCTGCGGATCAGATAACCGGGCGACGAGCTGATATGTGCCTTGTGGGGCACAACCCAGCTCATGGATTCGCCTCAGCCATTGCGTTGATCCGAACGTGTTCGTGCATTCATATTGCCATTGAATGTGAGTGGGGGAGCAGCGTGCGCTGAGCCGCATTGCGGTGTCCAATTGGATCTTCTGGTCTGATCCGTACTCGTTTACTTGAGTCCGCGTTCTTCACAAAGAGAGTGCCCGGTTCGATGGACTCGCGGGGGGGAGTGCCGCCAGAATCTCCGACTGCCTCAGGCACTCTGAGGTCCCACCGGATTGCCACCTGCCCTGCTCATGATGATTCGACTCGTCTCGCTTGAGGCCGTTCGATCATCCCACCGCAACTGTCGGAGTCGCGCATGTCTCATGAGGTCTTTAGCCTGGAAGAACTCGCGCTCTATCTCGGTCGCGATCGGCGCGACATCGAGAAGCTAGTTAATCGTGGCCGCATTCCAGGTCGCAAGGTCGGCAATCAGTGGCAGTTCCATCAGGTGGAAATCACTCGCTGGCTTGAGCAGGAGATGCGGGAGTACTCAACCTCGGAACTGCGCAGTCTCGAACGCACCAATCGGTCGGACGACTTCTGCAGCACGCTGCCGGTGACGGCCTTACTGTCGATTGAAACCATTCAGGTGCCGCTGGAGGCTCGCAACAAGCGATCGGTGCTGGAAGCTCTGGTTGAAGTTGCCGGCCGCAGCCGTCAGATCTGGAGTCCCTGCGAGATTCTGAAAGCGGTACAGCAGCGCGAAGAAATCTTTGCGACGGCTTATGCCGGCGGCGTTGCGATTCCTCACCCGCGCAATCCGCTGCCGGATGCTCATGGTGAATCCATCATCGCGTTCGGACGCACGTCGAGCGGCATTCCCTTCGGAGCTCCACACGGTGGCTTGAGTGATCTGTTCTTCCTCGTGCTGTGCCGCGATTCCAAGTCGCACCTGCAGATCCTCGCGCGGCTCGGACGCATCCTGCAGTTACGCGGTTTTCTGAACGCGCTGCGTGAAGTGGATGATGCGGAAACCGCGTACGAGTTTCTGAAGAACGCCGACGAAGAAGTCGCGAATCAAGACCGCTAACGGGTTACTCGTCGAGATCCGCCAGCGGGATCATGAAGTCTTCACCGCTCTCCTGCCCCTTACCTGGAGGCACCGACAGCGGGAAATCCGAGTCAAACACGAGCCCTTCGCGACCATCTGCGTTCGCCAGCGTGCGCTCATCTTCAACACGCTTACGTTTGCTTTGAACTGGCGCAGGTGGAGGGGTAACAGATTCCTCAATCGTGCGATCTGGTGGAGCCGACCTCGCGGATGACTTGCCAGCATTCCGCGTCACTTCGAACGCCACATCGCCGATCATCAACTCGTCGCCGATGTCGAGCAGCGTACAATCAGTAACTCGGCGACCATTGACCCAGACGCCGTTCATGCTTTCCAGGTCGCGGACGTACAGGCGACTGTCGGCGACGGCAACAAAGCAATGTTTGCGCGAGATCTTGGGGCTGGTCTCCAGAATCACATCACACTCCGGGTGTCGCCCGATCAGGATGATGGGTTTATCCAGGACAATCGGTCGCCCGCCTCGCACTGGCTTAAGCAGCACCGTCATAGCTTCCCGCGCTTTCTGTGGCCCGAATTGGCGCGAAGAGAGGCGATCAATCCATCGAGGTCGCCAGTCACATACGTTCTGTTCAGCAGCTCCATCAACATTGTCGAATAGGTGTCTCGCTCTCTCTCAATGACACTATCTGCCTACCGTATGATTTCGCAATCCGGCAGCAACGTCTTGAGGGCACTTACCGCACCTTCCGAAATTGAGGTTCCAAAGATATTGAGGACTGACAGTTGTTTCAGCGATGCCGCGATTCCCAGGAAGCCGTCACCGACCGGACAGTTTCTCAGGCCCAACTCCTTCAATCCGGAGAACTGCGCCAGCCAGCGCAACCCGTTCTCCGTCACCTTCGTGCGGTCCAGCCAGAGCACCTGCAGGTTCGTCAACCCTGCTAGTTCGGGCAGCGAACGATCTGTGATATTCGTTCCACGCAGGCTGAGTCCAACTAATTGTTTTAACGCCGCGACATGATGCAGGCTGTTGTCGTCGATCAGGGTGCCGCTGAGGCCGATTCGCTGCAGGTTTTCGAACTTGGCAAGGTGCTTCAGGCCGTGCCCTTGGACGCGAGTGCCGCTAAGCCCCAATCCCTTGAGCTTTTTCATCTGAGACAGATGAGCCAGGCCACCATCCGTCACGAGCGTATCTCCGACGAAGAGCTCCTCCAGATTGCCTAACCCGGCGAGCTGCGCCAGAGCGCGATCAGTCACCGAGGTATATGACAAATTCAGTACGGTCAGAGACGGAAGATCGGACAAGAACCTCAACCCGTCTTCCGTGACGTTGGTGCCGAGCAGCCCCAGCTTTTTGAGATACTTGAGATGCTTCAGGTGCTTCAGACCGGCCTCAGGCAACTGCTTGTGGTGATAAATGCTGAGATCTTCGAGCTGATTGAATCGGCGCAGGAATTCCAAGCCCGCACGAGTCAGTTGAGCCTGATCGATCCGCAGCTTGGTCACTTCGCCGTTGGCGCCCAGCTCTACCTTGCCGATCGTCTTCAGGGCCGCGATCAAGTCGCCCTTGTAAGTCTCAACGGCCTCCAGCAGCGGGTCAGGCGAGTAAGCGATGAAGCAGTCCGGCAGACTGCGCTGCAGGTCCAGTACGCCATCCGGAGTCACCATTGTCGTGCCGACATCCAGCACCTGCAGGTTGGTCAGCTTCTTGAGATACACCATTCCGGCATCGGTGACGCCCTTGCAGAACACCAGCCCGAGTAGTTCCAGTTGCTCCAGATTGGACAGGTGCGGCAGTCCGGCATCGGTCACTTTCGTGTAGTCGAGGTTGATGTCGCGCAGTTGCGTCATCTCACCGATTTCCGCGAGTCCGGCGTCGGTCACGTCGCTATCAGACAGAATCAGCATGCGCAGATTCGGCAGCGGCTTCAAATGCGCCAGTCCGCGATCCGCGATGCGACACCCGCCCAGAATGAGCATGTCCAGCCGGTTAAGTCCGCTGAGCCCTTCCAGACCGGCGTCCGTAATCTGCGTTGTCGACAGATCGAGCGTTTCGATGGACTTGATCTGACCAATCACCTTCAACCCGGCATCGGTTACGCCAGTATCACTCAACACCAGGCTGCGGATGCGAGGAAACGCCAGCAGCCAGCTCAGGTCCTTGTCTTCGATCGGGCACTCCGAAAGATCAATCAACTGAACGACGTCTGCATCTTCCACGATGCGGGCCCCTAGTTGCTTGAGCTGTGCGGCAGCAACATCAGGACTCGCAGACTGCTCACTGAACATGTCTGTCTCCAGATACAATCGATCGCGACGCATTCCCACAACCGATGGCTCAGTCCTTGAGATCCTGCGGCCCGCTGCAGTCTCGATTTCATGCCTTCAGTCGAGGAGGGATTCTAAGCGGGTGGCGGTCACGGATGAGAGGGTCGCAACCGTGGGTTTGGGCGAGATTTCAAGACCGCCCCCTAAATGAACCGGACAGGCTTGTTTTCGTTGTTTCGGGAAAGTCACACTCGCTAGACGAAAGTTTGCCGGTCAGAATCGCTGTGACTTTGTTCGGTAGCCCTGCGTTCTTGAGGTCCGCGCGATGTTGGTGAAACTCGCGACAAACAGAAACCTGCTCACGTGCAGTGCCGTAGGCATAACACTGTTATGCGGTGGAACGCTGTCGGCTCAGGAGAAAGCCAAAGTAGAAACGCCGGCCGAAAAGGGAGCTGTTGCAGCTCAAGCTCAAGCAAATGAAGCGAAACCTGCTACCGAGAAAAAGGCAGCCAACGCGATCGACCCTCGGGTGAAGCGAGCGGCCGCACAAGCGATGCTGGCCAAGAAAGTTGCCGCCGCTCCCAAAGAAGACGTCGACGACAAAGCCCCCGAGTTGGCTCAAGCACTCTTCGGCGCCGCTGCAGCCGCTGCAAAGCAGGAGGTCGCGTTTGAGGTCGGGGGCGCGATGGTCGAAGTGAACGACAACTTCGATCAGCAGTTCCGGCCACAGTTTGAGCCGCTCATGAAAGCAGAACTGTATTACGTTCGTTCGCTCTGCAAACCGGACAACGCACAGTATCAGGTCTTGAAAAAGGCGGCCCAAGGGGCACTCGACGATGCCGTCAAGAAGTACTCGGCCTCTCAACGTAAGGCTCAGCAAGGACTCCGGATTGTGAACGGCCAGCCCTCAGTCACCTTTCCTGATCCGCAGAAGATCATTGCGGATGGCATGCTGGCCGCTGTGCGGGCCAATCTGCCCGAAGCTTCGGTCGCGATCTATGTGGCGGAATCCGAAAAGCGCAGCGCGCAGCGCAAACAGGCTGCCGTGCGAATCATGGTGTCCAAACTGGATCGCGACGTCATTCTGTCGGCCGAACAGCGAACTCAGATCACAGAATCGCTGACGCAGAACTTCGACGAACAATGGAGCGCCGCACTGGAACGATTCACATACGGTGACGACTACATTCCGCGCCCGCCGAACAACCGCGTGGAACAGTTCCTGAACGCCAATCAGAAAGCGGCGTGGTCGGCATCCGCAAACCCCAATCAAGGTTTCTTCTGGGGTTGGGCGGGCGGCAACATACGGCTTGGTGCGCCACTCGATCCTGACGCCCTAACGGAATAGAACGCCGGTCAGAATGAGGACAAACGTGAAACCCTGGTTGCTGAATTCGATTCGCGTGCTGGTCATTTCGGTCTGCGGTCTGCACATTGCAGGCATCGGCGGAAACTGCGGACTGCGCGCGGAGGATGAAGACCTGCCAGCACCAGCGGCAGTCGAAAATAGCTTCGAGATTCACGAGTCCAACTTCGACCAGTGGGTCTTCGGTAGCGGACGCACGACGGCCCAGGGAAAGCAACGCATTGAAACTCTGCTCACGTTGAACATTGAAGACGTTGACCGCACTTGCCATCTCACAGAGATTCAGAAGAAGAAGCTGATGCTCGCCGGGCGAGGCGACATCAAACGCTACTTCGACGAAGTGGAAGCGGTCCGTCGGGAATTCATGGTCGTGCGGCGCGATCAGGAAAAGTTCAATCAGATCTGGCAGAAGATTCAGCCGCTGCAAACCAAGCTGCAAAGTGGCATCTACACCGACGATTCCTTCTTCTTGAAGACTGTTCAAACAACACTGACCAGCGAGCAAGCAACGGTTTACGAAGCCGCGCAACTGGAACGTCGCAAGTCCCGGTATTTCGCCCGCATCGACCACTTTGTCGCCATGCTGGAAAACAGCCTCCCGTTGAAGGACGAGCAGCGACAGCGGCTCATCAAGCTCTTGCAGGAAGAGACGCGAGTCCCGCGCAAGGTCGGCACGTATGACTTCTATGTCGTGCAGTATCAGTTGGCGAATATCCCTGAAGCCAAACTCAAACCGATCTTCGACAAGCAGCAATGGCAGGCGATCCAGCAGCAAATCGCTCAAGGCCGCGGCATGGAACAATTCCTCAGGACGAACAAGATCCTGCCCGAGTAGTCGCTCACGTTTGCGCTCACTCGTACCATCGTCGTCCTCACCAGCAGCTCGACGCAGTCAGAGATTGAATCAGGACCTTCCGCATGCCCGCCGTTCGCCGCCTATTCCTTTTGCTGCTGATACTGAGCAGCAGCACGGCGGCAGCATTTGCGCAAGGTGCGGCTCCGAAACTCGACGATCCCGACCCGCTAAACTTCGTTGCGCCGCAACCAATTCCGCAGCCGTTCATCGCGATGTCCTCCGATTCCCGGAACAGCGAAGTTCATCGCTGGGTGTTCGGCAGCGGGACTGATCAGAGCGTAGCCGCGCGGCAACTCACGGGTCAGCTCAACCTGTTCATCCGGGACATCGACTTTGCCTGCGATCTCTCGCCGCCGCAGGAGTACAAGCTGGAGCTCGCAGGCCGCGGCGACATCAAACACTTCTTCGATCAAGTGAAGTCTCTGGAAGATCAGTACTTCGGCGTGGCGCGGCATCGAGACGGCCGGGAACTGGTTCAGAGGCAGGAACTGCAAGACCAGGCGAAGCAGCTTCGGTTTGCCTACCGCAGCGGTGTCTTTGAAGAAGGTTCGCTGCTCGAAAAAATTGCGCGGGGCACGCTGACCGCCAAGCAGTTGGAAGATCTGCACGAGCTGCGCTTAGAACGCAGGCGTCAGCAGTACCTGATGCATCTCGCTCCGGTGATGACCGATCTGCAGAACAAGTTGTCGCTAACGCCAGATCAGAAAGAGCGGCTGCGGGCATTGATTCTCAGCGAGACCCGTCCACCGTTACGCTGGGGCGACACCGAAAACTTCGCCGCACACGTAGTGCTGATCCAGATCGGGAGGATTCCCGAGGACCAGCTCAGGACGGTTCTGACAGACAAGCAATGGCCACGAATGCGGGCCCAGCTTCAGGAAGCGAACGGTCTAGAGAAGTTTCTGCGTGGCAACGGCTGGCTGCCCGGTGACAAATGACTTCTGAGAAAAGTCCACGAACCGCCTTCGTCAACCGGTTTCAGATTTGAATTGTGTGCGGGAAACACCGAGATTTCGGAGTCCATCCTTATTTTGGTCGTGAGGGTGTTATGTCGCTCCGTTTCGTTTTCCGACGTCGCTGCCTGCTTGTGTTCGCTGCCGCCTTCATGACGCTGGCGATGATCCCGCAGCAGCGAGCGCTGGCTCAACCACCGAACGCACGGATCGGCGAAGCGGTACCGCGCGACGTTCGTGAGATGTACGACCGCGGCCTGCAGTACCTCGCGAATTCGCAGTCTCAGAATGGCGACTGGACCGGCGGCTTTGAGTCCGGGCCGGGTTCGACGGGACTGGCGCTGATGGTGTTCCTGGCCTCGGGAGAAGATCCCAACTTCGGTCTGTACTCCAACAACGTGCGCCGCGCCTTGCGCAGCATCATCTCGCAGCAGGATGCGTCGACGGGGTACCTCGGCAACAGCATGTACCATCACGGTTTCGGCATGCTGGCTTTGGCGGAAGCTTATGGCACGGTGGACGACCGGTCTCTCTGGCCGGAAGGGGGCACTCCGGCTCAGAAACGCAGCATCGGGCAGGCACTCGAACTAGCGGTTCGCGCTTCAATCACATCGCAGAAGAAGAACCAGTTCGGCGCTTGGCGCTACTCACCGGATTCAACAGATGCGGATACGTCTGTCGCGGGAGCTGTGCTCGTCGGCCTGCTGGCGGCACGCAACGCCGGTGTCGAGGTGCCCGATGAAGTGATCGACAAGGCGCTGGGTTACTTCCAGAAGATGACGTCGTCGTCAGGGCAAGTGGGTTACTCGGGAGGCTTCGGCGGCTTTGATGAGTCCATCGCCCGCATCTCAATCGCCACGCTGGTCTATTCCGTCGGACGCCGCAAAGACTTTCCGCAGTACAAGGCCACGTTGGGCTATCTCACGCAACGGCTCGAAGCGCCACCTCAAGGCTGGGTTGAATACGCACGCTACTATCAGGCTCAAGCTTTGTTTCAGGGCGACGTTGAAGCCTGGGAGAAATGGAACAAGCTGCTCGTAAGGCAACTCAAGCAATCGCAGCAAGCAGATGGCAGCTTCCGCAGTCAGCAGTTTGGAGCACCACTCGGCACTGCGATGTCATTGCTGGCGCTGGCACTGAATTATCGATTCCTACCCATCTACGAACGCTAGCTTCCCGTCGTCTAGGACGAAGTTATTTCATCACCCTTCGAGCGAACGCCGCAGGCCCTTTCATGCGAACTCTCATCACCGCGCTGTTGCTGACAATTGCGTTCGGTGCTACGCATGTTTTGGCGGATGCTCCGGAAGCTGGTGCGAAGCTCGCCAAGCTCAACTTGCCAAACGGCGACTACGTCTCTGGAGCGCCGATCGCTTCAACTGAGAAGAACACTTTGAAGTGGCAAGGCAATCACTTCACTCAGCCGCTGGAGTATTCGCTGGGACGCATCGGCACGGTCCACTTCCCATTACCCGAACCATTGCCCAAACCCGCTGGTGAATATTGCTTCGAACTGGCCGGAGATGACGTCGTGTTCGGTGGGCTGGTCTCGTTGAATGCCGATATCGTTGAAGTGAATTCGCCACGGTTCGGGGTGATCCATCTGCCGCGCGCATCGATTCGTCGCTTCTATCGCTGGGACGGCGCCGACCTGATCTACCTCGGCCCCAACGGACTGACCGGTTGGAGCACGATGAATCAGGAGAAGCCGTGGAAAGAAGACGGCGGCCAGCCCATCAGCTCTATCGAGGGTGCGATTATTCGCGGTGACTTTGGTGTGCCCGCCCAGGCGGTTGTCGAGTTTGAAGTCTCCTGGAAGAACAAGCCCGACTTCGCTTTGGTGATCGGAGACAACGGCAATGACACCGTCGCACGTCAGGCATTTCGCTTTGAAGTCTGGATTGATGATCTGATCGTGCAGCGCGAACTGCCCACTGTGGCGGACGTCGCTTCGCTGCAAGGCATTCAACCCGGTGCTGGGCGTGCGCATGTCATCGCGTATCTGGATCAGACAAAAGGCCGCATGCTGGTGTATGCCCCCAGCGGTCAGCAGTTGGCTGATCTGAAAGTCGCGGAGAAGGATCCCAAGCCCTCTGGCGGCTTGATGATCGAGAACAAGCGCGGTGATCTGCGGCTCGAACGCCTGCGAATCAGTCGCTGGAATGGCATCCCACCTCAGGACATTCAGGGTAGTCGAGCCAGACTTCACAAGGCGGATGGCTCGATCGTCTATGGCGACATCGCCAGCTACGACGCCACCAAACGCGAGTTCCTGGTTCGCGACGGGCAGACCGAATCAAAGCTGCCCGCTAACCAACTTTCGACCGTGCTGGTTTCGTCCCCAACCACTGTCGAGCCGCGTGCCATGCGAGCTGTCTGTCACGACGGCACCCAAATCAGCGGCGACCTGCTGCAACTGCAGGACGGCAAGCTGTCAATCACGACGCCGGGCATCAAAGAAGGAATTTCAATTCCCGTTACTGACCTGCGGACT
This sequence comes from Planctomycetaceae bacterium, assembly GCA_021732995.1. GTDB lineage: Bacteria > Planctomycetota > Planctomycetia > Planctomycetales > Planctomycetaceae > AM-0621. Next base: position 41,415 of record JAKFWA010000023.1, on the reverse strand, counting down.
GTGGTCGGCTTGAAGCGGGATGAAGCGGCCGCGCTGCCTTCTGAGATTCGGCTGGGAACACTGGAACTCGACGGCACGTTGCTGCGGGGCGGCCTCATCAACGGCGAAGAACAGGCCGATGCAAGTTGTCTGATCTGGCGACCGATCAGCAGTTCGAACGCCGTGCCTTTGAAGCCCGGCGTCTCGGGACGGATCGTCTATCGCGTACCTCCACCAAAACCAGCTTCCACGCAACCGGCGCCTCAAGTGCAACGAGCCGTACCGCGTCAGGCAGGACTCGGCGGCGCCATCATGCAGTTCCTCGGTAACAGCAACAACAACGCTCCGAAAGGCGCGACTGGGACAAAGAAGCCCTCCAGCCACACGCTGCACTTGCGCAGCGGTGACACGGTGCCTTGCGAAATCGTTGCCATCGACGAACAGGGTCTGTCGATCAAGTCCGATGTCGCGGAAGCCAAGCTGGTGCCTCACGACAAAGTGAAAGCGGTCGAACTGGTCACGAACCAGCCGCCGCGTCTAGGCAAGACGAAACGCGAACGGCTGCTGATGCTGCCGCGTCTGCAGAAGGACTCGCCACCCACGCAACTCCTGCGATCGATCAACGGCGACTACCTGCGCGGGCGACTGGTGAGCTTCAGCGCGGACAAGCTCCGCATGGAAGTGCGACTGGAGTCCAAGGAGATCGCCAGCAACAAGATCGCTCAGATCATCTGGTTCCATCCCGATGAACTGACCGAGAACGCGTCGTCAGAATCAAAGGCTGAGCCCAACGAAACCAAGACGCGAGTTCAGGCTCTCAAGAGCGATGGCATTCGTCTGACCTTCTTCCCTCAACACTTGAAAGACAAATTGCTGGAAGGCAAAAGCGACGTGCTGGGGGCATGTCGGGCTGACATCAGCGACGTTGACCAGCTGATCCTCGGCCCGTCGATCGAGAAAGCCGCTGCCGAGCTGGTCTATCATCAATGGAAGCTGTCTCCACCGGTAGAACCTCGCTTCGTCACTGCCGCGGACAACGACGGTGGCGACGGACGACCATCGGGCCTGGAGTCCCCACTGGTCGGCAAGCCGGCCCCGATCTTTGAACTCGACCAGTTGGACGGCAAACGCTTCAAGCTCGCGGAAACCAAGGGCAAGGTGCTGGTGCTGGACTTCTGGGCGTCGTGGTGCGGCCCCTGCCTGCAGGCGATGCCGGAGATTCACCGCACAGTTCACGAATTCGAAGACAAGCCCGTCGCGCTGGTCGGCGTGAACCTCGAAGAACCGCCGAGCACCGTCAAAGCGGCCCTCGAACGCCACAAGCTGAACCTGACTGTCGCGATGGATCAGGACGGCGTAGTCGCCCTCAAGTACGGCGCCACCGCCATTCCACAAACCGTTGTCATCGACGCACAAGGTAACGTGACGCGCGTGTTCGTCGGTGGCGGGCCCAAGCTGGCCGAGGACCTGAAAGCCGCTATCGAAGAGGCTCTTAACAAGGGCAATTCACCCGATCCCGCTCAGAAGCCGGCGACGTAGCGGGTGTCTCGTGCAGGGAGTTCAGTTGTTACGCACGTGAAACGTGCGATATTCGCTCATCGATTGCGGAGCGAGACGCGCCTGCTTCGACGGACGAACGAGAGGTTACTCTTGTCCGATGACCGAGGCTGGTGGCGGTTGAGTTGTCTGGGATGCTTTGTGCCGTGTTGAATCGCCTGTTGCCGAGCCTTCGTAAGCTTCCCACCAACGTTGTGCGTCGGCTTCAGTCCAGGATTCGGCGCATGGAATCGAATCGAGACGCTCCAGAAGTTCGGTGGCTGAACCCGGGCGTTGAGCGGGTTCGAACGCCAGGCAGGAAGCAACCAGCACGTCCAGTTCGTGTGGAATCGGTTGCGTCGCCAGATGGGACGGGACCGTTTCAAGGGGGCCACTCGCTGTTGGGGAACTGCTCGTTGTCACGCCCGGCACATTGTGTCCCGTCAGCAGGCGGAAGGCGACAGCTCCCACCGCGTAGATGTCCGCGCGCAGGTCAACAGTTTGCGGGCTGCGGAAGCGTTCGGGGGCCATGTAGAGCGGCGTGCCCGACAAAGCGCCGGTCAGTGTGTGCGAGTTGTCCGGATCCAGTTCCTTCACGAGTCCGAAGTCAAGCAACTTGATGACATCCGCTTCGTCGCCGCTGCGGCAGATCATGATATTCTGCGGCTTGATGTCGCGATGGATCAGGGCCTTGCTGTGCGCCACCTGCAGCGCGCTACAGACCTGCTTCAGCAAGTAGATCAACCGCGCCGGGGTCACGGAGCCTTCGCGTCGAACGAGTTGCTCCAGCGTCAGCCCGTCGACGTACTCCATCGCGTAGTAGAAGACACCAGTGGGCGTCATGCCATAGTCGTAGACCTGCACGATGTTCGGATGGTTCAAGCTGCTGATGAGCTGCACTTCTCGCTCAAACAACACCAGCGTGTGGCGACTGACCTGCTCAGGCTTCAGCAGTTTTAGCGCGGTCGGTCGTTTGAGCAGCGCGTGTCGAGCAAGATAAACGACCCCCATACCACCAATACCGATCTGCTTGACGACGGTGTATGGGCCGAATTGGTCGGTTTCAGGGCGACGCGCCGTCTCGGACGTCTCCAAAGCACGAGCCCAGTGTCCGTTGAGGTTTAACAGCACCAGCAGCAGGATAAACAGGGCCGTGAAACTGTAGGCCAGGCGAAACGTGAAATAGTTTTGTAGCCAGACCAGAGGCGAATAGGCCTCGGCATAGTCGATTTCGGTGGCCAGGCCGATGTTGTACTGGTCGAGCCATGTCCAGGCGCCAATGACTTTGACACCGCGATAGTCGCGATAGCCATCAAGGTTCATACCGGAAATGCCTGCCGTCGCGCGCTGAGCCATCCAGGTCAACGGCCATTCCTCGGGCGGAGTGCCAGGCTTGTAGTCGGCCGTCATGTCCCCGCCAGGATCTGTGCTTGTCAGTCGCATGATCGCGGTGTGGTTCGATTGCGGCGACAGGCGCCCGATCATGGGCAATTGATCGATGAAGCGGCTTTCGGTGAGGAGTGTTCCCTCAGAATTGAAGGCGATTGACTCCAGCGATTTTTCGACTCGGCCCCGCGCCAGCAAGTCTCGCAATCGGTCGATGGGTTCGCGGCTGCGAAACGCCATGAATCCGACAATGGTCTTGTAATCGTCAGTGGAAATAACAGGCAAAAAGAGTGTGAGGTAATTCGCCGCCTCAGGGTCAATCTTTGTGATCTTCTGATTGGGGACAAGCAGATACCGCTGCCCGGTCACGACATTGGCGAATCCGTCGCGAAGTTCAGGAATTCGTTCGCGCGCCTCAATCAGCGCTTTGACTGTTGTCCCGAACGAACTGTTCACTGAGTGGTCGAGCACCATTTCGTAATTGGTTGAGCAAAACACGAACTGATGGTCGTTGCCGGAGAACTCCTTGAAATACAGCGGCATCTTTTGCTTGAGGTCTTTGGCCTGAACCTCGCTCATCGTGCCCGAGACGAGTTTCTGCAGGCTGCCTCGAAAGACGATTGGCCGCACCCAGGACTCGTGCTTTTCGATCTCTGTTTTAAACAGTTCCTGCACGGCGGTGGCTTGCATGCCCAGCGTGGCCTGCAGTTCGTGTCCACGGATCTCGCGCAAGGAGTCGGAAACTCGGTAGTGAAGCCAGTTCTGGCTATAGCTGACGACAATCCAAATGGTGGCAACGAGTGCAATCAGCACCCAGCGACGGCGTTTACCTCCCATTCGCACCCAGAGACTCGGTGGTACCAAAGCAGTGGATGACGGCGCAGTGACGTTCGAACCGGGCGGTCTGGATGAACCGGACCCGACGACTTGGGAACCAGTCAACAATGCGTCTTCGGGTTGAGTCGACAGCAGCGATTCAACTTCTTTCCTCAGCTCCAGATCTGAACCACATTCGCGGTTCAGCCACGCGGCACGTTCTGATTGAGGAATCTCTAACGACTGCATGAAGAGCTGTTTGACGCGCTGATACAGCTCTGGAGTCATGATGCCTCACCGCCCAAGTGGCGACGCAACCACGCTTTAGCCATGGTCCATTCAGCTTCGACCGTTCGCTTGGAGAGTCCGGTTGCGGTGGCCACATCGTCAACGGAGAGACCACCGAAGAAGCGCATCTCGACGATCTTGGCCTGTCGCTCATCCAGTCCAGCGAGTTTCCGGACGGCCTCTTCCACCGCCAGGATGTCATCCAGGTTATGCCTTGATAACAGCACGTCGTCTTCCAGTTCGATTTGCTTCCACTGCCCGCCGCGTTTGTGTCTTCGACTCTGCCGAGCGTAGTCCACCAGCACGCGTCGCATGGCTAAGGCACCCACCGCAAAAAAGTGGGAACGTCCCTCCCATTCGACGTCTCGTTGATCGACCAGTTTGATGTAGGCCTCGTGGACCAAGGCTGTCGGCTGAAGGGTGTGCCCTTTTGTTTCGTCCTTGAAATATGAGGCGGCCAGCCGCCGCAACTCGGGGTACACGACCTCCATGAGACGCCCCGCAGCATCGGCCTGTCCGGCTGATACCTGCTTGAGTATCCGAGTGATCTCATGAGGTCCAGGTACGTCCATCGCTCACCTCACCTGCAAGGATGATTGGAACGAATACGTTCAACTCTGGCAGAACTTGAACCCATCCTTCGATCGCAGTGTACGTTGTTAGCCTACCCGCAACTGTTCTAGAAAAAAACTCTGCGGTTGTCACGACCAACTGACGCGTAGTGAGGTGTCCGCCAAATTGACGGACAAGCGGAAGTTCGCCTTGCGATCGAGTGTGACTTCCAACTTCCAACCGTAGTACGTCGGTGCGGTGCAGCGTTCTGTCCCTCGAACAGCGGCAAAACACCGAGCGGAGCTGACTTACCGATTCTCCCCCATCGGTTGTCATCAGACAACTCGCGTTGCAGCCACCGGGTTTCCCGGCGGTGCTATTCGTGTTTCGGCTGGCACATCCTATCAGATCGCGCGAACGAAAGTTGCATGTGGACCAGCCGATTCCGCAGATTGACCTGCTGTCTGATGAGCGACATGACTGGGACGTGCTAGGCACGGTCGCATCAGAACTTCAGGTGCCGTTACGCATCTACCAGAGCTTAGATAGTTATCCGGCACAGCTTCGCACCCGTAGCTGGGTGGTTTCCAAGATCAAGCTTCCAGACGGCAACGCCTGCGACTTGATGAGAAGGCTCCGATCCGCAGCGCGAGCCGTACCAGTCGTTTTTCTGCGTGACACGGAACCCATGACAGAGATCGTGCAGATCATGAAATGGGGAGCTCAGATCGTCCTTCAAAAACCACTACGAGCAGCGGAAATGTTACAAATCATGCGTGATTCAGTGCCTGAGATCGAAGCCAGCGGGGAACTTGTTGAGGCCACTTTGGAAGCACATCGCAAGATCGAGACTCTTGACGATGAAGAGCATCGCGTGCTCGAAGCCGCGACCTTGGGACTGCCTAATAAGGCGGCAGCCATGCGTTTGGGAATCGCGCTGCGAACGTTGGAGCGTCGTCGTTACCTGCTGATGAAAAAACTGGGTGTGAATTCAGCGGAAGAACTCGTCGTTCTGGCGATTCGCCGGCAGTACGCCGCCTGGGTCATGCCACAAAACGCTGGTGTGACTCCTGACTTGGAGACAGCACTCCCTCTGCTACGGATGGCTTAGTCGCGCACGTCAATCAGGACGATTGAAGACACGTTGCGAACAGAGATGTGTGATTGCAAGAACGCCGTTGAGGAGTCATTCCTCACACGGCGTTCTTGTTTTTCAGGACCTGCGTTTCGAAATGCGATTGATCGCGTAACAAGTCGATGCGGGAAATCAGAACAACCGAGCGATTCCGTTCAGTCGTGGTGTGTGCGTAGTCGCTCGATCTGAACGCAATCGCATGTGCGTGCGCGGCGCAGAGGCTCAAACATGGAGTCACGCGATTGCGCGCTTGCTACGAAATCACCAGTGATTTCAGAGTATTAGTGCATGTACAAGAAATACCTCACCGCATTTGGTATGCGAGTAGCAATCAAAGCCGTATTACTGATGGTGGCAGTTAGCCGCCATTCACCGTGGCGGAAATCCGCAGCTTTGAAAGCAACATCAGACGGCATGCGCGCAGGCCAGTCGGAGGGATTAATGGTCGAGGGTATCAGTCAGATCGATCTGATCTCAGATGATCATCAGGATCGAGAACAAGTCATCGCCGTGGCCGCCCGGCGACAACTCTCTGTGCGAATTTTCTCGAGCCTGGCCAGCTATGATGTGACATCGTCTCAATGTCGAAGTTGGGTGATTTCAAAGGCGACGTTGAGCGATGGCACGGGTGTTGATCTGCTGCGCAAGCTGCGTTCAAAGTCGCTTGATGTGCCCGTCATTTTTTTGCGAGACGATGAACCGCTGTCGGACCTCGCAGGCATCATGAAGTTTGGATTTCACCACGTTTTGCAGAGGCCGGTTACGGCGAAGGATCTGGAGATGTTAATGTGTCACAATGCTGCTGAAATTGAATCCAATAATATATTAGTTCAATCGACCCTTGACGCGCATAACAAGCTGGCACGCCTGGATGTCAGCGAGATTCAGATTCTCGAAGCCGCCACTTTGGGCCTGCCAAATAAAACCACCGCGATGCGATTGGGTATCGCGCTACGTACACTAGAGCGCCGTAGATACGTGCTGATGAAAAAGCTGGAAGTGACCTCAACTGAGGAACTCGTAGCACTCGCCATCCGCCGGCAGTACGCGTCGTGGATTATGCCCCAGAGTGCCACTTCGCCGAAATCAGAACCTGAAGAACGTTCGGTACTGCGAATGGCCTGATTGCGGGAGCATCGCCTCTCAGGTTTGGCTGACCTGCTGGGCGTCGGTAGTGGCTGATTGGAAGGTTGACCACCATTGTTCGGCGGATTCGACGGTCCACTCATCAAACAGACGGATCTCCCCCAGACGGCGGAGAAGTTCTGCGGTGGATTGTGGCCGCAGCTCTGGTATGACCGACAGGCAGTCGGCGACCAGTTGGTCGAGATCAGTTGGTATCAGCTGTTTAGTCGCATTCGATGGGTGGGCGATCTCCGAACTGGAATTCGACACATTGAGCACCGCAGGGTGTTGGCCCACTAACAACCAGTAGGTAACGGCGCCGACGGAATAAATGTCCGTTCGCTCATCAACGGCGCCGGGGCTATGGAATCGTTCCGGCGCCATATACCGGGGCGTACCGGCCCAGGCTCCCGTCAGGGTCTGTGCGTTCTCAGAATTCATCTGCTTGACCAGTCCGAAATCGAGCAGCTTCACCATATCCCCGCCGTCCTCTTTGTGGCAGATCATGATATTGTGTGGCTTGATATCGCGATGAATCAGCGACTTGGAGTGTGCAACCTGCAATGCTCCGCAGACCTGCTTCATGATGTGCACGGTACGAGCCGGGGATGTGACTCCGCTCCGTTCCACAAGTTCGTCGAGCGTCATCCCATCCACGTACTCCATCGCATAGTAAAACAGTCCGCTCAGTGTCGAACCTGAATCATATACCTGCACGATATTCGGATGATTGAGCGAACTGATGAGTTGAACTTCGCGTTCGAAGAGGGCTCGAGTGCGCCGATTTACCTGTTCCGGTTTCAGCAGTTTTAGCGCGGTGTTGCGCTTGAGCAGCGAATGTTGAGCGAGATAAACGACCCCCATTCCGCCAGCGCCGATCTCCCTCAGGATCGAATACGCTCCGATCTGGTTCTCTCCGACAGGTTGCGCCAAGGTCGCATCCTGCAAGGACGAAGACCAGTGCCCATTCAAATTGAGCAGCATCAGCATGAGTATGGAGAGCGCAACCGTGCTGAAGATCAGTCGGAAGGTATAATAACGATTGTACTTGTCCAGAGAGGCGTACGCTTCCTTGTGGTCCATCTCCGTCACCAGCCCGAGATTGTACTCGTCAATCCAAGACCAGGCTCCGATTACTTTCCGCCCTCGATAGTCCCGATAGCCATCAAGGTTGATTCCGCTTTTGCGCCGGGTTAAGGAGTGGACCGACAATGTCAGTGGCCACTGGTCTTCAGACATCGTCGGCTGCTCGCCAGCCGTCATGTCAACGCCTGGATCTTTGCAGGCGAGTTGCATGATCGTGGTGTTGCGAGCCCGATGCGGAATGCGACCGATCAGCGTCAACTGGTCGAGAAAGCGGCTATCGGACAGCAACCAGCCTTCGGAGTTGACGGCGTAAGTCTCCAGTGAATTCTGCATCCGGCCATGAGCAATAACAGCCGCCAGTCGCTCGGCGATCTGCGTGCTTCGAAAGGCGACAACTGCGGTAACACTGTCATTGTCGTCTGTGCCGTAAAGTGGCAGGAACAGCGTCAGCGTAGTCGCGGCGTTCGGGTCGATTTCGATGTAAGCGCTGTCGGGAGCCTTGAGATAAGGCTTGCCGTGCAGCACCCCAGCCAGGTGTTTGCTGAACTCGGTCTTACCTTGTGCCAGCAATTGCTGGATGGATGTTGCCAGATTGCCGTTTGGCGTGTGATCCCAGGCAACTTCATAGCTGGGCGTCAGCAGCACAAACTGGACATCGTTGCCCAACAGGTTTTTGAAGTACATCAGGTTTCGAACCCGGATATCGTTCCTGGCGAGTTCTGTGGTCGTATCTGAGAGCAGGTTTTCGATGGTGGCTCGCAGGAATCGCGGCCGCAGGCAGGCTTGGTGTCGTTCAATTTCGAACCCCAGAAACTCTGAAACGCTCGCAGTCTGTGTGCCCAGTGTGGATTGCAATTCGTTGCCGCGAATGTCGCGCAGCGATTGACTAACTCCAGCTCCGAACCAGGCCTGAGTTGATGCGAGCACGAGCCAGATCGAGACGATGAGTGCCACGATGACGCATTGGCGCCCGCGATGTCTCGCTCGCTCCCAAAGACTGCGCTGAACCACAAAGGTCGGAGTCTGGAATCGCCCGGAACTTGAAAGGCTGCTATCGGTCAGACCCGGGACTTGCGACACCGTCAGTAACGGTGAGTCCGCGTGATTCTCCAGCAGTGACGCGATCTCCTGGCGCAGGACATGATCGCCGCCGCATTTTTCATCCAGCCACGCATCTCTGTTGTTCGCCTCGATCGCCAGAGCTTCAAAGAACACCTGCTTGACCTTCTGGTGGAACTCGGAGGTCATTCCGGTATTCCTCCCAGTTCACGGCGCAGCCAGGCTTTGGTCATCGTCCACTCGGCTTCGACGGTCCTCTTGGAGACCTTCAATGCGATAGCGACATCGGCGACCGTAAGCCCGCCAAAGAACCGCATCTCGGCGATCTTCGCTTGTTGTGGATCCACTTCAGCGAGCTTGCAGAGCGCGTCTTCGACGGCCAGAACGTCGTCGATGCTATGGTGTGAGAGTAGTAAATCGTCCTTCAATTCAATCCGCTTCTGGTCCAGATCCTTGTTGGCTCGTCGCCGCTGGCGGGCGTAGTCCACCAGAATGCGTCGCATGGCGAGCGCACCCACTGCAAAGAAATGGGTACGTCCCTCCCATTGCACATCCTGTTGGCCAACCAGCTTGATGTAGGCTTCGTGGACCAGCGCCGTTGGCTCCAGCATGTGCCCCGCCGGTTCATGCTGAAAGTAGCTGGAGGCAACTTTCCGCAGCTCGGGATACACCAACTCCATCAACCGGCCGGCAGCCTCCGGATCACCTGCGGAAAGAGTCCGCAGAATCTGCGTCACGGCGCCGGGTTCAGCAGAGTCCACTTTGGTAATCCTGTCGTTGGACTTGCACTGATGTTCGCGAATCTTCCGGAGAAGCGGCACTATGACGGTTGCGTTGTCGGTCGCGGTACCAAAACCGCGACATCCTGGGTTTCAAGTTTTTTCGAATTTCCTCTGCGGATGCAACCCCCAGCCAACGCGTACTGAGGACCAATTCTAAACCCGGCCATCCTCAGACGAAATGGATCACGTCAGTAGAGGTACGCAGTCAATCCGATCTGGAGTGATGCGTTCGCAACATTCCACGCATGGGACTTTGCGATCTGGCCCGGAAACCAGAAGCCAAGTATCCCATTGAGGTGTTGAGTGAAGCGTTCGTTTAACCAAATCGATCTCATCTCTGATGACGATCAGGATCGTCACGTGGCAGCTATTGTTGCCGCCCAACTGCAAGTTTGTCTGCGCGTTTATAGCGATCTTGCCAGCTATGCGATTGATCCTTCGGCGGAGTCGTGGGTCATCTGCAAACTCAAGTTGCGAGATGGCACTGGAGCCGACCTGATGCGCAAACTGCGTGCCTCGTCGATCGATGTGCCGGTCACTTTTCTGCGGGAAAATGAGCCCGTTTCCGAGATGCTGGAAGTGATGAAGTTCGGCTTTCGTGAAGTCCTCCAGAAGCCGATTCGCGTAACGGACCTGGAAACCATTCTGAGTCAACGCTTCGACGACATCGAAGTGAAATGCGAACTCGCCAAAGCCACGCTGCATGCTCATCAGAAGCTGGCGTGTTTGGATAAGAAGGAGAACGAAGTTCTGGAAGCAGCGGCGGACGGACTGCCGAACAAGATCGCTGCGCTGCGTCTGGGGGTTTCCCTGCGAACGCTGGAACGCCGCCGCTATTTGCTGATGAAGAAGTTGGGTGTTGAGTCCGGAGAAGAACTGGTTGTTCTGGCGGTTCGCAAGCAATACGCGTCCTGGTTCGATCCCGAATTTGCCGTTCCAGCTTGCACGATCTCCGAAACGACTTGCCGCTTGAAGATGGCCTAACCGTCGGTCTGAATCACGTCGCCACAAGAGAAGGTTTCGCCGCAGCGCGCGGAACTAAAGAACGCCCTTGAGGAATGCCTTGCCTCAAGCGGCGTTCTTGCTTTCTTAACAATCGCGTTTCAGTGAGTGGACCCCCAGTGTGTAGCTGGCTCTGAGAGCCTTTGAAGCGTCTTCGGGGGATGCTCCTCAGCCCCGATTTCAGCGTGATTTGCTGAGTCTCGACAGCATGTTCTTGCGATCACATCGCCTCGTGTTAGGCGGAACTCCGCAGATTCTAGTTGTTCAGCAGGCGGAGGCTGCCTGAGCAACGAATACGAGATAGATCTTTGGCGTTGTCCTGATGCTGATCTGTGCAGCGCAGAATCGGGACGCAGCTTGAAGAAAGTTGGAAATGACTCTGAGTGCCTTGTCGATGCAGACTTGCCCCGAGAGAGACGCCGCCCGCCCGCAGTTGTCCTCTCGAGTGGATAGCGCAGTGAATGCCGTGGGTGGTCAGCCACAGCGTTCTCTGGATGCTGAATCGTCGAGTGATCGGCAAGTGATGATCGCTCGGTTAGAAGCCGCACGCGCTGCGGCGACTGCCTCATTGACCAACATCAACACAAAGCTTCGCGAGCCCCTGGCCGTGATCAACGATCACTCGAAGCTGCTCAACGACTGTTTCGACAACCTCGATCAACCCGACTACCGCGCGCTGGCCTGTGAGTCCGCAGCCAGCATGTGTCAGAACAGTTTGAACCTGTTGAACGTGCTGACCAAGCTGTTGGAGTGGTCAGACCTGCAATCGGAATCGGCTGCGCCGCACGTCGCACCTGTGCGATTGGATGAACTGCTGGCGCGGGTTGAACAACAGATGCGTCCCTACGCTCAGGCGAAGGGGCTCAAGCTGGTGACCGAAGTGCTTTCAACCGCGCGGCTGGATGTGGCTTCTGATCCCGCGCGACTGATGACAGTGCTGGTACAACTGGTCGACAATGCGATCAAGTTCACTCCCGCAGGCCAGGTGCAGGTCACTTTGGCGACGACCGTGATGGGTGCAGGAGGAGCGGTGCAGCTCTCGTTCGAAGTCCGCGATACCGGACCGGGCATGTCACCAGAAGCACTGAGCGACTTGCAGCGACGTATCTCTCGGGCCGACATCACCGGTATGCGCCAACTGGGCGGTCGCGGCTTGGGACTCGCCATCTGCCGCAAGGTGGCGATCATGCTGGGTGGTACTCTGACGATCGCTTCGCGCCCGCAGCAGGGCACGACGGTGACGTTCATCGCTCAGTGCTCCGCCATCGATCCCAGTCGGGCGCGCGAGAACCACAGTAGCTGCCAACGCACCAGCAGCGGCGGGTCGTACTGCCGCGCGCGCCAGCACTTTCTGACGCAGCCACCGCAGGGGCCTCATCTGCCGCGACCGAATTCGCTGAGTTGCCCCGCCTGTTCGTAAGTGAGAGCCGTTGCGCCGGCGGATGTCCCGCGATTAGCGAATTCTACGAATCGGGAAGCTGTACCGGCCGAGCGACCTGAAACTTCCCAACACGAATTGAGCCCGATAGCCTCAGCGGCGTCTTCATCGCTGTGGAGCTTCAGGGTTCATTCATGCTGTCACGACTCACATCAACATTCCGGCCAGTTGGCTGGTACCGACGCGGAGGCCAACTGGCCCTGCGCTGGTTCGTGCTGATGTGGTTTGTGGTGTCGTCGATCGGTGTGCCACTCAACCTTTTCAGTAGCAGTACCGATTTGGATGCTGGAGCTTGTGCGATTCGCCCAGGCAGCAAGTGCTGCTGTTCGCCGTTGAAGAGGCTGTCGGGCAGCTGCTGTTGCGGCAAGACGCCCGCGCGGGATCCTCTGCCCGATTTCAAAGTCGTGCGGCTGAAGTCTGAGTCGAGCGAAGAACCGGCCAACAATCCGGGTCGAACCTCCAGCAATGCCGGTCGGTCGTGCTGTTCGAAGCCGACACATCCTCGAGCGCCGAGCGAGGATCGAGACGTGAAGCGATCGCGCGACGCCAGTATCGTCGCGATTGAGTCCTGCCCCTGTGGACCCGATTCCAATTCCGACCAGTTGGTCAACCACGACCCGCGATTGCCAGTGGCTCCGTTTATCGAGTTTCTGAACTCAGAGCCCGGTAGCTGGAAGGCAATGTTGGACGCGCTGCATGACGGTGCACAGGCTGCGCCGCCCACTCCGCCACCAAGAGTGTGAAGCGACCGCCGAAGGTTGCTCGCGCAGATGGATCGTTCCGTCTCTTGGCTTTCCGCTGCGCGACATCGCGTTTGGATGCATGCGCAGGCTCGCGGCTGATGAGCGCTGACGCGATCCGAACGGAGTTCGAGTTGGCGGTCCTGACCGTTGTTCGACGTTTCCTGAACGTCGCCGGTGGATTCCCGCGTTCGGGGCGATGCGCCCTGCGATGCCGCGATTCCGACACTGCTTTCACGCTTATTGCCGCGCCTGGATTGAGCGCGCCTGGAGATATGTGATGTCCTCCCCTGCCCGTTTGCGTGCCCGGCATCGAACCGGGTTTACGTTGATCGAACTCCTGGTCGTGATCGCGATCATCGCCGTACTGGTCGCCATGCTGCTGCCCGCTGTGCAGCAGGCGCGAGAGGCTGCCCGGCGGTCTCAATGCAAGAACAATCTGAAGCAGTTGGGCCTCGGACTGGCCAACTACGAAAGTGCGTGCGGAGTCTTTCCGATGACGAACGCTCAGAACTATCTGCCCAACGTCCAGGGCTTCTCTCCGCAGGCCAGAATTCTGCCCTACATGGAGCAGGCTGGATTGCAGGACCAGCTTGATTTTACGCAACCGGCTTTCACGGGACCGTTCAACAACCTGGTTCCCAATCCTCAGTTCGCCGCAGCGTTCGCGACCCCTTTGTCGGTCATGCTTTGTCCGAGCGACCCGGCACCTTCACAAGTAGCTGGGGCCGGCGGCGCGATCTATGGCTGCAACAACTACATGGTGAGTTACGGCAGTGGCACCGGCGCCAACTACGACCTGCGCTGGATGACTGACGGCATCGTCTATGAGAACTCGAGTGCCCGCGTGCGGGACATCACTGACGGAGCCTCGAATACGGTCTTCATGAGCGAGTCCGTTCGCAGTGTTGGGCCTGACACGACTTTGCCCGCAGGGACGTTTCCGCCGTTCCCCTATCAGATGACAATGAACGGTTCTTCGGGAGTGAACTCAGCCTTGCAGACCGTGCAGGGACTGGCGTCCAGCGGCAGCCCCTGGTCCAACGGACCGAATGGCGTCATCAGTAACCCGGACCTGTCGACTATCTGGCCGACGATGACGAATTGGCGCGGTTCTTCGAGTGCTGCTATTCGCGGTCGCGGTTGCTCCTGGGCTCATTCAGGAGCGATGAGTACTTTGACTAACGGCTACAGCCCGCCGAACAGCCGCATTCCGGACGTCGTCACGCACTTCACGGGCTTCTTCGGTCCGCGCAGTTGGCATGTGGGCGGAGCTCACGTGCTACTCGGTGATGGCACCGTCCGGTTCCTCAGCGAGAGCACCGACGTCACCTTGCATCGCAATCTGCACAGCCGCAACGGCAATGACCTCGTCGGCGAGTTCTGACCGACACCGCAAGACTTCCGAAGTCTCCGAGACTTCGGAAGTCTTTTCTCACGCTCTCCCTTTGACACTTATCCGACAGCGATAATTCTCATGCTCGAAACTCCCTCAACTGCTGCCAAGTCATGGCCTGACTACCGAGCCGTGTGGCGTTGGCACTTCTATGCTGGGTTGTTCACAATTCCCTTCGTGATTGTGTTGTCGATTACCGGTTCGATTTATCTGTTCAAGCCGCAGATTGAAGCCTGGAACGATCGAGCCTACGACAACCTGCAGATCAAAGATGGTCCGGCAACGGTTGCCGCTCAGGTCCAGGCAGCTCTGGCTGCCCTGCCTGAGTCCACGCCCAACGGCTACGAACTGCCTCAGACTCCAACCTCGGCTGCGCGAGTGATCGTGCGGACGAAGAGTGGCGAAGCGATTCGCGTTTACGTGCATCCTGAGACTTTGCAGATCCTGCACACCGTGCCGGAGAACCAGCGGTTCATGCGGACGATCTTTCGACTGCACGGCGAATTGCTGATGGGCGACCGAGGTTCGAATATCGTCGAACTGGCTTCGTGCTGGACGATCATCATGATCGTGACCGGTTTGTATCTCTGGTGGCCGCGTCAGGCCAAAGGCCTCGGAGGCGTGCTGTATCCGCGACTGCGCATGGGCTCAAAGATCCTCTGGCGAGACATTCACAGCGTAGTCGGCATCTGGGTTTCAGCGTTCGCGCTGTTCCTGTTGATGAGCGGCCTGCCGTGGGCCAAGTTCTGGGGTGAGTACTTCAAAACGATTCGCCGTTACACGAACACTGCGGTGGCTCAACAGGATTGGACCACCGGCAGCGAGCGGGCAGCCAAAGGATCCGACGGCGCGAAAGGCAATCGTGATGCAGGCGGCGGCGAACACAGTGGTCACGGAGGTGGAGGCTCGGGACGCGGACGTCGGGGCGGTGGTGGCTTCATGCCGAAGGATATGACGGCCTTCGATCGAGTCGTCGCCACCGTATTGCCGTTGAAGCTGGAGCATCCGGTTGTTGTTGCTCCACCCGCCAAAGCCGACAGCAATGAATGGACTGCGAAGTCCATGACCGCCAATCGACCGCTGCGTGTCAATCTGGTCGTTGATGGCAAGAGCGGGGCGATTATCAGCCGGGAGGACTTCAAGGATCGCCACTTCTTCGACCGCGTTGTGGGCATTGGCATCGCGGCTCACGAGGGGCAACTGTTTGGCTGGCCGAATCAGTTGTTGGGCTTGCTGACGGCAACAGGCCTGGTCCTGATCAGCGTCAGCGGAGTCATCATGTGGTGGCGCCGCCGTGACGTGGGAGTGCTCGGCGCGCCCAAAGTTGTGTTGAACCCACGTGTCTCATGGGGGCTGATCTCCATCACCGTCGTATTCGGCATCTATCTGCCGCTCTTCGGTGCGTCGCTGCTCCTCGTGCTGCTCGCCGAGTTCGCTGTCCTCAAACGCATTCCGAGAGTACGTGACTGGCTTGGATTGCGGACGCCTGTGGTTGGGACGTCATAAGCAAACTACTGGTGCTTTTTCACAGCTTAGTTTTGGGTGCCACTGGCTTCGCCAGTGCAGGAATGAGGCACTGGCAGAGCCAGTGGCACCCTCATTCCTTGCTGCGATGAAACGCTAGCGACGGATCGCGAAGCCTTCCAGCGGCAAAGACTCGTTCAACGAAGTCGTTTCCTTGTCGCTGATATGATCGATGAACGTGCCATCGACTTCATCCAGAAAGCGATCGACCGCGTTCTTCAGGCCCAATGCCACTAGCTCAACGGTTCCGTCGGGCAGATTCTTGACATACCCGGATACCGCGTGGCGGCGGGCAATGTGGTTCGTGGTGTAGCGGAAGCCCACACCTTGCACGTTGCCGCGGTAGATGATTCGGATGCTGACTGGCGAATTTTGGGGTGCAGCATGCATACGCCGCCTTTGCCCGGAACCGGATGTGGTGACTTTTGCGACCAATTCCTGAACCTCCAGCAAGTCGTTCCATCAGATGCAATTTGGTCGCGGCCCGCGTCAGCTTCAGCGCTTGAAACTCGGTAAACTGAGTCCCTGGCGGTGACTCCGTGAACTCTGACGCCTCCGGACGCTGCCTTTATCGGCACAACCTGCATCTTCAATACACTCGAATCTGGTGAATCCAACAAGCGGCACAAATCTGCTGAAGAGTTCGAGCCCGCTTGTTTTCATCGTCCGCCGCTGGGAATCACTGGGGTGTCACGACTACGACGAGACAGACACGCCCGCTGGGTAATCGCTCGGGAATTTTCTGAGCTTCTAACTTTCGTCTCAGCAGCACGATGAGTCGTATCGGTCGGGGGACTCTTTCGGGGACCGGGAACCTGACGGCGTTTTCGAGGACTGCCTGTTGCCGCTGAGATCGCTTCGTCCGCAGGATTCACGAATGATCGACTCGGTCGCGATTACAGTGCATACAAGAGTGACGTGGGCGACCACGGAGACAGCTCTGCATGCGAGCTGACTGATCGTCAACGGGAGCGATTTGCCCCATTTTCAAGCCTCGACTATTTTGCGACCGTGGTGTCTTCCACGGATGGGCCGGAAGGCACGTTCGGCAGTCGTTCATCGGACGCGTCGGTTCCAGTGCCGGTGGCCCGATGAAGAAAAGGATTCAATCATGACGCGCTTAGTGCAAACCCTGACCATTCTCGGATTGATGTTCGCCATCACCTTCGGTTCCGGGTGTTCTTCTGAGAAGCCTGCTCCTCAGCCGCAGTCGGCTGCGAAGTTACCGGCGTCGGAAGCCACACCGCCGGAAGGCAATACGGAACCGCCGCTGACGGATGTTTCAGAGGCTGTGAATGCCATCCCCAAGGCAGGCGACGGTGCCGATGCAACTTCGGTTAAGGTTAAGCTGATCTCTCCCGCCGAATACGCGGATGTCATCGCCGGGCACAAAGGCAAGGTGGTGTTGGTTGACTTCTGGGGTACGTGGTGCGGTCCTTGCCGCAAGGCGTTTCCGCACACAGTTGAGCTGTACCACAAGCTGTCGGCGAAGGGCCTGGCTGTGGTGACTGTGGCCATCGACGATCCCGAGTCCCAAAAAGACGTGGAAGAGTTTCTGACGTCGATGAAGGCTCCCTTCGAGAACCTGCAATGCAACCTGGCAGACACAGACAAGTCGTTCGCCGCCTATGAAATCGGGGACTCGGGGCTGCCGCACTACAAGCTCTATGACCGCACCGGCCAGCTTCGCAAGACGTTCGCCGCCGACGTTGCCACCATGAAAGGTGTCGATCCGGCCGAACTTGATGCCGCTGTCGCGGCTCTGGTTGCTGAAGGGCAGTAACCAGTCCGCTTCGAGCTTCTTTGAAACACATTTCGCGAAACGCAGTTCAACTCATGACTCAGCAACTATTGCCGCAGGGCTTTCGAGCCGCTGGCCTGCACTGTGGAGTGAAGGCCAATCACGACATTTTCGACTTGTCGCTGTTTGTGTCTGACGGCCCGGCTTCGACAGCGGGTGTCTTCACTCAGAACAAGGTGTGCGGAGCTCCTGTCAAGGTTTGTCGTCAGCGAGTGCCACGCGGCACGACTCGGGCTGTGGTGATCAATTCAGGCAATTCAAACGCCTGCACCGGCGACCGCGGGATTGAAGATGCTAAATGGATGACGGCTGAAGTCGCGGCATTGATCGGCTGCGAAGCTGACGACGTGCTGGTGTGTTCGACGGGTGTCATCGGACGTTTTTTGCCCAAGGAAGCGCTGGCTTCAGGCTTCCCGCGCGTAGTTGCTCAGCTTAGCCCTGACTCGCAGTCGTTCCTGAACGCCGCGCGCGGCATCATGACGACGGACACCGTGCCGAAGCAGGCGACTCGGGAGGTGCAGATCAACGGGCGACCGGTACGCGTCAGCGGCACGGCCAAGGGCGCCGCGATGATCGGCCCCAACATGGCGACCATGCTGTGCGTCATCATGACCGATGCGACGCTCAGCCCCGCCGACTGCGATGAGATGCTGCGTCACGCCGTGAACCGCAGCTTCAACTGCATCAGCGTGGAAGGGCATACGAGCACCAGTGACTCGGCGATCCTGCTCGCCAACGGCAGAGCGAATGCCGGTTTCCCGACAGGTGACGCGCGAGCCATTCTGCAGGGAGCGATTGACGCTGTGGCGATGGATCTGGCGATGGCCATTATTCGTGATGCCGAAGGCGCCGATCACTTCGTCACGATTGATGTCGTCGGCACTCGGACGCGCGATGAAGCGTTCAAGATTGCCAAAGAGATCGCTGACAGCGCTCTGGTGAAGACCGCCATTACCGGAGCCGATCCCAACTGGGGACGCATTATCTCCGCAGCGGGCTATGCCGGGGTCGAGTTCCGCGAAGAAGACATGAGTCTGTGGATCAACGAAATCCCAATTTACAAAGACGGAGCACCGATTACCTGCGATCTGAAAGCGCTATCGCAGTCGATCCGCACGAATCGCGATGTGTCGGTCCGTCTGGTGTTCACTCTGGGTGAGGCGTCCGTCCGCTACTGGACTAGCGACCTGACCGCCGAGTATGTTCGGCTCAACGCCGACTACACGACCTGATCGATCGCAGCCAGAGGCTGACTGGCTGATCGAGAAATCCGATCTCGATCAGCTTGGGCTCTCCGCGAACTGCGAGGTCGAACTCTCACGCAGTGCCGAGAACTTGAGCGCGAAACACCGGCAGCATGTTCTTGTGGCATGTTTTTGCGGCGACTTCCGGGTTGTAGTCCGGTTTGCCGAAGACCATGCCGCTCACCTCGCAGGAGATGTCCCCGGTGTAGCCACCCGCTTTGAGCAGCTTCAGGATGGTCGCGTAGTCGATCGTGCCGGCCTCGCCGGGCAGCACGAAGCTGGCCTTGCCGTCCTTCTGGACGGTGTCTTTGACGGCCACATGGCCAATGAAGGGCAGGGCTTCCTTGAGCGATGCTTCGAGCGGAATGTCGCGGAACACGTAGTGGCTGTAGTCGTAGACAATCTTCACCCAGGGAGCCTGACCGATCTGTTTGACGAGCCACACGCCCTCATCGGGTTTGGACATTGCCCCGCCGCGATGAGGCTTCACGCAGGTGACGACGCCCATCTCACGGCCGAGTTTCACCCAATCGCCAACTCGGTCGACGTAAAGAGCCTTCTTGTCTTCCCAGGTACCGCCACCCAGCACGGTTTGCAAAACGGGAGGCTGGTCGCCACCCAACGCGCGAGCCAGCTCAAAGACTCCCTTCAGACGTTCCAGTTGCAACTTGTGCTCTTCTGCGGTGACTGCCGGAAAGAGGTGTTCCATCAGCGCGGTCAGTCGCAACCCGGTTTTCGCCAGGATGCCTTTGATCGCAGTGCGCCGGTCGGCGCTGAGCTTCGCTGGAGTCGAGTCCCACTCCGGCTGCACACAGATTTCGACAGCTTCGAACCCGATTTCGGCCGTCAGTTCCAGAGCGCGTTCGGTCGTCAGCGACTTCATGCCGTAGGTGCTGAAACCCAGCGTCATGCGGTCCTTGATGGGTTTGCGGTTGGCTCTGGCGGGTGACAATGGCAAGCCAGCGGTCAGCAGGGCGGCGGTGCCGTACTTCAGAGCGGAGCGTCGGGAGAGTTGCATGGCGAAACCTCTAAAGAGCGCCTGAGCGGAATCCGTTATGTTCCGCACGTCTTCTGATGGACCGCTCGCCGCGATTCAAGGCCGCGCAACCTTTTGGTCGCGGCCAGTGTCTCTAACGAGGTCACTGGCTTGACGTCGTCTCTAACGCTGCTGGAACAACATGCTGTCTGCGATTGAGCTTCTGGGAGTGATTTCGTCAGCCATTTATGGAGTTCTGCTGGCGCGCCGGAACCATTTTGACTTCGTGGGCGTGCTCACCCTGTCTTTCATCGTGGCTTTCGGTGGTGGCACGCTCCGCGACGTCATGCTGGACCGCCATCCGCTGTTCTGGATTCAGTACGACCACTTCGCCTTGATCGTGTTTGTGCTCGCGCTAATCGGTTCAGCGCTGAAGCGGTGGCCAAACTGGCTGGAGAAGGGTCTTTTCCTTCCCGATGCGCTCGGCATGGGCTTTTTCAGCATCGTCGGGGCGAACCACGCTCTGAACGCGGGCACGACGCCGTTTGTGGCATCCTTGTTCGGAGTCATCACGGGAACCTTCGGCGGCGTGATTGGCGACGTCGTCTGCAATCAGGTGCCGAATCTGTTTCGCCCGACGACACCACTCTACGCAACGTGTTCGTTCCTGGGTTGCTGGGTCTATCTGCTGCTGGGGATGGCCGGAGTCGCCGAGCCCATCACGTTGTGGTCTGGCACGTTGACGATTGTGGTGTCGCGACTGGCGGCGCTGCGCTGGAATCTGCGCCTGCCACCGACCAGTGGACTGCCGAGCCAGTGGACTTCGTAACGGCGGCAAACACGCAAACGATCGAAACTCTGGCGTCAGGCGACCCGCAGCCCGTAAGTTGTGCGGTGACGAATCGTTCTGCGCGGGACTTGCTCCTAACCGCCGCGACAGAACACCCGCGAACATCTGCGAGTTTCAAGCATGTCGAAGTTGTTGAGTGCTTTCCTCTGCCTGCTGGCCTTGGCGTCTACTGCCTGGGCGGCTCAGCCAATCGACTTCGAGAACGATATTATTCCGGTGCTGACGGCCGGCGGATGCAACTCTGGTCCCTGCCACGGCAAGTCACGCGGACAGAATGGCTTTGCCCTTTCCCTCTTCGGATTCGACACGGATTTTGACTATGCGGCGCTGGCGAACGAGGCACGGGGCCGCCGCATCTTCGCGACGTCTGCCGAACGCAGCCTGCTCCTGCTGAAACCGCTGGGTCAGATGCCGCATGGCGGCGGACGGCGACTGGAACTCGGCACGCCCGAGTACGAACTGCTCAAACGCTGGATCGAAGACGGGATGCCCCGCCGTCAGCCGAACGCGCCGAAACTCACCAAGGTGACTGTCGCTCCGACCGAACGCAGCATGAAAGCTGATGAGCGTCAGCAACTCGCGGTGACAGCTCATTACTCAGACAACACGACCCGCGACGTGACTCGGCTATCGGCGTTTCAATCGAACGAGAGTGCGATCGCCGGAGTCGACAAGCACGGCTTGGTCAGCACGACGGGAGTCACCGGTGAAGCGGCGATCATGTCGCGTTACATGGGCGGCATCGCGGTGACGACGATCGCCGTCCCGCTGCAGACGCCCGTCGCCGCTGAGACCTATTCCGCGTTGCCGAAGCACAACTACATCGACGAGTTCGTGTGGAAGAAGCTGGCTCGACTGAACCTGACGCCCTCCGACCCGGCCCCCGAACATGCCTTCTTGCGTCGTGCGTACATCGACATCATCGGTCGCGTTCCCACGCTGCAGGAGACTCACGCTTTTCTGGATGACAAGTCACCGGAGAAGCGGGCTCAACTGGTTGATCGACTGCTGGATTCGCCCGAATACGTTGATCACTGGTCGAACAAGTGGGCCGACCTGCTGCGTCCGAATCCGTATCGCGTCGGCATCAAGACAACCTTGAACTACGACGCCTGGATTCGCGATGCGTTTCGCAAGAACAAGCCGTATGACCAGTTCGTGCGCGAGCTGGTCACGGCGAAAGGCGGCACGTGGAGGAACGGTGCCGTGACGCTGTTCCGCGATCGACGATCGCCGGACGAAATCACCACGATCGTCAGCCAGTTGTTCCTGGGCATTCGACTGGAATGTGCCAAGTGCCATCATCATCCCAACGAAGTCTGGAGCCAGGATGACTTCTACGGACTGGCCGCGTACTTCGCGAAGGTCGGCCGCAAGGGAGTAGGACTATCGCCACCAATTTCCGGCAGCGAAGAGTTCGTCTTCGCGGGCAAGTCGGGAGCCGTGAATCACCCCATCACCGGCAAGGCGATGGAACCCAAGCCGCTGTTTGGGTCGGCACCGGTTGGAGCTGATGTGGAAGATCCGCGCGAAGTCTTCGCGGACTGGCTCACGTCCAAAGACAACGCCTTCTTCCGGCAAGTGATCGCGAACCGTGTCTGGGCCGACATCATGAGCCGCGGGTTGACCGATCCCGTCGATGACCTGCGCGGTTCGAATCCGCCTTCGAACCCGGAACTGCTCGAAGCACTCGCCGTCGACCTGCGAGATCATGGTTACGACTTGAAGCACCTGATTCGCCGCATCTGCAATTCATACGTTTATGGACTGAGTTCTCAGGCGAACTCCACCAATGTGACCGACACGCGCAATCATTCGCGTTTCTATCGGCAGCGGTTGCGAGCGGAAGTCTTGCTCGATTCGGTGTCACAGATCACCGGCGCTGCGGAGAACTTCGCAGCGATGCCGCCGGGTTCACAGTCGCGGCAGTTGTGGTCACACCGCATCGATTCATTGTTTCTCGACGCCTTCGGCCGTCCGGACCCCAACCAGGATCCGCCCTGCGAACGCACGCCCGATACGACGATCGTGCAGGCTCTGCACCTGATGAACTCACAGAGCCTCTACAACAAGGTCACTTCCGACTCCGGCACCGCCGCGACGTTGGTTGCCAGTAAGAAGCCGCCCGAGGAACTGGTCGACGAACTCTACCTGACGGTCTATTCGCGCTACCCCAGTGCGGAAGAAAAGACCATCGCCGTTGAGTTCCTCAAACGCGACCTCAACGTTTTGCGGAAGTCGGTTCAGGACCTCGTTTGGGCGATGCTCAACACGCCCGAGTTCGTCTTCAAGCACTGATGTTGCACGGGATCGTCGACGGACTTCGGCTGGAAGCCCATCGACGAACTCTGTGAGGCGATCGCTCAACGTGCGGTCTGCTTTGGCATGCACGTGGCTGCCGCTGATGATCAATCGTTACGCAGCGCGAGTCCTGCTTCCTGAAGCTTGGCTCGGATTTCGTTCAGCGACGTCACGCCGAAGTTGCGCGTGGAAAGCAGTTCATCGGGCGTGCGCTGGATCAACTCACCCACCGTGGTGATGTTAAGCCGCGACATGCACTTGCGGGCTCGCACGGAGAGAGCCAAGTCGGAAATCGACATCTCGATCGCAGATCGTTGTTCGGGGGTGAGGTCTGTCGGTAGCACTGCGACCTGTTCGGCCTTGGCCGATTCGGAGGCCTGGCCGATCTTCATGTTCTGCGATTCCATCAGCTCGCGCAGTTCTTTCAGCGAGGTCTCGCCGAAGTTGCGGCTGGCCAGCAGTTCCTGCTCGGAGATGCGAGTCAGGTCACCCAGCGTGTTGATGTTGAGGCGCGACAGGCAATTGCGGCTGCGAACGGAGAGTTCAAAGTCTGCCAGGTTGCGCGCGAGCAGTTGACGCAAGCGCGATTCTTCCCGCATTGAATCTTCGTCAACGAACATTCCTTCGGACGCGTCGATGTCCTTCAAGTACAGCTTCGCACGTTCGTGATTGGGTTCCTGCTCAAGAACACGACGGAAGCAGAAGGCCGCGGCCCCCATGTTGCCGTTGTCTTCGTAGAGCAATCCCAGATTCAGCAGAGCCGGCGTCAGGAACGGCGGCTTCGACAGCGAACGCTCCAGCAGTTGAATGGCTTCTTCGTCGTTGCCCGCTCGCGCGTTCTCGTTCGCCAGCCAGAACAGGGCGCGGTTGTGGTAGGGGTCCATGTCGACAGCGCGCTCGAAGTATTCGACAGCGCCCATCGTGTCGCCGCGGTCAGCGAGAATGCAGCCCATCTGGAAGGAATACTCCGCTCGCGAAACGGCCTTGCCAGCGATCGCCCGCAACGCCTTTTCGGCATCTTCAACGCGGCCCTGAACTCTCACTGCTCCCACTCGCTGCAGTTCGCTGCCGATTTCGTCAAAGCCCAGCTTGCCAGCATCGGCGAAGAACTTCTCGGCTTCTTTGGGCTCGTTGGCATTGAGATGGACAACACCCAGGTAGAAGGTCGCAACGGGATGCTTCCCGGCTCGCTTCAGGAAATCGACCGCTTCGGCGTGTTCGCCCAGCAGGCACAGCCCGACGCCGATCTTCGCCAGCGTGTTGTCGCTGACCTTTGCCTTGCCTTCGATGGAAGTCTGTAGAGCGTTGATTTCCTGCCGGACTTGAGCCACCTGCTGCCGGTTGATGCTCTGCTTCAAAAGATTGAGTTGTGAGCTGCCGAAATCGGATTCCTGCTGGATGAGTTGCCGAACGTCGTCAATATTGGGAATGGTCTTGGCAACAGCGGTGGCGGGCGAGCTATGGAGCACCGGATCCCCCTTCGTTCGGATACAGGACAGCAAATAACGGCACGGGCACTGCAGGGCAGTACCGCTAACTCAAACCAGATACGTCAACAATCAGTCCAAGTTGGCAGAAGATAATAGGGACGAAACGCAAATGCCTCCATCAATCAGGGACTTTCTCGTCCCCACCCTCCGCCTGAGACAGCAGAGTTGACGTCAACCGGTGCCCCGATACAACCCTGTGGCACACTTTCGATGTACTCAGGAAGCTTCAGACATCATGCAAGACGACGAATTCTCGGAAGAAGAAAACAAAGACAAAGAGCGCCGCGAAGACCATCAAGGCGACAACGATATTCAGAGCCAGGAGGTCCAGCACCAGCACATTGGAGCCCTTGTCCCGGAAAAAGTCGCTCGAGGCGTGTTCAGTACGGGGGCGGTGATTCTGAACGGCAACTTTGAGTTCGTGATCGACTTCCTGCTGCGGATGAACCGTCCCCACCAGGTGGCTGCCCGAGTCGTTCTGCCGCCGCAGGTTGTCGCCAGAATGATTCAGGCTCTTTCCGAAAACCTGACCAACTACACCCAGCGGTTTGGCGAGCCCAAGCTGCCGGATGCGTGCCTGCCCAAACCCGGCCAGCCACCGCAGCCCCAAGTTTCGGCCGAAGAACTGTACGAGCAACTGAAGTTTGGGCAAACCGACATGTGGGGTGCCTACGCCAACGCCGTGATGATCGGGCACTCGCCGACCGAGTTCTCGTTCGACTTCATCACGACCTTCTTCCCGCGTTCGGTCGTTTCCAATCGCGTGTTTCTGGCCGCTCCGAACGTGCCGCGGTTCCTGGAATCGTTGAAGCATTCGTACGGGCAGTTTCAGCAAAAGCTGCGTCAGCAGCCGCCTCCGCCGCCCCCGGATACCGACACATTCGATACAACCCAATTCTGACCTGCCGGTGGCATCCACGCCGCAGTCAACTTGGTTTGAGGTTGCGGTCGCCTGCCTGCCGACCAAAGATTAATGGCTCGAAACGTGCTCACCGTTTCGTTGACGGAATCCAGTCGGGATTCGTCGTTCATAGTTACCGTTTGCGAGCAAGGCTCACGTCGAGGTGACGCATGGGAATCTGGCGGAATTGTGAGGGTGCAACGCGGCGCGACTGCCTGAAACTCGGGCTGACAACTCTGTTTGGCGGCGGCTTGGTCAATGCGCTGCGCCTGCAAGGTTCGGCAGCAGAATCGGTTTCAAGTCTGGCTCCGACAGCCACCAGCGTGATTCTGGTCTGGATGGACGGTGGCCCGACTCACTTTGAAACATTCGATCCCAAAATGGATGCGCCGGCGGAGATTCGCGGCGAGTTTCAATCCATTGCCACCAAGTTGCCCGGCGTTCGTTTCTCCGAGCACATGAAACGTCTGGCCGAGATGGCCGACAAGTTCTCCACGATTCGGTCCATCCGTCACGACCAGGGCAATCACGGAGCCGGCAACCACTACATGATGACGGGTGCCCCGCCGCGCATTCCGGTCGGCTGCGGTGCGTTCGTCAGCTTTCACCCCAGTATGGGATCAGTCGCGGCGCACGAACTCGGCCAGCCGAATGGTCTGCCGCCTTACTTCTCGATGCCGTCGATGTCGCGTTCGGGCGGCCCGCACTTCCTCGGAGCCAAGTACGCGCCTTTTGTGGTGGGCGATGATCCGAATTCGCAGAACTTCCGCGTACGTGACGTCGCTCTGCCGAAAGGTCTGACGGACGATGAGTTCCACCACCGCACGGACCTGCGGCAACTGATCGACAAGCTGCCCCGTATAAACGAGAAGGCTGCTGGAGATCCGGTCCTGTCGCTCGATGAGTACTATCGCCAAGGGTTGAACCTCATCACCTCGCCAGCGGCGCAGATCGCCTTCGACATTCATAAAGAGCCTGACGAAGTCCGCGCCCGCTACGGACGCAATTCTTTCGGTCAGCGAGCGTTGTTGGCCCGTCGCCTCGTCGAAGCTGGCGTTCCATTCGTCACGCTCTACGACGGTGGTTGGGATCATCACTCGGACATCTTCGGAGCCTGTGCGAAGCGCTTGCCAGAATGGGACAACACGGTCGCCACGCTCATCCAGGACCTCGAAGAACGCGGCCTGCTGAAGACGACACTGGTGATTGCTCTCGGCGAGTTTGGTCGTACTCCGAAGATTTCCACGCTGTCCGGTCAGACTAAACCCGGCCGTGATCACTGGGCGAATGCCATGTCGGTCCTGATGGCCGGCGGTGGCACACCCGGCGGAGTGGTCGTCGGTGCGACCGATAAGAACGGCTACTCGGCGGTGGAACGAGTCCTCTCACCCGAGAACTTCGTTTCGACGGTCTACACCAAGCTGGGTATCAACCCGGACAAGATTCTCTACACCCCGCAGGGACGCCCAACGCACCTCGTCAGCGACGCAACGCCAATCCGCGAGCTGATGTCGTAGCTGCGGTTGTCGATTGCCGCGATGCGTGTTCGCTATTTGCAACATCTCATTGCGCGGCTCGCTCTTGTGTGATCGCTCAAGACCGTAGGGCATAAAAGAAACAGCCAGCATCCGTCGGGCGGATGCTGGCTGCGGAATTGATCGGCTGGCTTCAGCCGCGATGGATCTCGCAGGATGTTCCGCCAGCGGCGGGGACGTACGAGTTGCTCGCGTAGTCCATCACCATGCGATCGGCATTGAAACGCCAGCCGAGTGTGCTGATCGCGCGCTTCATACGCTCGATCCAGCGGCGCGGCAGTCCGTCTTCGTCACGGTCGTAGTACAGCGGTATCACCGACTTCTTCACGACCTCCATCAATGACGCGGCATCGCGGGCATCCTGAATATCAGTGTTGGTGTGAACCTCGCCCGCTCCAATCGCGAAACCGTTGCGTCCGTCGAACGCTTCGGCCCACCAGCCGTCCAGGATGGAGCAGTTCAAACCGCCGTTCAGAATGACCTTCTCACCTGAAGTGCCGGATGCTTCCAGCGGACGACGCGGATTGTTGAGCCATACGTCCACACCCTGAGTCAGCAGGCGTCCGACGTTGATGTCGTAATCTTCCACAAACACGATTTTGCCGGCGAAACGCGGATCTTTGGACAGCTTCACGATCTGCTGCAGGATGCCCTTGCCGGGGTCGTCCTTGGGATGCGCTTTGCCGGCGAAGATGATCTGCACCGGGCGTCTGGGGTTTGAGACCAGTTCCGCGAGCAGCTCGATGTCCTGCATAATCAGGCTGGCTCGTTTGTAGGTCGCGAAGCGACGCGCAAAGCCGATCGTCAGAACGTCCGGGCTGAGTCCGAACGGCATTGATGCTGACCAGTAATCGACGGTCGACAGCCGCGCCCGAGCAAAGTCGATCAACCGCGACTTTAGCGTGAGGTGCGTTTCCCACAGCTCACCGTCGTCAACGTTGCTGATCTTGCTCCAGGCGGACGGTTCACCGCTGTGAGTCCGCCAGGCCGTCCCTAGGTGGCGGTCGTAAAGCTGAGCCATCTGCGGAGCTAGCCACGTCGGCACATGAATGCCGTTAGTGATGTGCCCAATCGGGATATTGGTTTCCGAACGATGCGGCCACAGGCAACTCCACATGCGCCGCGAGACATGACCGTGCAGCGACGATACGCCGTTCGCGCGTTGCGACAGTTTCAAAGCCAGCACCGTCATGCAGAACAGTTCGCCGTGATCGTGCGGATGAACTCGACCGAGGCCCATCAACCCTTCGTAGGACAAACCGATCGCGTCGCGCAAGGGCCCGAGATGCTCTTCGAGGATCTCCGCGTGAAAGCGGTCGTGTCCGGCAGGCACCGGAGTGTGCGTTGTAAAAACAGTATTATGAGCAACGTCTCGAGCAGCATCGTGGAACGAGGTGCCTTCCGTTTGCATACGCTCACGGACCACTTCCAACGTCGCGAAGGCGCTATGCCCTTCGTTGAGGTGATAAACGCTGGGCACAATCCCCAGCGCCTTCAGGACTTTAACACCACCAACGCCGAGCAGCAGTTCCTGTCGGATGCGGATGCGTTCATTACCACCGTAAAGACGAGCCGTCAGTTGTCGGTCATCGATGCTGTTTTGTTCCACATCGGTGTCCAGCAACAGCAGCAGCGTGCGGCCAACTCGCAGCTTCCACACACGAGCGAAGATCGCACCGGTGCGCGTATCAACTCGAATCAGGACCGGCTCGTTGTCCGTGCCGATCGCGACTTCCATCGGCAGCAGAGAGCGGTCGGTGTCAGTATAGATTTCCGTTTGCCAGCCTTCGGCATTCACTTTCTGGCGGAAGTAGCCCTGTCCGTAGAACAAGCCGATTCCGACCAGCGGAACACCGAGGTCCGAAGCACTCTTGATGTGGTCACCGGCGAGCACACCGAGGCCGCCTGAGTAAATCGGCAACGATTCGTGAATACCGAACTCGGCGGAGAAATATGCCACAGGGTGAGCGGACAGAACTCCGGCGTTGGTGTCGCCCCAGGTTTTGTCGTTCGCCAGATACTCCTGCAGCCGACGCCACGCGTAATTGATGCGACTGTGCAGATTGCGTTGACCGGCGCGCTTCTCGACCTCTTTGATGGATACGCGTCGCAAGAGGTCGATCGGGCTATGTCGCACTTCGGCCCACAGGTCCGGGTCGAGGTCGCGGAACAGGCTGGTGGACTCTTCATCCCAGGTCCACCACAGGTTGCGAGCCAGTTCCCACAATCGTTCGCGAACTGGCGCGATGAAACGATCCAGTCGACGACATTGAGCGACATAGGGACCAATTTGCTTGGCGGCATCGAAGACGAAGTCGACTTCCTGCTGCAGAAACTCGCGTTCTTCGATCGTCTGCACGACCAGGACGCCCTGCAGCATGCCGTCATGAATCAGTGGTACGCCAAGGAACGTCGCGTAGTGTTCTTCGCCGACTTCGGGGAAGTATTTGAATCGCGGATGGTCTGATGCACGCTTCACGTTAACGGGCATGACCTGTTCTGCGACGAGTCCCGCCAGTCCCTCGCGCATATTCATGCGGACCCTCCCTACGCTGCTCTGATTCAGGCCGACCGTGGCGGCGAGAATCAGGTGATCGCGGTCGGGCTCCAGCAGATAAACGGAGCACACGTCGACTTCGCACTGGTTGGCGACGAAACGCACCAGTTCCGCGAGAGCGGCTGCGGGGTCGTCGCGATCTGTGACTGTGAATTCCAGATCGTTCCAGGCGATGCGCCCGGACAACTCAGCCGCTGCGGTGGCGATACTCATGATGTCACGGCGCTCCTTGTAGTTCGGCGAGGCTCTCAGAAACCGGCGGGAGCTTTTGGCTCACTTCCCTGCGCGACGTCGCGCGATCCGGCGGCTGTGGGCTCGACACGAAGAGTGGTCAGTTCCAGGAACCTCAAACGGATAACCGCAACGCAACCTGTGTGCCGGGAACGCGGCGTGCGTGAATCACGCCATTGGCAACTCCGGGTGAGACTGAAGGATCCGTCCGTTGGTGGCAGGGACTTTCCACATTTCCCCCCGAAAACCGCAGGTAGCATGCAAGAGTGTTGCCGTGATGGTGGTCTTCGGCGTTCAAACGAGACTGCCAAGCAGTTGAGCATCATCGCGCAGCCTTTGCTCAAACTGCGGCATTTTGCCGTGATTCCGGGCGATGGACAACGCACCCTGTCCGCCGATCAAATCGCGGGCTGACGCGTGGTTTGCCACGTGTCTCATGGACGCGAGAACAAAAGCGGCGAGCACTTTTGAAATCGTCTGCGGGCGTTCACACTGTGTCTCTGCGGAAGTTTTGCACTTTGCCCGTTGTGCTGGGAGTGTTCTCACTCATGAAGCTGCTGTCTCACATTTTGTTCGGCTGCATCGTGCTGCTCGTCGCCCCCGCGCTGGCGGCCGAGACCGATGCGGCTGGTATTGAATTCTTCGAAACGAAGATTCGCCCGGTGCTCGTCGAGCATTGCTTCGAATGTCATTCGGCGAAGGCACAACCGGCGGAAGGGAATCTGCGGCTGGATTCGCGGGACGCGCTCCGCAAGGGCGGGAAGACCGGGCCGAGTATCGTGCTGGGCAAGCCCGACGCCAGCCTGCTCATCAAGTCGCTGCGCTACACCGATGAAAACCTGCAGATGCCTCCCGATGGTAAGCTGCCGAATGCTGTGATCGCTGACTTTGAGAAGTGGATTGCGAGTGGTGCTCCCGATCCGCGAACCGATGCTGCGGCGGGTGCATCAGATAACAACATCGCGACACGTGCGGCGTCGCATTGGGCATTTCAGCCCGTGCGTCGTTCACCGATACCGGCGGTGAAAGATGCCGCATGGTCGAGTGAGCCGATTGATGCGTTCGTGCTTGCTAAGCTGGAGCAACAGGGGCTGCAACCTTCGGCGCGGGCGGATCGCCGCACCTTGGCCAGACGTTTGTACGTGGACCTGACGGGCGTGGTGCCGACCGTGGCCGAGGTTGAAGACTTCCTGCAGGACGCTCAACCCTACGCTTACGAGCGACTGGTGGATCGCCTGCTAAGTAGCCCGCGATACGGCGAACGCTGGGCGCGGCACTGGCTCGATGTAGCTCGGTTTGCCGACACGAAGGACGGCGTGCTGATGTATGGCGACGACCGCCTGCGGCCGTTTGCCTACACGTACCGCGACTATGTCATCAAAGCATTCAACGACGACACGCCCTTCCATCAGATGATTGAGGAACAGCTTGCGGCGGATCTGATCGAGCCGAAGGTGGAACCGTGGCGGCTGGGGGCGATGGGGTTTCTCACGCTGGGCCGACAGTTCGACAACAACATTCACGACGTCATCGACGACCGCATTGATACGGTGACTCGCGGCTGGCTGGGGCTGACCGTGGCTTGTGCGCGGTGCCACAACCACAAGTACGACCCGATCCCGACGGAAGACTATTACTCGCTGTATGGCGTGTTTGCTTCGAGCGAATCGCCACTGGAATTGCCGCTTATCGAGACTCCGGGGAGCAATCCGGCGGCAGCGGAATCGGAACAGAAGCTGGCCGCCAAAAGCGCCGAGCTCCGGAAATTCCTGGACGATCAGTATGCGATGTTGCTGGAGACCGCACGGCAGCGAGTAGGTGATTACCTCGTGCACGCCGCGACGACGCAGCCAGACCCGCTCGAAACGGCGATCTTCTTTCTATCGCTCGCACCGACCGACCTGCGTCCTCCGATGGTCGCCAGATGGCGGCGCTTCCTGCAGCAGAGGTCTCAGCCGAACGATCCAGTGTTCGGACCGTGGCATGATGCGTTCAAGGTTTCGGAAGGCGATCTCGCCAATCGCTGGGCCGACTTGCGTAAGGACTGGTCAGCGAAGCCTGCGGGCCTGGATCGAGGTCAGATCAACCCGTTGCTTCGCAGTGCCCTTGATGCCGCACAGCCGAAGACCCATGCGGATGTCGCGAGACTCTATGGAGACTTGTTGAAGTCCGTTTACGAGGACTCGAAGAAGTCACCGAAGACGTCAGCCGCAGCATCCGCCGGAGCAACGGCGGAAACACTGCTGGCCGTGAAAGCTCGCGAGCAGTTGTTGAACATCGTCACGAACGCGGACAGCCCCGCGTACTTTCCGAAGAGTCGCACGCGCGATCATATGTCGCGCGGCGAGAAAGACAGCTTTGGCGGCAAGATGAACGAGATCGATCGCATGGCGGTGCAGGCACCTCAGCACATGCCGCGCGCGATGGTGCTGAATGACTCAGAGCAACTGTATGACCCGCGAGTGTTCGTGCGCGGCAACCCGGCTGCTCCGTCTCAACGTGTGCCGCGTCAGTTTTTGAAGGTGGCATCGTCTGCCGAGCGACAACCGTTCGCGAACGGCAGCGGTCGGCTGCAGCTCGCGCGAGCAATTGCGTCTCCCGAGAACCCACTAGCGAGTCGCGTGATTGTAAATCGCGTCTGGATGCACCTCTTTGGTGAACCTCTCGCTCCGAACCCGTCGGATTTCGGATTGAGATCCGACGCGCCGACGCACGCTGAGCTACTGGATTGGCTCGCGGTTGACCTCGTTGAGAACGGTTGGTCGTTGAAGCGTCTGCAGCGCCAGATTGTGCTGTCGCAAACGTATCAGCAGGCGAGTTTCGATCGTCCCGATGGCCGCAAGATCGATCCCGACAATCGGCTGCTGTGGCGCATGAATCGTCGTCGACTGGACCTGGAAGCGATGCGCGATTCGCTGTTGAGCGTCTCGGGGCGCTTCAGTCAGCAGATGTTCGGACGCCCGCGCGATCTTGCTGCCGATCCTCAACATGCCCGACGCACGATCTACGGACTCGTTGACCGGCAGAGCTTGCCGAGCCTGTTCCGATCGTTCGATTTCGCCAGCCCCGATTCAACAGCGGAACGCCGCCCTCAAACGACAGTTCCGCAGCAGGCCCTGTTTGGCTTGAATTCACCCTTTGTGGTGGAGCAGGTGAAGTCGCTGGTGGCTCAACCGGAGATTGCTGGCGCCGGCCAGCGGCCCGACCGCATCACGGCGATTTATCAGCGAATCTTGTTACGGCAGCCGACGGTCGATGAAATCGCGGCGGCGGATGAATTCGTGCAAGCCGCTGAACAGTCGCGAGCGTCGGGCGCACCGTCTCCCCTTGAACCGTGGCAGCAACTTGCTCAAGTGCTGCTGCTGACGAATGAATTCATGTTCGTCGACTGATGCGGCGACGCCCGCATGGTGACTTTTGCGAAGAACCTCGAAGAACTTTTCCGTGACTGATTCTGCTTCTCGATCCTGTCCGATCACAACTGACATAGCCTGGGCCGCGCGCGTGTTGCGTGAGGGCGGCCTCGTCGCGATTGCGACCGAAACTGTTTACGGCCTAGCGGCGAACGCGCTGGACGAGCACGCAGTCGCACGCATCTTCGAAGCTAAAGCTCGCCCCTTCTTTGACCCGCTGATTGTGCATATCGCCTCACGCGACTGGCTGAACCGGCTCGTCAGTCGAGTGCCCGCGGCTGCTGAGAAACTCGCAGCAGCGTTCTGGCCCGGGCCCCTCACGATGGTGCTGCCGAAGACGGATCTGGTACCCGATCTGGTCACGTCAGGCTTGCCGAGTGTCGCTATACGCATGCCGGTGCATCCTCAAGCTCGCGAACTTCTGCAACTGGTTGATCTCCCCTTAGCCGCCCCCAGCGCGAACCCGTTCGGACAACTCAGTCCGACGTGTGCCCAGCACGTGGCTGAAACATTAGGCGATCGCATCGACCTGATTCTGGACGGCGGGCCGTCGCAGGTCGGCGTTGAATCAACGGTCGTGTTCGTGACTGACGATTCCGTTCGCATCCTGCGTCATGGCGGTATCACGCGTGAGGCTCTGGAACGCGTGGTCCGCGTGGACGACGGCGCTACAGAAGTGGCTGAGACGGTGGCCGCTCCATCACCAGGCATGTTGCCGCAACACTACGCGCCACGCACATCACTGAAGGTTCTGCAGGATCGCGCCGAACTGGCGGACGTCTCGGCGCAACGTATCGGAGCCTTGCTGCTCACCGTTGCGGACAACGATCCGCGATTCGCGGCGGTGGAAGTTCTGACGACCGATGGCAACCTGGCGACGGCCGCAGCCAATTTCTTCGCCGCACTACGACGCCTTGATCGTCAGCAGGTGGACGTGATTGTGGCTTATCCGTTCCCCGACGAAGGTCTCGGCCGAGCCCTCAACGACCGCCTCAGCCGTGCTGCTCACTAAGCTCATGACGCAGCCGCGGATGAAACACAGATCAAACACGGATACGGATCGGGGCGGCAGACTCGACTTCTTACGAAACCCGGAGAATCCTGAGCGGCAAGGCGCTAACCGCCGGTTCTGGCTGACCTTACTTGGCCTGAGTTGCGGCGATCAGCTTTTCGAGAACCGCGGCGGCTTTACCTGCGTCGATCACCGCAGCAGCGATCACCGCAGCGGCTTGAGCGTTCTCGGCCTTGCCTGCGGCAAGCAATCCCACCGCCGCGTTGGCGACAACGATATCTCGGCTGGGTCCACGCTCACCGGCGAAGATGGTTCGAATGCGGGCGGCGCTCTCTTGAGCGGACTGCACTCGCAGGTCTTCGACACGGCATTCCGGCAGACCAAATGTGGCAGCGGACCATTCGGTCGAAGTTAGTGACGAACCACGAATCTCGTGCACCGTGGTGCGGCCCCACAGGCTGACTTCATCCAGTTCGTCGTTGCCGCAAACCACGAACGCATGCTGTGAACCCAGCGTGTGCAGTGCTTGGGCCAGCATACCGGCGAAGTGATTGCGGTTGGCTCCCAGCAACTGGAACTCAGCACCGGCGGGATTTGTCAGCGGACCAAGTTGATTGAAGATCGTGCGGAAGCCGAGCGCCTTGCGAACCGGCCCGACATGCTTCATCGCCGAATGCAGCAGTGGCGCGAAACAGAAGCCGATGCCGACTTCATCGACGCAACGGCCGACTTGTTCGGGAGTGAGTTGCACGTTCACGCCGAGTGCTTCGAGCACATCCGCCGATCCGCTGGAACTCGACACACTGCGATTTCCATGCTTCGCGACGGGAACACCAGCCGCAGCGGCGACGAACGCGGTCGCAGTGCTGATGTTGAACGTATGCAACCGGTCGCCGCCGGTGCCGCACGTGTCCAGCAACGCGCGCGTAGCACATGGAATGCGAGTCGCCCGCTGCCGCATCACACTGGCCGCGCCGGTGATCAACTCCGTGGTCTCACCCGCGACTCGCAGCGCCGTCAGAAACGCGGCAATCTCAACTTCCGTGCAACCGCCATCCATGATCGTGGCGAACGCGGCCTCAGCCACTTCGCGACTGATCGGCAGTTGTTCGAATATGTTGTTGATGACTGTAGCAATCGCAGGTTGCATGCAAGACTCTCAGTCGCTGTACAA
Organism: Planctomycetaceae bacterium; assembly: GCA_021732995.1. Lineage (GTDB taxonomy): Bacteria > Planctomycetota > Planctomycetia > Planctomycetales > Planctomycetaceae > AM-0621. The sequence goes on along the minus strand of JAKFWA010000023.1, from coordinate 6,086 downwards.
ATTGCAGCAGGGGAGTTTCGTTGTTGGTGATAGGCGGAGTTCTAACGGCTTTTCGCTGCCGTCGCTCGCATCCCGAGCCGGTAACTTTTTCATCCGCAGAGAGTCCATTCGGCCAGTGGAGACATGATGAAGACCTACATTCTGATGCTAGCCTGGGCGTTCGTTGTCGCTGCTGACGTGCGGCTTGTTCTTGGACAGGAAGCAACGCAGCCCACCATTCCGCCTGGGCCGGATCCGCGAGTGTTGATGCTGCCGGGGCCTGAGCACGAGCAGTTGGCTCGCTATGTCGGGACGTGGGACGTTGAGATCCTGATGGGCTTAGGAGCACAGGCTGCGAAGTCGCAGGGTTCGGCGACGTCCCGTATGACTGTCGGCGGACGGTTCCTGCAGATCGAGTATCAGACCGCAAAGTCCGACAAAGACGCACTCGACGGTATGTTCACGATCGGCTTCGACCGGCGACATCAGCGTTATTCGCTGGTCGCGTTCGATACCTTCGGAACGTACTTCGTGACGTCGCAAGGCAAGCAGGACAAGAAGACCGGCGCCATCAGACTTCTGGGTACCGACGATGACCCTACGATGAAGGCGCTGGGTTACACCAAGGAGTTTGTGCACGTACTCGACCTGCGCGGTCCCGACGAATACGCGATCGAAGTCCGGTTTATCGACACCCGCACGGCAGCGCGTCGCGAGATCAGGGCTATGGAGTACGTTCTGAAACGTAAGAAGTAAAAGAGCTGGGTAATGAGTTCTTGACGTCCAGCGCACGTATCTCGTCAGACGCGGCCCGCGAGACAAGTCGATCAAACGAGGCCGATCACCTTTCTTCCGACCCAGAAAACGCCGAGCAACAAGATAATACATCCGGCAAAGAGCGGATGACTCCATAATTGGACGCGACGTACTGATGGCGGCGGTTCGGGAAGGTTGGCCAGTGACTGCACGATGTCGCTGACTTTCGACGGTTCAATCAACTTACCGCGCGTGACCCGAGCGATCTCTTCCAGCACTTCCGGCCGCGCGGGCTTACCAATCCGTTCGGCAGCGATGCCCTGCACGAAGAATGATGTCTCGAGATTTGCACCAGTCTGCTTGCACATCAATGTGACTTCGTGCTTGCCCGGCTCCTGAGTGGTATAACGCCCGTTGAACGTGCCCCACTCTTCACCAGACGACGTGAACCGCACGGTTTCAATCTTGCCGCTGGGAGCCTTGATGCGTGCCGTGACGTCGCCTTTCGATAAGGGCTCGCCGCTTTTCTCCATCACGTTGGCATGGAGTGCCAGAGTTTGCCGCATCTGTGGCTGATCTGGCGAGTAATACAGCCGCATCGTTTCGCCCTTGGCCATATTGCGTTGATACGCCATCCATCGCACCACTTGCCCCCAGAAGCGATAGTGGTATTTATCTTCGACGCCCTTGCGCCAACGCCAGGCACCGTCGGTTCCCATGAAGAGCACCTTTCCTGAACCGAACGTCCGCGTGACGAGCAGCGGCAGGCGACCATGTTCGTTACTGATGTCCTTATGGACGGCCAGGACTTCGCTGCCCGCCTTGGACTTCGTCACAGGCGCGTACCACTGAAAGCCCGGCAGGTCTTCCCAGACTTCCATATTGTCATCCTGAGTATCCGCCAGCTTGGTCAACAGGCTGCGACGCCCGAGTTCCGTCAGTTCAAAGTGGCCCGGCGTCCGCGAACCCCAGCCATTGGGTTGCGACTCATCCAGAATCACCGGACACAAGTCTGCCAAGTCGGTCTCCAGAACCGAGAACTGCCGTCCCTGCCAGCCCGGCATGAAAACCAGCCCCGAGGCCTGATGCTCGACCAGCCCTTTCAGCAGGCGGCAGTGCTCATCGGTGAGTTGTTTATCATCGACACCAACATCACCCAGAAAGACGACGTCATACTTCGATAACTCTTCGAGTCCCGAAGGGAAGGCCTTGAGGTAGTCTTTATTGCCGCCACCGATTTTTTCGAGACCCGGATGAAACAACAGGCAGGAGACTTCAACCCCGGGATCGCGCGACAATGCATTACGCAGGTAGCGGTACTCCCAGCGCGGGTACGATTCGACAACCAGCACTTTCAGCTTCTCTTCTCGGATGGCAACAGGGGCCTGCAAGGCATTGTTGTCCGTGAGCGTCTCGTCGGGATGCTGCGGAATTGTCAGCGTCACCGTGAAGTCGCCCGTCGCCTTCGGTTTCCAGATCAGGGATTCCGTTGTACGGCCCATGGGTGCGATACGCACCTCACGTGAGACTTCCTCGCCGTCAGAGGTCTTAAGGACGACTGTTGTGGTGAAATCGCGCGGCAGTGAGCTTTCAATTGTGAAGGGAATGCGAACGGACTTGCCGGAGATGCCGAACGTCGGTGCGTCCAGGCTCAGTAACTCCACATCGGGCAGGCGAGTTGTGCTGCCCACCGGCACGGCGAATACCGGGACGCCTTTCAGACGCAACTTGGATGCAGCCTGCACCGGAGGTTGCCCCTCGTTCCAGTCACCGTCCGACGCCAGCACAACCCCCAGCAGGTTCTTGAATTTCTCAGGGGCGGACGCCAGCGGTTCATGCAGGTCGGATCCGCGCCCCGGTTGGGGTTCGGCGATCGGTTGAATCACAACGTTCATGCGTTCGGTGAGCTGGGTCCACGACTCTTTCTCGGTCAGCTTTTGAATGGCATCGCGACGCGACATCACTTTGGAACCAGTGGAAGCACCGTTGAGGACGTCTTGAGTGCTCATGCTGGTCGATGCGTCCCACAGCACCGCAATCGACGGCTTTTCGTCGGGCCTGAATTCTTCGATCCATTCCGGCTGATTAAACATGGCGACGGCCATGGTCACGATCACCAGACGCAGCACTTCCAGCAGGCCATAGGAAGCTCGATAACCGCTTCTCCGCCACGCGAGGTAGCACAGCGTGGCCGTCACAATTACCACCACCACCGACAGAGTCAGCGAACCGGGCGTCCATAAGAACGTCAGCTTCTTGACTGAATTCATGCGGCGGGCCCTCGGAACGGAACGAATTCTCTGGCGGTTGGCTCGAGACATCTTTGCAGGATGAGTCGTAGTGGCGTGAAGCACTCTCAGCAACAACCTGACCGCGCGATCTTCGCTCGGCGTTCAACAAAAAAGCATGCGGGACGAAGCAAACTGACCGCGAACGCTTTCTGACGCCGGGGCGTACGACTCACTTGCGGGTCAAGATCACCAAATGCCCGCGTCGCCGTACATCGATCGCGCCGGGCAAGGTGATCGTCCCGCCGGTAATCACAACGTCGGCCAGGCGTTGCCACTCCTGAAAACCCATGCTCTGCAGTGGCCAGCGGTTTCTTTGCCAGGCAACCAGCAAGACCTCGCGGATGATGCAACGCGGTTCGGATTGTAACTGCGTTACGTCAATGCGCAATGAGTCGTCCGACTGTTCGCTGAGCGCCCGTGCGAGCACGGCTTCGGCTTGAGTTCTCAACCAGTGGGAAACTTCGCCTGCCTGATTGGCTAACTGTGTAATCGCCTTCCGTACTTGCGGATTGATTTCGCGCTCCAGCCACGGCAGCAGTTCGGAGCGAATGCGATTTCGCGTGAAGGCAAAATCCGTGTTCGACATATCGCACCGGGTCGGTTGTTGGATCTCGGACAACCAGTTCTCGACGTCAGAGCGAGAGATACCCAGCAATGGACGCACGAGTCGCACTCCGTCCGCGAGCATTCGCTGGCGCGGCATGCCCTTCAAGCCGGCGAGCCCGGTACCTCGAAAGAGATGATGGAGAACGGTTTCCACTTGATCGTCCGCCGTGTGACCCGTCGCCACGGCGCAGCAGTTGAACTCTTCAGCCAGTTCAATCAGTGCCGCGTAACGTAAAGTTCGAGCGGCTTCTTCGATCGTTTCACCGGTGGTGGCAACTCGGCCACTAACATTCAGGCGGCGCACAACGACGTCGTGGCCAAAGCCGCGTGCTAAAGCCGATACCCATTCCGCATCGGTTTCAGAATCTGCTCCGCGAAGCTGGTGATTCAGATGCGCGACGACAAACCGAATGTGAGACTCGTCCGCTGAAGCGGAAATGCCGCGCCACAGGGCCACGCTGTCAGGTCCGCCCGAAACCGCGACCAGCACGCTCTGGCCCTGGAGTTCGCAGGCAGCGATGCCGTCGCGCAATTGATCGAGAAAGTGACGAGGAGACGCAGGCACGGCGACAGCCTATTGATAGATGACAACCAAAAACGCGATGGCATCGGCTCGGCCGGCGTTCTCCAAGCAGTGAGCGACATCCGCGCGGAAGCTGGCAGAATCGCCCTTGCTGACTTCGACGACATCATCTCCTGACGTGATGCGCAGCTTACCCTGTTGGACGGTGACGAACTCCCGCGTGCCCTCAAAGTGTGCCGAACTCCTCAACACTCCGCCCGGCTTCAGCTCCAGTTCATAGAACTCAACGTCCTTCTCCAGATGCAGGGGCGAGAGCGTTCGCAACCGGCACGTTTCGTCCGAGCGGTAGTGATACTGCCGATCATCCGCTCGAATCACATGGATGCTCGGCGTGTTCTCGGGCGATTCAATCAGTTCACCCAGCGACATTCCAAACGCTTGAGCAATGCGGACAGCCACGGCCAAAGTGGGGTTCGTTTCGTTGCGTTCCACTTGGCTCAGCATGGAACGACTGACACCGCAGGCGGTCGACAAGGCTTCGAGCGACCAGCCTTTCGCGGCTCGCAGCTCCTTGACGCGATGGCACAACTGCTGGCTGATCTGGTCGGCAGACTTTCCGGCGATGGCTTCGGTCTTCGCTGAGGGTTTCTTCTTCACGAGGGACGATTCTCCGATATTTCGGATTTCAGTTCTTGTATGCAGGATGTCGATATTCTATCATCTCGGACGTCGAATCCAAGATACGAGACTTGAACGATTCGCAATTTACGCCGTCGCGTTCTTTCCAGAACGCACCATGAGGCTCAGGTAGACCTCGTTCATAAACGAAATACTCAGCATTCGGAGATGACGATGAAAGCTCTTGTTAAACAGCAGGCCGCACCGGGACTCTGGCTGGAGGACATTCCTGAACCGAAGTACGGCATCAACGATGTCCTGATCAAAGTTCACAAGACGGGCATCTGTGGCACTGATCTGCACATCTATAAGTGGGATGCGTGGGCTCAGAAGACGATCCCCGTTCCGATGGCCGTCGGTCATGAGTTTGTGGGCGAGATCGTCGCGGTCGGCAGCAATGTTTCCGATTTCCATCCGGGTGAAGTCGTCAGCGGCGAAGGTCACGTCGTTTGCGGACGCTGTCGCAACTGTCTGGCCGGGCGGCGGCACTTGTGTGCTCACACGCAGGGTATTGGAGTCAATCGTCCCGGCGCTTTTGCTGAGTATATCGCGCTGCCGATGACGAACGTCTGGCATCACGATCCGAAGATTGATCGTGATGTGGCATCGATCTTTGACCCGTTTGGTAACGCTGTGCATACGGCGTTGTCGTTCCCTGTTCTCGGCGAAGACGTGTTGATTACCGGAGCCGGCCCCATCGGCATCATGGCCGCGGCGATCGTCCGTTATGCCGGAGCCCGCTATGTCGTCATCACGGACGTGAATCCGTATCGACTGGAACTCGCCCGAAAGCTGGGCGTGACAGTCGCTCTGAATGTTAAGGAAAAATCCGTCAAAGAAGTGCAGGCAGAACTCGGGATGAAGGAAGGCTTCGACGTCGGCCTCGAGATGTCAGGCAATCCACACGCATTCCGGGACATGCTGGCGAACATGGCTCATGGCGGCAAAGTTGCGATGCTCGGCATTCCTGAAGCGGAAATCGCCATCGACTGGAACACTGTTGTGTTCAACATGCTGACCATCAAAGGCATCTACGGCCGCGAGATGTATGAGACCTGGTACCAGATGACCGTGATGCTGCAAGGCGGCCTCGACATCAGCCCGGTCATCACCCACCGCTACCACTTCACCGACTTCCAGAAGGGCTTTGAAATTGCCCTCTCTGGCCAGTCCGGCAAAGTGGTGTTGGATTGGACGGCCTAACAATTTCTTCTCCCCCTTCACAAGGGGGAGAAGATGGCCGCAGGCCAGAA